>DATBLE010000009.1:0-166746 GCA_036555585.1 Gaiellaceae bacterium
GATCGAGCCGGGCATCGCACCGATGTAGGTCCGGCGGTGGCCGCGGATCTCCGACTCGTCGCGCACGCCGCCGACCGAGATCCGGACGAACTCGCGTCCGAGCGTTCTCGCGATCGACTGTCCGAGCGAGGTCTTCCCGACGCCCGGGGGCCCGACGAAGCAGAGGATGGAGCCGGAGACGTCGTTCTTGAGCTTCGCGACCGCCAGGGACTCGATGATCCGGTCCTTGACCTTCTCCAGGTCGTAGTGGTCCTCGTCGAGGATCTCGCGGGCACGCACGAGGTCGAGGTTGTCCTCGGTCGTCGTGCTCCAGGGCAGCGAGAGGATCCATTCGAGGTAGGTCCTGATCACGCCGTGCTCGGCGGCCGCGGAAGGGAGCCGCTCCAGCCGCCCGAGCTCGCGGTCGACGGCCTTCCGCACCTCCTCCGGTAGCTCTGCGGTCTCGACGCGCTCGCGAAGCTCCTGGAGCTCGGCCTGCTCGGGGTCTCCCTCGCCGAGCTCCTCCTGGATCGCCTTCAGCTGCTGGCGGAGGAAGTACTCGCGCTGGCCCTTCTCAATCTCCGAGGCGACCTGCGACTGGATCTTCGAGCCGAGCTCGATCACCTCGAGCTCGCGGCCGAGGATCGCCGAGATCGCGCGCAGCCGCTCCGCGACGTCGGCGGTCTCGAGCAGCTGCTGCTTCTCCTCGGCCTTCAACCGCATCGTCGACGCGACCAGGTACGACAGCACCGTCGGGTCGTCGACGTTCGCCGCGGCGATCTGGAGCTCCTCGGGCAGGTACGGCAGCGCCGCGATGATCCTGCCGAACAGCGTCTGGACGTTGCGGGTCAGAGCCTCGAGCTCCTTCGACTCCGCGACGACCTCGGGGACCTCGCTGAACTCGCCGACGAGGTACGGCTCGTCCTGCACGCGCCGGTCGAGCCGGACTCGCCGGATGCCCTGCACGAGGATCCGCAGGGTTCCGTCCGGGATGCGGATGAGCTTGTGCACGACCGCCGCCGTGCCGACCTCGTGCAGGTCGTCCCAGCCGGGGCTCTCGACCTCCTCGTTGCGCGCGCCGACCAGGGCGAGCATCCGGTCGCCCGAGGCGACCTCGTCGACGAGCCTGATCGAGCGCTCCTGGCCGATCGCCAGCGGAGTCATCGACTGCGGGAAGACGACCGTCTCCTTCAACGGCAGCACCGGCAGCGTCGAGGGGACCTCGAGTTCGTCGCCGTCGACGAGGACCTCTTGCTCCAGCTCGCTCATCGCTGCGAGTTCCTCTCGCTCAGCACGATCAGGATCCGGCCGGTGCACGGCTGCCGGGCGAGCGGCATCACGATCGTCAGCCGGCCTCGCTCGTAGTGCGCCTCGGCACGCTCGGGGTCGACGTCCTCCGCCAGGGAGACCCGGCGCTGGAAGGGGCCGTACTCGATCTCCATCTGGCGATAGGAGACGCGGCTCTCCCGTTGCGGGCGCCGCCGCTCGCCGACGATGCTCACCGTCCGCTCCGAGACCGTGATCTCGGCGTCCTCCGGGTCGATGCCCGGCAGGTCGACGACGACGGTGACCGCGGGCGGATCGTCGGATCGGTAGCAGTCGACGTGGGGCCGGTAGCCGCCGCGGCGCGCGGCGAAGCCCGGTAGCTGCCACAACTCGGCGAACAGCTCCTCGAGCTGCTCGGTGCTGACGTCTCGGCGCTTCTGCATGCGTTCCTAGGGTACCCTCGCTCGGGTGGTCGAACTCTGCTAGCGGCCACTAACTTAGCAGACACTAACTTGATTACGTCGGCGACCAGAGTGGCGATGCGGCTGCGGTGGCCGATTGTCGCCACCTGGCTGTTCGTGGTCGTCGTCGGCATCTGGACGTCCGGCCGTCTGTCGGCGCTGCAATCGAACGTCTTCACCGTCCCGGGCACGGACTCGGAGCACGTGCGTTCCGTGCTCCAGCATCGCTTCGGCGACCGCAGCGACGGCGCCTACACCGTCGTCTTCAGGGTCCCCGACTCCGGCGCCGCGGCGGTGCGGATGCGCCTGCAGCGCGTGGTCGACCGCGGAGCCCGGTCGATCCCGACCGGCCGGGCCACGGCGCTCCTGCCTGCCGGAAGCCACGTGCTCTACGGCAACGTGATCTCGACCCTCGACCTCGCGGACGCGAAGACCAGGTCGGACGACCTCGTCGCCGCGATCGGGCAGCCGGCGGGCGCGCAGGCCTACGTCACCGGTGCGCCGGCGATCCAGAACGAGCTCGATCCGATCTTCGGCCGGGACCTGCGGAAGGGCGAGGCGATCGCCCTGCCGATCGCGCTCGCCGTGCTCCTGCTCGTCTTCGGCCTCTCCTGGGCGGTGCTGATCCCGCTCGTGTTCGCGGCGTGCACCGTGCTCTGCACGCTCTCGCTCGTCTACGTGGCCGCCAACTTCATCACCACGCCGACGTACGTGACCAACCTGGTCTACCTGATCGGCCTCGGGATCGCGATCGACTACTCCCTGCTGATCGTCTACCGCTTCCGCGAGGAGCTGGCGCGCGGGCTCGACGTCGACGACGCGGTCGTGCGCACGATGCAGACGGCGGGGCGGGCGGTGATCTTCTCCGGCGCCACCGTCGCGATCGGCCTCGCCCTGCTGATCTTCATGCCGCTGCCCTTCATCCGAGCGATCGGGATCGGCGGCTTCCTGCTGCCCGTGGTCTCGATCGTCGCCGCCGCGACGCTCCAGCCCGCTCTGCTGGCCATCTTCGGGCGACGCGGCACGCGCCGCGTGCCGGTGGCCGCCTTCCTCCGCGACCGGTTGCGGCTCCCGATCCGTGCGGCGGACGAGCCGAACGACCTCGAGCATCGCTTCTGGGCGCGGACGGCGCGGTCGATCATGCGGCGGAAGTGGCGCTACCTGCTCGCCGCCGCTGCGCTGCTCGTCGCCCTGGCGGTGCCTGTCGCCTGGCTCCAGCTCACTCCGGGCGCGACGGCCGGGATTCCCCAGTACCCGCAGTCCGTGCGCGGGCTGAACGTGCTGAAGGCGGCGCTCGGCCCCGGCGCGATCGCGCCGGCGCAGGTGCTGGTCGATACGCGGACACCGGACGGGGTGTCTGCACCGCCCGTTCAGGCCGCGGTCTCCCGGCTGGTCGCGGAGGTGAGGCGCGACCCCGAGGTGTCGGCCGCGTACTTCCTGCCCGGCGGCCGCTTCGTCGATCGCGCCGGCCGGTACGCGCAGGTGATCGTCGCGACCAGGCACGAGTACGGCTCGGAGGAGGCGCAGGGCTTCGTCGGCCGGCTGCGCGGACGGCTGATCGCCGCGGCCGCCTTCCCGGCCGGGGTCGACGTCCTGGCCGGCGGGGCCTCGCCGCAGGGCGTCGACTTCCTGCACGTCGCCTACGGCGCGTTCCCGTGGCTCGTGCTGGCCGTGCTCGTGCTGACGTACCTGCTGCTGATGCGCGCGTTCCGCTCGCTGATCCTGCCGCTGAAGGCGGTGATCCTGAACCTGCTCTCGGTCGCGGCGGCGTACGGCGCGCTCGTGGTCGTGTTCCGGTTCGGCGCGGGGCAGGACCTGCTCGGGCTGTACCGGTTCCCGCAGATCGAAGGCTGGATCCCGATCTTCCTGTTCGCGATGCTCTTCGGCCTCTCGATGGACTACGAGGTCTTCCTGGTCAGCAGGATGCGGGAGGAGTGGGACCGCGTCCACGACAACGAGCGTGCGGTCGCCCTCGGCCTCGAGCGCACCGGGCGGATCGTCACCGCGGCCGCGGCGATCATGGTTGCCGCGTTCTGCGGGTTCATGGCCGGGAGCATCGTCGGCCTGCAGGAGTTCGGCGCGGGGCTCGCGGTCGCGATCCTGCTCGACGCCACCGTCGTGCGCGCGGTGATGGTGCCGGCGCTGATGGCGATCATGGGTCGCTACAACTGGTGGCTGCCGGCCGGCGTGGCGCGAGTCGTCCGGGTGCGGCCGTCGTCCCTGCGCGCGCCGTGACCGTGGTACAAGTTCGGCCGTGGCCGAGACGGCCAGCCTGATCCTGCCGGACGGGAGCGAGCGGACGCTCGCTGCCGAGTTCGCGGTCGGCCGGGCCGAGGACAACGACCTGACGATCGAGAAGCCGACGGTCAGCAGGCACCACCTCGTCGTCAGCGAGGAGGGTGACCGCTGGTTCGTCGAGGATCGCGGCAGCTTCAACGGGACGTTCCTGAACGGGTCGCGCATCCAGGCGGGGTCGAAGGTGCCGCTCCGCCACGGCGACCGGATCGGCCTGGGCGCGGAGAGCGTCGTCTTCTCGGCGCCGGGCTCGCTCGTCGACCCCGAGGTGACGACCGCGCTCCAGGCGGGCCCGCCGGCGCTGACCAGGCCGCTGTCGCCGTTCCAGCGCCAGGTCGTCGAGGCGCTCTGCTCGGGCTGGCTCGCGGGCGGCTCGCTCGACGACCTGCCCACGAACGAGGAGATCGCCGCCCGTCTCGGGACGCCGGGTGCGACGGAGACGGTGAAGGCGGCGCTGCGCCGCGCCTACGCGAAGGCGGGCCTGACGGAGGGCTCGCCCTACGCCAAGCGGCGCGCGCTCTGCAAGATCGCCCGCCAACGGGGTTGGGTGTGAAAGGAGTCGTACTGGCAGGCGGGACCGGGTCGCGGCTCCATCCGCTGACCCGGATCACGAACAAGCACCTGCTGCCGATCTTCGACCGGCCGATGGTCTCCTACGCGATCGAGGCGCTCGTCCGCGCCGGGATCACCGAGCTGATGCTGGTCACCGGCGGAACGCACGCGGGCGAGTTCTTCCGCCTGCTGGGTAACGGCCACGAGCACGGGATCGACCGCTTGCTCTACGCGTACCAGGAGAAGCCCGGCGGGATCGCGGAGGCCCTCGGGCTCTGCGAGCGGTTCGTCGACCGCGACCGCGTCTGCGTGATGCTCGCCGACAACGTGCTCGAGCGCTCGTTCCGTCCCTCGGCCGAGCGCTTCGCCGCCCAGGAGCGAGGCGCGCGCGTCCTGCTCTCGCGCGAGTACGACCCGGAGCACCTCCGCCACCTCGGCGTGCCCGAGCTCGACGGCGAGGCCCGGATCGCCCGGATCGTCGAGAAGCCGGAGCAGCCGCCGAGCGAGTACGCCGTCACCGGCGTCTACTTCTACGACGAGACGGTCTGGGACGTGCTCCCGACGCTCGTCCCCTCGGGTCGCGGCGAGCTCGAGATCACCGACGTGAACAACTGGTACGTCGAGCAGGCGACGATGGAGTACGACGTGCTCGAGGGCTTCTGGGGCGACGCCGGCGAGTCGATCGACGCCTACTATGTCGCCAACGACTTCGTGCGCGCGAACGGCGCGAACCACGACTAGTGGCCGTCGACGGCATCCAGCGCTTTCCGCTTCGCCGCTACGAGGACGAGCGCGGGTGGCTGATGGAGCTGCGTCGCGAGAGCGCGCTGCCGAAGCCGACGAGGCAGACGAACGTGTCCTTCTCGCGCGCCGGCGTGATCCGCGGCCTGCACTACCACGAGCGCGGGCAGGACGACCTCTTCTGCTGCCTCCGGGGAACCGCCCGCGTCGTCGTCCTCGACCGCCAGACCGGCGAGACGTTCACCGAGGACATCGGCGACGAGAATCCGGTCGCGCTGTACATCCCCGGACGGCACGCGCACGGCTTCGAGGCGCTCACCGATCTCGTCTTCTGCTACCACGTGACCGAGGAGTACGACCCGCGCGACCCCGACGAGCACGGCATTCCCTGGGACGACCCCCGGGTCAGGCACCTCTGGAGCACGTCATCTCCGATCCTGTCCTCGAGAGATACCCCCGCCTCCTGATCACCGGCGCCGGCGGGCAGCTGGGGACGGCGCTCGCGGAGGTCTTCCCCGGGGCGCACGCGCTCGGCCGGCTCGAGCTGGACGTCGCGCGGGAGGTGCCCGAGGCCTACGACCTCGTCCTCCACGCCGCCGCCTGGACGAACGTCGACGGGGCCGAGACCGACCCGGATGGCGCCGAGGCGGTGAACGTCCTCGGCACCCGGAACGTCGTCGCCGGCGGTGCGCCCGTCGTCTACTTCTCGTCCGACTATGTCTTCGACGGCACGAAGGGCGAGGCGTACGTCGAGTCGGACGAGCCGGACCCGCGGTCGGCCTACGGCCGGACGAAGCTCGCCGGCGAGCGCGAGGTGCGCGACGGCTGGATCGTGCGCTCGTCGTGGCTCTTCGGCTGGACGTCGCACAACTTCGTCCGGACGATGCTGCGCCTGGGGGCCGAGCGCGACCAGGTCTCGGTCGTGGACGACCAGCGCGGCTGCCCGACGTATGTCGGGCATCTCGCCGAGGCGACCCGCGCGATCGTGGGTCTGCCGTTCGGCACGTACCACGTCGCCGCCGGCGGGGACTGCACGTGGGCCGAGTTCGCCGAGGCGATCTTCGAGGAGGCGGGAATCGAGTGCCGCGTCCGCCGGATCACGTCCGCCGAGTTCGGCGCCGCGGCACCGCGGCCGGCCCACTCCGTGCTCCGCTCCGAGCGGGGAGCGCCGGCGCTGCCGCACTGGCGCGACGGGCTGCGCGCCTGCCTGGCGCGGATGGCGTAGCCTCGCTGCGTGGCGATCTGCACAAGCTGCGGCCCGGGAGAGCACGGGGGAGTTCGCCTTCTGTCCGCACTGGCGGCGCGCCCTTCGCCGAGGCGCCGACGAGCAGGGAGCAGCGCAAGGTCGTCACCGTCCTCTTCTGCGACGTCACCGGCTCGACCCAGCTCGGCGAGCGGCTCGACCCGGAAACGCTGAGGGCGCTGCTCGCGCGGTACTTCGAGCGGATGAAGGCGATCGTCGAGCGCCACGGCGGCTCGGTGGAGAAGTTCATCGGCGACGCCGTGATGGCCGTGTTCGGCGTGCCGACGGTGCACGAGGACGACGCGCTGCGGGCGCTGCGGCTGCGGTCGAGATGCGGGACGCGCTCCCCGAGCTCGGAGTGCAGGGCCGGATCGGCGTGACCACGGGGGAGGTGGTCACCGGTACGGAGGAGCGGCTGGCGACCGGAGACGCGGTCAACGTCGCGGCCCGCCTCCAGCAGGCGGCGCAGCCGGGTGAGATCCTGATCGGCAGCGAGACCCACGCGCTTGTCCGCGACGCGGCCGAGGTCGAGGCAGTCGATCCCCTCGCCCTGAAAGGCAAGGCCCAGACCGTGGCGGCGTACCGGCTGGTGGCGGTTCGCGGCGACGCGGGGCACGCTCGTCGCGTCGATTCGGCAATGGTGGGTCGCGAGCGCGAGCTGCGGCTGCTCGCCGACGCCTGGGACCGGGCAGTCTCCGAGCGTTCGTGCCATCTGTTCACGCTGCTCGGCGCGGCAGGAGTGGGAAAGTCCCGGCTGGCGGCGGAGTTCCTCGGCTTGCTCGACGAGGCGCTCGTCGATCAGGGCCGCTGTCTGTCCTACGGCGAAGGCATCACCTACTGGCCCGTCGTCGAGGTCGCCAAGCAAATGGCGGAGGTGGGGCCCGACCAGATCGTGCCGGAGACGATCGGAGCCGTTCTCGGCGACCGGGTGGTCAGCTCGAGCGATGAGATCGCCTGGGCGTTCCGCAAGCTGCCCGAGGCCGTCGCCGCCGAGGCTCCGCCCGTCTGCGTGTTCGACGACGTCCACTGGGGCGAGGAGACGTTCCTCGACCTGGTCGAGCACGTCGCCGACCTCTCCCGGGATGCGCCGATCCTGCTCCTCTGCATGGCCCGTCCGGACCTGCTGGCCCGTCGCCCTGGCTGGGCCGGCGGGAAGGTGAACGCGACCAACGTCCTGCTCGAGCCGCTCGGTCCGGAGGAGACGGGTCTCCTGATCGAGAGCCTGGCGCACCTCGACGGGGGTCTGCGAGAGCGGATCCGCGAGGCGGCGGAGGGGAATCCGCTCTATGTCGAGGAGATGGTGGCGATGGTCCGCGAGTCACCCGGGGGCGAGATCGTCGTTTCGCCGACCATCCAGGCACTCCTCGCCGCCCGCATCGACCAGCTCGATCCGCCCGAGCGAGACGTGCTCCAGCGCGGGGCTGTCGAGGGGCGCACGTTCCATCGCGGGGCTGTGCAGGCGCTCGCGCCCGACGAGCCCCAGGTGGCTGCGCGGCTGACGTCGCTCGTCCGGAAGGAGCTGGTCAGGCCCGACAAGGCGCAGCTTCCCGGCGAGGACGCCTTTCGCTTCCGCCACCTGCTGATCCGGGACGCGGCCTACGACGCGCTGCCCAAGTCGACGCGCGCCGCGCTGCACGAGCGCTTCGCCGCCTGGCTCGAGGAGCACGGCTCTGATCTGGTCGAGCTGGAAGAGATCCTCGGCTACCACCTCGAACAGGCGTCGAAGTACCAGGTGGAGCTGGGGGGAGGCGAACAGGCCGTCGCCGCCCGCGCGCGGGCGAGGCTGGCGGCCGCGGGACGGCGGGCGTTGCTGCGCGAGGACTTCCCCGCCGCCCTTGGTCTGCTCGAACGGTCGCTGGCGCTCGTTCCCGCGACGGAGATGGACATGACGCTCGAGTTCGACCGCACCATGGCGATCTTCTTCGGCGGCGGGGTGAGTGATGCCTACGCGGCTGCGCGGCTTGTCGAGCAACGGGCCGCCGCGATCGGGGAGCCTGGCCTCGTGCTGGTCGCGCGCGTGAGGGAGGCGTGGCTTCGCCTTTTCGCCGAGCCCGAGGGAGCGTCGGTCGAGCTCACCTCGCTGCTCGAGGAGGTCCTGCCCGTATTCGAGACAGCCGGCGACGATTTCGCGCTCTACGTCGCGAGCTCTGCGGGCGCGGTCGTCGCGAACAACCGCGCCCAGGTGGACGCGGCGCTCGAGGCCTACGAGCTGGCGTTGCTCCATGCGAGACGGGCCGGCCTGCCACACCTCGAAATCCCGTTGCGATCGGGGCTCGCATCGGCCCGGTTCTTCGGCAGCACGCCGTTCGCCGACGTCCTCGACTGGATCGACGACGAGGAGGCGGCCGGCGGCCGGCACGACTTCCTCGAGTCACTCCGGGCCGGAACCCTGGCCCTGCTCGGCCGGGTCGAGGAAGGACGGGAGGTTATCGCGCGGTTGCGCTCGGAGCTGGTCGAACGGGGGGCGTTGCTGAGCCTTGCGCTCGTGCTCTGCCAGGGAGTCGCCACCCTCGAGCTCGACGCCGGAGATGCGGCTGCTGCGGTGGCAGCAGGAGAGGAAGGGTGCCGGCTGCTCGAGGAGGCCGGAGAGCGCGGGTGGTTGTCGACCGGAGCCGGGCACCTCGCCAACGGCCTCTACCAGCTCGACAGGCTGGACGAGGCGGAGGCGTGGGTCGATCGTGCCGCGGAGCTCGGCGCGAGCGACGACGCGGTGACGCAGATGCTGGTCAGGCAGGTGAAGGCGAAGATCGGCGCACGGCGGGGCCTCGGCGAGGAGGCACAGGCGCTCGACCGCGAGGCGGTCGCGATCGCAAACGGGACGCAGATGATCAACGCACAGGCCGAGGCGTACCTGGATCTCGGCGAGGTGCTCGAGCTCGGCGGCAGGCCGGAGGAGGCAGCGGCGGCCGTCGAGCAGGCGCTCGCGCGCTTCGGGCGGAAGGGGAACCTCCTGCGGGCCGAAGAGGCACGGTCGCGTCTCGAGCGGCTGCGCTAGGGAGTTGTCCACAACAGGTGCCTGGCACCAGACGTGGAACGAGAGTTGAACGTTCCTTCCACAATCCACAACCAATGCCTGGCACCAGAGGTGTGACGAACCCGTGACAGGTTCTCCACTACCCTTCCGGCGATGCGCGTGCTCGTCACCGGCGGAGCCGGGTTCATCGGCTCCCACTTCGCGAAGCGCCTGGCCGCGGCCGGCGACGAGGTCGTCGTCCTCGACAAGCTGACCTACTCCGGCAACCCGGCCAACCTGGACGGCGCCGACGTGGAGCTCGTCGTCGGCGACATCTGCGACTCCGAGGCCGTCGCGCAGGCGGGCGCCGGCTGCGACGCCGTCGTCAACTTCGCCGCCGAGACGCACGTCGACCGCTCGATCCTCGGCGCGGCGGAGTTCATCGAGACCGACGTCCACGGCACGTACGTGCTGCTCGGCTGGGTGCGTGACGCCGGCGTCCGGCTCGTCCAGGTCTCCACCGACGAGGTCTACGGCGACATCCCCGAGGGGCAGCGGTCGACCGAGGGCGACCCGCTGCGGCCGTCGAGCCCCTACGCGGCGTCCAAGGCCGGCGGCGACCTCCAGGTGCTCGCCGCCGTGCGCACGTTCGGGGTCGACGCGTGCATCACCCGTGCCGCCAACACCTACGGGCCGAACCAGTACCCGGAGAAGATCATCCCGCTTTTCGTCACGAACGCGCTCGACGGCGAGCCCCTGCCCGTCTACGGCGACGGCCGCCAGCGACGCGAGTGGCTGCACGCGGACGACCACTGCGCCGCCGTCGAGCTCGTCCTCCGCGAGGGTGCCGCCGGCCAGGTCTACAACGTCGGCGGCGAAGAGCACGAGAACATCGACCTCACCCGGCGCATCCTCGACCTGACCGGTGCGAGCGAGGACTTGATCCGTCACGTCGACGACCGCGCCGGACACGACCGCCGCTACGCGCTCGACGACGCGAAGCTCCGCAGCCTGGGCTGGGCGCCGGAGCACTCGCTGGGCGAGACGGGGCTCGCCGAGACCGTCGCCTGGTACCGCGGCAACCGGGCGTGGTGGGAGCCGATCAAGAGCGGCGAGTACCGGCGCTACTACGAGCAGCAGTACGGCGCCCGCCTGCGTTAACTCGGTGTAAGCCCCCGCAGCGGTCAGCTAGCCTGAGGTGCCGGCTCTGCCCAACGTCATGCCCAGCCGCCGCCTCGTCCTCGTCGCCTTCCTCGTGGCCGCGCTGCTCGGCCCGGCCGGAGCGAGCCCCCAGACGCCGACGCCGACCACGGTGGAGGCGACCACCTTCGTGATCTCGGGCCACGGCTGGGGGCACGGCGTCGGCATGGCCCAGTGGGGCGCCTACGGCTACGCGAAGCACGGGGTCGCCTACGACAAGATCCTCGCCCACTACTACCCCCGCACCGCCCTCGCCCCCAGCCCGGTCGCGAAGATCAAGGTGCTGCTGGTCGAGGGGGCGAAGCGCGTGGTCGTCTCCTCGCCGGAGCCGTTTGTCGTCAAGGACGCCGCGGGCGTGGTGCACCAGCTCGTCGCGGGTCCCCACCAGGTCGACCCGAAGCTCGCGCTCGATCCCGCCCGCCCCGCCAAGGCGCTTCCGGGGCCGCTCACCTTCCTGCCGGGCAAGGGCCCGCTCTGGCTGAAGAACCCGTACCGGGGCACCTTCACGGTGGCGAGCGACGGCAAGAAGCTGACAGTCGTGAACACCGTCGCGCTCGAGTCGTACACGCGGGGCGTCGTCTCCAGCGAGATGCCGCACGACTGGCCGCTGGAGGCAGTGAAGGCGCAGGCGGTGGCAGCGCGTTCGTATGCCCTCGCGCACCGCCGGGACGGTGCCTTCGACGTCTACAACGACACCCGCGACCAGGTCTACGGCGGGATCCTGGCCGAGACGCCGGTCGGCGACCAGGCGGTCGCCGAGACGAAGCGCCAGGTGCTGCTCTACGGCGGCAAGGTCGCGCAGACCTTCTTCTTCTCCAGCTCGGGCGGGCGGACAGCCGCGGTCACCGACGTCTTCGCGAACGCCAAGCCGGCGCCGTACCTGGTCTCGGTCCCCGACCCGTACGACACGTACTCGCCGTATCACGACTGGGGGCCGGTGGCCGTCGCCGGCACCGCGGCGAGCAAGCTGCTCGGGATCGCGGGCGTCGACGCCCTGCGTCCCGTTCCCGCGACGGGTCACGCCAGGTCGGTCGTGGTCACCGGCCGCGACGGAGACGTGACCGTGTCCGCGTCGGACGTTCGCCGGCAGCTCGGGCTCCGATCGACCTGGATGAGCGTCGGCGTCCTGTGGCTGTCCCGGCCGGTCGGCGCCGTCGCGCCCGAGACACCCGTGACGATCACGGGCAGAGCGACCCGGGTGCAGGGTCCGGTGCTCGAGCAGCGATCGGCGACGGGCGGCGCCTGGGAGCCGGGGCCGGCGCTCTCGCTGCAACCCGACGGCACGTTCTCTCTCTCCGTCGCCCCGAGCGAGACGACGCTGTATCGGCTGTCGGCCGGCACGATCAAAAGCGCGGTCCTGCGGGTCGCGGTCGCGACCGCATGAGGCGGCTCGCAATCGGGCTGGCGACGCTCGCGCTGGCGATGCCGTCCGGCGCGGCGGGCAGCGCGAGGTTCGCTCCGGACGATCCGCTCGCCGCGCGGCAGTGGTATCTGGGCGCGATTCACGCCTTCGACTTCTGGACCGAGCAGCCGCCGGCCTTCGAGCCGGTTCGGGTGGCGATCATCGACTCGGGCCTCGACGCCGACCATCCCGAGTTCGCGGGCCGCGTCGCGCTCCAGCAGAGCTTCGTCGGCGGCGACGTCAACGACCGGCAGGGCCACGGAACCTTCATCGCCGGGATCATCGGGGCGGCGCTCGACAACGGCCAGGGGATCGCGGGGATCGCCTTCCCCGCGCAGCTGCTGATCGCCAAGGTCGTCCGTGCGGACGGGACGATCGCGCCGAACGAGGAGGCGAAGGCGATCCGCTGGGCGGCCGACAACGGCGCACGCGTGATCAACCTCTCCCTCGGCGGGCTCCGCGACCCGCTCGATCCGGCCGAGGACACGTTCTCGACGGCTGAGCAGACCGCCGTCGCGTACGCGTACTCGAAGGGCGCGGTCGTGGTCGCCGCGGTGGGGAACGCCGACGAGGCGCCGAAGACGCCGTGGCACTACGCGAGCTACCCGGCCGCTCTCCCGCACGTGATCGGGGTGAGCGCGCTGGCGGCCGACGGTTCCGTGCCGACGTTCTCGATCCGCGACAAGGTCTACAACGACATCTCGGCGCCGGGCGTCGGCATCGTGTCGACCCTGCCGCGGGCGATGACGGCCTCGCACCCGGCCTGCGCCGACCAGGGCTACTCGATCTGCGGGCCGCCCGAGTTCCGTCCCGCCGACGGCACGTCCTACGCCGCGGCGCAGGTCTCGGCCGCGGCCGCGCTGCTGATCGCCATGCGGCCGACGCTGACGCCCGACCAGGTGATGTTTCTGCTCGAGCACACCGCGGACGACGTCAGCGCCGGAACCGGCTGCCTGCGCTGCCCGCTCGGCCGCGACTGGTACAGCGGCTGGGGCCGGCTCGACGTCGCCGCCGCGCTGAAGGCGCTCACCGGCCCGCCGCCGCCGCGCGACCGGTTCGAGGGCAACGACGAGGCCGGCGACCAGGCGTTCAGCCTCTACGGCCGCTCGATCGACATCAGGGCGACGCTCGACTACTGGGACGACAACATCGACGTCTACCGCATCCGGCTGCGCAAGGGGCAGACCGTCTCTGTCTCCCTCCGCGGCCCGGCCGGCACCGACACGAACCTGATCCTCTGGCGGCCGGGCACGCAGCTCGTCGAAGCGCAGTCGATCGGCCAGCAGGCGGCGCTCCAGGCCTGGCGGCTGACGCAGTCGGCGCATGCCGGTCCGAACGAGCACTTCCTGCACCGCGCCCGCACGGCCGGGTGGTACTACGTCGAGGTCAAGCTGACGACGCAGGGCTCCGGCCAGTACCGGCTGCGCATCTCCAAGAGCAGCACGTGATCCGGGTCGGGGTGCAGCTGCCCGAGGTCGAGCGCGAGGTCGGCTGGCCCGAGTACGCGGCGATGGCGCGGGCAGCCGAGGACGGCGGGTTCGACTCGATCTGGCTGGGCGACCACCTCCTCTACCGGGGAGACGGCCGTCCCGAGCGCGGGCCGTGGGAGGCGTGGACGCTGCTCGCCGCGCTCGCTGCGGTCACCCGGCAGGTGTCGCTCGGCCCGCTCGTCGCCTGCGCGAGCTTCCATCCGCCGGGGCTGCTGGCGAAGATGGCGGCGACGCTCGCGGAGGTCAGCGGCGGCCGGTTCGTCCTCGGTCTCGGCGCCGGGTGGAACGAGACCGAGTACCGCGCCTTCGGACTGCCGTACGACCACCGTGTCTCGCGTTTCGAGGAGTCGTTCGAGATCGTCCGCCGCCTGCTCGCCGGCGAGCGCGTGACCCTTGCCGGCCGCTTCTGGCAGGCAGAGGACGCGGTGCTGCTTCCGCCTGCTCCGGGCCGGGTTCCGCTGATGATCGGGTCGAACGGCGAGCGGATGCTCGCGGCGGCGCTGCCCTACGTCGATCGCTGGAACACCTGGTACGCGGGCTACGGGAACACGGTCGAGGGGTTCGCCGAGCTGAACGCGCGCATCACCTCGGCCGCCGAGCGCGCGGGCCGCGACCCGTCCGACGTCGAGCGCAGCGCGTGCGTCCTCGTCGAGCTCGACCCGGACGCGGTGCGACGGCCCCACGCCGACGAGGGCATCCGGCCCGTGGTGCCGGATGCGTTGTCACGGCATCTCGAGGAGCTGGAGCAGGCGGGCTCCGACGAGGCGATTCTCGTCCTGCGTCCGATCACGGAATCGTCGATCGAGACGGTCGGCGCGTTGCTCCCGGCGTAGCCCGGGCGCGTTCCGTCCGGAGCCCGGGCCCGTCTGCAGCCGTGCGTAGGCGCTTCTTAACCGTGCCTGGCACCGTCAAGACCCTGCTCCCTCCGCGAGTCGAGCGCCAGTCCTTAACCGTGCCTGGCACGGTTAAGAACGAATGTGTGACAACCGGCCCGGCGGGGTGGCCGAGCCGCCGCCGGCGCGCTAGCTTCGTCCCGTGCCTCGTGTTCCCCGCTCCGCCCTTCCCGACGGCATCTTCCACGTCTACGCGCGCGGCCTTGCGGCCACGTTCGCCCCGTTCCCCGACGACAGGGACAAGTCCGCCATGTTCGACCTCCTCCCCGGCCTGCGGACGCGCGGACTGATCATCCACGCTGCCTGCGTGATGTCGACCCACTACCACGGCATCTTCGAGGGGCGCCGGTCGAGACTGTCGACGGCCCTACAGTGGCTCAACTGGTCGTATGCCCGTGCCTACAACAGCGCCCACGACCTGCACGGGCACGTGTTCTCGGAGCGTTTCCAGAGCCGGGTGATCGAGGACGAGGAGAGCCTGGAAAGACGCCACGGCTACGTGCTTGCGAATCCGCTCCGCGCCGGCCTCTGCGATGCGATCGAGGACTGGTCGTGGTCGTACAGCCGGTACCTACCCGACCTCCGCCGCTTCTAGCCGACAAGCTCGGCGAAGCGCGGGTCGCCTCGGAGCGAGATCAGGTCCTTGTCCTCGCGAGCCCATCCGGCGTACTCCGGGCGTCTCTCGATCGTCATCCGAAGATGCCCGAGGGCTTCCTCGGTCTCGCCGAGCAGCGCCTCCGCGCAAGCGAGGTTGTAGTACAGCGTGGTTCGCTCCTGGTAACGGTCGAGCGCCTCGATCAGGAGCTGCTTCGCCTCCGCGGGCCGTCCCTCGTCGAGCAGCGCGAACACGTCGCGGTTCGTCTCCCAGGCCTGCGCCGAATACGCCTCCCCGGGCTTCGCTCCGACGGTGAGAATCGTCGTCCCCTCCGCGCGCGCGACGGCGCCGCGTGACAGCGACGGGTCGCGGACGAGGACGATCGTGCCCTCCGGCCCGTCGATCTCCTCGCCGCCGACGGTGAACGTCGCGTGTCCGGCCGTGACGAGGTAGAGCTCCTCGTGCCCGGTCGGCGCCTCGTCGTGCTCGGGGATGACGCTGTCACCCGCCTCGCGGCCGGCCCAGCTGTTGATCCCGAACGAGCCGATGTCGAGAGCCAGGCGGATCGGCGCCCAGCCGTCCTCGCGGCGCAGGTTCTCGAGGCGTGCGGTCTCGAAGCCGTTCAGGACAGCAGCTCCTCGTCGGGGACGTCGCGGATCTTTCGTGCCGGGTTGCCCACGACCACGGCACGCGCCGGCACGTCCTTGGTCACCACCGCGCCGGCGCCGACGAACGCCTCCTCGCCGATCTCGACCGCCGGGCAGAGGATCGCGCCGCCGCCGATCCGGGCTCCTCGCCGGATCGTCGGGCCCTCGATCAGCTCGTGTCGCCGCTCGGTCCGTCCCATGAAGTCGTCGTTCGTGGTCACCACGCAGGGCGCGACGAAGACGTTGTCCTCCAGCGTCGAGTACGCGGTGATGTAGGCGCCGGCCTGGATCTTCGTCATCGCGCCGACGGTCGTGTCGTTCTCGACCAGCGAGCCGCGGCCCACGACCACGTCGTCGCCGAGAGCGACCCGCTCACGGACGCACGCCTGGTCGCCGACGATCGCCCGCGCGCCGATCGTCGTGCCGGCGAAGACGACCGCGCCCGTCGAGATCACCGCGCCGTCGCCGATCTCGGCCGGCGGCAGCTCCTCGCGCTTCGCGGTCGAGCGCGGCGAGAGGACCGGCTGCTTGCCGACGACCGCGTACTCCAGCACCCGGACGCCCTCGCCGAGCACGGTGCCCGGGTGGACGACCGCGGTCGGGTGGACCTCAGCCGCCATGGAGCGAAGCGGTCAGCCGCTCGAGTGCCCGGACGACCATCGCGCCGTCCCGCGCCACCTTCTGCCGGTCGCCGTCGCCGTCGACGAGCCGCAGGAAGTGCTCGCACTCGAGCCGGAGCGGCTCGGAGGTGGGGATCTTCGGGATGAAGATGTCGCCGCTTCGGGTCTGCCACTCGCCGTAGGTCTCGGCGCGCTTCCACGGCGCCTTGTCGTAGACGGTCACCTTGCGCTCCAGCTCCATGTCGTCGAACACGGCCATCTTGTCGCGTCCGACGACGGTCAGCCGCCGCATCTTGTGCGGGTCGAGCCAGGAGAGGTGCATGTGCGCGATCTTCCCCGACGGGAAGCGCAGGTAGCAGAAGACGACGTCCTCGACGCCGTCCTGGAGGAAGTCGCGACCCTGCGCGGTCGCGACCTCGGGCTCCTCGTCGAGCAGGAAGAGGATCACGGACAGGTCGTGGACTCCGAGCGACCAGAGCGCGTTCTCGTTCGCGCGCACGATCCCGAGGTTCTGTCGGTTCCCGTAGACGCAGAGCACCTCGCCGAGCTCGCCCTGGTCGATCAGCTCCTTCAGCTTCTGGACGCCGGGGTGGTAGAGCAGGAGGTGGCCGGGCATCAGCACGAGGTCGCGGTCGGCGGCGAGCGCGACGAGCTCGTCCATCTCGGGCCCCCGCATCGCCGGGGGCTTCTCGACGAGCACGTGCTTGCCCGCGGCGAGAGCGCTGCGAGCCAGCTCGTAGTGCGTCGGGACAGGGGTTGCGATGACGACCGCGTCGAGGTCGTCGTCGGCCAGCATCTGCTGAAAGTCGGCAGTCGCCCGCGCGTCGGGATACCTCGTGGAGAACGCCGTCAGGCGTTCTCCGTCCAGGTCCGAGATCCACGCGAGCTCGGCGAGATCGTCGAAGTTGCGTGCGAGGTTCGGCCCCCAGTAGCCGAGCCCTGCGACACCGACCCGCGTCACAGCTTCCAGACCTTCCCGTCCACCTCGACCCCCTTCGTGGCGTTCCGGAAGTCGACGATCACCTTGCCGCGGCGGACGACGTCGCCGTAGTCGATCCCGGAGTGCGCGGTGACGATGGCGACGCAGTCGTATGTCTCCGGCTCCAGCGGCACGGACCGGAGCCCGTCGAACTCCTCGACGTGCGGGTCGTGGTAGGCGACCTCGGCGCCCGCGTTCCGGAGCAGCATCAGGATCTTCTCGGCCGGCGACTCGCGCACGTCGCCGATATTCGACTTGTACGCGACACCGAGAATCAGGATCCTCGAGCCGCTCAGCGACTTCTGCGCGCCGTGGTTCAGCGCTTGCGAGATCACCGACCGGCAGAAGTACGGCATGTTGTTGTTGATCTCGCCCGCGAGCTCGACGAACCGCGTCGAGAAGTCGAACTCGCGCGCCTTCCACGAGAGGTAGAACGGATCGAGCGGGATGCAGTGGCCGCCGAGCCCCGGGCCGGGCTGGAACGACATGAACCCGAAGGGCTTGGTCGCGGCCGCGTCCACGACCTCCCAGACGTCGATCCCCATCCGGTCGCAGAGCTGGGCGAGCTCGTTGACGAGGGCGATGTTGACGGAGCGGAAGATGTTCTCGAGCAGCTTCGTCAGCTCCGCCGCCTCGGCGGTCGAGACCCGGTGGACGGCGTCGACCGCGCCCTCGTAGAGGCGTGCGGCCGCCTCCGTCGACTCGGCGTCGATCCCGCCGACCACCTTCGGGGTCGTCTTCGTCGTGAAGTCCTCGCGGCCCGGGTCGACGCGCTCGGGCGCGAAGGCCAGGTGGAAGTCGGCGCCCGCGAGCAGCCCGCTACCCTCCTCGAGCAGCGGCCGCACCACGTCGCGGGTCGTTCCCGGGTACGTGGTCGACTCGAGCACGACCAGGTGACCCCTGCGCAGGTGCGGTGCGATCGACTGGGCGGCGCTCTCGACGTACGAGAGGTCCGGCTCGCGTTGCACGGACAGCGGCGTCGCCACGGCGATCACGATCGCGTCCGCGTCGGCGACGGCCGCGAAGTCCGTGGTCGCGGTGATGGCGCCCGACTGGACGAGCGGCTTCAGCTTGTCGCTCGGGACGTCGCCGATGTGACTCTCGCCGCGGTTGATCGCCTCGACGAGATCGTCGAGCACGTCCACGAGCAAGACCCTCTTCCCGGCCTCGGCGAAGGTCTGCGCGTGCGGCATGCCCACGTAGCCGGCGCCCAGCACGGCGATGTCGAAACGGCTGCTCGCGCTCATTCCGGCCGCGAAGCGTACAGCGCGGCCGCGATGCGCCCTGCCGCCTGCCCGTCGCCGTACAGCTCGGGTCGATCGGCCGGCATGCGGGCGTTGGCGACGGCCTCGACGAGACGGTCGGGGTCGTCGTCGACGAGGACGTTCGCCCCGGCCTCGACCGTGTCGACCCACTCGGTCGAGGGGCGTGCGGTCACGCAGGGCACGCCGTACCAGTACGCCTCCTTCTGCAGGCCGCCCGAGTCGGTGACGATCACGCGGGCCTGCGAGGCGAGCGCCGCGAGGTCGAGGTAGCCGAGCGGCTCCGTGAGGGACAGTCCCTGTAGGGACTGTCCCTCCAGGGCCGCTCGAGTCCGTGGATGCGCGGGAAAGACGACCGGCTCGTCCAGCCGCCGCAAGCCCTCCAGCAGGCGTCCCAACCGCGGCTCCGCCACGTTCGCCTCCCGGTGCAGCGTGACGAGGACGTAGCCGCCCGGCTCCAGCCCGAGCCGCTCCAGGATCGAGGAGCGCTCGCGGGCGATCGGCGCGAGCCGGAAGCAGGCGTCCGCCATCACGTCCCCCACGACCTCGATCCGGCCGGTGACGCCCTCACGCTCGAGGATCGCCCGCGAACGCTCGTCCGGCGCGAGCAAGAGTTGCGACAGCTCGTCGGTCTCCACCCGGTTGTGCTCCTCCGGCATTGAGAGGTCGTAGCTGCGCAGCCCCGCTTCGACGTGTGCGACCGGCGTTCCGGCCTCGACCGCCGCCCGTGCCCCGCCGAGCGTGGAGTTCGTGTCTCCGTAGACGAGCACCCAGTCGGGCCGCTCGGCCGCGATCGCCTCGGCCAGCCCCGGACGCAGCGACGCGAGCATCTCGTCGCGCGGAAGCCCGCCGACCTCGAGCCGGTAGCGGGGCTCCGACAGCCCGAGCTCCTCGAAGAAGACCTGCGACAGCTCCGGGTCGTAGTGCTGTCCGGTGTGGAGGACGACCTCCTCGATCTTCCGCTCGCGAAGCGCCTCGGAGAGCGGCGCGGACTTGATGAATTGCGGGCGGTTGCCCACAACCGAGAGCACTTTCACTCGGGCTAGACTACGCAGCCCGCGGGCCGTTAGCTCAGCTGGTAGAGCAGGGGACTCTTAATCCCAAGGTCGAAGGTTCGAATCCTTCACGGCCCACCTTTTCCCGCCTCGCCCGCTTCGCTTTCCGCTCGGCTCGGCAAGCGCCTTCGGCGCGCACGTTCGCACCCTCGTGCCCGTTCATCGCGGCGGCGGTGTCTGCAAAGTCGGGCCCGGCGCGCTCACGGGTGCACGCAGCCCGGCGGATACCACTCGGTCACCGCCGGCTCGCCCACAACGACGGAGGACGCTCCGCTCGTGCACACCGGCCCGCTGCGCGTGGAGCTCGAGCCGGAAGGGACCGAGAACACCAGCAGGCCCACGATCGCCAGCAGCGCGAGCTTCATCCCTGACACGAGGTACAGGATGGGGCTCGCGCTGCTCGTTGGCTATGGGCCGTTCGGCCTGTCCTTCGGGCACGTCCGGCCCAGTGGACGCCGGCGGCGCCGCGGATCACCCTGGGCGGGTGACGCGGATCGCTCAACTCGTGTGATTTGCGACGGAGTCACTCGTGCAGGTGATTACGTTGTCCCGGCCGGGGACGAAGAGATGAGTGTGGACGAGGTCGGGCTGCTTACAGATCTGGAAGTGGGCGCGAGCAGACCGCCGCGGTCGCTGGGGATGTGGGCCGTGCTGACGGGTGTCGTCACAGCCGAGCAGTTGCAGGAGGCCTACGCCGAGTGGGACGAGCGTGGCGAAGCGCCCGGCGAGATGTTCGTTCGGCGTGGCTGGATGACCGAGCAGATGGTCGCGGACGCGCTGGGCGAGCTGTCCGGGCTTCCGGTCGTCCGGGACGCGCGGCGCTCCGACGACGCCGACGTCCTGGCCGCGCTGTCGGCCGACGAGGCGTGGCGCCTAGAGGCCTGCCCGCTCGAACGCGACGGCGAGGGGAAGCTGGTCGTCGCGCTCGCCGATCCGAGCGACGCGCGGCTGCGCGCCCTGGAGTCGCACCTCGGGTCGATCCGCCCCGTCATCGTCGTGAACAGCGAGCTCAGGGCCCTCCTCGACGGGATGCAGGCGGCCGAAGCGGAGGCCGAAGCCGTCCCCGACGACCCGGCGCCGAGCCCGGCCACGGCGGCCGAGGACGCCGGCGAGCCGGGCACCGAGGCGCACCACGCGGAACCAGGCGCACACATCGAGGTCGATCGTCCGGACGAGGCGCCGGGGCATCTCGGGTCGCAGCCCGTCACCGCCGAGCCGGCCGCGGGCCCGGCAGCCGCGGACGAACGGCTGCAGCAGCTCCACGAGCGGCTGGTGTCCGAGCACGTTCAGGCCACCGACGAG
The DNA here is from genome assembly GCA_036555585.1 of Gaiellaceae bacterium. Taxonomy (GTDB): domain Bacteria; phylum Actinomycetota; class Thermoleophilia; order Gaiellales; family Gaiellaceae; genus DATBLE01. The sequence continues at coordinate 20,936 of DATBLE010000009.1, forward strand.
CTCGTCGCCTTCCGGCGCCAGCTCAAGGCGCTCGACGAGGAACAGGCCCGTGTCGAGCAGAGCATCGCCGCCCTCGAGGCACAGCTGGGAGAAGGGGAGCTCGTGCTCTCCCTGATCAAGGCGAAGCTCACCGAGCTCGCCCAGCCCTAGAGCGCCGCGCGGATCGACAGATCGGGGCCGTCGAAGGCGACGTGCAGGCGCTCGACCGTGCGGCGCAGCAGTGCGACCGCTGCCGAGTTGTCGCGCCCGACCAGGCCCGTGATCTCCCTGACGCCGTCGGCGCGCGCCTCGGCGAGCAGCTGCGAGACGAGCGCCGAGCCGATGCCGCGGCGCTGGTAGTCGTCGGCGACCGCGAAGGCGACCTCGGCGCGCTCGCCGTTCCGGACCAGGCGCGCGATCGCGACCGGCTCCGGATCGCCCTCGACGAAGGCGACGAGGGCGCGGCGATCCGCGTCGACCGTCGCCAGCTTCCGAAGCTCCGACCTGCCCAGGCAGGGCTTGGCGCCGTTGAAGCGAGTCCGCCGGGACCGCTCGCTCAGGCGCGCGAACACGCTCATCACCGTCCGGGCCTCGCCGTGGCGGAGCGGTCGCACGCACAGTTGCAGCCCGCCGGCGATCACCGCGTCGTCTCCGCGAAGTAGCGGTGCACGAGCTGCGCGGCCATCGCGCCCTCGCCCACGGCCGACGCGACCCGCTTGACCGAGCCATGGCGGACGTCGCCCGCGAAGAAGACTCCGGGCCGGCTCGACTCGAGGAAGTACGGCTCGCGCTCGAGCGGCCAGCATCGCGGCTTCTCTCCGGCGAGGACGTCGGGGCCGGTGACCAGGAATCCGTTCTCGTCCCGCGCGAGCCAGCCCTGCGCGCACGACGAGGTCGGCTCGCCGCCGATCAGGATGAACAGCGCATCCGCCGCCAACTCCTGCGCCGCCCCGCTGCGCTCGTCGAGCACCACGATTCGCTCCAGCCTCCCGTTGCCGAACACGTGCGTCACGTGGGCGTTCGTGTGAATCGCGATCTTCGGATTGGCCTCGCAGCGATCGATCAGGTACTGGGACATCGAGTCGGCCGGCGACTCGCCGCGGACCAGCAGCGTGACCGACCGGGCGAAGTCGGCTGCGTGGAGCGCCGCCTGGCCGGCCGAGTTGGCGCCGCCGACGATGAACACGTCGCCGTCGCGGTGGAAGAGCACGTCGCTCGGCGCGGACCCGTAGTAGACGCCGGAGCCCAGGAGCTCGTCGACGCCGAAGGCGTCGAGACGGCGGTACTCCGAGCCCATCGCTCCGATCACGGCGCGCCCGCGGACCAGGGCTCCGTCGGAGAGCTCGAAGGTCACCGAGCCGTCCGGCTCAGGCCAGCTCTCCACCAGCTCGGAGCCGACGACGATCTCGGCGCCGAGGCGGACGGCCTGGTCGTGCGTCAACTGGGCGAGCTCGATTCCGGTGATCCCCTGCGGGAACCCCGGGTAGTTCTCGATGCGCGCGCTCGTGCCCGCCTGGCCGCCCGGGGCATGGCGCTCGAGCACGAGCGTCTCGAGGCCCTCCGACGCGGTGTTCACGGCCGCGGTCAGCCCCGCCGGGCCGCCGCCGATGACCACCACGTCGTAGCGCGCCTTGCTCGGCGTGGCGTGCAGGCCCACCCGCCGGGCGAGCTCCACCCGCGTGCGCGCGAACGCCAGCTCCGCATCCGGCCCGGTCGACGGATCGAGGCTGCTGCCGTCCGCGAACAGGAAGAAGGGCAGCGACCGGTCCCGCAGGGTCGCCGCCGCCTCGAGGTGGCGGACCAGCGGGTTGCGATCGATGTCGATCCAGCGAAACGGGACCCGGTTCCGCTCGAGGAAGTCGCGGTACTCGTGCACGTGCGGCGACCCGCGGCAGCCGATCAGGTACGTCTCGCCGCGGAACGAGGCGACCGACGCGACGACCGATCCCTTCCGTTCGAGCTGGGCCCTCATCCGGGCAGCATGGCGGCGGGCGGCTTCGCCGGCAGTGCTGCCAGCCTGCGTCACGAGGTGCGGCTAGCCGTACATCGGCGAGCGCGGTCGGAGATCCGGTCGCTGGCGTAACGTCCGCCGGGATGGCACGCATGAATGTCGTGGAGCGGAAGGTGGCCAAGTTCCTGCGCGAGCCCCCAACCGTCCGCGGCGCAGTGAGCACGATCGTCGTGGCCACTGCAACGGTCGTCGTGCTCGGAGGCGTGTTCATCCGTGTGTTCGACCATCACGAGTACCGCAACGTCTGGGTCGGGATGTGGTGGGCGATGCAGACGGTGACCACGGTCGGCTACGGGGACGTTACGCCCGTGGACGTCAGCGGACGCATCATCGCCGCGGTGGTCATGCTCCAGGGCATCGCCTTCCTCGCCATCATCACCGCGGCGATCACCTCCACGTTCGTCGCCCGGGCGACCAAGGAACACGCGGCGCAACAGACGCAGGACGAGATGTCGGAGCTCCAGAAGATCGAGGCTCGCTTCGACGACCTCGACAGACGGCTCGACCGGATGGACGCGGCGTTGCGCGAGCTGCGGTCCTGACGGCCGTGCGCCGAACGGCGCTGATCCTCGCCGCGGTCGCGGTCGCGGCGGCGGCGATCCCGGCCGTAGCGGCCGAGGACAGCCTCGAGCAGCGGCTCGCCGACGAGTACGCGCCGGTCGTCGCGCTGAAGAAGCAGTCTCAGCCGTGCAGCTCCGGCGGGGAGCCCTACCGTCCCGTTCCGGCGGACGTCGTGCTCGGCCGCCGCGACGTCAGGCTCGTCGACTCGGGCGGGCGGCTGCTGCGGACCGCGCCGACGGCCGCCGACCTGTATCGGCGCGGCGACGAGACCTACCTCGACTTCCCGGGCTCACCGCTCGATCCGGGGTGCAGCTACGAGCAGTGGGCCGGCCGCATCGCCGCCGGAAAGCAGACGACCGCCTACGCCCACGTCGTCGCCGAGCGGGGAAAGCCGGGCAAGCTCGCGCTCCAGTACTGGCTCTACTACCCCTTCAACGACTGGAACAACAAGCACGAGTCCGACTGGGAGATGATCCAGCTCATGTTCGACGCCTCCTCGGCGTCGGAGGCGCTCGAGCGCAGGCCGACCGAGGTGGGCTACTCGCAGCACGAGGGCGCAGAGCGAGCGTCCTGGGACGACGACAAGCTCCAGAAGAGAGGCACGCACCCGGTCGTCTTCCCCGGCCGCGGCTCGCACGCCAACTACTTCGAGCAGTCGGTCTGGCTCGGTCACGGAGCGCAGGAAGGGTTCGGCTGCGACAACACGAGCGCCCCCTCGCGGATGGTCCAGACCCACGCGGTGCTCCTGCCCGACTCGCCGCCGGCGTCGCCGGCCGCCCCGTTCGCGTGGCTCGCCTACGACGGCCACTGGGGACAGAAGGAGCACGGTCCGAACACGGGGCCGACCGGCCCGAACACGAAGCAGCAGTGGACGGAGCCGGTCACCTGGTCGGAGGACGAGTGGCGCGGCGCCAGCACCGAGGTGCCGACCGGCTCGACCCTCGGGCTCAGCGCGACGAGCTTCTTCTGCGACGCGGTTGCGACGGGCTCCCAGCTCTACCTGACCTTCCTACGGACTCCGTGGTTTGTGGTCGGCGTGCTGGCGGCGATCACCCTGCTCGGGATCTGGCTCGGCCGCCGGACGATCTGGTCGCCGCACGAGCCGGTCCCGGTCGACAGCGCGCGCTCCGCGGGCCAGATCTACCGTGCGGGGTTCAGGCTCTACCGCCGCTACCGGGCCCTGTTCGTCGGGATCGGGCTGCTGTTCGTCCCGATCGCCGCCCTCGGTATCGGCGTGCAGCAGCTGCTCACTCGCTTCACGGGCGTCGGCACCTTCCTCGACGAGGTGGACAGCGACCCGATCGTCAGCGGCGCCACCGCGCTCCTGTTCGGAGAGGTCTCGACGATCCTGGCGGGGATCGCCGTCACCGGCGCGGTCGCGCACGCGCTGAGCAGGCTCGGGCAGGGCGGGAAACCGGACGCGCTCGAGGCCTTCCGCGGGATCTGGCCGCGGCTCGGCTCGCTCGGCCTGGCGTGGCTGCGCGTGATCGTGGTCGCCGGCCTCCTGGTGATCACGGTCGTCGGGATCCCGGTGGCCGTCGTCTACCTCGTGCGCAAGGCCGTCGTCACCCAGGCCTGCGTGATCGAGGACCTGCGCGCGGCGCCGGCGCTGCGGCGGAGCAGCGAGCTGGTCGGCGGCCACGGGCCGCGAGTGCTGGCGATCAGCGCCCTTGTCAACGTGACCGCGTTCCTGCTCGGGCCGATCGCCGGCGTCGTCGTGCTGTTCCTGACTTCGAGCTCCCTCGCGGTGATCAACCTGATCAGCTCGCTCGTCTACGCCTTCGTGGTGCCGTATGCCGGCATCGCGCTGACGCTGCTCTTCTTCGACCTCAGGAAGCGGCAGGCCGGCGAGGTCCCCGCCGCATCCCCCGTTTCACCCCAAACGGGTTATGAGGGCGCAGCCCCGGCGTGAGATGCTGCGCCCGATTTCGTCGCCCTTCTGGAAGGGAGCCAGCCGATGAGCGAGAGCCACGCCGCCCCAGCCGTGCCCGCAGTGCGGAGGGTGTCACGCACCCGGATCATCGTCGCGCGCGTCCTGACCGTCGTCGGGGTCCTCCTCGTCGTGATCAGCATCCTGGCGAACTACGTGAAGCGGGAGGCGCTCGACGAGGACCGGTTCCGGGAGACGTCCCGCGCGCTGATCGCCAGCGACACGATCCGCGACCAGCTCGCCCTCACGCTCGTCGACCAGCTGTACGCGAACTCCGACGTCGCCGGCTCCGTGAGGGCCAAGCTGCCGAGGAATCTCCAGCCCCTCGCCGTCCCGATCGCCGGCCTCGTGCAGAACGCCACGGAGTCTGCGGCGAAGCAGCTGCTCCAGCGGCCGAGGATCCAGGAGCTGTTCGTCAACGCCAGCTCGCTGGCCCAGCGCGAGTTCGTCGCCGTGCTCGACGGCGACACCAATCGTCTCGCATCGACTGACGGTAAGGTCGTGCTGGATCTCCGGCCGATCCTGCTCAGGCTCGGCGACCGCTTCAACATCCTCGCCAGCAGGATTCCGCCCGATTCCGGCCGGGTCACGATCCTCGAATCCGACCAGTTGAAGACGGCCCAGCGCGGGACGCGTGCTCTCCGCTTCGTCGCCGACTGGATCTGGGCACTGGCGATCGTCGCCTGGGTCGGCGCCGTCCTGCTCGCGAAGGGGCGCCGCCGGCTCGAGGTGCGCGCCATCGCGATCGGGATCGTCGCGATCGGGCTCCTGGTTTTGGTCGTCCGCGGCCTGGTCGAGCGGTACTTCGTCAACCACCTGGTGAAGTCAGACACCGTTCGGCCGTCGGCCAGGGACGCGTTCGAGATCATCTCCGACCTGCTGAAGGGAGCGGGCTGGACGGCCGTGATCGTCGGCGTGGTCGCGCTGGTCGGCGTCTGGCTGAGCGGCCCCGGCCGCCGTGCGATCCAGGCTCGGCAGGGCATTGCCCCCTACCTGCGCGGGGCGGGCATCTACGCCGCGACCATCGGCGGCTACCTGCTGCTGCTCTGGTGGCGGCCCACGCCGCAGTTCGGGTTCTGGCTCAACGTTCTGATCTTCTTCGTGCTGCTGATGATCGGGACCGAGGTCCTGCGCCGGCAGCTGGCCCGCGAGTCGCCGCCACCGCCCGAGGCCGTGTGACCGACGCGCCCAGCTGGCGCCCCGCGCCGCTCCGTTACCGGCCGCTGCCGGTCGCGGTGGCGTGGTTGTCGACTTCCGCCGCGCTGCTCTTCGCCGCCTGGGTCCTCCCCGGCGTCTCGATCGACGGCTTCGGCGGCGCGGCGGTCACCGCGCTGGTGATCGGCGTGCTGAACGCGGTGCTGAACCCGATTGCCGCCGCGCTGCGGATCCCGTTCATGGCGGTGCTCGGCTTCCTCATCGCCCTGTTCCTCGACGCCGTGATGCTGATGATCGCCTCGAGGATCGACGCGACCGCGATCAGCGTCTCCAACTTCGGCTGGGCGCTGCTGGCCGCGCTCGTCGCCTCCGCGATCAAGGTCGCGATCGACGTCCTCGTGGGCGCGACGGACGACGACACCTACATGCTCCGCGTGATGCAGCGGATCGCCCGCCGCACCGGCGGCGCGCTCCGCACCGACGAGCCCGGTCTGATCTTCCTCGAGATCGACGGCCTCGCACTGCCGGTCCTGCGCCACGCGATGACCACCGGTTCGGCCCCGACGCTCGCGCGCTGGGTCGGGAACGGCTCGCACCGGCTGGTCGAGTGGGAGCCCGACCTGTCCTCGCAGACCGGCGCGAGCCAGGCAGGCATCCTGCTCGGCTCGAACGAGGACATCCCCGCGTTCCGCTGGGTGGACAAGGAGACAGGCCGCGTGATCGCCTGCTCGGGCCCGCAGGACTGCGCCGAGATCGAGGCCGCCCGCGCGACGGGCGTCAGCCTGCTCGTCAACGGAGGCTCGAGCCGCGGCAATCTGCTCTCGGGCGAGGCCGAGGAGGTGATTCTCACCTGCAGCCGGATGAGCGCCGAGACGCACGCGAATCCCGGCTACCGGGCGTTCTTCGCGAACGGGCTCAACGTCACCCGCACGTTCGTCCTCTTCTTCTGGGAGGTCTTCCTGGAGTGGTCGGCGGCACTGCGCGCAGCCCGCCGCGACGTGCGGCCGCGCGGCCACCGCGGCGGGATCTACCCGTTCATGCGCGCGGCCATGTGCGTCGTCGTCCGCGACCTGATCGTCTACGGCGTGATCGCGGACATGATGCGCGGCCGGCCTGTCGTGTACTCGACCTTCTCGAGCTACGACGAGGTCGCCCACCACTCAGGCCTCGAGCGGGCCGACACGCTCGAGGCCCTGCGCAAGCTCGACGGCCAGTTCGCCAGGATCGACCGCGCCCGCAAGCACGCGGCCAGGCCGTACCTGATCGTCGTCCTCTCCGACCACGGCCAGACCCAGGGAGCGACGTTCAAGCAGCGCAACGGCTACGGGCTCGACGAGCTCGTCGAGCGCTCGCTGGAGAGCGGGCGGGTGACGGCGATCGGCGGCGGCGACGAGCAGAGCACGATGACGAACCTTGCGCTCGAGGAGGCGGTCGGCACCTCGGCAAAGCCGAAGAAGTCCTCGAAGCACGAGGTCGGCGACCGCCAGGTGGTCGTGCTCGGCTCGGGGAACCTCGGGCTCGTCTACCTGATGGACGAGCAGCGGCGCCTGACCCTGGAGGAGATCGACGAGCGGCATCCGCGGTTGATCCCGGCGCTGGCGGGGCATCCGCACGTCGGCTGGCTGCTCGTCCGGTCCGGCGCGCGGGGAGCGGTCGTCCTCGGCGGCCGCGGCGCCAGGTACCTCGAGACCGGTGAGGTGGTGGGCGAGGATCCGCTCGCGGTCTTCTCGCCGACCGCGGGACGGCACCTCGCGCGCACCGACGGCTTCGCGCACGTGGCGGACATCATGGTCGGGAGCTTCTACGACCCCCAGCTCGAGGAAGGTTGCGCGTTCGAGGAGCTGATCTCCTTCCACGGCGGCCTCGGCGGGCCGCAGACGAGGCCCTTCGTCCTCTATCCGGCCGGGCTCTCGGAGCCGGAGCTGCCGATCGTTGGCGCCGAGTCGGTGCACGGGGTGCTGACCGGCTGGCGCCGCGAGCTGCAGGGCGACGACGCAGTCCCGCTTCGGGTCACGCAGCGTGAGACCGCCGGCGCGCGCCCGGAGGCGGCACCGGCGGTCTCGAGCTCCTAGGCCTAGGTCGCGAGCGCTTTCGCCTTGAGCTGGTCGAACTCGGCCTGCGAGATGGTGCCCGCGTCGAGCAGCTCCTTCGCCTTCGCGATCTGGTCGGCGCTGCCGCCGGCGACGGTCTTGACGTAGCTGTCGAACTGCGCCTGCGACGCCTCGGCCTCCTTGTGCTGCCGTTCGGCGATCCCGTGCCCGTTGACGATCAGGTAGATCAGCAGGCCGAGCAGCGGGGCCACCAGGATGAACAGCAGCCACAGGGCTTTCTTGCCGCCGTGGATGTCGTGGCGCCGGAAGATGTCCACGATGACGCTGAACAGCATCATGAAGTAGACGACCATGAAGAAGATGACGATCAGCGACCAGAGGAACGTCGTGAAGCCGGTTGCGAGCAATTCGCGTCCTTTCTCGGGGATGACTCGGTGCGATCCTGCGCGAGCCTACGCCTGTCCGCATCACCCCGTGTGGGTGATGCACCGCGCCCCTACGGGAGCGGGAGGGTCCCCGCCACCGGCAGGATCCTGACCTCGACGTCCGGGGCCAGCTCGGCGGCCGCGCGGGCGAACGCCTCGGCGGGCGCGGCCGAGCCGTCGCCGCGCCGCCGGCCGACCCGGTAGGTGCCCCAGTGGATCGGCACGGCCACCGCCGGCCGCAGCAGCGGGAGCGCCGAGGCGGCCCGGTACGGATCGAGATGGCCGGGCCCCAGCTTCTTGCCCCAGCCGGCAACCGGCAGCAGGGCGACGTCCAGGGGCGCGAGCGCGGCCATCCCCGCGAAGAGGTCGGTGTCCCCCGCGAAGTAGACCGAGCGCGAGCCGCGCAGGATGTAGCCGAGCGCGGGCCCGCGCGCGCCGGCCGGGTGCCTGCGGCCGTCGTGCTCGGCCTCGACGGCGTCGACCCGTAACGGCCCGAGCAGGACGTGCTCCCCCGGGACGACCTCGGTCACGTTCGCGAAGCCGCGGAGCAGCCGCGCCCCTCCCCGGGGGACGACGACCGGCAGGTCGCGTGCGAACGCCCGCAACGAGGGCAGGTCGAGGTGGTCGTAGTGCAGGTGGGAGAGCAGGACGCCCGTCGCGCCGGCCGGGACCGAGGCGGCGCGGTCGCGGCGGAGGTGGATCACGCGGCGGCGCAACACCGGATCGGTGACGATCCGCTCTCCGTCGAGCTCGACGACGACGGTCGCGTGCCCGAGCCAGGTCACGGACGCGCTCATCGCGCCCATTCTGGCTAGAAGTTCCGCCGGCGCAACACGACCCCGAGGGGGACGACCGCGGCGAGCACGAACCATGGCGCGAGGTCGTGCTCGCCGGTGATCGTGCCGAGCCGCGCCGTCGGACCGGCTCCCAGCGCCACGGCGGCCGCCTGCTCGGCGCCGCCGACGTGATGCTCGTCGAACTCGCGTCCGTGGGTCGCGTCGAGGAACCGCCGCAGCGTCTCGCCCGTCGCGGGCGGAGGGATGTAGGCGCTCTCGGGCCGGCCGCTGGGCCCGAACACCCGCTCGCCCGTCCGGCCGATGCGGACGACGACGACGGCCGTGCGCGGCTTCGCCTCGAAGCTGCTCCTGACGCCCGCCTCGTTGAAGCCCGTGCTCTCGGCGTCCGTGAGGATGACGAGCAGCCGCTTCTTCGCGCCCGGGCTGAAGTAGCCCTCGAGCGGGAACGGCGAGACGGCGTCGAAGCTCGAGATGGTCGTGCTGCTCTGGAGGCCGGGCGGCCGCTCGATCCCCAGCGAGTCTCGGAGCGCGGCCGAGAACGCCTCGCGGTCGGGCGTCGGCATGATCAGCGGCAGTGGCCGGTCGGTGAACGTCCCGATCCCGGTCGGGACGTCGGGGATGGCGTCGCGGATGCGCTCCGCGATCGCCCGCGCGCGGTCGAGCCGGACCGGGGAGCGCGAGGTCGAGGAGGCGTCCATCGAGCGCGAGGTGTCGATCGCGATCACCGCCTCAGCGTCCAGCCGTGCCCGCTGCGCGTGCTCGGTCCGGTACACGGGCCGAGCGGCCGCGAGCGCGAGCACGGTGGTGAGGAGGGCGACCGCCGCCGGCAGCACCAGGCGCGACGCGGGGGCCGGCTCGGACAGGCCCAGGAGCCGGCGCGATCGCGCGCTCCGGCGCTCGACGAGCACCACCAGCGCGAGCGGCACGAGCCCGGCGAGCGCGACCAGGGCGGCGATCGGCGTCTCGAGGTGGAAGGGCATCAGTACCCGCTGCCCGGCGCCGACGAGCTCGCGCCAGAATGAGCGGAGCGCTGGAGCCGCTCGCGCCCGCGCACCGAGCCGCCGAACGACCCTTGCTGGTAGACGAGCTCGAGGTTGGCCTTGGCCGCCTCGTTCGACCGGTCGAGGCGGACGGCGTCCTGGAACTCGAAGACGCTGCGGTCGATCGGGACGTTGCCGCTGGGCGCGCTGACGACGTCGACGAGCGCGAGGATCCCGAGCATGTTGGACGCGGCGGAGCGCCGACGGAGGTTCGCGTCGGTGCGGATCACGTGCGCGAGCGCGGTCTCGGCGCGGATGCGGAGCTGGGCGCCGTTCGAGCTGCCCTCGAGCTCCGGATCGCGCGTGTAGGCGCGACGGAAGAGCACCGCGGCGCGGCGGAAGTCGAGGTCGTCGCCGACGCCGAGCACGTGCTTCGCCGGCGCGAACGGGAGCGTCTCGTCCACCGTCCAGGCGGGACCTTCGGCGCGGACGTGGCCGGCGGCGGCGACGTCGCCCGAGCGGATCGCATCCTGCCAGCGGCCCACGTCGCGTGCGAGCAGGGCGAGCACGACCGCGGCCGCCGCGCACACGCCGGCGCCGACCGGCAGCAGGATCCGGCGGCTCATGCCGTCTCCCGGCGCCGCGACCAGGTGAGCGCGCCCAGGACGTGCTCGTTCACGGCAAGCAACAGCGCGACGAGCACGACGACCACGACGAGCAGGACGGGGAACGACGGCTCGGCTCTGCCCACGGCCGAGGCGGCGCGCACCGTGGTCACGGAGCCGCCGCCCGAGCGGAGCGCTTCGCGGAAGAACTGCTCGTCCTGGCGGTTCGGGTCGATGCCGATCATCCGGATCGGGATCGCGTCGCGCTGGAAGGTGACAAGCGAGCGGGCGAGGTCGGTCTCGTCGCTCGGCGAGTCGGCCAGGTCGCTGACCAGGACGACGGAGCCGTTCCGCACGTGCGCGTCCGCGAGCATCCGGTGGGCGAGGTCGAGGGCGGCCGAGATCCGCGTTCCGGCGGAGAACGTGGCCCGCCACGGGTTGGCGCCCGCTCCCCGGAAGAAGCGCAGGAACGGCTGCAGGGCGTCCGAGCGCGTGCCGATCGGAAGCGCCTCGTACGCGGTGTCGGAGAACAGCACGAAGCCGATCCGCCGCTGCGCCTCGACGAAGCTCTTCAGCGTCTGCTCGATCAGCTTCGAGCGGTCGTAGCCGACGCTCCAGGAGACGTCGAGGGCGATCACCGGGCTCGTCCCCGAGCCCAGGAACGACTCGTCGTGCTGCCGCCGGTGCGAGAGCAGGAAGACGGCGACCAGGCCGCCGACGAGCAGGACGGCGAGCCCGAGGCGGGCGGCGAGGGTGAACCGCGACCCGCGCGCGAGCGTGCGGATCGACGAGAGCGGGATCGACGGCCTCGGCGTCACTCGGGCTCCTCGGCGGTCTCCACCCGGGCGGCGAAGTCGCCTGCCGCCTGCGAGGTGGGCACGGTCGCCGACCAGGCGAGCCGCCGCGCCTCGTCAGCCTCGGCCGGCCTTCGCACCGTGCGCAGCTCGCGGCCGAGCCAGCCCAGCGCCTTCCGCCGCTCGCCCGGCCGCCCGTTCGCCGAGCTCGCGCGCACCGCGCGGAGCGCCTGCGCGAGCCTCGACTCCGTCGCCTCCTCGCCGCCGGCCGCAGGGCGGAGCGCGAGCCAGGTCAGCACGCAGGTGGCGAGCGCGAGCGCCGCCGCCAGGGCGGTGAGCAGCGCCTGGAGCGTGCCGGGGGCGATCCGGTAGCCGGGCGAAGGCAGCGCGGTCTCGTAGCGGAGGTTGGCCGCGGGCGCCTTCTTCGCCGCCGCGGTCACGCGCGAGGTGAGCTGGTAGGACGGCCAGGCGACGCTGCGCACCCCGTCGCCGCCCGAGCGCGTGCGGTACGCGACCAGCACGGGCGGGAAGCGGCGCTGGACGCGTGGCTGGAGCGGGATGCAGGAGGGGCCGAGGCATTCGAGCTCGTACCGGTACGAGACGAGGTCGCCGGCGCCGTGGGCCGTGCGGCGGGCCGAGCCGACGACGTGGTAGAGGCCGAAGCTCGGGTGGACGAAGACGCTGGCCGGGTCGATCACCGCCGGGTCGACCAGCACGTCGACCCGGGCACCGAGCGGGTCGCCGAAGGCGACTTCCCGCGTCGAGAGCGACGCGGTCGCCGAGAGCGCCTGGCGCGGGCGCTGTGCCGTGTCCGCTCCGTTCCACCAGCCCAGCCCGAGGCCGAGCACGAGCACGAACGCGGCCGTCGCCACCGGAAGCACCCAGGCCCAGCTCCGCCTCATCGCCACTCGCCCCGGCGGTAGGCGATCCGGGCCTCGGCCCAGTCGGTGAACGTCCGCACGACGGCGCTCGGCTCGGCGTCGCCGACGACGACGTGGTCGAGTCCCAGACGCTCGAACTCGGCGAGCAGTCCCGCCAGGCGGGCCTCGTGCTGCTCGCGCAGGCGCTCTGCGCCCTTACGCGTGACGCGCACCCGTCGCACCCGACCCGTCGCGGGGTCGGCGAAGGGGATCACGAGCCCGTCGACCCGCGGGAAGCTCTGCTCCCAGAGCGGGTCCTGGACCACCACCGGGACGACGTCCCAGCGCAGGCCGAGGGCCCGGAGCCAGGTTGTCCCGGCAGGCGGCGCCAGGAAGTCCGAGCAGACGAAGACGAACGTGCCCGGCGGGAGCGACCGGCGACTGCGGGCGAGGTGCTCGAGGGCGGATTCCAGGCCGGCCGGCTCGGCGTCGAAGGCGGCCGCGTGCTGCCGTGCCTCGATCTCGGCGAAGGCTGCGTGGGGCCTTGGAGCGAACCACCCGTGCCCGGGAGCGGTGTCCAGGTAGCCCGCCAGCCCGAGCTCCTGCGTCGAGGCGACGGCGACCGCCTGCCAGACCGACCGCAGGGCGGCCGGCTTGGACAGCCAGGGCAGGTCGTCCGGGTAGAGGCCCATCGAGGGCGCACGGTCGGCGACCACGACCGTGCGCGGCGCCTCGTCCGCGAAGTCCTCGCGGACGACGAACTCGGCTGTCCCGCGGATCGAGGAGATGCGGGCGGAGAGCTTCCAGTCGATCAGGCCCGGGTCGTCGCCCGGGACGTACGTGCGGGTGCTGGCGACGCTGGAGCCGATCCCCCGCCGGGCGGCGCGCAGACGTCCGAACGCCGAGCCGACGGGGCGCCAGCGCGGAACGAGCGGGAAGCTCAGCTCGGCGACGTCCACGTCGCCCTGTGCGCCGCGCCGGCGTCGGCGAGGTCGGGCGGGGGCGCGACCTCCACGCAGCGCCTGAACACGTCGTCGAGGATCTCGTCCCGCGAGCGACCGCGCGATTCGGCGATGAAGGCCGGCGAGAAGACGAGCCGGTGGCCGAGCACGGGGGTGAACATGCGCTCGACGTCGTCGGGCGTGGCGTAACCGCGCCCGTCGAGCAGGGCCCAGGCGCGCGCTGCGCGCTCGAGCGCGATGCTCCCCCGCACCGAGGCTCCGATCGAGACCTCGGGCAGCTCACGGGTGGCGCGGACGAGCCTGATCGTCCAGCGCCGCACGAGCTCGTCCACGTAGACGGCGCCGAGCGACGCCTCCAGGCGGTCGAGCTCGGCCGCGCTGACCACCGGCTGCAGCCGGTCGAGCGGATGACCGTCCTGCTGGTCGAGGACGACGCCGAGCTCGTCCTCCTCGCCCGGGTAGCCGAGCCGCGCCTTCAGGAAGAAGCGGTCGAGCTGCGCCTCGGGGAGCGGGAAGACGCCCTCGAACTCGATCGGGTTCTCGGTCGCCAGGACGAGGAACGGCTGCGGGAGCACGTAGGTCTGGCCGTCGATCGTCACCTGGCGCTCCGCCATCGCCTCGAGCAGCGCCGACTGCGTCTTCGGCATCGCGCGGTTGACCTCGTCCACGAGCACGACGTTCGCGAACAGCGGCCCCCGGCGGAACTCGAAGTCGCGCAGCTTCTGGTCGTAGATGTTCACCCCGGTCACGTCCGACGGCTGGAGGTCGGGCGTGCACTGGATCCGGGAGAAGGCCGTGTCCTCGACGCTGCGCGCGATCGCTCGCGCGAGCACCGTCTTCCCGGTCCCCGGCACGTCCTCGAACAGGACGTGCCCGTGGCAGGCGAGCGCGGCGAGCACGAGCTTGATCTCGTCGTGCTTCCCGCGCAGCACCCGCTCGACGTTCTCGAGCAGTCGCGCCGCGATCTCGACGGCGCCTGCGAGCGCGTCGTCGCCCGCGACCTGCCTCTCCGCCTCCGTCTTCACAGGACGATTATGGGCAACAGCAGCAGCAACAGGCTCGAGCCTGTCACTGGTCCCGCATCCCGACCGCGCCTCGGGGACAGGCCCATACCTGATCCCCGAGACGTCGGATCGGGAGATGAGTTAGGTGACGCGGATGCGCTGGACGGCCAGCGTCCAGTCGTCGAGCCGGAGCTTGGTCGCCGTGGAGGTCGTGGCGAACTCCACCCGCACGGTGTGCGTCCCGGGGGAGAGGACCGGGCTGATCCTGACGATTCCGTGCTGAGCCTGCGTGCTCTGCGTGTGGAGCGACGTCGCAGTCGCACCGTTGCTGTCGAACGTGGAGTCGTCACCCGCCGCCGGGGCGATCTCGTTGTTGTCGACCGTGATGCGCACCATGCAATGCGCACCTGCCGTGCCCCCGAAGCAGGCCGTCTCGGCGTTGAAGAACACCAACAGGCGCCCGGTCTCCTTGTCCGGAACGGTGACGTTGACCTTTGCGGCGTCGAGCCCCGCGAACGAGTTCGACGAGATCTCCTCGGTGCTGGTCCCGGTTTGCACCAGGACCTCGGCGACGTAGCCGGGAGGCGCCACGCCCGGAGGGCCGGCGGGGCCTGCAGGTCCGGCAGGACCCGCGGGACCGGCCGGGCCGCGCGCGCCGGCCGCGATCTGGCCCGGCCTGAAGTCGGCTTTGAGCAGCGAGTGGTTCAGCACCTTGGACGAGTTGACGGAGTTGGCCTTGAGCTGGAGCGCGCCGATGCTGTTCCTCGGAATGACGGCCTGCACGGCAGCGACGCCCGTCCCGGCGAGCGCGACGAGCAGCGCCAGGCACGCGATCACCAGCGCGGGCGACGGGCGCAGGCGGCGTAGGCGTGTGATCAAAGGAGACCTCCTCTGGGCAGGTTGCCCGTACAGCTTGGCTGCCACCTCGGCCGTCCCTCGCGGCCGATCCCGACTCGTCCGCCGATAGGCTCGGACAATCCGAGCGCGCCGGTTCATCCTCGTCGCGACGATCGCGGGATCGTCGATCGCGTTCGTCGACGCGACGGTGCTGAACCTGGCGCTGCCCGCGATCGAGGCGGACTTCCACACCGGGCTCGCGGGCGAGCAGTGGATCGTCCTCTCGTACTCGCTCATGCTGGCGGCCCTGTACCTGCCCGGCGGGGCGCTCGGCGACCGCTACGGGCGAAGGCGCATCTTCCTGATCGGGGTGGTCGGCTTCGCGGCCGCGTCGGCGATCTGCGGCGCCGCGCCGAGCGAGGCGGTGCTGATCGTGGGCCGCGTGCTGCAGGGCGCGGCAGGCGGGCTGATGACTCCGACGAGCCTCGGCCTCCTGCGGGCCACGTACGGCCCCGACTCCGGCTGGGCGATCGGACTCTGGTCCTCCGGCACGACGCTCGCGACGCTGGCCGGGCCGCCGGCCGGCGGCGCGCTGATCGACTGGGTCTCCTGGCGCTGGATCTTCTTCCTCAACCTCCCGATCGCGGCGATCGCCGCGTTCTTCGCCATCGCCGCCGGCCCGCTGGAGGAGGAGCGCCAGACCGAGGGCCGCCTCGACCTGGCGGGATCGGCAGTCGCGGCCGCCGCCTTCGGCGCCCTGGTCTTCGGGCTGGTCGAGGCCGGCCCGCACGGCTTCGGCGACGCACGCGTGCTCCTGGCCCTCGCCGTCGGCCTCGCCCTGCTGGCGGCGTTCGTCGTCGTCGAGCGGCACGTCGCCACGCCGCTCGTCCCCGGCGAGCTCCTCCGCCGCCGCAACTTCCTGGCCGGGAACGTCGAGACGCTGCTCGTGTACGGCGCGCTCTACGCCTCGGGCTTCCTGCTCAACCTCTACCTCCAGGCGATCGGCTTCTCATCGTTCGTGGTCGGCCTGCTGACCGTGCCGACGAGCGTCGTGCTCTTCCTCGGCGCGGCATGGGGCGGACGGCTCGCCGACCGGCGCGGGCCTCGACTGCCGCTGACAGCCGGGCCGCTGGTGCTCGCCGCCGGCCTGCTGCTCTACTTCCTGGTCCTGCCGGAGTCGGGGTGGGGCACGGTCGTCCCGGGCTCGCTGGTCTTCGGCGTCGGGCTCTGCGGCATCGTCGCTCCGATCACGACGGTGGTGCTGGAGGCGGCGCCCGAGCGCCACGCCGGCCTCGCCGCGGGCGTGAGCATCACCGTCGCGCGCGTCGGAGGGCTGTTCGCGATCGCGGTCGCTGGATTGCTCGCGGCCTCCGTCTTCCACGCGCACACGGGCGCGGCCGGGAAGACGCCGCTCGCGCAGCACGAGCCGCCGGAGCTGCGCACGGCGTCCCGCGACGCGTTCCGGGCCGGGATCCTCCTGTGCGTCGGCCTCTCGCTCGCCGGCGCGGGCGTCGCCGCCGTCGGGCTCAGCGACCGCGAGCCGCGGGCAGGCGAGGCGGCGTCTCGCCTCCCCACTTGAAACCGAGGGCCGTTATCTCGATACTCACTCCTTCGCAAGACAAAGATTGACCAATCCCGAAGCAAGGAGGAGGTTGGAGTGACGAAGCGTCTTCTCGTGGCGTCCCTGGTCGCAGTGGCCGGGACGCTCGTGCTCGCCGCCGTCGGGTCCGGCGGGACGAGCAAGAAGCAAGCAACTCCCCTACCCGCCTCGTCGTGCTCTCCGATCGTCTACAAGGCTGCGGGAACGCCGCAGTTCATCGTCGCCTCCGACCTCCCGCTCCAGGGCTCGGGGCGCACGCAGACGATCCAGATGACGAAGGCGATCCAGTTCATCCTGAACGGAGCGGGCTGGAAGGCCGGCAAGTACACGGTCGGTTACCAGTCGTGCGACGACGCGACCGCGCAGGCGGGCAAGTGGGACTCGGCCAAGTGCTCGCAGAACGGCAACGCCTACGCCCGTAACTCCAGCGTGATCGGCGTGATCGGGACGTTCAACTCTGGCTGCGCCGAGATCATCGTGCCGATCCTCAACCGGGCGCCCAACGGCCCGGTCGGGATGATCAGCCCGGCGAACACGTACACGGGCCTCACCACGAGCGGCGTCGGCACGGCTCCGGGCGAGCCGCGCAAGTACTACCCGACCGGCAAGCGCAACTACACCCGCGTCGTCGCCCAGGATCAGTTCCAGGGCGCGGCCGACGCGCTGCTGGCCAAGCGGCTCGGAGTCAAGAGCATGTACCTGCTGAACGACAAGGAGGCCTACGGTCTCGGCGTCGCCTCGAACACGCGGAACGCCGCCAAGAAGCTCGGGATCAAGATCACCGGCTTCGCGGCGTTCGACCCCAAGGCGTCCGACTACACGGCGCTCGCCACCAAGATCAAGGGCACGGCCGCCAACGCGGTGTTCATCGGCGGCCTGATCTGCGAGAACGGCGGCAAGCTGCTCAAGGACCTCCGCTCGACGCTCGGGCCCGGCGTCCGCCTGATCCTGCCCGACGGCTTCACGCCGATCTCGGCGGTTGCCCAGGGTGCGGGGGCAGCGGCGAACGGCGCATACGTGAGCGTCGCCGGCGTCCCCAACTCGCAGCTGAAGGGAACGGGCAAGGCGTTCCTGGTCGCCTTCACGAAGTCCCTGAAGGGGCAGGCGCCGGATCCGTACTCGGTATACGCCGGCCAGGCCGCAGTCGTGCTGCTTTCCGCGATCAAGGCGTCCAACGGAACGCGCGCGAGCGTGGCGCAGCAGCTCTTCAAGGTGCACCTGCCCAACAGCATCACCGGCACGATCGCCTTCAACTCGAACGGCGACATCCAGGGTGGCCCCGTCGCGGTCTACCTGATCAAGGCCGGGAAGAGCACCGACTTCACGGTCATCCGCCCGCCGGCGTCGCTGGTCAAGTCCGCCTAGCGGCCGACGCGGAAGTGGTGCTTCGAGGGGGAGGGCGCGAGCTCTCCCCCTCTCGCTTTCGCGGATGGGTACGGTCCGCGCCGCCGGCACGAATTCACTAGGCTCGGTTCTCGGTGCGCAGGGGTTCGATTCTCCAGCTGGTGGGGCTCGGCATCCTCTTCGGCGGCGCGGCGACGCTGGTCGCCGTGCTCATCCCGTGGCTGCCGCCCGTCGCCTCGAAGCAGCGCGACCGGATCGACTTCGTCTTCTGGTTCACCACCGGAATCGCGATCGCCGTCTTCGCGCTGGTCGCAGCGGTGATCGCCTACTCGCTGATGAAGTTCCGCGTCCGCCCCGACGACGACTCGGACGGCCCGCCGATCCACGGCCACACCGGAGTCGAGATCGTGTGGACGGCGGTGCCCGCGGTCCTGGTCGCGGCGATCTCGATCGTCTCCAGCGTCGTCCTCGTCCAGAACGACGACGCCGGCAAGAACCACATGAACGTGAACGTGACCGCCCGGCAGTTCGCCTGGACGTTCTCGTATCCCGGCCAGGGCGACCTGACGTCGGCCCAGCTCCGTCTGCCGCTCGGGCGCACGGTGAAGCTCCACTTCCGCGCGCTCGACGTCATCCACTCCTTCTGGGTGCCGGAGTTCGGCCAGAAGCAGGACGCCGTGCCCGGCCAGGACACCAGCCTGGTGATCACGCCGACCAAGGAGGGGACCTACCCGGTGATCTGCACCGAGCTGTGCGGGCTGGGGCATGCGCTGATGCGGACGTCCGCGATCGTGATGAAGCCGGCGGCGTTCCGGGCCTGGGTGCACGAGCAGCAGAACGCGGCCAAGGCGCCGCCCGGCCAGGCCGGCCAGGCGGTCTTCGCCAGCAACGGCTGCGCAAGCTGCCACACCCTGAAAGCGGCAAACGCCACGGGCACCGCCGGGCCCGACCTCGATAAGCTGCCCGCGTACGCGAAGCAGGCGGGCCAGCCGCTCGAGGACTTCGTCAGAGAGTCGATCGCCGATCCGAACGCCTACGTCCAGCCGGGCTTTCCGAAGAACCTGATGCCGTCGTTCTCGACGCTGCCCAAGCCCCAGCTCGAAAGCCTTGTCCAATACCTCATCGCCTCCGGCAAAGGCTCGAAGTGAGCACGTCCACGATTGAGCCGCAGAAGCAGCTAGCGCTTTCGCCGAAGGCGAAAGGGCCCTTCCTGAGAGCCGGGTGGTTGCGAGCTGCGTGGATGATGTGCCTGTTCTGGTGGATCGGCTGCGGCATCGTGCTGATCTTCCGCGCGTGGGCGGGCTGGGACCCGCTCTGGGACTGGTCGGTGATCACTGTCGTCGCCACGCTGACGGCGGCGCCGATCGGCTTCCTCGCCGGGATCGGCGCCTTCGACTACTGGGTGCGCTACGCGAGCGGGGCGCCGACCGTCCCCGAGGACCACTCGACGCACGGCGGCAAGACGTGGAAGGACTACTTCCGCCCGAACACCGACCACAAGGTGATCGGCGTCCAGTACCTGGTCACGACGATCTTCTTCTTCGTCGCGGCCGGGCTCCTGGCGATGCTCTTCCGCGCCGAGCTGGCACGGCCGGGCATGCAGTTCGTGGACAACCAGACCTTCAACGGCCTGGTCTCGGTGCACGCGGCGCTGATGATCTTCCTGTTCGTGATCCCGGCGTTCGCCGGGCTGGGGAACTACGTGATCCCGCTGATGATCGGCGCGCCCGACATGGCGTTCCCGCGGCTGAACGCCCTGTCGTACTGGCTGCTGCCGATCGCGGGCACGATGATGCTGCTCAGCTTCCTCGTCCCGGGAGGCGCGTTCGCGACCGGCTGGACGAGCTACGCGCCGCTCGCGACCGACCAGCCTCTCGGGCAGGTGTTCTTCAACATGGGCGTCCAGTGGGCTGGAGCGTCGTCGATCATGACCGCGCTCAACTTCCTGGTCACGATCATCACGATGCGCGCGCCGGGGATGACCTTCTGGCGCATGCCGCTGCTCGTGTGGGCGAACTTCACGACCTCGCTGCTGGTCGTGATCGCGACGCCGTTCATCGCCGGCTCGCAGTTCTTCGTGATGTTCGACCGCATCATGCACACCAACTTCTTCGATGCGGCCGAGGGCGGCTACGTGCTCGGTTACCAGCACATCTTCTGGTTCTACTCGCACCCGGCCGTCTACATCATGATGCTGCCCGGCTTCGGGATAGCCTCGGAGGTCATATCGACGATGGCCAGGAAGCCGATCTTCGGCTACCGGCTGATGGCCCTCTCGCTGATGGCGATCCTCGTCCTCGGCTTCTCCGTCTGGGCGCACCACATGTTCGTGGCCGGCGTCGCGCCGTGGCTGCGGATCCCGATGATGGTCACGTCGATGATCATCGCCGTGCCGACGGGGATCAAGGTGTTCTCCTGGCTGGCGACGATCTGGGAGGGGCGGATCCACTTCAACACGCCGATGCTGTTCGCGCTCGGCTTCGTGTCGATGTTCGTGATCGGCGGCCTCTCCGGCATCTACCTGGCGGCCGTGCCGATCGACATCCACGTCTCCGACACGTACTTCGTCGTCGCGCACATCCACTACGTGCTGTTCGGCGGCTCGCTGTTCACGATCTTCGCCGGGATCTACTACTGGTTCCCGAAGATGACCGGCCGGATGTTCGACGAGCGGCTCGGGAAGCTGCACTTCTGGATGACGTTCGTCGGCTTCAACGTCACCTTCTTCCCGATGCACTGGCTGGGGACGCAGGGGATGCCGCGGCGCGTGTCCGACTACGCGCCCCGCTTCGGCGACTGGAACATGGTGATCTCGATCGCCTCGTTCTTCCTCGGCGCGTCGATCGTGGTCTTCCTCTACAACATGATCGTCAGCTGGGCGCGCGGCCCGAAGGCGGGTCCGAACCCGTGGCGGTCGCGGACGCTCGAGTGGCAGGTCTCCTCGCCCCCGCCGTACTTCAACTTCGACGAGCTGCCCCAGGTGGTCGGCAACCCGTACGAGTACGGCGTCCCCGACGCCCGCCACGCCGTCTTCAACGGCGACCGCACGGTCGAGCTGGAAGAGGTCAACACGTGAGCCACCTGCTCGTCGTCGCGAACGAGACGGTGGCGGGCAAGGAGCTGACCGCGGCGGTGCAGCGCCACGACGGCGCCGGCGTGCAGGTGACGGTCGTGTGCCCCGTGAACGCGCCGCGAGAGGGGTACGTCGTCTACGACGACACGCGCCGGGCCGCGGCGCGCAGGCGTCTCGACAAGGCTCTGGCCGACCTGCGCGAGGCAGGCATCGCCGCGGACGGCTTCGTCGTCGACGCCGATCCGGTCGACGCGGTCCGCGACGCGCTCGCCCAGCTCGAGCCGCCCGTGGACGGGATCGTGCTCTCCACGCATCCGGAGCAGAAGTCGGGCTGGCTCCGTCGGGACGTGCTCGGGGGGATCAGGAAGGTGGCGGGGGACATCCCGGTCGAGCACGTGGTCGTCGACCTGGCGCGCGAGGGCGGGGAGGCGAACGTGCTCGTGATCGCCAACGAGACGGTGCTGGGCGACGCGCTGCTCGCGAAGATCAAGGAGCGCGCGGCCAGGCAGCCGCCGGCGAGCTTCATGCTCATCTGCCCGCAGAGCGATCCGGTCAGGCACGGCCACCCCGAGGCCGAGCGCCGGCTGCGGCGGGCGCTCGCGGCCCTGCGCGGCGCGGGGCTCGACGCCCACGGGCAGATCGCGCACCCCGATCCCTACACGGCGGCCATGCACGCCGTGTACGACGAGCGCGTCGACGAGATCATCGTCTCGACGTTCCCCGGCGAGGCGAGGTCGAGCTGGCTGCGCAAGGACGTGGTGACGCGGCTGCGGGAATCGACCGGCCTGCCCGTCGAGCACGTGGAGGTCGAGCCCGTGGAAGCACCGGTGACCGCATGAGCGCGCACGCTCACGCCGAAGAGCACCACCACGGGCCCCCTGCCGCCAACGCGAGCTCGGCCGTCGACCCCCGCGTCCTGGGCATGCTCATGTTCATCGGGTCGGAGGTCATGCTCTTCGGCTCGTTCTTCACGGCCTACTTCTTCGTCCGCGTCGTCAACAACCCGCCGCACTGGCCGCCGATCGGCTTCCACCTGCCGGTCTTCGTCGCCGGGGTGAACACGGCGATCCTGGTCACGTCGAGCTTCACCGTGCACTGGGCGCTGACCTCGATCAAGCGGGGCACCAGGACGGGTCTGAAGGCAGGGCTCGTGCTCACGTTCCTGATGGGCTTCACCTTCCTCGCGACGCAGATCATCGAGTACGCCCGCATCGGTTTCGCGCCGCGCGACAACGCCTTCACCACGATCTTCTTCAACCTGACCGGCCTGCACGGCGCCCACGTGTTCGTTGGCCTCAGCATCCTCCTGGTCACGACGATCCGGGCCTTCCGCGGCCACTACTCGGCCGAGCACCACCACGGCGTCGAGCTCGCCGGGATCTACTGGCACTTCGTCGACGTAATGTGGATCGTCGTGTACTTCACGGTCTACATCATCTGAGTCGCAATCGCCGCGCCGGGGAAGGAGGTCCCGGATGAAGAATCCGTTTCGAAGCGAAGCCGACGCCTTCCGGCTGGTGATCGGCGCCGTCGTCTACTTCGGGGCGATCGCGATCGCGGCAGCGGTCGGCGGCCGCTGGTGGGGGCTCGGCGTGTTCGTGGTGCTCTCCGCCGCCGTGGCCGTCTGGGTCCTGCGCCGGGAGACGCGGGAGCGGCCGCCCGTCGCTCCGCGCCGGCGTGTGGGGGAGGACGAGCGGCGCATCCTCGTGGTCGCCAACGAGACGGTCGCCGGAGCCGCCCTTCGGGACGAGATCCGCCGGGCGGTCGAGGAGGGCCGGGCCAACGTGCTCGTCGTCAGCCCCGCCCTGAACAGCAAGCTGAAGCACTGGACGTCCGACGAAAACCAGGCGCGCGCCGCCGCGGAGGAGCGCCTCGGCCGGAGCATCGCCCAGCTCGAGCAGCTCGGCATCCCGGCACGGGGCGAGGTCGGCGACGCCGACCCGGTCCAGGCGATCGAGGACGCCCTGCGCACGTTCGGCCCCGACCTGATCGTCATCTCCACGCACCCCGAGGGCCGGTCGAACTGGCTCGAGCAGGGCGTCGTCGGCTCGGCCCGCGAGCGGTTCGCCGTTCCGATCACGCACGTCGTGGTCGACCTCGAGGCCGAGGCGACCTCGGCCGAGCCGGTCTAGCGGTCCGAGTGGGTCGCCCGGGTGGCGGGAGCCTCGAGCCGCACGCCCATCAGCACGTAGAAGACGAGGTAGGCCGCGGCCAGCAGGCACGTCACAGCCAGGCTGATGCCGATCGCCCGGGTGAGCGAGGCGGGGTCGTCGAGGTGCGCGTGCAGCTGGGCCAGCCGCGCGCCGGGCTGCGTGAGCAGGTCCCAGCTGTTCCAGCGCTTGACCCGGCCCAGGTAGACCCCGACGGAGACGAGCGCGAGCACGCCGAAGACCCCGAGCCAGCTCGGCGCCGGGCCGAACCGGTGCCGCGCGACCGCGTGCACGAGGTAGAGGGAGACGAAGCCGAGCAGCATGCCCGTCCACGCGAACGCCGAGAGCTCGACGCCGTCGAACCAGAGCGGAGCGTGGCTCCGCCTGGACAGGTGGACGAAGTCGGTGACGATGTACGGGGCGTTCGGGAGGAACAGCAGCCAGAGCACGAGCGCCGGCGCCAGCGCGAGCAGCGGCCGCCCGCGCCGGTAGCGGTCGTACACGAACAACCCGAGCAGGAGTGGGATCCAGGCGAGGATCAGGTTCCAGATCAGGAACCGGTAGCTGAACGCGTCGTAGCGCTGCTCGCGGACGAGCTCGAGCCCGAGGCAGAGCGCCGAAGCCACGCCGAGCCCGGCCAGCACGACGAGCCGCTCGTTCGACGTCCGGCGGTTACGGAGGTCCACACGTCCAGGGTAGACGCGTGTGCAGCATCGCGGCAAGGGAGTCGAAGGCGGGGCGAGCTCGTGGAGCTACATGCCTGCGACGGTCGACACGTACGCGGCGACCGCGGCGATCTGCTGCGCCGTCAGCTGGCCCTTGAACGACGGCATCACGCCCTTGCCGTTCGTCACCCGGTCGACGACGAGGTCCTTCGGCGGCTTCGCGTCGTCGAGGTTCGGCCCCACCGTCCCGCTCGCGCCCGCGTCCTTCAGCGTGTGGCAGCTGGTGCAGCCGGCGGTCTCGAAGACCTGCTTGCCCTGCGCGACGAGGTCCGAGCCGCCGCCGGTGGTGGTGGTCGCCTGGGTGGTCGTCGCCTGCGTCGTGGTCGCCTGGGTGGTGGTGGGCGGGGGCGGAGGCGGCGCGGTCGTCGTTCCGCCGGTGGTGGTGCCGCCCGGCGGGAGGCCCGCGACGGAGGCGACGTAGGCGGCGACGTCGTTCGCGTCGTCGCCGGTGACGAGCTTGGCCGGCATGCCGGTGACCCGCTGCTCGACGCCGTTCTTGCCGACGTCCAGGCCGGACGGGTTCGAGACGGGGAAGAGGATCTGGTCGTGGACGACGTTGCGGATGGTCGACTCCTTGAACCCCTGCGCCCGTGGCCCCGCGAAGGCGTCGTCGAGGTTCGGGCCGATCTTGCCCTGGGTGCCGGCATCGGCGAGCGTGTGACACGAGCCGCAGTTCTTGACGAAGAGCTCCTTGCCGTTCGCCCTGTCGGCCGCCCCCGAGGAGATGCCCCCGGTGCCGCAGCCGGCGGTTGCGAGCGCGGCGCCGGCGAGCGCAACGCACAGAGCCAGGGCGCGGCGGTGCTTCGGCCCCCGGTTGAAATCGAAGTTCACGGCGTCCCCTCGAGCTGGCGGTACGAGTACGGCGTCCTCTCGCTGCCGGACGAGTCTAACCCTGCCCTGTCGCGGACGAGGCGGCGAGCTGCTTCTCCAGCGTCTTGATCCGGGCCTTCGCCTGCGGGGCGGACGCGTCGTCGGGCGCCAGCTCGATGAACCGCTTGTAGGCCGCGATCGCGGTCGTCGCGTCCCCGGCAGTCTCCGCCGCCTGCGCCAGCTGGAGCTGGACGCCGGGCTCGGTGGGCTGGAGCTTGGCGAGCTTCTGGAAGGTCGTGACCAGCTGCGACGACGTCGCCTGGAGCGCCGCGAGCGCGTTCTGGAAGTCGCTCGTCGCCGAGGTGCTCTCCGACTGGCCGACGGGGTCGGAGAGGCTGCCGAGCGCGCGGCCGAGCGGCGAGTCGCTCGGCGGCCCGAGCGTCGAGGGCTGGCCCTGCTGGGCCTGGAGCTGCGCGTTCTGCGCGTCGGCCGACTGCGCCTGGAGCTGCTGCCCGAGGTCCTGGGCGAGCGCGTTCAGCCCGTCCGCGTCCTTCGGCCGCAACTGGGTGTACTGCTGCCACGCCGGCAGCGCGAGCGTGTAGTCACCGTTCGCGTCGTACGCCGTCGCGAGGTCCTTCCAGGCCTGGGCGTTCCTCGGGTTCTGCTCGGTCGCTCTCAGCGGCTTGTCGATCGAGGGGTTGCCGCCGCCGCCGCGGACGCCGTTGAAGATGTCCCCGAGGCCCAGGCTCGACGAGCCGACGCCGAAGAGGACGAAGCTGAACGCGAAGACGACGATCAGGAAGACGAACACCCACTTCGCGTGCGTCCGCAGCCTGTTGAAGAACAGGGCGTCCTCGTAGCGCTGACCGCCCGAGTCCTTGTGCTTCCGGCCCGTGTCGTGACGACGCGCAGGGGGCCGGCGTTTTGCCGCGGCACGTGCCATTCCGAAGGGACAGCCTAGCGGGGTTGGGCCGCGGTCGACTCCCAGTCGTGCGCCGCCCCGAGCCGCTCGAGCCGGGCCTTCGTCTCGTCGTCGCAGAGCGCGCCGGCGAGCGCCGCCTCGTAGAGCGTCTCCGGCTCGAGCCCGAGCTGCTCGGCGGCCTCGTACTCGCGGGTCAGGTCGGTGTCGAACATCACCGGGTCGTCGGTCGAGACCGAGCAGCGCACGCCCGCGCGCACGAGCTCGGGCAGCGGGTGGTCGGCCAACGAGGCGACGGCCCCGGTCCGCACGTTGGAGATCGGCGTGACGTCGAGGACGAGGCCGCGGTCGGCGAGCTCCCGGACGAGCCCGGGATCCTCGATCGCTCGGAAGCCGTGGCGGATGCGGTCCGGCTCCAGCAGGTCGAGCGCGCTCCGGACCGACTCGGGGCC
Source organism: Gaiellaceae bacterium (assembly GCA_036555585.1). Taxonomy (GTDB): domain Bacteria; phylum Actinomycetota; class Thermoleophilia; order Gaiellales; family Gaiellaceae; genus DATBLE01. Next base: position 46,960 of record DATBLE010000009.1, read on the forward strand.
GACGACCTCGCCCGCGTGCGGCACCGAGCCGAGCCCGTGGGCGCGGGCCTCGCGAAAGGCCGGCGCGAAGGGCGCGTTCGCGTAGTGGGCCTCCTCGCCGCCGAGCCCGACGGCGACGACGCCGCGGTCGAGGTAGCGGGCGGCGTGGCGCACGAGGGCGTGGGCGTCGTCGAGCGGCGCGCTGCGCGTGATGTCGGGGTTCAGCCGTACCTCGACGCCGTGCAGCTCGCGGGCGAGCTGGGCGCCGCTGCAGTAGCCCTCGAAGATCTCGTCCCAGGCGACGCCGCGCCAGGTGCGCTCGATCGGCGAGAAGATCGCCTCCAGGTAGAGGGCGCCGTGGCGCTTCGCCTCGGCGGCGTAGTCGACGACCACCTGTCGGAAGTCCTCCTCGGTGCGCAGGCAGTTCGTGGTCAGGATCCAGACCTCGATGAAGTGGTCGAAGTCGCGGAACCGGTAGAGCTCGCGCAGCCCCTCGACGGTGTCGGCCGGGAGCGCCTCGCCGTTCCGCTTCGCGATCGCGAGCAGCGTCTCGGGCTGGATGGTCGCCTCCAGGTGGACGTGCAGCTCGATCTTGGGGTACGGGGTGGCGGCTGAGGTCACCCGCCGATCGTAGTGTTCGGCCGCGCCTAGACTCGACGGATGCCTGCTGCGCTGGCCGTCCGCGGCCTCGGAAAGCGGTACGGCCGCCTGCGCGCCCTGGACGGCGTCGACCTCGAGGTCGCCGAGGGCGAGCTGGTCGGGCTGCTCGGGCCGAACGGGGCGGGCAAGTCGACGCTGGTCAAGATCGCCTGCGGGCTCGTGCGCGCGAGCGAAGGGAGTGCGGAGATCTGCGGCGCCCCCGCGGGGTCGTCGGCTGCCCGCCGGTCGCTCGGCTACCTCGCGGAGCTCTTCCGCTTTCCCGGCTGGGTGAGCGCCGACGAGCTGCTCGTCCTCCACCAGCGTCTGGCGGGATCGAAGGGGGGCGCGGCGGAGCGCTCCGAGCTGCTCGAGCTGGTCGAGCTGGCGGAGGCGCGCGACCGGCGAATCGAGCAGATGTCCAAGGGCATGCAGCAGCGGCTCGGGATCGCGCAGGCGCTGGTCGGCGCCCCGCGGGTGCTGCTCCTGGACGAGCCCACGAGCGCGCTCGACCCGTCCGGCCGCCGCACCGTCCGCGAGCTGCTGGAGCGGCTGCGCTCCCGGGGCCACGCGGTGCTGCTCAACTCGCACCTGCTGAGCGAGATCGAGCTCGTGTGCGACCGGGTCGCGATCATCTCGCGCGGGCGGCTCGTGACCGAGGGGAGGCCGGCCGAGCTCTCGCGGGCGCGCGGGGTCGAGGTCGAGACCGGCTCCGGGGTTCGTCTGTTCGAGGACGCCACCCGCGGCGACGCGCCGGCGATCGTCGCCAGGCTCGTCGCCGAGGGCGAGCAGGTCTACGGCGTCCGCGTGCTGGCGACGACGCTCGAGGACGTCTACCTCGAGGCGGTGGAGTGAGATCGTCCTGCAGTTGTCCACAGTCCCTGCAATTCGGGGCGTTCTCGGGGTCAGACCCCCACGCCGACGTGACAAGACCGTGAAAGAAGCGTGACGTGAGCGATGTCGCCGTGATCGCGGGCTACGCCCTGCGGGAGAGCATGCGTCGCAAGGTCTTCCTGATCGTGCTGCTCCTCTCGGCGGCCTTCCTGGCCCTGTACGGGATCGGCGTCTGGCGGGCCTTCCGGGACACGGCCGGGTTCGTCGCGCCCGACCAGATCGGCCTCGACCCGACCGTCGTCACCGGCGCGACCGTGCTCGGGCTGGCGATGTTCGCCACGCTCTTCCTCGGCACGGTGCTGGCGATCTTCCTGACGCTCGGAGCCGTGCGCGGCGACGCCGAGCGCGGGCTGCTCCAGCCGCTCGTCGTGCGTCCTCTCGGCCGCAGTACCCTGCTGCTCTCGCGCTTCCTGGCCGCCGCCGGCGTCTGCGCGTCCTACGTCGCCGTCCTCTTCGCGATCGAGACGATCACGACCGGGCTGATCGGGGGCTGGTGGCCGGACGACGTCGTCGCCGCCGGCGCCGAGCTCGCGTTCGCCGTCGTGATCGTGGTCGCCCTCTCGCTGCTCGGCTCGATCTTCCTGACGGCGACCGCGAACGGGATCGCCGTGTTCATGATCTTCGGCGGCGGGCTCGTCGCCGGCCTGCTCGCGCAGATCGGCCGGGCGATCGGCTCGGACACCCTGCGCTCGATCGGCCGGTGGACGTCGTGGGCTCTCCCCTTCGAGGCGCTCTACCAGGACGCGCTGCACGTGATCACCTCCGGAACGACCGGCTTCGAGCGCTTCGCGCTGGAGCTCGGGCCGTTCGGCGGCTCTGCGGGCGGCGGGGCCGGCGTGGTGCTCTGGGCGGCCGCCTACCTCGTGCTCGTCGGCGCCGCTGCCCTGGCCGCGTTCGGGCGGCGCGACCTGCCGTAGGTCCGAGGCCTATCGGGGGCGAGGAGATGGAAGACCTCGTCATGGTCCTCGAGCGCGACGACGCGCCCGGCTCCGACCCCGGGGTGCGCCTAGAAGTCGGTCGCCTCGACCGGCGCGTCCCGGGCCGCGCGCCAGCGCGGCTCGAAGAACGTCGCGAGCCCGATCGAGAGCACGTAGAGCAGGACGAGCGGGATGACCGAGAGGATCGTCGTCACGGGATCGACGCCGGGGAGGATCACGCCGATCACGACCATGACGAAGACGCCCACGCGCCAGGTCCGCCGCAGCATCGCCGCGGTCATGATCCGCAGCCGGACGAGTCCGAGCACGAACACCGGCACCTCGAACGCCAGCGCCACGCCGATCAGCACGAACGTGACGAACCGGTAGTAGTCCTTCGCGCGCAGCAGGATCTGGAAGTGCGACGAGTCGTAGTTCGTCAGGAAGTGGATCGCGGGCGGGAGCACGACCCAGTAGCCGAAGGCGAGGCCGCCGAGCCCGAGCACCGCGGCGAAGGCGACCAGCATCGCCATCGAGCGCTGGTAGTGCTCCGAGAAGGCGGGAGCGAGGAACGCCCACAGCTGCCAGAAGACGATCGGCAGGGCGATCACCAACGCGGCCCAGAGGCTGACCCAGATCGAGGTCGAGAACGGCTCGATCGGGCTGAAGGTCGCCGGCTTCTTCAGGTTGTCCGGCAGGGGCCGGTTCAGCCAGTCGAGGATGTGGCCGTGGAAGACGTACGTGACGATGAACGCGACCAGGATCGCCCCGAGCGCGATGAAGAGGCGAGTACGCAGCTCGCCGAGATGCTCGACGAGCGTCGCCTCCTCGCCGTGGCGGAGACGCCGCGGATACAGCCTCATCGGCTAGTTCGAGGGCGGCGTGCTGTCGTCGGCGGAAGGCGGATGGAGCTCGGGCTTGTCGTCCTTGCCGCTGATCGAGTCCTTGAACTCGCGCATGCCCCGGCCGAGCGACTTGCCCATCTCGGGGAGGCGCTTCGGCCCGAACACGAGCAGCGCCACGATCAGGATGACCACCAGGCCCGTGATTCCGATTTCCGGCATGTGCCAAGCCTAGCGCGTTTGGGGGTGCATCGGCTGGATTTCCGGCTTGGCTAGACTAGAGCGATGGCATTGCTGGAGATCAGGAACCTCCACGTCTCCCACGAGGAGACCGGCAAGGAGATCGTCAAGGGGGTCGACCTCGCGATCGACGCCGACCAGGTGCACGCGGTCATGGGGCCGAACGGCTCGGGGAAGTCGACGCTTGCCTACGCGCTGATGGGTCATCCGGCGTACGCGGTCACCGAGGGCGAGATCCTCTTCGAGGGCGAGAACCTCGTCGAGCTCGAGGCGGACGAGCGCGCCCAGCGCGGCCTCTTCCTCGCCTTCCAGTACCCGCATGCGGTCCCGGGCGTGACCGTGACGAACTTCCTCCGCTCGTCGATCAACGCGATCCGCAAGGCGCGCGCGGGCCAGGAAGATCCCATCCCGATCCCGGAGTTCCGCAAGGAGTTGCTCGCTCGCATGGAGGAGCTGAACGTTTCGCGCGAGCTCGCCCAGCGGTACATCAACGACGGGTTCTCGGGTGGCGAGCGGAAGAAGATGGAGATGCTGCAGCTGGCGATGCTCAAGCCGCGCCTGGCGGTGCTCGACGAGACCGACACCGGGCTCGACATCGATGCGCTCAAGGTGGTCGGCAACGGGGTCAGCCGGCTCGTCGGGCCAGAGATGGGCGCGCTGGTGATCACGCACTTCCCGCGTGTGCTCAACTACATCAAGCCCAACTTCGTCCATGTGTTCGCCGACGGCCGGATCGTGGCCGAGGGCGGGCCGGAGCTGGCGCAGCAGCTCGAGGCCGAGGGCTACAGGGCGTTCATCCCCGAGCTGGAAGAGGCGACAGCGTGAGCGAGAAGACCGAGACCCAGGTCGTCGCCGAGATCGGCGCCGACTACAAGTACGGCTTCCACGATCCGGAGAACTACTTCTTCAAGTCCGGCCGCGGGCTCTCCCGCGAGGTGGTCGAGGCGATCTCGGCGCACAAGGACGAGCCCGACTGGATGCGGAAGTTCCGGCTGAAGTCGCTCGAGTTCTTCGAGGCCCGTCCGCTGCCGCGCTGGGGCGGCGACATGAGCGGGATCGACTTCGACAACATCTACTACTACATCCGCCCGACCGAGAAGCAGGCCTCGTCCTGGGAGGACCTGCCGCCCGACATCAAGCAGACCTGGGACCGGCTGGGCATCCCCGAGGCCGAGCGCAAGTTCCTCGCCGGCGTCGGCGCGCAGTACGAGAGCGAGGTCGTCTACCACAAGCTCCAGGCCGACCTCGAGTCGAAGGGCGTGATCTTCCTCGACATGGATTCGGGCCTGCGCGAGCACGAGGAGCTCGTCAAGCAGCATTTCGGCAAGGTGATCCCGCAGAACGACAACAAGTTCGCCGCGCTCAACTCGGCGGTCTGGTCCGGCGGGTCGTTCATCTACGTGCCTCCCGGCGTCTCGATCGAGATGCCGCTCCAGGCCTACTTCCGCATCAACGCCGAGAACATGGGCCAGTTCGAGCGCACGCTGATCATCGTCGACGAGGGCGCGTACGTGCACTACGTCGAGGGCTGCACGGCCCCGATCTACTCGTCCGACTCGCTGCACTCGGCCGTGGTCGAGATCATCGTCAAGCCGGGCGGGCGCTGCCGGTACACGACGATCCAGAACTGGTCGACGAACGTCTACAACCTCGTCACGAAGCGGGCGGTCGCCTACGAGAACGCGACCATGGAGTGGGTCGACGGCAACCTCGGCTCGAAGCTGACGATGAAGTATCCCGCGATCTGGCTGATGGGCGAGGGGGCCCACGGCGAGGTGCTCTCGATCGCGTTCGCCGGGTCCGGCCAGCACCAGGACGCCGGCGGCAAGGCCGTCCACGTCGCGCCGAACACCTCGTCGGTGATCACCTCGAAGTCGATCTCGAAGAACGGCGGCCGCGCCGGCTACCGCGGGCTGCTCGAGGTCGCCAAGGGCGCGCACGGCTCGCGGTCGAAGGTCGTCTGCGACGCGCTGATCCTCGACGAGGAGTCGCGCTCCGACACCTACCCCTACATCCGCATCGACGAGAACGACGTCGACATCGGCCACGAGGCGACCGTGTCCAAGATCGGCGAGGAGCAGCTCTTCTACCTGATGTCCCGAGGGCTCTCCGAGGCCGAGGCGTCCGCGATGATCGTCTCCGGCTTCGTCGAGCCGATCACGAAAGAGCTGCCGCTCGAGTACGCGGTCGAGATGAACCGGCTGATCCAGCTGCAGATGGAAGGCTCTGTTGGCTGACGGAAATCGGCGAGCCGATTTCCGAGGTGTCGGCTGAGGCCGTGATCGTCGAGCGCACGGATTTCGTCTCCGTGCCGGTCACGGATCTCGAGCGGTCGACGGCGTGGTACCGCGACACGCTCGGGCTCGAGCAGATCGGGAAGCTGGAGTTCCCCGAGTTCCAGCTCGGCGAGAACGTCAGCCTGTACCTCCTGGACCCGACGAAGATCGGGCGGGAGTTCACCGGCCCCCACACGGCGTCGATCGCGCTCCGCGTCCCGGACGTCGAGGCGGCTCGCACCGAGCTCGTCTCCAGGGGCGTCGAGGTGGCCGACACCTACGACACCGGTGTCTGCCACATGGCCGTCCTCCACGACCCCGACGGCAACACGCTGATGCTCCACCGCCGCTACGCCCCGCGCGACTGAGATGCGCGTGGAGCACGTCGACTTCATCGCCGTTCCGGTGGACGATCTGCGGGCTGCGGACGCGTTCTACGGGGAGGTGCTCGGGCTCGCCCGGAACCCGACCTCCTCGGGCGAGCGCTGGGTCGAGTACGAGACCGGCAACCTGACGATCGGGCTCTCGACCTTCGGCGGCGGAATCGGTCTCCGCGTGCGCGACGTGGACGAGGCGCGCGCAGAGCTCGAGGGCGCCGGCGTCGAGTTCGGCATCGACACGTTCGATTCCGGCGTCTGCAACGGCGCACCGTTCGCCGACCCGGACGGGAACCGCTTCCTGCTCCATCGGCGGTATGCACCCGCGGAGCGCTTCGAGAAGCCGGCGACCGACGTGGAGCGCACCGACTTCGTCGGCGTCAACGTGCGCGACCGCTCGGCCGCGGGCGAGTTCTACGGCGGCACGCTCGGCCTCCCGCGGAACCCGCAGTCGAACGACGAGTGGCCGGAGTTCGACGCCGGGAACGTCGGTCTGATCACCAGTACGCCGGAGCAGAAGGGCGATGAGCGTCACGCGTTCGACGGCGGCTACGAGCCCGAGTTCGCGATCGCGCTTCGAGTCCCCGATGTGGCTGCGTCGATGGATCGCCTCCGCGCGGGCGGAGTCGAGTTCATGTTCCCCGAGGTCTACGACACCGGGGTTTGCCACATGGCGTTCTTCGCGGATCCCGACGGGAACGCGTTCGTCCTCCACCACCGATACGCGGCGTATCCGGACGGAAGCACGCCCTGATGCCCGCCGATCGCTCCCAGCTGCTCGAGCGCTACCGCGAGCTGCCCCTGCCGGACACGTCGCAGGAGGCCTGGCGGTTCACCGACCTGAGGGACTTCGACCCGGACGCCTTCGTCCAGAACGGCCACTCCGTACCTATCGGGACTGTCCCCATGCTCGACATCGACGTGGCCGGGTTGGCCGTCGTCGGCGAGGAGGGGATCGAGATCGAGCGCGCGCCGGACGGAATCGTCTTCGAGCCGCTGGCCGAGCACGAGCTGCTCGGCACGCTCGTCGGCGCGGACGACAAGTTCACCGCCCACAACGCCGCGAGCTGGCGGCACGGCCTGCTCGTCCGCGTGCCGAAGGGCGTCGAGCTCGACCAGCCGCTGTACGTCCGGATCGCGAACTCCTCATCCGACGGGTCGCTGTTCTGGCGCCTGCTCGTGGTCGCCGAGGAGCGCGCGCGGTTCAGCCTGATCGAGGAGTACGCGTCGGCCTCGCCGGACCTCGCCGCCTACACCAATGCCGCGGTCGAGCTGTTCGTCGAGCAGGGAGCCAAGCTGGAGTACGTCTCGCTGCAGAACCTCTCGCGGGGGACGTGGCACTTCGCCACCCACCACGCGCGAGTGGAGCGCGACGCCGAGCTCGACTGGGTCGCCGGCGGCTTCGGCTCCCGGAAGGGCAAGACGCGGATCCAGAACGACCTCGCCGGCCAGGGCGCGACCTCGCGCGTCACGGGCGCCTACTTCGCCGACGGCGAGCAGCACCTCGACTACGACACCTTTCAGGAGCACATGGCGCCGAGCACGACCTCCGACTTCGCCTTCAAGGGCGCGCTCCGCGACCAGGCGACGACCGTCTGGCGGGGGATGATCCGGGTCGAGCACGAGGCGCAGAGGACGAACGCCTACCAGGAGAACCGCAACCTGCTCCTCTCGGAGCGTGCGCACGCCGACTCGATCCCGGGCCTGGAGATCCTCGCCAACGACGTCCGCTGCACGCACGGGGCGACGCTCGGCCAGGTCGACCGCGAGCAGCTCTTCTACCTGATGTCGCGCGGCCTCTCCCGCTCGGAGGCCGAGCGCCTGATCGTCCGCGGCTTCTTCCAGGACGTCCTCGACCGGATCGAGCTCGAGCCGGTGCGCGAGGCGCTCGCCGAGGCGCTGGAGAACCGGATTCCTGCGGCGGCTGCAGCCTCGTAGGGCTGCTAGGGATCGCGCCGCCAGAGTAAGAACGCCAGCGGCACGATCGCCGCCAGCGCGGCGTAGGGAGCGAGCTCGACCCGCTCCGGCCGGCCGGTCGGCGTCGACGGGCCGGTTCCGAGCCAGCGGCGGGCGCGGCGCTCGGCCGCGGAAAGCTTCGACTCGTCGACGACGCCGAGGCCCCTTGCCGTCAACAGGCGCAGCGGCGGCAGCGACCGGGGGTCGGGCCGGTACCGCTCGGCCTTGCCGTTCGTGTACACGCGTTCGCCCGCGTGCCAGAAGCGCACGACGAGCAGGCCGACGCGGCCGAGGGCGAGCTGGGTAGCGACCGCGGCGGGGTTGTACAGGCTGCTCTCGCCGTCGGTGAGCAGGATGGCGAGCCGGCGCCTGGAGTCCCTGGGGAAGTAGCCGGCGGTGGCCAGCTGGCTGAGCACGTCGAACGTCGTCGCCACGCCGTGCATGTGCGTTCCGACCTCGGGCGGGGGCCGCTCGATCCCGATCGACTCCTGCAGCACGCTCGAGAACACCGAGTGGTTCGCAGTGGGGAAGAGAACCGGCAGCGGGCGGTCGGTGAGCGAAGCGATCCCCGCGGGGACGTCCGCCAGCGCCGACTGGATCTGCGCAGTGGCCGAAACCGCCCGCGCGAGCCGTGTCGGGCCGCCCTCGGTGCGGGCCAGCATCGAGCGGCTGACGTCGATCACGAAGAAGATCTGGGCGTCGGTTCGGATCCGTCCGGTCGCGCTCGTCCGGATCGCAGGCCGCGCCGTCGCTGCGGCCAGGAGGCAGATCGCGACGACGGCGGCGACGGCTGCGCCCGCGCGTGCGCCGACCCCGGGGAGGGGCAGGCGCAGCAGCCGGCGCACCCGGTCGTCGCGGCGCCCGCGGAGCACAGCTGCGGCGATCGGGATCAGGGCGGCACAGGCGACGAGCCAGCCGAGCGGCGTCAGGAACTCGACCATCAGTACCCCGTGCCGGGCGCTCCCGCCGAGGGGCCGCCCTTGTGCTTGCGGATCTGCTTCGGCTTGCCCTGCGCGATCGGGTGACCTGAGGCCCTCGCCCGCGCGAGCAGCAGCTCGAGGTCGTAGGCAGCGTCGTCGTTCCCACGGTCGAGGCCGACGGCATACCGGAGGGATCGCGCCGCCTCGACCATCATCGCCTGGCGCTGCGTCGGGTCGGCGGCGGCGTTCCGGATCTGCAGCAACCCGGCCAGCATCGCGGCCCGCGAGCGATTCGCCGCCTGCCCCGACCGCGCGAGGCCGAGGAAGAGCAGCGACGCCCGGTTCCGCTCGTGCAGCGCGGGCAGCTCCGCCTTCGTCGATTCCGCCCTGCGGGCGGCTGCGAGTGCCTGCGTCCAGCGATCCCGGCCTCCGTGCGGCCGCCGCCCGAGCGTGTCGTACGCGACGAGGCCGCAGACTGCGGCCACCGCGAGCAGCGCGGCGATTGCGGCCGCCCGTCTCACCGGATCGCCCCCCAGCGGAGCGAGCGGCCGGCGAGCTGGTCGGCCCCGAGCACCAGCGCCAGCAGCGCGGCAGCGCCCGCCAGCGCAAGCGGGAACCCGACCGCCTCGGTCGCCGGGCGGCGCGGCGGACGAACCGGCAGCGGGCGCTCGAAGCGCGCGGGGCCCTCGAGCCGCCGGAACCACCGCAGGTCGGCGGAGAGCGCGTTCGGCAGCGGCAGGATCTTCACGCCGATCCCGGCCCGGTCGAGCGCGATCAGCTGGCGCTTCGTCGCCCCGGCGTCGGTGACGGGGTTGCCGAGGTCGCTGATCAGCAGCACCGACCCGTGCACTCGGTCGCGGCGCAGCGCAGCGCGGGCGGCCGCGAGGCCGGCCGAGATGCGTGTGCCGCCGCTGAAGCTCGGGCGCCACGGGTTCGAGTCGAGCTGTGGCAGCCGGTAGGGGCCGGCCGTCGACCTCTTCGCCGGGGCGAACGACCGGGCGAACGGCAGGAGCTGGGCCGCCGGCGTCGTGGGCGGCAGCGTCTCCTGCGCGGTGTCGGAGAACAGAATCAGGCCGGCGCGGCCGCCGGCGCGGGCGAGCCGCGTGAGCGCCGCCCCGGCCGCCCGTGAGGACGAGTCGACGCTGCCGGAGACGTCGAGGACGATCTCGGTGCTCGCCCCGCCGCGCGCCGCGCCGGCAACGGCCGGGCCCGGGCTCCGGGCGGCGAGCAGCACCGCTGCTCCGAGCAACAGGAGGGAAGCGACGGTCAGCGCCGCTCGCAGCCGGCGCGAGCGGGTCGTCGCCGGGCGCAGCAGCGCCGCGTCGGCGACCGGCAGCCGCCTCGTGCTCACACCCGCTCCTCGCGCGCCGCGCGCTGCGCGCTGTCGGCCAGGCGACGGACCGACTCGCCGGCCGGCGGACGTGGCGACCAGGCGAGGTCGCGGGCCCGGCGAGCGAGGTCGGCGAGCCCGCGGCGGTCGAGCGCCACGGCCAGGGACTCCAGGGCCGCGCGCCGATCGCCGGTGCCGCCGCCCGCGGCCAGGCCGGTGACGAGCAATGCGTACTCGAGGTCGGACGGTCGGCGGCGACCGTTGCCGGCCCAGAACGGCTCCGGCCGCCAGACGAGCCGGCGGAGGCCGATCGCGGCCGCCGCGGCCACGGCGAGCGCGGCGGCAACGGCGAGGAGGATGCCGAAGAGCAGCCGGTGGCCGTTCCCGGTCCCGTTCTCGGGCGGGGTGAGGTCGCCGCGCAGCACCGGCGCCGCGAGATCGCTCGGTGCGAGCCGCGATGCCTGGCGCAGCGGCGGCCAGAGCCCGACGAAGGTCTTGCCGTTCGGCAGGCCGATCTTCACGGGCGGGAGCTGCACCTGGTGCTCCGCTCCCGGCGGCCCGACGCAGACGGACCGCAGACAGTCGATCACGAACCGGTACGTGACGTTCCCGGCGTGTGACGTCGTGGTGCGGCTGACGACGTGGTAGGGCGAGAAGCCGGCGTGCACGGAGAAGCCCGCGGGCACCTGGAGCGTCGCGGTCACCGGCTGACCGAAGAGATGCGTGCGCGGGACGAGCGTCGCATTCAGCTTCGGCTTGGCCGGGGGTGCCCGGTCGTGTCTGGTGCCGGCGGGAACGAGCAGTGCCGCCGCCGCCGCGATCGCCGCGAGGCAGAACGCGAGCCACGCAGCCGCGCGCCAGTCGCTCAGGCGCTCCATGCGAGTGCCGTGCGTCGGCCGCCTGCCCACCCCAGGAGCGCGTCCAGGACGACCTCCGGGTCGGACGTGCCGACCGGGACCGGCTCGAGCCCGAGCTCCTCGAGCCGCTCGACGATCGACGCGTGGCGCGCTTCGTTCTGCTCGCGCCTGCCGGTCGCCTCCCGGCGCGTGAGCAGCGTCGGTCGCGGGTTGCCCTGGGCGTCGGCGAGCGGTATGCAGACGCCCCCGACGTCCGGGAAGCTCTGCTCCCAGGTCGGATCCTGGAGGACCACCGGGACGACGTCCCAGCCCCGGGCGAAGGCGCTCTCCCAGGCTTCGTCGGGCGGAAACACGAGGAAGTCCGAGAGGTAGAAGACGATGCTGCCGGTCCCGAGCGCCGCCGGCTGGAGGTCGGCGGACAGCGAGCCGAGCCGCGTGAGCCGGGAGCCGATCCGCTGCGCGCTGGCGATCACGATCCGCTCGACCTCCTCCACCGCCGACGGCTTGTGCAGCCACGGCAACGGCGGGGGGTGGAGGGCCATCGTCGGGCTCGGGTCGACCGCGAGCCCTACCGGCAGACGCTCCTCGGCGTGGTGCTCGCGGACGATCAGCTCGTCCCGGTCGCTGACCGAGGACAGGCGGGCCGAGGCGTGGCGGTCGATCCGGCGCGGATCGTCCCCGGGCCGGTACGGGCGCGAGCCGATCGGGTCGAAGAGCCCTCCGCGCCGGACGGAACGGGTCTCGCCGTAGGGCAGCCCGGCGATCCGGCGCCGCGGTACGAGCGGCACGACGGGGTCGCCGCTCAGAGAGCCTGGGGCCGCGGTGCGAGCTCGAGGCAGCATTCCCAGAGCTGCCGGAGCGCCTCCTCGCGCCCCAGCTTCCGGATCGTGGCGAGATAGGAGGGCGCGAAGACGATGCGGTGGGCGATCACGGGCAGGAAGAGCAGCTCCACGTCCTCCGGCACGACGTACATGCGCCCCTCGAGCAGCGCCCAGGCCCGGACCGCACGCTCGAGCGCGAGGGAGCCGCGCACGGACGCGCTCAGCGCGATCGTGTCCAGCTGCCTCGTGGCGCCGACGAGACCGACGATCCAGCGCTGGATCAGCTCGTCGACGTAGACCTCGGCGACCGCCGGCCGCAGCGCCTTGACCGCAGCCGACGTCACCACCGGCCCGAGCGAGCTGAGCGGATGCTCGTGCTGCTGGTCGCGGAGGATCTCCAGCTCGTCGTCCGGAGTCGGGTAGCCGAGCGACAGGCGCATGAAGAAGCGGTCGAGCTGGGCCTCGGGCAGGGGGAACGTCCCGTCGTGCTCGATCGGGTTGTCGGTGGCGAGCAGCACGAACGGCCGCGGGAGCGCCCGCGAGGCGCCGTCCACCGTCACCTGCGTCTCGGCCATCGCCTCGAGCAGCGCCGACTGGGTCTTCGGCATCGCCCGGTTGACCTCGTCGACGAGCACGACGTTCGCGAACACGGGGCCGGGGCGGAACTCGAAGTCGCGGGTCTTCTGGTTGTAGATCGAGAGGCCCGTGACGTCGGTCGGCTGGAGGTCCGGCGTGCACTGGATGCGCCCGACCGTCGCGCCGCGGATGCTCTGTGCGAGTGCCCGGGCGAGCACCGTCTTCGCGGTGCCCGGAACGTCCTCGATCAGGACGTGGCCGCCGCAGGCGACGGCGGCCAGCACCAGCCTCAGCTCGTGGCGCTTCCCGCGCACGACCAGCTCGAGGTTCTCGAGCAGCCGACGGCAGGTCTCGGCGGCGTCGGCGTCGACCGCGGCACGGAGCGCGTCTTCCGCCTCGGCCCTCGGGCGCCTGCCGTTCAGCCGCGATCTCGTGGGCGTCGTCGGGGGGCCTGGCATTCCGGTCACGGCATTGCCCGCAGTGCGAACGGAGAAACACCGCGGCGTTCGGCCGGAGGCGGGCGGGTACGATGAGATCGTGGCGGTCACGGCCCACCCCAAGCTGGACGCGCACAGGCTCCGCGCCGACTTTCCCGTCTTCGAGCAGCCGATTCACGGCAAGCCGCTGGCCTTCCTCGACTCCGCGGTTACCTCGCAGAAGCCGCGCCAGGTGCTGGACGCGATGCGAGACTTCTACACGACCTCGTACTCGAACGTGCACCGGGGCGTCTACACGCTGTCCGAGCGCGCCACGGAGGGCTACGAGGGCGCCCGCGAGAAGGTGCGCGCGTTCGTGAACGCGCCCTCCACGCGCGAGGTGATCTTCACGCGCCAGGCGACCGAGGCGCTCAACCTCGTCGCCTACGCGTGGGGCCTGGACAACCTCGGCCCCGGCGACCTCGTGATCGTCACGGAGCTCGAGCACCACTCGAACTTCGTCCCGTGGCAACAGATCGCCCGCCGGACCGGCGCCGGCTTCCGGATGCTCCCGATCGACGACCAGGGCGAGTTGCGGATGGAGCTGCTCGACGACGTCGCGGGCGACGCGAACGTGAAGGTCGTCGCAGCGAATCTCGTCTCCAACTCGCTCGGGACGATCAATCCGATCGAGCGCCTGGCCGCATGGGCGCACGAGCGCGGCGCGATCATGGTCGTCGACGCCGCCCAGGCGGCGCCGCACCGCAGGATCGACGTCCAGGCTCTCGGCGCCGACTTCGTCGCCTTCTCGTCGCACAAGATGTGCGGGCCCACAGGCGCCGGCGTGCTCTGGGGGCGCCGCGAGCTGCTGGAGTCGATGTCGCCCTTCAACTACGGCGGCTCGATGATCCGCTCGGTCAAGGTCGAGGAGACGCAGTGGAACGAGCTGCCGTACAAGTTCGAGGCGGGAACGCCCGCGATCGCCGAGGCCTACGGGCTCGGCGTCGCGATCGACTACCTGGAGGCGGTCGGGCTGGAGGCGATCGCCCGTCACGAGCACGAGCTCGCCGAGTACGCGCTCGAGCGGCTCGCCGACCTCGAGTTCGTCACCGTCTACGGGCCGCCGCCCGACCGGCGCGTGGGCCTCGTGTCGTTCAACGTCGACAGCGTCCATCCGCACGACGTCGCGCAGGTGCTCGACTGGGAAGGGATCGCGATCCGGGCCGGCCACCATTGCTGCCAGCCGCTGATGACCCGTCTCGGCGTGGCGGCGACCAATCGGGCGAGCTTCTACCTGTACACGATCCCCGAGGAGATCGACCGCCTCGTCGACGGCCTGCGCAAGGTGAAGGAGGTGCTGGGCTAGGGTGGCCGGCGAGTTCGATCAGCTGTACCGCGAGGTCATCCTCGACCACTACAAGAACCCGCGCGGCCACGGGGTGATGGAGCACGCCGACGCCGAGGCGGAGGGGCAGAACCCGCTCTGCGGCGACGAGGTCTCGATCTACGTCGCCTTCGGCGAGGACGGCGACACGATCGACGACGTGATGTTCTCCGGGCGGGGTTGCGCCATCTCGCAGGCGGCGACGTCGATGCTGACCGAGATGGTCAAGGGCCGCAAGGCGAGCGAGGTGGCGGCGATGCCGAAGGAGGACCTGCTCGAGGAGATCGGCATCCCGCTGACGCCGGTGCGGCTGAAGTGCGCGATCCTCGGCCTGACCACGCTCAGGCTGGCGCTGCACAAGGGCAAGGGCACGCCGCTGCCCGAGGGGCTCGCCGAGCTCGAGGACCTCGAGCTCCGCTAAGCCGCCGGACGTGCCCGAGCTGGATGTCTGCCCGGCGGAGGAGCTGGCGCCGGGCGAGATGAGGATCGTCACGGCCGGGCTCGTCTCGATCGGCGTCTACAACCTCGACGGGCAGTACTTCGCGATCGAGGATCGCTGCTCGCACGACGACGGCCCGCTGTGCGAGGGCGAGTTCGACCCGGAGACCGGCGTCGTGATCTGCCCCCGCCACGGGGCCAACTTCGACATCCGGAGCGGCGAGGCGCTGACGCTGCCCGCGTTCGAGCCGGTCGAGGTGTATCCGGTCCGCGTCGTCGACGGCGTCGTCAGGGTCGAGGTCTGAACATGCTCGACGACCGCGTGCGGGCCGTGCTCGCCCGGCTCGAGGAGGAGGACGCCCGCGAGCGTGCGCGCGGCCTGCCCCAGGAGGTTCGCGCCCGCGCGGTCGCGCCGACGACCGGCCGGTTCCTCTTCGCCCTGGTCGCACCGCAGACGGGCTGCGAGGTGCTCGAGGTCGGCGGCTCCCGCGGCTACTCGACGATCTGGCTCGCGGCCGGCGCCCGCCTGCTCGGCGGCCGGGTCCTCTCGCTCGAGCACGACCCGGCGAAGTGCGAGGCGTGGCGGCGCAACGTCGAGGAGGCGAGGCTGGCGGACTGGGCCGAGCTCGTCGAGGGCGACGCCCACGAGACGCTGCCGGCGATCGACGACGTCTTCGACCTCGTCTTCATCGACGCGGAGAAGGAGGACTACGACGGCTATTTCGAGCTCGCTCGGCCGAAGGTCGAGCCGGGCGGGCTGATCGTCGCCGACAACGTGCTCTCCCACGAGGATACGCTCGGCGCGTACTCGCGGGCCCGTCAGTCCGACCCCGGCCTGGAGAGCGTGACCGTGCCGCTCGACCGCGGGCTCGAGCTGAGCGTCGTCCTGACGCAATCGCTAGAGTGAGATCACCGCGGAAAGGAGGTGGTCCGACTTGAGCGACGACAGTACGGGCAGTGGAGGTGCCAGCCGGTAGGGGCGTGTCCCCGGACCTGAAGAGGGGAATCGCCTAGCCAGCGTGGGGGACACTCGCTGTGAGCGCCGCCGCCCTCGTAGACGGGGCGGCAGGAAAGCGCCCCTGCTAGTACAGGCTGGTGACCGGATGCGAGGGCCGCGCAAGCGGCCCTCGGTCTTTGCTGAGCACGGAGAGGGACTGGCCCGACGGGCCTGCCCCAGGTTCCGCTACGGCCCCGAGCCTGCGTCGAGCAGGCTGCTGATGTCGTAGCCCTTGTCCTTGTACGCCTGCTGGACCCGGAGCAGGGCCTGGATCGAGTTGGCGCCGAAGAGGGCGGCGATCGCCTCGGACGGGTCGCTGGCGTTGTCGAGGTGCGTGACCAGCGACGGCAGGTCGTCGGCGAGGCCCCGCATCGCCGAGACGAGCTGCTCGTGCAGGTCCGAGACCGCGGTCGGCGGGTGGAGCGCCTCGACCTTCCCGGCGAACGACCGTAGGGCGGCCTGGAGCTTCGGGACGTCGCTCTTCTTCAGCTTGGTCGACGCGCCGATCGATTGCCTCAGCTCCGAGCCGATCTGGTTCGAGAGCTGCTGGAGCCGGGCCTGGTACTCGGCCTTCGTCAGCGGCTTGCTCGAGGAGTCGCCGCCGCCGCCGCAGCCTGCCGCGACGAGGCCCACCGCGGCGAGCAGGACGGCGAGCGTGCGCACGACGGCGACCCTATCTCAAGTCGCTCGGCGCAGCTGCTCGTCGAGGGAGATCGGCTCGATCCCGAAGGTCTCCTGCGCCGGAGTCGCGTCGCCGACGTTGTCGCCCGCCTCGAGCATCGTCAGCTGGTCGCGTGTGAGCAGCGGACGGGGCAGGCGCTCCGCGACCGCGGCGCCCGCCCGCGCGAGCGGGATCGGGACGTGCACCCGCGACCGCCGCTTGCCGAGCGTTCGCGCGATCCGCCGGTAGAGCTCGTTCCACGTGACCCGGTCCGGGCCGCCGAGGTCGAAGGTCCGGTTCGCGGCCGCCGGCAGGTCGACCGCTCCCGCGAAGAACGCGGCGACGTCCTCGACCCAGATCGGCTGGAGCTGCCGCTCGCCGGCGCCCAGGACCGGCGTGACCGGCGACCACCGCACCTGGCGCACGAAGAGCGGCAGGACGCCGCCGTCGCGACCGAAGACGAAGCTGGGCCGGAAGACCACGTGCTCGAGGCCGGACTCGCGCACGGTGCTTTCCATCGCCCACTTGGCGGCGTAGTACGGGACGAGCGTCTTCGTCTGCTCGGAGACGCCGAGCGCGCTCATCAGCACGAACCGGCGGACGCCTGCAGCCTGCGCCGCGCCGACGAGCCTCCGCGTCCCCTCGACCATCACCCGCTCGAAGTCGGCGCGGCTCCCGGCGATGATCGCGACCAGGTGGACGACCGTCTCGCAGCCCTCGGCCGCACGGCCCAGGCTCTCCGCGTCGGTCACATCTCCCTGTACGACCTCGCAGCCCCAGCTGCGCAGCGTCGCCGCCTTCACCGGCTTGCGGACGAGACAGCGGACCGGACGGTTCTCGGCCCGCAGCGCGTGGACGACCTTCGGGCCGACGAAGCCGGTACCGCCGGTCACGAGAATCACTGCTGGAAGTTTCTCCAGTAGCGGCTGGGGGTGGGCCCTTGCTGGCCCTGGTACTTCGAGCCGAGACCGTCGCTCCCGTACGGCGACGACGCCGGCTCGGAGAGCTGCACGAACGAGAGCTGGCCGATCTTCATCCCGTGGTAGATCGTGATCGGCAGGTTGGCGACGTTCGAGAGCTCCAGCGTCACGTGCCCGTCCCAGCCGGGGTCGATGAAGCCGGCGGTCGAGTGGATCAGCAGGCCGAGCCGCCCGAGTGAGCTGTTGTGGGTGGGGATGAACGCACGCGTGATGAGGAACATCCCATTCGGAGACGAGACCTCGATGCACCGCACAGGGACGCTCTCGACCGGGCTGACGTCTGCAATGGCACGAAAGCGCTGGAACCTGCCCACCGTTTTCTGACGGGCGAGCTTCCGTGGAAGTCGGAACACTGGACGGTCCGGCGTGAACTGGACCTCGAATTTCGGCCCGATGTAGCGACCGTTCAGGACCGCACGCTTGCGAGTGAGCTTTGGGCGGAATCCGAGGCTGGCTATGAGCTCGCAATACCGCTCGGCGAGCGATTCGCGAACCG
Organism: Gaiellaceae bacterium; assembly: GCA_036555585.1. Taxonomy (GTDB): domain Bacteria; phylum Actinomycetota; class Thermoleophilia; order Gaiellales; family Gaiellaceae; genus DATBLE01. Next base: position 64,953 of record DATBLE010000009.1, read on the forward strand.
TCGTCAGGTCACAGCGCCCGAACTTGTCGACGTACCCGTCTGTATCCATCAAGCCGTGCAACAGGGCTTCTCGTTGCGCGATCGAGGCACGCAGGTATTCGTCCGGTATGTGCTTGTTGCCGACGAGTTCCTCGCCGCGCAGCGTGCTCGACAGCGAGTCGTTCCGTGCATAGCGGCCTGTCGCCATGTCGCGCGTGTGTCCTGTTCCGCCGATCCGATAGGTCAGAGGCCTCGTCCTTTGGGGAGCGACTCTGTGGCCGGCGAGCGCCACCTCTTCCAGGATCTCCCGGTCAGCGCATGTGATCTCGGCCTTGGTCGACGTCCCATCTCCGATCCAGACGCCCAGGACGTAAGGGTCGACAGGCAGGTCGCGCTGCGGGTACCAGACCGCCCCCGCGAGTGGGACGTGATGGTTGAGTTCCTCGTCCGCTCGAAGGGTCGATGCGATCTGTGAGGTGGTTCGAACGCGATCGATGCTTCGGCCGTAGCGGCGTCCTTTCTTGTCGATCGTGCGCCACAGATGTCCGTCGTCGGCGATGACCGACGTGCCGTCCGAAAATGTGACTTCGCTGCACGGATGTCCCGTCATCGGAGGCGTTCCGGCCAACACGACAGTTGGGAAGCCCTCTTCGTCGAACACGAGATCTCCCGGCTCGAGCTCGCCAATCGTGCGCCACCCCTGCGTCGTCGGAACGACGGTGTCGAGAGCAAGGGCCTTCCCCTCCAGCCTCGCCACCAGGTCGTCGGGCAGCCGCACCCGCTCGAGGGTCGAGCCCAGCACGAACTCGCCGGGGTGGAGGATGAACGGCTCGCCGTCGACCTGGACGAGCTCGGTCAGGTCCTCCTGCTCCTGCTTCACGTCGATGTAGGGGTAGCGCGAGTTGCGGAAGACGCGGAAGTACCGGTCGACGCGGACGTCCACGCTCGAGGGTTGGAGGAGGGCACGGTCGAACGGGTCGATCTCGATCCGCCCCTCGGCGAGCAGGCGCTCGATCGTGCGGTCGGAGAGGACCACGCCGCCGATTCTATGTTCGGCGGCGTGGTCGGAATCGGCCTCGTGCCGCCGGTCTGCCAGATCGAAGGCTGCGTGCCGAGTCCGGCTGCTCCGCTAACGTGGGAGGCATGGCGGCGACACGTTCGATCGTGCTGCGGACGGAGCTGCCGGGGCCGCGCTCGCGCTCGATCCTCGAGCGCAAGGAACGAGTCGTGGCCGACCCGCTGGCGCCGACGTTCCCGATCTTCGCCGCCGAGGCGCACGGGGCGAGGCTGACCGACGTCGACGGGAACACCTTCATCGACTTCACCGGCGGCGTCGGCTGCCTGAACGTCGGCCACTCGCACCCGAGGGTGGTCGCCGCCGCCCGGGAGCAGCTCGCCCGCTTCTCGCACACCGACTTCACGATCGTCCCGTACGAGCCCTACGTCGAGCTCGCGGAGCGGCTGCTCGAGCGGGCGCCCTTCTCCGGCCCCGCCAAGGCGGCCTTCTTCAACGCCGGCACCGAGGCGGTCGAGAACGCGGTCAAGTTCGCGCGCAGCTTCACCCGGCGCCCGGCGGTGGTCGCGTTCGAGGGGGGGTTCCACGGGCGAACGCTGCTGTCGCTGTCGCTGACCTCCAAGACCCACCCGTACAAGGCGGGGCTCGGCCCGTTCGCGCCCGAGGTCTACCGCGTGCCGTTCGCGAACGACTACCGCGGTCCCGACGCGCAGGCCGCGCTCGCCGCGCTCGAGCGCATGCTGATCACGCAGGTGGCGGCCGAGACCGTGGCGGCGATCGTGGTCGAGCCGGTCCAGGGCGAGGGCGGGTTCGTGGTCGCCCCGCCGGAGTTCCTCGAGGGGATCCGCCGCATCTGCGACGACAACGGGATCGTCATGGTCGTCGACGAGGTGCAGACCGGGTTCGGGCGCACCGGCAAGCTCTTCGCGATCGAGCACTACGACGTCGAGCCCGACCTGATCACGATCGCCAAGTCGGTCGCCGCCGGCCTCCCGCTCTCGGGCGTGCTCGGGCGCGCCGAGATCATGGACGCGCCGGGCGTCTCCGCGATCGGCGGCACGTACGTCGGCAACCCGGTCGCCCAGGCAGCCGGGCTCGCAGTGCTCGACGTGATCGACGAGGAGGGCGTCCTCGAGCGCGCCGCGGCCGTCGGCGAGACGATCCGCGGACGGATGCTCGGCTGGCAGGAGCGCCATGAGGAGGTCGGCGACGTCCGCGGACTGGGCGCGATGCTCGCGATCGAGCTCGTGCACGACCGCGACTCGAAGGATCCTGCTCCCGAGCTCGTGACGGCCGTCTGCGACGCCGCGTTCCGAGGCGGGCTGCTGCTCCTCGGCGCCGGGATCTACTCCAACGTCGTCCGCGTGCTCGTCCCGCTGACGATCGAGGACGCCGAGCTCGAGGAGGCGCTCGACGTCTGGGAGCAGGCGCTCGAGCACGTGCTCGCCGCGTAATCCCGCCGGCGTAGGGAAAATCCACGCAGATGGACGGCGACCTGATCGCTGATCGGTACGAGCTCGAGGAGCTGGTCGGCACGGGCGGGATGTCCAGCGTCCATCGCGCGCGCGACCGGCTGCTCGAGCGGCACGTCGCGATCAAGATCCTCCACGAGCACTACTCGCGCGACGAGGACTACGTCGAGCGGTTCCGACGCGAGGCCCGCGCCGCAGCGAAGCTCTCGCACCCGAACATCGTCACCGTGATCGACCGGGGCGAGGCCGACGGCCGCCAGTTCATCGTCTTCGAGTACGTGGACGGCCAGAACCTCAAGCAGCTGATCGGGAAGAGGGGGCCGTTGCCCGTGCGCGACGCGCTCGAGCTCGGGATGCAGATCGGCCGCGCGCTCGCCTTCGCGCACGCGCAGGGCCTCGTCCACCGCGACGTCAAGCCGCAGAACGTGCTGCTCGGCAACGGCGACGTGAAGGTCACGGACTTCGGCATCGCCCGGTCGCTCGACGTGAAGGCCGGCCTGACCCAGACCGGGACGGTGCTCGGGACGAGCGAGTACATCTCGCCCGAGCAGGCCGGGGGGCGCGAGGTCGACGTCCGCACCGACGTCTACTCGCTGGGCGCGGTCGTCTACGAGCTGCTCGCCGGGCAGCCGCCCTACACCGGCGACAGCTTCGTTTCGGTCGCGATGCGCCACGTCAACGACCCCGTCCCGAGCATCTCGGCGGTGCGGCCGGACGTTCGGGTCCGCGTGGACGCAGCTCTGCAGCGGGCGATGGCGAAGGATCCCGACGAGCGCTTCCAGTCGATGGACGACTTCGTCGCCGAGCTCGGCGCGTGCCTGGCGGGCCTCGGCGACCCCGACGCCGACCGGACGGTGATCGTCCCGCCGCAGGTCCAGCCGCGCGACCGCCCGCGCCGGCGACGGCGGCGGCGTTGGCCGCTCGTGCTCCTGCTGGTCGCGGGAGTCGCGCTCGCGATCGCAGCCGGCGCGTACTTCGGCACGCGCGGGTCGGGATCGGGAGGCGGCAACGACGGCTCGGGAGGAGCGCCCGTGCAGCTGGCCGCCTCCAACGCCTACGACCCGAACGGGGACGGCCGGGAGCACGACGAGGAGGTGGCGAACGCGACCGACGGCAATCCGCAGACCTTCTGGGAGACCGAGCGCTACGACAACGTCGACTTCGGCAACCTCAAGGACGGCGTCGGCATCGTCTTCGACGCCGGGCGGCCGGTGAAGCTGCGCTCGCTCACCGTCGTCTCCGACACGCCCGGATACGTCGCGAAGGTCGAGGCGGGCGCGTCTTCGGACGGTCCGTTCGCGTCCGTCTCCCCGTCGCAGACGGTCGGGGCGAGGACGACGTTCGCCCTGTCCGTCGATCCGGCGCGTCGGTACTACCTGCTCTGGATCACGCGGCTCGCGTCCGGCTATCCACGCAGCCATGTCAACGAGGTGACGGCGCGCTGAATCGGCAGTAGACTCGCGCCGATCCGATGAAATCGGACCCGAAGATCGCCGCGATGGAGAAGGTTCCGCTCTTCGCGCACTGCTCGAAGCGAGAGCTGGCGGCCGTCGCGAGCCTGGCCGACGAGGTCGACCTGCCGGCCGGGAAGGTGCTGACGCAGGAAGGCGCCCGGGGCCGTGAGTTCTTCGTCCTGCTGGAGGGAACCGCCGACGTCTCCAGCGACGGCCGGCAGATGCGATCGCTCGGCGAAGGCGACTTCTTCGGCGAGATCGCGCTCGTCACCGACAAGGCGCGAACCGCGACGGTCACCGCCACCGCGCCGATGCGGGCGCTCGTCATCACCGACCGCGCCTTCAGGGAGCTGCTCCGCAACTCGCCGGAGATCCAGGGCAAGGTGCTGGCGGCGATCGCCGACCGGCTCGCGGCGACGTTGTAGACGGAATCGGTGACAGGCTGAAGCCTGTCACCGATTCCGCTAATAGCTGAGCCGTGCGCGGCGCTCGTGCCGCTCGAGCGCGAGCTCGACCAGGCGGTCCAGGAGGTCGGGGTACGCGATCCCGGACGCCTCGAACAGCTTGGCGTAGACGCTCGTCGAGGTGAAGCCCGGGATGGTGTTCAGCTCGTTGACGAGCACCTCGCCGTCGTCGCGCACGAAGCAGTCGACGCGCGCCATCCCCTCGCACTCGGTGGCGACGAACGCCTGCACCGCGAGCTGCTGGACGCGGGCGGTCCGATCCGGCGCGATCCGGGCCGGGACGACCAGGTCCATCTCGCCCTCGTCGTACTTGGCCGAGTAGTCGTACCACTCGTTGTGCGTGACGTCGATCTCGCCGACCAGCGACGCGAACGGCTCGCGGTTGCCGAGCACGCCGACCTCGACCTCGACGCCCGAGACGAACTCCTCGACCAGCACCTTCTCGTCGTGGCGGAAGGCGAGCTCGACCGCCGCGAGCAGCTCCTCCTCGTCGTGCGCCTTCGAGATCCCGACCGACGAGCCGAGCCGCGCCGGCTTGACGAACACGGGATAGCCGAACGGGTTCTCCGGGGCGGCGCCGTTTCGCAGCGTCACGTTGCGCGTCACCGGGATGCCCTGGTCGCGCATGATCGCCTTGAAGAGGTCCTTGTCCATGCACAGGGCCGAGGCGGCGTGGTCGGCGCCCACGTACGGGACGCCGGCCATCTCGAGCAGCCCCTGGAGGCGACCGTCCTCCCCGAACGGGCCGTGCAGGATCGGCAGGACGACCTCGACGCCGGCCACCGTGGCCGCGACCTCGCCCGACTCGGCCGGAACCGGCAATGTCCCGGGGACCGTCCCCGGGCCAAGCGCCTTCGGGGCCTGTCCGGAAGGAAGGGCCCAGCGGCCGTCCCGGTCGATCTCGACCGTGACCACCTCGTAGCGCTCCGGGTCGAGGCCCGCGATCACGGACCGGGCCGAGGCGAGCGAGATCGGGTGCTCGGACGAGCGTCCGCCCATCAGCACCGCGACCCGGCGGCGGGCGCTCACGGGACCGGGGTCGTGTCGGTCAGGGTGGTGTCGGCGCCCGTCGTGTCGGTCGGCACGGTGTCGGTCGGCACGGTCTCGGTCGTCGTCGTCGGCGGCGGGGGCGCGGTGTAGTGACCGACCGTGATCGTGACCGTCGCGCCGGGCTCCGCCGAGCTTCCCGCCTGCGGGGCCTGGAAGAGGACGACGCCGTCCAGCGACGGATCCTGGACGTCGCTCTCCTCGACGACGACCTTGAACCCGGAGTTGCGGAGCGTGGCGATCGCGTCCGTCCGGGAGAAGCTGGACACGTCCGGCACCGCCGACTGGGTCGGGCCCTTCGAGACGTACAGGGTCACGGTCGCGCCCTTCGAATCCAGGCTGTTCGCGGCCGGGTCCTGCTGGACGACCGTGCCCTTGGGATCGTTCGAGTCGACGTCGCGGCGTGCGACCGCGAAGCCGGCGCCCTGGAGCTGGGCGGCGGCCTGCTCGTACGGGACGCCCACCACCGGCGGGATCGCGATCGGCTTCGGCCCGTCGGACACGTTGATCCGCACGCCCGTGCCCTTGAGCACGCGCTCGCCTGCCGCCGGGTCCTGGCCGGTGACGGTCCCGGTCTCCTTGTCGGAGTTGACGTGGTGGATCCTGGCCTTGAGCCCGCGCTCCGTAAGCGCCGCGACCGCGTCGGTCGCCTGGTCGCCGACCACGCCCGGGACGTTCACCTTCGGCAGGCCGGTCGAGACGACGATCCGCACGGGGTTGCCCTTGTCGGTGCGCGTGCCCGCGCTGGGATCCTGGGAGATGACGAACGTCTCGGGAACCTTGTCGTCCGGCTGCCGGGCGATCACCGGGTGCAGGCCGGCGTTGCGGATGTTCTCGACGGCGAGCACCTCCTTCGTCCCCTCGACGAAGGGCACCGCGACCGGCTTGGTCGCGGCCAGCTGGTCCTGAACCTTCGTGTACACGTACCAGCCGCCGGCGACGGCGGCTGCCACCACCAGCACCGCGAGCAGCCACGGCCAGATCGAGCGCCGGCGGATCGGCTCCTCGTACTCGTAGAAGCCGGTCGGCGGGCCGTACGCCGGCGGCGTCGTGCCGGGCGGGCGGCGGACGACCTCCGTCGGAGCGGCCGAGACCGCCGTCGCCGCGCCGACGCCGCGCAGCACGTGCGTCGCCGCCTCCTCGGTCTCGGGGGCGACCGACTGGCCGCGGGCGGCGCGGGCGAGGTCGGCGTCCATGTCCTCGGCGTTCTGGTAGCGGTCGGCCGGGCGCTTGGCGAGCGCGCGCAGGACGATCGAGTCCAGCTCGTGCGGGACCTCCGGGCGCACCTCGGACGGCGGCTCGGGGGTGGCCGAGAGGTGCTTCATCGCGATCTCGAGCGGCGTGTCGCCCGTGAACGGGACCGCGCCGGTCAGCATCTCGTAGAGCACGATCCCGACCGAGTAGATGTCCGACGCCGGCCCGACCGGCGCGCCCTTCGCCTGCTCCGGGGACAGGTACTGCGCGGTGCCGATGATCGACCCCGTCTCGGTCATCTGGCTCGCGCCCGCGCGGGCGATCCCGAAGTCCATCACCTTCACGCGCCCGTCCGGCGCCACGGCGACGTTGTGCGGCTTGATGTCGCGGTGCACGACGCCGTTCCGGTGCGCGAAGCCGAGCGCGGCGAGGATCTGGCGCGCGTAGTCGATCGCGACCGCGATCGGGGTCGGCCCGCGGGCGACGAGGAGCTCCTTGAGGGTGCGCCCCTCCAGGTACTCCATCGCGATGTAGTAGGTGCCCTCGGCCTGGCCGCGGTCGTAGATCGAGACGACGTTCGGGTGGGACAGACCCGCCGCGTTCTTCGCCTCGCGGCGGAAGCGCTCGACGAACTGCTCGTCCTGGGCGTGCCGGTCGTCGAGCATCTTGATCGCCACCCGGCGGCCGAGCTCCTGGTCCTCGGCGAGGTAGACGTTCGCCATGCCGCCCGTGCCCAGCTTGCGGACGACCTTGTAGCGGCCGTCGAAGACCTGGTCGATGAGGGTGTCGGGGCCCGGCATCCTCGCCTACAGGTTAGGGACGCCGCCGGAGCAAGGTTTCCATGACCGTCTTCGCGATCGGCGCCGCGGTCTGACCGCCGACGCCGTGCTGGTTCTCGAGGAAGACGGAGATCGCGACGCGCGGCGCGTTCGCGGGGGCGAAGGCGATGAACGAGGTGGTGTTGACGCCCGCAGCGCCCGTCTCCGCGGTTCCCGTCTTGCCCGCGACCGCGACACCCGGGATCTGCGCAGCAGTGCCGGTGCCGCCGGTGACCACCGACTCCATCATGGCGGTCAGCTCGTTCGCGGTCTCGGGGGAGATCGGCCGCGAGCGCACCTTCGGCGTGTGCCGGACGATCGTCGATCCGTTCGGCGCGGTGATCTTCTTCACCACGTACGGCTGCATGACGACGCCGTCGTTGGCGATCCCGGCCGCGACCATCGCCATCTGCAGCGGGGTGACCTGCATGCGCTCCTGGCCGAAGGCGAGCCGGCCGGGGTCGACCTGGTTCGCGTCGTGCGGACGGAACAGGCGGCCGTGGTCGTACAGGCCGCTCGGCGAGCGCTCGCTCGAGGGCGTCTCGAGCGGGGGATCGTCGGTGAAGCCGAATCGCTCCGCATATCGGAGAATGGTCAGCGGGCCGAGCTTCTTGCCGATCTCGCAGAAGACCGCGTTGATCGAGTGCTGGAGCGCCGTGCCGAAGTCGACGTGGCCGAAGACCTCCGGCCCTGACTGGTCGGCGAAGTTCGACACCTTCTTGCCGTACTCGACGCAGTAGCCGGGGTCGTCGAACGTCGAGTCGGGCGTGAACGTGCCGCTGTCGAGCGCGGCCGCGGCGGTGAGCACCTTGAAGGTCGAGCCGGGCGTGTACAGGCCGGCGGTCGCGCGGTTGATCAGCGGCGCGCCCGGCGAGCAGCTCACGCCCGCCGCGCGCCGGGCGATCTGCCCGAAGTGCCGCTCGACCAGGTTCGGGTCGTAGGAGGGCGAGGACGCCATCACCAGCACCGCGCCGGTCCTGGGATCGAGCGCCACCACGGCGCCGCAGTTCCCGTCCAGCGCGTCCAGCGCCGCCTGCTGCGCCTTCGAGTCGATCGTCAGCACGAGGTTGTTCCCCGTGACGGTCGAGCCCTCGAGGCTGTCGAGCGTCCGGCGCAGCACGGTGTTCAGGTGCGAGTTCGAGGCCGTGAGGTAGTCGTCCATCGAGCGCTCCAGGCCCGCGCGCGAGTGGGACTGTGTCGAGTAGCCGACCACCTGGGCCGCGAGCGGGCCGCTCGGGTAGCGGCGGAAGTAGTAGGTCTGGCCGTCCGACTTCAGCGCCCGCCGGGCGGCCAGGAGGCGGCCGTCGGCCGAGTAGATCAGCCCGCGCCGGATCTTGAACTGGGCCACCCGCAGGATCGCGTTGTCCTGGCGCGCCGCCAGCCCCGACGGCGCCCACGTCTGCCAGTAGGTGGTCGCGACCACGAGCGCCGCGAGCAGGGCGAGCGCGACCACGGCGAGGCGGGTGATCTGCCTGTTCAGCCGGTCACCTGGGCACGTTCGCCCGGTTGGAGACGAGCAGGAGGCCCGCGAGCAGGATGAAGTTGGCGACGATGCTCGAGCCGCCGTAGCTGATGAACGGCAGCGTGATCCCGGTCAGCGGGATCACCCGCAGCAGGCCGCCGACGATGATGAACGTCTGGAGCGCGAACGCGAACGTGAGGCCGGCGCCGAGCAGCTTCGAGAAGCCGTCGTCGGCGAGCACCGAGACCCTGAACCCGCGCAGGACGAAGACCATGTAGACGAGCAGCACGCCCGCCGCTCCGATCAGGCCCAGCTCCTGCGCGAGCGCCGAGTAGATGAAGTCGGTGTTGACGTGGGGGATCAGGTCGGTGCCGCCTGTGGTCGTGAACGTCCCGCGGCCCAGCCCCGTGCCCCAGAAGCCGCCGTGCGCGATCGAGTAGGACGACTGGACGAGCTGGTAGCCCTTGCCGTGCGGGTCCTGCCACGGGTCGAGCCAGATGTCGACCCGGTCGCGGACGTGCGGGATCGCCCGGTACGCGGCCGTCGCGCCCCCGACGAACAGCAGGATCCCGATCGCGACGAAGAGCACGCGCCCGGTGGCCACGTACAGCATCGCCAGGAAGATCCCGAAGTAGAGGAGCGCGCTCCCGAGGTCGTTGGTCTCGACCAGCACCAGCATCGCCGCGCCCCAGATGAGGAGCAGCGGGCCGAAGTCCTTCAGCCGCCCCTGGGCGAGCACCTCCCGCTTCTCGCGCAGGTAGCCGGCGAGGAAGACGATCAGCGCGATCTTGGCCAGCTCCCCGGGCTGGAACTGGATCGGCCCGACCTTCACCCACAGGCGGGCGCCGTTGATCGACGTGCCGAAGCCGGGGAGGACGGGGAGCACCAGGAGCCCGACCGCCGAGACCCCGAAGAGGTACTTGTAGCTCTCGAGCACGCGGAAGTCGTCGCGCAGGGCGATCAGCGTGAGCGCGAACACGGCGACGCCGACGACGATCCAGAAGCCCTGCCGGAACGCGTCGCCGGTGCCGAGGCGGTAGATCTCGGTCAGGCCGATCGCGGTCAGGAGCCCTGCCAGCGGCAGCAGGTACGGGTCCGACCACGGCACGGCGTAGCGGACGACCAGGTGCGCGACCAGGTAGAGCCCGAGGAAGATGAGCGCGTACGAGATCGAGCCGGCCGAGATCACCGACTGCCTGGCGATGTACACGCTGGCGAAGCCGAGGCCGGTGATCACCCCGACGGCGACGAGGTTGGCGAGCTCTCGGTTGCGGGCCGACACGGCTAGCGCACCATCTAGGGGACGACCTGCGCCTCGTACTGCTTGACCGCGTCGAGGGCCCGGCCGTACGTGCGGAGGTCGTGGTCGAACAGCGCTCGCCGCTCGCCCTGCGAGAGCTGCCCGGCGAGCACGGGGCTCTCGTAGCGAACCCGGTAGAGCTTGACGCCGCCGACGATGTTCCAGGGGAAGCCCTGGTAGACGGCGACGTGGCCGTCGGACTGGGCGCCGACGAAGTAGGACCGCGAGAGCGTCCAAACGACGAGCGCGGCCACGATCACCACCGCCGTGGCGGCGACCACGGCGATCGCCACGCGCGGAACGCGCCGGTGGCCGCCTGCCTTCCCGGCGCGGCCGGTCGCGCGGAGCGCCTCGAGCTCGTCGCGCGAGACGACCATGGTGTCGCCGATCGTGGGGACGGCGTCGAGCTCGGTCAGCGTGCGCTCGTCGTCGAGGGGCTCCTGCTCGTCGGCTGCAGGCGGGGTCGTCACGACCTCGGCGTCGTCGTCGCCCAGCTCGAACACGATCACGGTGATGTTGTCCTCGCCGCCGCCGTGGTTCGCCGCGTCAACCAGCGCCCGGGCGGTGCGGTCCAGGCTCGTCCGGCTCTGCTCGACGATCTCGAGGATCCTCCGGTCGTCGACCATCGAGGTCAGGCCGTCCGAGCAGATCATGAACAGGTCGCCCGGTTGCGCCTCGACCTCGAACGTGTCGACGTCGACCTCCGGATCGGTGCCGAGCACCCGCGTGATCACCGAGCGCTGGGGATGGGCGTCGGCCTCCTCGGGCGAGAGCCTGCCGCTGCGCACGAGCTCGGCGACGAGCGAATGGTCGTCCGTCAGCTGCTCGATGGCGCCGTCCCTGAGGCGGTAGGCGCGGGAGTCGCCGACGTGACCGAACCTGACGGTTCCGCCGTCGATCAGCGCGGCGGTCATCGTCGTGCCCATGCCGGCGCGTCCCTCGTCGCCGGCGGCGGCCTCGTAGACGCGCCGGTTCGCCTCCTGGATCAGGGCGACGACCGCATCTCCACCCCCGTCGGCGCCGGAGTCGCGCAGGACCGACGCCGCGATGCGCGAGGCGATCTCGCCCGCCTGCGCCCCGCCCATCCCGTCGGCGACCGCGAACAGCGGCGGCTGTACGACATACGCGTCCTCGTTCATGCGCCGACGCCGCCCCGGGTCGGTTGCGGCGGCATGTTGCAGGAGCTTCATCGTTCGTAGCGGAGGTCGGTGTTGCCGACGCGGATCACGTCGCCGGCCTTCAGCCGGTGCGGCTTCGACAGCTTCGCACCGTTCACGTACGTGCCGTTCGTGGAGCCCGCGTCCGAGACCCAGACCCCGTCGCGCCTCGGCTCGATTCTCGCGTGGCGGGCCGACGTGAAGTCGTCTTCGAGCGGGATGTCGTTCTCGGCGCTCCGCCCGACCGAGACGGTCCGCGAGTCGAGGCCCCGCTTGTGCCCGTCGGGGAACACGATCCGGCCCGTGGCCACGGGCTTGGTCCCGCCGAGCAGCCGCGCGGCCTGGTCGGGCGCAAGCACGAAGCTTTCCTGGGGCAGGCGCAGGTCGCGGCTGGCCGTGCGCACGATCCGCCAGATGAAGAGGTAGAGGAGCAGCAGGAAGAGGATCTTCAGGATGAGCAGTGCTTCGCCGACCTCCAGCGAAGCGAGGGTCACTCGAGCAACCTCCGCTCGAAGACCAGGTCGGTCGAGCCGATCGTGATCACGTCGCCGGAGTCGAGCTTGGCCCTGGCCGTCCGATGGCCGTTCACGCTGGAGCCGTTGGTGGAGTCGAGGTCGATCAGCCAGTACGCCGCCCCCTCCTGGCGCAGCTCGGCGTGCCGCCGCGAGGCGTTGGGGTCGGCGAGCTGCACGTCGCAGTCCTTGGACCGGCCGATCACGACCCGGCGGCTGGTGATCTCCCGCGGCCTGCCGCCCACGGTCAGGGTGACCAGCTCCTGCGCGAGCGCGACGTCGGCCGGCGCGCCGTCGGCGGAAAGCGGCGAACGCGGCCGGTAGACCATGGTCGCTCCAGGCTCCACGGGAGCAGGCGCGGGCTCGCCTGCCTGCGGACGTGCGCCCTGCACCATGCGGGTCGCGATCCCGAACTCGCCCATCGACAGGTCGTCGTCGGTCTCCATCAGCACGGTCGGCGGGGTCAGCAGCATGTACCCCTCGCGGCGCGCGTGCTCGGCCAGGTAGTCCTGGAGCTCGGCGCGCAGCGAGCTCTCGTAGTCGGTGAACTGCTCGCGGTCGACGGGCGCGAGGTAGACGGTGTACTCGTTCGGGACGTAGACACGCGACACCGAGACGGTCCGGTGGTCCTCCATCTCCTTGACGAGCTTCCGGGCGAGCTCGACCGGCTGGACGTTGGTGCGGAACGCGCGGCCGAACAGGCCTTCGAAGAGGCCTTCGATCTTCTGCTCGATGCTGCGCAGCACGCTCACGGCCAGGGTGTTCCCCGGTGGCGAGTGTACTTAGCGCAGATGGACGGGGCGAAGCCGCGGGCGGAGCGGCGTCAGCCTGCGCGCCAGGCTCCAGGCCAGGACGGTCAGCCGGCTCGGCCGGTGCGGCCGGGCGGGCTCGGCTGCGAGCACGAGCGCGCAGGCCCAGCCGGTCACGACGAGCGGAAACGCGGCCGCGCCGGGGGCTGCGAGCAGGGTCGACGCGGTCACGAGGGCGCCGAAGAGGGCACCGCCCCAGGCCCCACGATGACGGCAGGCGCCGACTGCGGCGGCAGCGCCGGCGAGCGCCAGCGTCTCGAGCAGCAACGGCCGTGCCTCGGCGACTCCGCGCCACAGCTCGGCCAGGGCCCCGAACGGGCCGCCGAGCCCGCCGAGGGCGAGGTCGGGGGCGGAGCCGCCGACGATGGGAACGTCGTGCCCGGCGACGGCGGCGACCGCTGCCGCCGCGACGACGGCTGCGGCAGCCTGGGCCGCCCGCCGCGCGGCGTCGCCTGCGGGCAGCACGGCGAGCGGCACGAGCCCGATCAGGCCGAGCGGTGCGAGCAGCGGGCCGGCGACGAAGAGCAACGCCCTCCGGGGCCGGGACCAGAACAGCACGAGCCACCCGGCGGCGAAGCCCGAGTAGGCGATCGCCAGCCCGAGCGAGATGTTCCCGAGCGGGAGGATCGGGACCGCGAGCGTGAACGCGAGGCCGAGCCTGGGGGTCGGGTACGAGAGCAGCGCCGCCAGCGCCGCCAGGCCCAACGACCAGTGAGCGGGGAAGAAGGCGAGCGCGGACGAGGCCCAGCCGGCGAGGAGCGCCGCCGGGAGGGCGGTCAGCGCGCGAGGCACGAACGGCGGCAGCGCGGGGAGCGAGGGCAGCTTCAGCCGAGGACGGCTGACGGCGGGGAGGGACCGGCGCTTCGGCGCGCGGCGGAGCCCCGCGGCGAGGGCGGCCGCGCGGGGCCGTTTGGCCGGGTCGATCGAGAGGGCCGAGTCGACGAGCCGGACGAGCGGCTTCGGCAGGTCGGGCCGCGCGCTACCCAGCGGCGGAGCTCCGCGGCCGATGCGCTTGGTCAGCTCGAGGAAAGGCCCCGGCCCGAAGGGGTGGCGGCCGGCGAGGGCCTCCCAGAGCAGCACGCCGGTCGACCAGACGTCGGTGGCCGCGTCGCCGGAATCGCCCGCGAGCCGCTCGGGCGAGATGTAGGCGAGCGTTCCGGGCACGTCGCCGGCGGCGGTGAGCGTCTCCTCCTCGCGCACGAGCGCCAGCCCGAAGTCGAGGATGCGCACCGAGACCTCCGGGCCGTCGGCGAGCAGGACGTTGGCCGGCTTGATGTCGCGGTGGACGATGCCCCGCTCGTGTGCGTGGGCGAGCCCGTCGAGGATCTGCGCAGACGCCTCGACCGCGGCCTCGTCGTCGAGCTCGCCGCGCTCGAGGGCGTGGCGAAGCGTTCGGCCGGGGACGTACTCGTAGGCGATGTAGACGTGGGCCTCGTCCCGCGCGAGCGCGTGCGCCCGCAGGCAGGCGGGATGCTCGAGCTGTGCGGCCGAGGTCGCCTCCCGCTCTGCGCGCGGGCCGGCCGTGCCCGCCCGCGCCACGATCTTGAGCGCGACCTCGCGATCTTTCTTCGTGTCGAAGGCGTGCCAGACCGAGCCCATGCCGCCGCTGCCCAGAGGTCTGAGCGGCCGGTAGCGGCCGAGCACCAGCCCTGGCGCAGCCGCATGAACAGAGGCCTCCGCCATCCCGGTGACACGTTTTGCACGCGCGGCCGAAGTCCTTTGGCCTGCGAGGAATGGGCTACAGTGCGCCGAATTCGGCTGCTAAGCGCGCTGTGAGCGAGTCCGACGCCCGATGAGCGAGCACGACACCGACCTCGACTTCGACTTCTTCGACGACGATCCGCCACCGAGCCGGGCCGTCGAGGAGGAGACGCAGGTCGGGCGCGAGCCGCCGCCGGCGGAACGGCGCGGATCGCGTCGGCCCCCGCCGGGCCGTCCTCCCGTCGGGATGACGCCGCTGCTCCGGCTCGCCGGGCTGATCGCGTTCGCGATCCTGATCGTCGTCCTGCTCGTGTTCTGGATCTCGAGCTGTCAGGGCGCCGGCAAGAAGAGCTCGTACAAGCGCTACTACGAGAAGGTCGGCGTGGTCGCGAACGACTCGGAGCAGGTGGGCCGCGAGCTCAACGACGCGCTGACCACGCAGGGGATCAAGTTCGGGGAGCTCGAGTCGAAGCTCAACGGCCTCGCCCAGCGCGAGCAGCAGAACGTGGCCGCGCTCCGCTCGATCCATCCGCCGGGGCCGCTGCGCATCCAGCATCAGGCGGCGCTCGAGTCCCTCCAGTTCCGGGTCAGCGGCCTGCGCGGGCTCGCCGACGGTTTCACCCAGGCCTCCCGAGCGCCGAAGAACGTCACCGCCAACGCCCTCAAGCTGCTCCAGCCGCCGGCCACCCGCCTGGTGGCCAGCGACGTGGTCTGGGACGACCTCTTCCAGGCGCCCGCGCAGGGCAACGGCGGCGTGCTCGAGCGCGAGGGGATCACGGGCGTCGCCGTGCCCGGCTCCAGCTTCGTCTCCAGCCCCGACTATGCGAGCAGCCGCTACTGGGAGGCGATCCTGCAGCGGCTCCAGGGCGCCGCGACCAGCGGCGGCACGACGGGCGGCCTGCACGGGACGGGGATCGTCAAGACGGTCGCGCTGCCCGGGAGCCAGGAGCTGTCCGAGACGACGGAGAACACCGTCACCGCTACCACCGACCTCGGCTTCGCGGTCACGGTCGAGGACACGGGCGACT
Organism: Gaiellaceae bacterium; assembly: GCA_036555585.1. Taxonomy (GTDB): domain Bacteria; phylum Actinomycetota; class Thermoleophilia; order Gaiellales; family Gaiellaceae; genus DATBLE01. The sequence goes on from DATBLE010000009.1 coordinate 80,365, forward strand.
CGCAGGAGGTGCAGATCAAGGTGACGCTGACGATCCAGCAGTCGCCGACGCCGATCGTCCAGACGAAGACGATCGACCTGATCAACCCGGGCGAGCAGCAGACGGTCGTCTTCCGCAACCTCGGCCAGGTGCAGTTCGCGACCAAGACGACCGTGAAGGTCGACGTCGCGCCGGTTCCGCAGGAGAAGAACACCGACAACAACTCCAAGGCGTACCCGGTGATCTTCTCGCTGGGCTAGATGGGCCTTTCGGATTGGATCGCGGTCGGCGCCGTCGTCGTCGCGGCGGGCGCGGCGGCGCTGGCGGCGCTCGCGTTCTCGAGGGTCACCGCCGTCAGGCGCTCCCAGGACGTGCTGCTCGGCGGCAACGCGAAGGCGGACGTGGTCGAGTTCGCCGTCTCGCTCCAGGCCCGGATCGACGACCTGCACCGCGCGGTCGACGAGGTGGCAGCGGCCCTCGCGCGCGTCGACCGTCGCGTGGACGGTGCGCTGTCCCGTGCGGCGCTGATCCGCTACGACGCCTACGAGGACACGGGCGGGCACCAGTCGGCGTCGATGGCCATCCTCGACTCGGCCCGCTCCGGGATCGTCCTGACCGCGATCCAGGGCCGGGACTACGCACGCGTCTACGTGAAGCAGCTCGACCGCGGCCGCACGCCGATCGCGCTCTCACCCGAGGAGCAGCAGGCGGTCGAGCGGGCCATGGCGCTCTAGCCCGTGCGCCCCGGGCTCGGTCGCCCGGGCGCCGCGTCCCACGTGGGTGGTGTCTTCGAGCGAAATGCTCCGGCATGCCGGTACATTTTTCGGCGTATTGGGACAGGTTCTCGTGTTGAACGCGAGTTACGAGCCGTTGAACGTCTGCTCGGTTCGGCGGGCGCACGTGCTCGTGTTCAAGGGCAAGGCGGAGGTGCTCGAGGAGCACGGGGCGCCGCTGCGCTCGGCGACGGACACGTTCGCGAGGCCGCACGTGATCAGGCTCGTGCAGTTCGTCCGGGTGCCTCGCGCGGCGCAGCGGAAGATCTCGCGGCGGGCGCTCTTCGCGCGCGACGAGTGGAGCTGCGTGTACTGCGGGACGAGCGGCGGACGGCTCACGCTCGACCACGTCGTGCCGCGCAGCCGGGGCGGCGGCTCGGTCTGGGAGAACGTGGTCACCGCCTGCGCGCCCTGCAACCTCCGCAAGGGCGACCGGCTCCCCGAGGAGGCTTCGATGACGCTCCGGCGCCCGCCCCGCCCGCCGGCGCCGGCACTCTTCATCACGCTCGCGACGCCGGCGGGCCTGCCGACCACCTGGCAGCGCTACCTCCCGGGCTCGACCGCGACGGCCTAGACCTCATCCCGTCGGCACGGGCGACCAGACGGGGAAGTCGTCGTGCCCGGGCCTTCGCGTCAGCCGTTGCAGCCCGCTCCCGTCGACGTTGACGGTGAAGATCTCCCTGCTGCCGCGCTCCCAGCCGCCGAGGATGTGCCTCTCGAAGGCGATCCTGCGTCCGTCCGGCGACCAGACGGGGGCGATGTCGTACTGCACGTGGTCGACCAGCTTCCGCCGTCCGCTGCCGTCGGCGTTCATCATCTGGAGCGACCCGTCGAAGGCGAATGCGACCTTCTCTCCGCCTGGCGACCAGGCAACCCAGTATCCGCGTGGGGACTGCCCCCAGTCGCGGGACAGGTTCCGTAGCCCGCCTCCGTTGGCATTCATCACGTAGAACCCGTTGCTGCCGTCGCGGTCGCTGGAGAAGAGGACCCGGCCGCCGGGCAACCAGCCCCGGGAGAAGTCGCGCGCCGGGCTGCGCGTCAGGTTCCGCTCGCCGCTGCCGTCGGCGTTGATCACGAACACGTCCCAGTTGCCGTCGCGCTTCGCGGAGAAAAGAAGCGTGCGCCCGTCTTGTGACCACCGGGCTCCAAGCTCGGGAAACCAGGCTGCCTCCGTGTCCGTGAGCCTGCGCTGCCCGGTGCCGTCGGCGTTCACGACGTCTAGCTCGCTGTCCGCCTTCTTGACTCTCCAGAAGGCGATCTTGCGGCCGTCGGGTGACCAGGCCGGGCCGGCCTCGCGGTTCGGGCTGTGCGTCAGCCTTCGCAGCCCGCTGCCGTCCGCGTTCACGACGTAGATCTCCTGGCCGCCGTCGCGGCGGCTGAGGAAGGCGATCTTGCGGCCATCCGGCGACCACGCCGGCTCGGAGTCGTGGGCCGGATGCCGCGACAGGTTCCGCTGCCCGCTCCCGTCGTCGTTCATGACGAAGATCTCCCCGTTGGCCCATGAAGGCCCGCGGCTGTGCGTCCAGGCGATCTGGAACCTGCCGCGCTGGGAGTCACGGCTGCGGGCGGATCCGGTGGCGGTCGCAGACGCGGCGCCGAGCACGGCAACCAGCCCGAACAGCGCCACGAGAGCGACTGCGGCGGGGTGGATTCGATTCCTCGGCATCGTGCTGGCCCCTTTCTCTCGTTACGGCGTGGTCGCGTCGGGGTGCTGTGCCCGGATGTCGGTGAGTGCGACGTTCTCCGGCGTTCGCGGCAGGTACTCGTACTCCAGGAAGTGCACGACCACACGCAGTCGAAGGAGACGCCGCCCCGGCTCGCTGATGCCACCGATGCCCATCATCCCGACCGGCTCGAGGGTCTTGGGATCGACGAACCACCAGAACGGCTGCCATGGACAGCCCTGTGAGCCGCAGCCGGGCTCCGGATCGATCTTGATCCACTCGACCACACGCCCCTGCCACGTCGTCCTGCGGCGCTTGTGTGCGGTCCCGGCGGCGAGCCGCTGCCGGAGATCTGCGACGGGGTCGATGGGGAGCCCGATCCGGGATCTCGTCAGCAGCGTGTTCGGCGGTGTGAACTCGAGCGTCGTCGCGGAGTCGAGCGTGCCGCCGAGCTCGGGGCCCTTGGGGTTTCCGCAGGCGAGGGCCAGCCGGGAGGTCGACGGTGGGGGAGGCACGTTCAGCACGATGCGGTACAGGTGCGGCGGCTTCTGGTCGAGCCAGCTCTCGTTCGGTCGATGCCTGACCGTGCACCCGTACGCGACCGAGGTCGTCGTCACGACCCACTTCTGGTGCAGGATCGTTCCGGCGGGTGGCGTGAGTGCGGCTTCCGCTCGTTCGACGAAGGTCGGCGAGGAGCTCCAGGGCGTGGTGGAGAGCAGCAGTGCTGCGGCCGCGATCACGAGCGTGGCCGCAACGAGCAGCAGCCTGTTCCGTAGACGGTGGGATTCCCGGCTGGGGCCGTAGCCGCGTTCGGCTGCCGCCAGGAGCTCGCGCTTCAGCTCGCTGACCGGATCACTCATCGCCTTCACCCCTTGCGAAGCCGGCTCGCAACGCCGCGAGTCCCCGACTCACACGCTTGCGGACGACGCTCTCCGAACACCGGAGATCGGCCGCGATCTCGGGATAGCCGCGGTCGTCGAGGTGGTGCGCCTCGATCGCTTCCCGCTGCTCGTCAGGGAGGACCTCGAGCAGCTCGAGCGCCGGGCCGCTCGCCATCCGGTCGAGGATCTCGATCGCCTCGTCGTCGAGCTGGATCGGCTGCATCGCGAGCGCTCGCCGAGCCTCGTCCTGGATCTGGTTCTTGCGCATCGCTTCGCTCAACTTGTGCCGAGCGATCGCGAACAACCACGCCTGTGCGGGGTCCGGCCCGGGTTCATATCGGGATACCGAGCCGAGCGCGGCCGCGAACGTCTCGGCTGTCAGGTCGAACGCCTCCTCGACCCCCGGCACCCGGCGGCGGAAGAAGCCGAGCACCGAAGCGACGTGCCGCTCGTAGAAGACACCGAACGCCTCGGCGCAGGTGCGCGCCGCGAGCAGGAGCTCACTGTCGGGGCACTCCTGCCAACCCTTCACGCCTGCCAGCTCTTCACGCCTCCTAGATGACAATTCAACGCGATTTGTGACGCGGAGATCAGCCTGAGCCCTCGAGGGGTGAAACGCCGCGCGTTCGGACACGGCTGATGTGACACGACGTCCGGCGGGCGGCGTATGAACGGGCGATGAAGTCGCTGGGCGTGATCGGTGCCGTCGTCGCCGTCCTCGTCGCCGGCGTGGCCGGCGCCGGCGGCGCTACGTCCGCGGCGGCCGCGCAGCACTCGATCGTGGTCAGCGGCACGGGAGCCGTGACGACCGTCCCGGACCGGGCCCAGGTCTCCTTCGGAGTCTCCACCGACGGGAAGACCGCCTCGGCGGCCCTGCGCGCGAACGCGGCCGAGATGACCAGGGTGATCGCCGCGCTGAAGGCGCAGGGCATCGCGGCCGCCGACATCAGGACCGACCTGATCTCGCTCTCGCCGCGCTACTCCCAGAGCGGGGACGCCGTCGTCGGGTACACGGCGACGAACTCGGTCTCGGCGACGGTGCGCAACCTGGCGAAGGTCGGCGCGGTCATCGACGCGGCCGTCGACGCCGGCGCCAACCAGGTCTCGGGGCCGAACCTCGTCCGCTCCGACTCCGCCGCGCTCTACCGCGCGGCGCTGCGTGCCGCGGTTGCCGACGCGAAGGGAAAGGCGCAGGCGATCGCGGCCGCGTCCGGCCTCCACATCCGCCGGATCAGCGACGTGACCGAGGGCAGCGCCGCTCCTCCCCCGGTGCCGCTGACCGCCAAGGCGAGCGGAGACACGACCACGCCCGTCGAGCCCGGAACGACGCAGATCGAGGCGACGGTCGCGGTGACGTTCGCCGTTGCCTAGGCGGGCAGCGCGGTCGTGTCGACCCGCCCCGGCGTGGCCGCCTCGAACCCGCCGATCTCGTCCTCGTGCTCGAGCGTCAGCCCGATGTCGTCGAGCCCGTTCAGCAGCATGTGCCGGCGGAACCGGTCGTACTCGAACGCGATCGGCTCGGCGACGGCCGCGGAGATCGTCGAGGCCTCGAGGTCGACCGTCAGCACCGTCTCGGCCATCAGCGTCCGCACCTGCGGCTCGGGCAGCACGATCGTGACGAGCCCGATCTGGGCCGCGTTCGCCGCGAAGATGTCTCCGAACGAGGGCGCGACGACCACCTCGAAGCCGTAGTCCTGGAGCGCCCAGGCGGCGTGCTCCCGCGACGAGCCGCAGCCGAAGTTCCTGCCGGTGAGGAGGATGGTCGCACCGGCGTAGTCGGGCCGGTTGAGCTCGAAATCCGGGTCTTGCCGCCAGTCGTGGAAGAGGAACTCGCCGTAGCCGGTGCGCTCGATTCGCTTGAGGAACTGCTTGGGGACGATCTGGTCGGTGTCGACGTCGGCGCGGTCGAGCACCGCCACGCGGCCGGTCGTCCGGCGGAACGCCCTCACGCCGCGACCACCTCGCGCACGTCGGTCAGCCGTCCGGTCAGCGCCGCCGCCGCCGCGGTCGCCGGGCTGACGAGATGAGTACGCCCGCCGCGGCCCTGGCGCCCTTCGAAGTTCCGGTTCGACGTGGAGGCGCAGCGCTCGCCGGGGGCGAGCACGTCCGGGTTCATGCCGAGGCACATCGAGCACCCGGCCCGCCGCCACTCGAAGCCCGCGCGCTCGAAGACGGCGTCGAGGCCCTCGTCCTCGGCCTGGCGGCGGACGGCGGCCGAGCCGGGGACGACCATCGCGCGCACCGCAGGATGCACCTTGCGGCCGCCGACGATGCCGGCGACGAGCCGCAGGTCCTCGATCCGCGCGTTGGTGCAGGAGCCGATGAACACCCGGTCGACCGCGATCTCGGCGATCGGCGTCCCGGGCTCGAGCGCCATGTAGGCGAGCGCGCGCTCGGCGGCGGCGCGGTCGGCCTCGTCGGCGAGCTCCCCGGGATCGGGAACACGGCCGTCGACGGGCGCGACCATGCCGGGGTTGGTGCCCCACGTGACCTGTGGTGCGAGCGCGGCGGCGTCGATCTCCACCTCGCGGTCGAAGACGGCGTCGTCGTCGGAGGGCAGCCGGCGCCACTCGTCCAGCGCCCGCTCCCAGTCCCCGCCCCGGGGCGCGCCGGGCCGGCCCTCCAGATAGGCGAACGTCGTGTCGTCGGGCGCGACCATCCCGGCGCGCGCGCCTGCCTCGATGGACATGTTGCAGATCGTCATCCGCCCGTCCATCGAGAGCCCGCGGACGACGGCGCCGTCGTACTCGATCACGTGGCCGGCGCCGCCGGCGATGCCGACGCGCCCGATCGCGCCGAGGATGGCGTCCTTGGCGGTGACCCCGAGCCGCAGCGCGCCCTCGAAGCGGACGCGCATCGTCTTCGGACGGCGCTGCGGAAGCGTCTGGGTCGCGAGCACGTGCTCGACCTCCGAGGTGCCGATCCCGAACGCGAGCGCGCCGAAGGCGCCGTGCGTCGAGGTGTGGCTGTCGCCGCACACGATTGTCATCCCGGGCTGGGTGACGCCCAGCTCGGGGCCGATCACGTGGACGATCCCCTCGCGGCCGCTGCCGGTCGCGTAGAGCGGAACGCCGAACTCGTCGCAGTTCCGGCGCAGCGCGTCGAGCTGGGCACGCGCGAGCGGGTCGGTGATCGGCCCGTCCAGCGTCGGGACGTTGTGGTCCATGGTCGCGAGCGACCGGTCGGGCCGGCGCACGCGCCGCCCGGCGAGGCGGAGCCCCTCGAACGCCTGGGGAGAGGTGACCTCGTGGATCAGGTGCAGGTCGACGTACAGGAGCGCCGGGCCGTCCGCCTCCTCGCGGATCACGTGGGCGTCCCACACGCGCTCGAACAGCGTGGCGGCCATCGTCAGACGTCCCCTCCTCGCGCGGGATACGAGCCGAACACCTTCAGCCGGCGCGTCACCGTCCGCGTCTCGGCCAGCGCCGCACGGATGGGCGGATCGAGTGGATGTCCCGCCAGGACCGCATGGAAGCAGTATCGCCACGCGGTGTCGGGTATGGGGCGCGAGACCAGCTGGACGAGGTCGATGCCGTGCAGCGCGAACGGGGCGATGGCGCGATGCAGCGCACCGGGCCGGTGGTCGGTGACGAACGAAAAGGCCGTCCGCCAGTCCTGGCCGGCGGAGTCGAGCCGCGTGTGCGTCGCCACCGAGACGAAGCGCGTGTACGTCTCCGGGTGGTCGCCCGCGTCGTCCAGCAGCGCGGTCAGGCCGTAGAGCTTGGCCGCCCGCTCTCCGGCGATCGCGGCCTCCGCCGCGTCGCCGCGCTCGGCCACCTCGGCCGCCGCCTCCGCCGTCGAGCCCGCGGCGATCGCCGTCGCCCAGGGCATGCTCGCGAGCAGCCGCCGGCACTGGTCGAGCGCCGCCGGGTGGGAGCGGACGACCCTGATCTGCTCGACCGGCACCTGGCGGACGCCGAGCAGCAGGTGGCGGACGCGAAGGACGGTCTCGCCGCCGATCGCCAGCGGAGCCGTCTGGAGCAGGTCGTGGGTCTCGGCGATCGGCCCGACCAGCGTGCTCTCGATCGGGAGGACGCCGAACTGCACCTCTCCGGCCACGGTCGCCTCTGCGACCGCGCTGAAGGTCGGCAGCGGCACGACCCTGGCGGGCCGGTCGAAGAGCTGCTCGCACGCGGTCGCCGCGTGCGCGCCGTCGCGGCCCGGATAGGCGACGGTGAGGCTCACCACCGGCGCAGGCTGACCGCGATCGGCAGCTCGCAGCGGGAGCAGACGCGCGTGGCCGCGCCGCGGCGCTCGGCTCGCTCGACCGCCAGCGGGATCGCGCAGCTGCAGTAGTAGGACTCCGCCGGCGGAGGAGCCAGTGGCGGGGAAGAAGGCTGCGTGGTCGGATGGGTGCTCATGTCACCGCCCTTTCTGAAGGGAGAGCAAGTAGGGGAGCTCCGCCAGTGGGTTGGCTAGCCGACGGGGGCGGAAGAGACGCCGGCTAGCGCGTAAAGACGCGCGCGCCGAGATTCGCGAAGAGGAGGAACGACCGAAGCTCGCGGGCGCGCTGCATCGAACTGTCAAGAGTACGAATCCACGCCCGGTCCGTCAACGCCCGAGCTCCTCGAGCACGGCGGCCGCGACCTGGGCGGTCGTCGAGCTGCCGCCGAGGTCCGGCGTCCGTGCGCGCTCGACGGCCCGGTCGACCGCGGTCTCCAGCCGGCGCGCCTCCTCGGGCCGGTCGAGCCCGTGCTCGAGCATCAGCGCCGCCGAACGCAGCATTGCCGCGGGGTTGGCGATCCCGCGGCCCGCGATGTCAGGCGCCGAGCCGTGCACGGGCTCGAAGATGCCCGGACCGGCATCGCCGAGGCTCGCGGACGCTGCCAGGCCGAGACCGCCCGTGAGCGCACCGGCCTCGTCCGAGAGGATGTCGCCGAAGGTGTTCTCGGTCAGGATCACGTCGAACCGCTCGGGCGCCGTGATCAGCTGCATGGCGGTCGAGTCGACGAGCATGTGCTCGAGCTCGACGTCCGGGTACCCGCCGCTCACCTCCGTGACGACCCGGCGCCACATCCGCGAGGTCTCGAGGATGTTCGCCTTGTCGACCGACGTGACACGCCTGCGCCGGCCGCGCGCGATCGCAAAGGCGCGGTGGGCGATGCGCTCCACCTGGGTCGGGTGGTACTCGAGCGTGTCGAAGACGGTGCCGTCCTCGCGGGTTCCCTTCGCGCCGTAGTAGAGGCCGCCGACCAGCTCGCGGACGACGACCAGGTCGACGGCGCCCCGGCGGGCAGGGCGCAGGTTCGCGTAGACGTCGAGCTCCTTGCGGAGCGCGATCAGCCCCTGCTCCGGCCGGACGTCGGCGGCGTCGAACTGCGGCAGGCCAACCGCGCCGAGCAGCACCGCGTCTGCGGCCAGGCACGCCGCGCGGGTCTCGTCGGGGAACGGCGATCCCGTGGCCAGGATGGCCGCGCCGCCGAAGAGGCGCTCCTCCAGCTCGAGCTCGGGGAGGAGCACGGCCAGCACCTCCCGTGCCGCCGCCGTCACCTCGACTCCGATCCCGTCTCCGGGTAGGCAGACGATCTTCACGCGAGCGCGAGTGTCCCACGCGAGGCGGCGAGACGCTCCGAGAGCGCGACGACATCGCCGACCACGATCAGGGCCGGCGTTCGGAAGCCCTCTGCGGCCTCTGCCAGCGTGTCGAGTGTCGCGACGACCACCTCCTGCTCGGAGGTGGTCCCCGCCGACACGAGCGCCGCCGGCGTTCCGGGGTCGAGACCGCGGTCGGACAGCCCGCAGGCGATCTCTCCGAGCCTCGCGAAGCCCATGAAGAAGACCAGCGTGCCCCCCGCCCGGGCGAGCGCGGCGAAGTCGAGCGGCCCCTGGCCGTTGACGATCGTCACCTGGGAGGAGACGCCGCGGTGGGTGACGGGGATCCCTGCCGCGGCGGGGACCGCGCTCAGCGACGACACGCCCGGGACGACCTCGAACGGGACGCCGGCCTCGGCCAGCGCGAGCGCCTCCTCGCCGCCGCGGCCGAAGACGAACGGGTCGCCGCCCTTCAGCCGGACGACGTCGAGGCCGCGGCGGCCGTGGTCGACGAGCAGGCGCTCGATCTCGGCCTGGGCCAGCCGCCTGCGGCCGATGCGGATCGCGTCCGCGGGCGCCTCGTCGACGAGCTCCGCGCACACCAGCCGGTCGTACACGAGCACGTCGCAGGAGCGGACGAGCTCGAGCCCGCGGGCGGTGATCAGCCCGGAATCGCCCGGCCCGGCGCCGACCAGGAACACCGTCACGGCATCGACTCCTCGACCAGCGCCTCGAAGTAGTCGCGCCGCTCGGCGTAGGTCGCGTAGCGTCGGCGGGCCCATGGTCGCAGCTCGCGCAGGCGCCGCGCGAGGGCGACGTGCTCGTCGCCGATGCGGGCGCCGAGCTCGTCGCGCAGCCGCTTGGCCAGCGCGGGCGAGGCGCCGCCGGTCGAGACTGCGAGCGCGATCGGGTCGCGTCGGTACACGGCCGGCAGGATGAAGCTGCACAGGTCGGGCGTGTCGACGACGTTGGCGAACATCGACCGCGCCTCGGCGTCCAGGAAGATCCGCCGGTTGACCGACCGGTCGGGCGTCGCCGCGACCACGAGGAAGCTTCCTTCGAGGTCGGCCGGCTCGTAGCGCTTGTCGAGCCGGCGCACCGGCAAGCGCGCGAGCTCGGGTTCGACCTCCGGCGCGACCACGGTGACGACCGCGCCGCACTCGAGCAGCCCCTTTGCCTTCTCCAGGCCGACGGCGCCGCCGCCGACGACGAGGCAGCGTCGCCCCTCGAGGTCGAGGCACGCGTGGTAGTACCGCTTCTCGGCGCGGGGGAAACGGCCGGTTTCCCCCGCGAGCCCTCTTCCGAGCTCCGCCGCCGGCGTCGCCGGCAGCGGTCGCGATTGTTGTCCCGGCAAGCGCTTCGGTGCCGCGTCCGCCAGGTCGGTCGCGGCGGCGGAGACCTCTCGACACGCCGACCGACCGCCGCTCATATCCCGACGCTCGTCAGTCGCACTCCCTGCCGGTCGAGCCGCAACGAGACCTCCAGCTCCCCGGCGGCGACCGAGAGCGAGAAGGCGCCCGGCCCGACGGCCTTGAGCTCGACCGACCCGAGCTCACGGCCCTCGAGCGCGCGCAGCGCCGCGGTCACGTCGCGGGCGCTCTCGGCCAGCTCCGTCCCGCGCGGCAGCCTGCGGTAGAGCGAGAGCGCGGCCTGCTCGCCGCCCGGCCCGTAGTGCGCCCTGATCCGGCCGCTCTGGAGGCCGAGCTCGAGCAGCTCCTCGAGCGTTGCGGCGTCGTCGCCTCGAACCTCGCCCTCCCCGATCGCGGCGATCAGCCCGGCGAGACGTCCGCGGTACTCCTCGCCCGAGGCGAGGGCGTGTACGGCCTGCGCCTCGGCCAGCGCCACCTCCCGGGCGTGCTCAGGAATGCGAACGACGCTCGTCAATGGGTCTCCTCGCCGACCAGGGCGCGCAGCTCGTGCTCCAGCCCGCCCGTCTCGACGGCGCAGTGGATGCCGCACTCCTTGGGCGCGTTCTGCTCCCACCACCAGCGGCCGTCGCGCGCCGTCTCGCCCGGCGCGAGCGCCCGCGTGCAGGGCGCGCAGCCGATCGAGGTGTAGCGGCGGTCGTAGAGCGGGTGGTAGGGGAGCTCGCGCTCGCGGACGTATTCCCAGACCTCGTCCTCGGTCCACTCGGCGAGCGGGTTGAGCTTGACGATCGCGCCGTGGTCGTGGTCGAGCTCGACCTTGCGGATGTCGGTGCGCGTCGCCCACTGGTCGCGGCGCAGGCCTGTGATCCACGCGTCGAGCGTCGCGAGGTGCCGGGTGAGCGGCTGCACCTTGCGCACGCTGCAGCAGAGCAGGCGCTTCTCCACCTGGCGGTAGAAGAGGTTCGGCCCGTGCCGCCCCACCATCGCCCGCACCTGGCGCGCGTCCGGGGAGAGGAGGTCGAGCTCCAGGCCGGGGTAGCGGTCGCGCAGCTGCTCGATCAGCTCGTACGTCTCCGTCGGCAGACGGCCGGTGTCGGCGCTGAAGACCCGGATGCCGGGGTCGAGCTCGTACGCCATGTCGAGCAGCGCGACGCCGTCGATCTGGAAGGCGGTCGACAGCGCGATCCGCGGCGAGAACCGCTCGAGCGCCCACTCGAGCAGCTCCCGCGGCTCGCGGCCCTCGAACTCGACGGAAAGCTCGCCCGCCTCGAGCTCGTCGATCAGCTCGACGCTCAGGCTGCCTCCCGTTCCCGCGCACGCGCCGGCTCGCGCCCGGCCAGGATCCCCAGCTCCTCGTCGCTCGTCCGGTCGCAGAACGCCCGGAAGTCCTCGCCCGGCTCGCGCCCGCCGAGCCAGCCCGCCACGAGGCGGTCGACGGTCTCGTCCAGCTCCTCGGTCGGCACGCGCCGGAAGACCGGGCGGGCGATCGCGGCCTGCGGGCCGAGCCCGCCCCGCAGGAAGACGTCGTAGGCCTGGCGGCGCCTGCCCGCGTCGTCGCGAGCGGTCGTGCCCTGGAAGCCGATGTCCCCGACCCAGTGCTGCGCGCAGGCGTGCGGGCAGCCGTCGAGGTGGAGGCGCAAGCCGGCCACGTCCTCGCCGAAGCGCTCCTCCAGGTGGCGGACGAGCGCGTCGGCGCGAGTCTTCGTCTCCGTCACCGAGAAGTTGCAGTGCGGCTCGCCGGTGCAGGCGATCGAGGCGGCGCGGACGCCGTTCGCGTCGAGCGGGAAGCCGATCTCGGCGAGCGTGGCCAGCGTCCCGTCGAGCCGGGCGTCGGGCACGCCGGTGACGACGAGGTTCTGCTGCCGGGTGAGCCGGACGTCGCCGCCGAGGTTCTCGGCGAGGTCCGCGACCGCGATCAGCTGGTCGCCGGACACGAGCCCGACGTGGACGGGCACGCCGACGTACGACAGGCCCGGCTGCGCCTGCGGATGGACGCCGACGTGGTCGGCGAGCCGTCCGGGCGGCGTGAGCTCGAAGCACTGCAGCCTCCGGCCCAGCCGGCGCTCGACTTCGGCGCGCACCCCGTCCGGCCCGTAGTCGTCGACCATGAACTTCATCCGCGCCTTGACGCGCGAGACGCGATAGCGGAGGTCGTCCTGCCAGGCGTCGAGCAGCGCACGCAGCACCTCCACGGCCTCCTCCTCGGGGACGAAGACGCCGAGGTCGCGGGCGAGCCGCGGCACGGAGGAGAGCCCGCCGCCGACCAGCACGCCGAACCCCTCGACTCCCTCGTGCAGGGCGCCGACGAGCGAGATGCAGTTGATCTCGGGCGCGTTGCAGCGGTCGGGGCAGGCGGCGATCGTGATCTTGTGCTTGCGCGGCAGGTTCGAGTAGTCGAGGTTGCCGTAGAAGAACGCCGCCGCCTCGTCGACGACCGGCCGGGCGTCGAACAGCTCGTCCGCCGCCACTCCGGCCACGGGGCAACCGGTGATGTTGCGGACGGCGTCGCCGCAGCCGCCCGCGGAGGTGAGCCCGGCCGCGTGCAGCCGGTCGAACACCTCCGGGAGGGCGCCGAGCTCGAGCCAGTGCAGCTGGACGTTCTGCCGGGTGGACAGCTCGCCCTCGCCGCGGCCGAACTGGTTCGAGAGCTCGCCGATCGCGCGCAGGCCCGCCGGCGAGACGCGTCCGCCCGGAAGCTTGATCCTGAGCATGAACGTGCCGACCTTCGGCTTGTCGTGGTACAGCCCCCACCACTTGAGGCGGACCAGGTCCTCCTCCGGCACCTGCTCGTAGCCCGCGGCGATCAGCGCCGGCAGCTCGTCGAGGATCCCGAGCGGGCTCTTGTCACGCTTGATCCGCTCGACCGGATTGCGCTTGTAGACGAGCTCCCAGTCGGGTGCGGGAGCCGGAGGCCGGGTGCGCGGTGAGGCGGCCACCGCGGCACCCTACCGTCAATGCTTCAGAAAGTAAAGTGACTTTTGGAAGAAAAGTGTTCCGTGTTCAAGCCGCTGCCAGCCGGTCGATCAGGGCATCGGCGTCGGCGTCGATGTGGACCGGCCGGAGCCGGTCGGCGACGGGACCCGGCGTCTTCAGCCCGTCGCCGGTGACGAGCATGACGACACGGTCGTCCGGCCCCGCGGTGCCGCGCGCGACCGCCTCGCGGAGCGCGGCGAGCGTGACGCCGGCCGCGGTCTCTCCGAACACCCCGCTCCGCTCGGCGAGCGCCGCCATGCTCTCGCCGACCGCCTCCTCGGGCACGGCATGGATCGCGCCGCCCGAGGCCCCGGCGGTCGCGACCGCCAGGTCGCCGTCGGCCGGGCTTCCGATCGCCAGCGAACGCGCCACCGTGTCGGGCCGCACCGGCTTGACCGGCCCGCCCGCTGTGAACGCCGTCGCCACCGGGGCACAGCCTTCGGCCTGGCCGCCGACGAGCCGCGGAGGCGTCCCCTCGACGAGTCCGAGCTCGAGCAGGTCGCCGAAGCCCTGGTGGAGCTTCGTGTACAGCGATCCGGACGCGATCGGGGAGACGACCACGTCGGGCAGCTCCCAGCCCAGCTGCTCGGAGATCTCGTAGGCCAGCGTCTTCGAGCCTTCCGCGTAGTAGCTGCGCAGGCCGACGTTGACGAACGCCCACGGCAGCTCGAACGACAGCTCGATCGTCAGCCGGCTGCAGTCGTCGTAGGTGCCCCGGACCGCGTACAGCGTCGCGCCGTAGACCGCCGTCGCCGTCAGCTTCTCCGGCTCGAGGTCGGCCGGGCAGAAGACGGCGGCCTCGAGCCCCTCGGCGGCCGCCCGCGCGGCGACCGCGTTCGCGAGGTTCCCGGTCGAGGAGCAGGCGAGCGTGGTGAGGCCGAGCTCCTGCGCCTTGGCCGCGGCCACGGCCACGACCCGGTCCTTGAACGAGTGGGTCGGATTGGCGGTGTCGAGCTTCAGGTACAGCTCGCCGACGCCGACCGCCTCGGCCAGGCGCGGGGCGCGGACGAGCGGCGTCAGCCCGGGGGCGAGCCGCTGCTCGGCGGGCGGCGCGACGGGCAGCAGCGGCGCGTAGCGCCAGAGCGAGGGCGGGCCGGCGACGATCGTCTCGCGGGTGACGGTGCGCGCGAGCTCGCCCCGGTCGTAGACCGGGTCGAGGGGCCCCCAGCAGCGCGAGCAGATGCCCACCGCCTCGAGGGCGTGGTCGGTCTCGCAGCTGCGGCAGCGAAGTGCGGTGGCGGACAACGGACTCTCCTTCCTCTCGCTCGACATCCTTCGAGCCTCGCGGCTCGCCGGGCTTGGCACCTTGCGCGTGATGACGCAGGTTGCCGAGGCGTCTCCGGGCCGGTTCCCTCAGCCTCTCTCGATGTGAGCGGGGATCGCCCGCTCGCGGGAACGACTATACATACGAAAGTGGCGATTCGCGATGAGGTCGAGCGCGAGGCCGAGGCTGCCGGCGCGGCGGCGGCGGCGCTCGCCGACGACACCGTCGCCGCCGCCCTGGCCGCGGCGGCGAGGATCCTGGGCGAACGTCGCCGCGAGGTGCTGGCGGCGAACGCCGCCGACGTCGAGGCGGCGGAAGGTCGGCTGGACGAGGGCACCGTCGACCGGCTCCGCCTGGACGACGGACGGCTCGACGCGATCGAGCGCCAGGTGCTCGCGACCGCGGCGCTCGAGCCGCTCGAGCGCGAGATCGGCAGCTGCACGCTCGCCAACGGACTCGTCGTCTCCGAGCGCCGCATCCCGATCGGCGTCGTCGGCGCCAACTTCGAGGCGCGGCCGAACGTCGCGCTCGACGTCGCCGGGCAGCTGCTCAAGGGCCTGAACGCGGCGGTGCTGCGCACCGGCGCCGCGGCGTTGCGCACCGTCACTGCCCTCGTCGACGGGGTGCTGCGTCCGGCGCTCGAGGAAGCCGGCCTGCCGCCGGAGGCGGTCGGGCTGGTGCGGTTCGCCGACCGCGAGGGTGCCCGGGCGCTCGTCTCGCTGCCGTCGCTCGTGCCTCTCGTCATCCTGCGCGGCAGCGGGCCGAGCACCGCCGAGCTCGCCCGGCTCGCCGCCCGGAACGGAGTCAGGACGCTCGCCCACGCCGAGGGCGGCGGCGTCCTGTACCTGCACCGCTCAGCGTCGAGGGAGAAGGCGCTCGCGCTCGCCGAGGCGAGCCTCGACCGGCTCGGCGTCTGCAACCGCCTCAACCTCGCATTGGTCGATCGCGGCGCCGAGGGGCTGCTCGAGCCTCTGCTCGAGCTCTTCGCCGCCAGGGAGCTCGAGGTGCGCGGCGACATTCGGGGCGCACTGCCCCTCGACCGGCCGGTCGGCCACGAGTGGGCGAGCGACCCCGACCGCGTGTCCACCGTCACGGTCGCCGTCGTCGAGGGCCTCGACGAGGCCCTGCGCATCGCGAACGCGGAGACCTCCGGGCTGGCGGCTTGCATCGTCGCCGAGGACGCCGGCGCGGCAGAACGGTTCCTGGACGGCTACCGCGGCACCGCCGCGTTCTGGCACGCGCCGACCCGTTTCGCCGACGGGTTCGAGCTGACCGGCTCGCCCGAGACCGGTATCAACGTCGACCGCGTCCCCGGCCCGCGCGGGCCGGTCACCTACCGCGACCTGTGGCTGCGGCAATACCGGGTCGTCGGAGACGGGTCGCAGACGCGGTGACGGTCGTCGTCAAGCTCGGCTCGAGCCTCGTGGTGGGGCGCGGGGGCCGTGTGCGCCGCGGCGTCCTGCGTGCCCGCGGCCGGGAGATCGCGCGGACGGTCCGCTGCGGCGAGCCCGTGTGCGTCGTCTCGTCGGGCGCGATCGCGCTCGGCCTACCCCGCCTGGGGCTCGACCGGCGGCCGCGCGGCATCGCGCAGCTCCAGGCCGCCTCCGCCCTCGGCCAGGCCCGCCTCCAGGCCGCCTGGGACGAGGCGCTGAACCCTCTGCACGCGGCCCAGGTGCTGCTCACGGCCGGCGACATCGGCGACCGCACCACCTACGTCAACGCCCGAGGTGCGCTGAACGCGCTGCTGCGTCTCGGCGCCGTCCCCGTGGTGAACGAGAACGACGCCACCGCCACCGACGAGATCACCTTCGGCGACAACGACGCGCTCGCCGCCCAGGTTGCCGTCCTGCTCCAGGCCCGGCTCCTCGTGCTGCTCACGGAGGTCGCCGGGGTCTACTCCCGCGCGCCCGGGACGCCCGGCGCCGAGCTGCTCGCGGAGGGCGCAGCGGCGGGCGATGCCGCGCTGGGAGCGGCGAGCCCGCTCGGCAAGGGCGGGATGCGCAGCAAGGTGCTCGCCGCCGAGCTCGCCGCCGCCGCGGGTATCCCGACCGTGATCGCGGGTGGGACGGGGGCGTCCGTGCTGGAGCCGATCCTCGCCGGGCAGCCCCGCGGCACGAGGTTCGCCGCGGGTGAGCGCAGCGAGCCGGCGTTCAAGCTCTGGCTCCGGTTCGGCAAGCCGGTGCGCGGCCGGGTCGTGGTCGACGCGGGAGCGCGCCGTGCCGTGGTCGAGGAGGGCGCGAGCCTGCTCGGCGTCGGCGTGGTCGGCTGCGAGCGGTCGTTCGAGGCCGGCGACGCCGTCGAGCTCGTCGGCCCAGACGGCGCTCCGTTCGCCAAGGGGATCGCCTCCGTGCCTGCGGTCGAGCTGGCCGGCCGCCCGCGCGGCGTCGAGGCGGTGCACCGCGACCGGCTGGTCGTGCTGTAGTGCCCCGTCGCTGGACGGGGCACTGATGGAGCTGCGCCGCGTCGGAGCCCTCCCGCCGTACGTCTTCGCGGAGATCAACGAGCTGAAGCTGGAGCTGCGCCGTGCCGGCGAGGACGTGATCGACCTCGGCTTCGGGAACCCCGACCTGCCCTCACCCGAGCCGGCGGTGGAGAAGCTGCGCGAGGCGGTGCTCAACCCGCGCAACCACCGCTACTCGTCGAGCCGCGGCCTCCCGAACCTGCGCCGTGCCGTCTGCGACCTGTACCGGCGCCGCTTCGGGGTCGAGCTCGACCCGGACACGCAGGCGCTGACGACGATCGGGGCGAAGGAGGGCCTCGCCCACCTGATGTGGGTGCTGCTCCAGCCCGGAGACGCGGCGGTCGTCCCGGGGCCGAGCTACCCGATCCACCTGTTCGCGCCGGTGTTCGCCGGGGCGGTGGTCGAGCAGGTCGCGATGGGCGTTGGCGAGGACGTCTTCGAGAACGTCGTCGACGCCTTCGAGCGCTCCCGGCCGCGGCCGCGCGTGCTCCTGCTCTCGTTCCCGCACAACCCGACGACGGCAACGGTCGAGCTCGGGCTGATGCAGCAGGTGGTCGACTTCGCCCGCGAGCAGGAGCTGGTCGTCGTCCACGACTTCGCCTACGCCGACCTCGCCTTCGACGGCCACGTGCCGCCGTCGATCCTCCAGGCCGCGGGCTCGGACGAGGTCGCGGTCGAGCTGTACACGCTGACCAAGTCGTTCTCGATGGCGGGCTGGCGCGTCGGCTTCGTCGTCGGCAACGCCCAGGTCGTCCAGGCGCTCGCCCGCCTCAAGTCGTACCTCGACTACGGTACCTTCCAGCCGATCCAGATCGCCGCGATCGTCGCGATGAACGAGGCCCGCGACTTCCCCGCGCAGGTCTGCGAGGTCTACCGCGGCCGGCGAGACGCGCTCTGCGACGGTCTCGACCGGATCGGCTGGCCCGTGGCGAAGCCGAAGGGGACGATGTTCGTCTGGGCGCCGATCCCGGAGCCCCACGGCGACCTCGGCTCGTTCGAGTTCGCGGTGAAGCTCGCGCGCGATGCGCGCGTCGCCGTCAGCCCCGGCGTCGGCTTCGGCGCCGGCGGCGACGGGCACGTGCGCTTCGCCCTGGTCGAGAACGAGCAGCGGATCGGCCAGGCGGTGGCCGGGCTGCGCCGGGCGCTTCCGGAGCTGGGCTAGGTACGCGACGGCGGTCTGCCGGGCGTCGGCGCCGAGGCCGTTCGGGACGTCCCGGGGGTCAGACCCCCTACGGAAGCTGCGCGAGGCCGTCACGGAACCGTCGTCTCTCCGGCCGGAATTCGCACAACCATGCGGTGCCGTGCCCTGTGGAGACGCCGTGCCACTTCGGTATGGGGTCAGACCCCCACGAGAGCGTCACGACGTATCCACAGGCGCTCCCCGAGCGAAGGCCGGGCGGGCGCCGCGGCTACCAGATCGAGCCTTCGGTCTCCGGGTCGAAGAAGTGGAGTCGCTCGGCGTCGAGCGCGACGCGGAGCGGCTCGCCCGTGCGGGCCTTGCTGCGCGGGCTGAGACGGGCGGTGACGATCGCCTCGCCCTCGGCATCCGCCGCGAGCAGGGTCAGGCCGGAGGCGTCCTCCGGCCCCGCGTCGACGCCGTGGACGGCGCGCATCGAGCTGCTGACCAGCGGGCGGGCGGCGACCGGGAAATGGGCGATCAGCTCGGCGCCCATCGCCTCCGCCAGCGAGACGTCGACGTCGAGAGTCGACCCGTTCGCGGAGGGGGCGAAGTCGGCGTCCTCGATGTCCTCCGGCCGGAGGCCGGCGATCACCGGCTTGCCGACGTAGCCACGCAAGGCCGGTCGCGCCGCGAGCACGCTGTCCGGCAGGTGCAGGGTCGTCGGGCCGAAGTCGGCGTAGACCCGACCGTCGCGCTGGGTCAGCGTGGAGTGGACGAGGTTCATCGCCGGCGAGCCGATGAAGCCCGCGACGAACAGGTTGACGGGGTGGTCGTACAGCCGCTGCGGGGCGTCGACCTGCTGGAGGTGGCCGTCACGCATGACGGCGACGCGGTCGCCCATGGTCATCGCCTCGACCTGGTCGTGCGTCACGTACAGCGTGGTCGTCCGCAGCCGCTGGTGGAGCGTCGCGAGGTAGGCGCGCATCTCGACGCGCAGCTTGGCGTCGAGGTTCGAGAGCGGCTCGTCCATCAGGAAGGCGTCGGGCTCGCGCACGATCGCGCGGCCCATCGCCACGCGCTGACGCTGTCCGCCGGAGAGCTGCGCCGGCTTGCGCGTCAGGAGCTCGTCGATCTCGAGCATCCGCGCCGCCGCCTGCACGCGCGGCTCGATCTCGCGCTTGCGCAGGCCGTGCAGCTTCAGGCCGAACGCCATGTTCTCGTACACCGTCATGTGCGGGTACAGCGCGTAGCTCTGGAACACCATCGCGATGTTCCGGTCCATCGGCGCGAAGTCGTTCACCAGCTCGTCGCCGATCCAGACCTCGCCGCTGGTCGCCTCCTCCAGCCCGGCTGCGATGCGGAGCACGGTGGTCTTGCCCGAGCCGGACGGCCCGACCACGACCATGAACTCGCCGTCGGCGATCTCCAGGTCGAGCCTGTCGACCGCGACCGTGCCGCCGGGAAACGCCTTCGTCAGCTCGCGGAAGTCGATCCTGGCCACCGCTCACCTCCTCCGTTCGACGCTGCGATCCGATCCCGATACCAGAGCGCGCTCCGCTTGGGGATCCGCCGCTGGGTCGGAAAGTCGACGAACACGATCCCGAACCGCTTCGCGTACCCGTGCTCCCACTCGAAGTTGTCCAGGAGCGACCAGACGTAGTAGCCGCGCACGTCGACGCCCTGCCGGCGCGCCCGCTCGAGCGCCTCGATGTGCCGCTCCAGGTAGGCGACTCGCTCCGTGTCCTCGACCACCTCTCCGCCGTCCAGCTCGTCGTCGAAGGCGGCGCCGTTCTCGGTGATCAGGAGCGGGATCTCGCCGTAGTCGCGCCGCACGCGGACGAGCACGTCGGTGAGGTACTCGGGTGCGATCGGCCAGCCCATCGACGTCCGTTCGAGGTCCGGCAGCACGTCGGCCACGTCCAGCGCGCCGTCGTCGGCGGCCGAGATCCAGTTGGGGCGGTAGAAGTTGACGCCGAGGAAGTCGAGCGGCTGCGCGATCCTCTCCAGGTCGCCGGGCCTGATCGCGTCCAGGGGCCCGAACCGGCGCTCGTAGAAGGCGACCATCTCCTCCGGGTAGGAGCCGCGGAAAACAGGGTCGAGGAACCAGCGGTTGTGGTGGCCGTCGAGCCGGGCCGCGGCCTCGCGGTCGGCGTCCGAGGCGGTCGCCGGAATCGCGACCGTCAGGTCGAGCGTGATGCCGATGCGCCCCGCGCGGCCCGTCGCACGGAAAGCCTCGACCGCCGTTCCGTGGGCGAGGAGCGCATGGTGGGCGGCGCGCAGGGCCGTGGGCCAGTCGCGGATCCCGGGAGCCTTGACGCCGTACGCGTAGCCGAGGATCGACGTCACCCACGGCTCGTTGTGCGTGATCCAGTCGGAGACGACGTCGCCGAGGGCCTCGTACACGATCCCGGCGTACTCGGCGAAGCGCTCGACGATCTCGCGTGACGCCCAGCCGCCCTCGTCCTGGAGGGCCTGCGGCAGGTCCCAGTGGTAGAGCGTGGCGAGCGGCCGGATGCCGCGCTCGAGCATCCCCTCGACGAGAGCGCGGTAGAAGTCGAGGCCGCGCTGGTTGGCCGGGCCGCGTCCGCTCGACTGGATCCGGGGCCAGGCGACCGAGAAGCGGTACCCCTGGAGCCCGAGCGACCGCATCAGGTCGAGGTCCTGCTCCCAGCGGTAGTAGTGCTCGCAGGCGGGCTCGCCGGTGTCGCCGAGGGCGACGTTGCCGTCGATCGAGGCGAAGCGGTCCCAGATCGACTCGCCGCGCCCGTCCGCCCTGGTCGCCCCCTCGATCTGGAAGGCGGCCGTGGCCGCGCCCCACACGAAACCGTCGCGCGCCGTCATCCTTTCACTGCTCCTTTCATGATCCCGCCGATGATCTGCTTGCCGAGCACGAGGAAGATCGCGATCAGCGGCAGGATCGAGACGAACGTGCCGGCGAAGACGAGCGAGTAGTCCTCGACGTAGCCGCTCTGGAGCGTGGAGACCGCGACCTGGACCGTCGGGTTGCCCGGCGTGAGGACGATCAGCGGCCAGAAGAAGTCGTTCCAGGCGTTCATGAACGTGAGCAGCCCGAGCACGGCCGCGGCCGGCCGGACGGCGGGCAGCACGACGTGCCAGAACACCCGGAAGGTGTGGCAACCGTCGACGCGCGACGCGTCGATCAGCTCGTTCGGGACGGAGGAGACGATGTACTGCCGCATCAGGAACACCCCGAACGCCGAGACCAGCGACGGCGCGATCACCGCGTGCAGGTGGTTGATCCAGCCCAGGTGCTTCATCTCGACGAAGAGCGGGATGACGCCGAGCTGGACGGGGACGATCAGGGTGCCGATCACGACCAGCATGAGCAGCTTGTTGCCGCGGAACCGCAGCTTGGCGAAGGCGAAGCCGGCGAGCGTGCTGAAGAGGACGACCGAGAAGGCGATCACCCCGGCGACGATCGCCGAGTTGAAGAGCGCGGTCCAGAAGCTGATGTTCACTTCGCCCGAGTTGAAGACCCGGCCGATGTTGTGAAAGAGCTGGCTCCCGGGCGTGGTCACCGGGGGGTATGCAGAGATCGCGGAGTTGTCGTGGGAGGCGACGACCACCGACCAGTACAGCGGGAAGATCGAGAGGATCGCCACGCCCAGCAGGAAGAGGTAGGTGAGCGGGCCGGCCGACTCGAAGCGGCGGGTCATCTTCAGGCGGCGCCTGGAGCGGCGCCGGGTCGTGGAAGGCGAGGTCGCGACCGTGGCCATCGCTACGACTCCGCCGACCTGATCCTGCGGACGAGCAGGTAGTTGACGATCGAGATCAGGACGATGATCAGGAACAGGCACCAGGCGATCGCCGCGGCGTAGCCGAACTTGAACTGCGAGCTGCCGAACGCCTTCTCGTAGAGGTACATCGCGACCGTCTGGTACTGGCGGGCCGAGCCGCCGAGCGCGCCGTTCTTGAGCGGCTGGAACAGGTAGGGCTCGGTGAAGAGCTGGAGCCCGCCGATCGTCGAGATGATGACCGTGAAGATGATCGTCGGCCGGATCATCGGAACGGTGATGTGCCAGAACTGCTTCCAGCGTCCGGCTCCGTCGATTGCCGCCGACTCGTAGAGGTCGTCAGGGATCGCCTGCATCGCGGCGAGGTAGAGCAGGGCGTTGTAGCCCGTCCACCGCCAGGTGACCATGGTGGAGATCGCGATCCAGGACGAGACGCGGCCCGCCTCCCAGTCGACCGGGCCGATCCCGACGCCGCCGAGCACGTAGTTGAACAGTCCGTAGTCGCGCGAGAAGAGCTGCGTGAAGATCAGTGCGACCGCGACCACCGACGTCACCTGCGGCAGGAGCACGCTCATCCGGAAGAACGTGCGAGCCCGCAGCTTCGTGTTCAACAGGTGGGCCAGCCCGAGGGCGAGCAGGAGCTGGGGGATCGTCGAGATCGCCCAGATCGCGAGCGTGTTCTCGACCGCGTTCCAGAAGTACGAGTCGTGGAGCAGCGCGGTGTAGTTGTCCAGGCCGACGAAGTGGGTCGTCGGGTCCAGCAGGTTCCGATCGGTGAGCGACATCCACGCCGTGTAGCCGAGCGGGAACAGCCCGAAGGCGCAGAAGACCACGAAGAAGGAGCCGACGTACAGATACGGCGAGAGCAGCGCGTCGAGCCGGTGCAGCCTCCTCCGCGCTGCTCGCCGGCGACGAAGCGCCGGGGCCTGCTCCAGAACTTCGTCTCCGACCATTCTCGCCATGGGTCGCATCCTCACCGACGCCGGCGGCGCCGGAGTCTCGAGCCGTCAGAGGCTCACCCCGGCGCCGCCCTGCGTCGGTTCAGCCTGCGACGTTCTTGACGTCCTTGAGGAACTGGGCCCAGGACTTGGCAGGGCTCTGCTTGTGCTGCTGGACACGATCGATCGCAGCGGTGGACGCGTTCTGGATGTCGCCCTGGTGCGGGCCGAGGATCTGCGGCTTCAACCTCAGCGCCGAGTTGGCGAAGATCTGGCCGACGGGCGCGTTCGAGAAGAACGGGTTCTTGAAGCTCTGCACCGGAGCGCTCTTGAGCAGGGCCGGCTGGCTCGGCAGGTTGCCGGTCTGCTTGAAGACGTACGCCTCGGAGGCAGGCGAGGTCAGGAACTTGACCAGATCGGCGGCCTCGTCCTGGTGCGACGACTGCTTCGGGACGGCGAGGAACGAGCCGCCCCAGTTGCCGCCGGTGCCGGGCGTGGCGGCGATGTCCCACTTGCCCTTCGTCTTCGGGGCCTGACCCTGGATGTAGCCCATCATCCAGGCGGGGCAGGTGACGGTCGCGAAGACGCCCTTCTTGTAGCCCGTGTTCCACTGGGTGCTGAAGGCGGGCAGTCCGGCGGACTCGCCTGCCGCGATGCCCGACATCGTCAGGTTGTAGGCGGCCTTGACGCTCGGGTTCGTCGCGACGATCACCTCGCCCTCGGCGTTGTAGTAGGCCGGGTTGAGCTGGCCGATCATCGCGTTGTAGACGTTCGAGCCCGTGTCGAAGAAGAAGGTTCCCTTCGGTGCCTTGGCCTGGTAGCGCTTGCCGGCGTTGATGTACGCCTGCCACGTCGGCCAGAGCTTCGAGACCTGGACCCGGTTCGTGGGCAGGCCGGCCTTGGCGAACAGGTCCTTGCGGTAGCAGATGGCGAGGCTGCCGACGTCGGTGCCGAGACCGACGACCGCGCCGCCCTTGCCGACCGCCTGCTGGTACTTCCAGGGCAGCCAGCGGCTCTTCATGCCGTCCGCGCCGTACTTGCGCAGGTCGGCGAAGTTCTGCGCCTGGGCGGTGAACTGCGGGATGAAGCCGACCTCGATCGCCTCGACGTCGGCCGCTCCGGCACCCGTGGCGATGCGCTGGGCGAGCTGGGTGTGGTGCGGCCCGTACTCCTGGATCTCCTCCTTGATGGTGACGCCGGGATGGGCGGCCTCGTATTGCTTGTAGAGGTCGTGGTAGCCGAAGTCGCCGAAGAGGCTGACTCGCAGCGTGACGTCGTCGCGGGACTTCGCCGACGCAGTGGTGGCGACGAGCCCGACGGCGACGGCGGCGGTGATCGCGCCGATGACGGCGAGCACCTGCCAACGTCTCCCTCCATGAATCCGCTTCACTGCACTTCCTCCCTCGGTTCGAAAACGTTTCCGGTGGACGACGTACCTACGAGTGAGACGTACGCTTCACCTCCTTATCCGTTGATCAGGGCGGCCGCCTGCGCGCCGCACGACTCGCGGACGACCAGCTCGACCGGCAGCGTGAGCACCGGCGGCGTCACGTCGGGGTTCTCGATCTGCTCGACGAGCGCTCGGCCGGCGGCGAGGCCGATGCCGACCATGTCCTGCCGTATCGTCGTCAGCGGCGGAGAGACGAGCTCGGCGACCCGGATGTCGTCGAAGCCGACGATCGCCAGGTCCTCCGGCACAGACAGCCCCGCGGACTGCGCGGCCCGGATCGCACCGACCGCCATCATGTCAGCCGCGACGAAGACGGCCGTGGGCGGCTCGGGGAGCGCGAGCATGGACTGCATCGCCCGCTCGGCGCTCTCCGGGTAGAAGTCGCCCTCGACCTCGTAGCCGGGCGGGATCGTCAGGCCGAGCTCGCGCATCTCGGCCCGGAAGCCGAGCGTGCGGTCGGCACCGGGCTTCGTGGCGCTGGGCCCGGCGATCGTGGCGATCCTCGTGTGGCCGAGCCCGTGCAGGTGGCGGACGGCGAGCCGGGCGCCGCCGATGTTGTCGGAGGCGACGAAGCTCGTGTGGTCCCCGACCACGTCGATGTCGACGGCGATCACGGGGATGTCCGACCGCACGAGCTTGTCGACCTCGGGGTCGGCGCGGTCGACGCCCATGACGACGATCCCGTCGGCGCGGTGCTGCTCTGCCCGACGGAGGTATGAATGGGGCCGGCCCCGGCTCGAGCCCGGCTGCTCGGTGGCGAAGAGCAGGAGGTCGTAGCCGAGCTCGCCGATACCGTGCTTGAGGCCGACCAGGACCTCCTGGAAGAAGGGGTGGTGGATGTCGGGGTGCTCGTACCCCGTGAACAGGACGACGCCGATCAGCTGCGAGCGCTGCTTGACCAGGGTGCGGGCGGCCGCGCTGGGCGCGTAGTCGAGCTTCCGGGCGATCTCGAGCACGCGCTCCCGGGTGGTCGGGCTCACGTCGTCGTAGCCGTTGAAGACGCGCGAGACGGTCGAGACCGACACCCCGCTCTGCTTCGCGACTTCCCGGATGTTGGCGATTGTGCCGCTCCTTCCTAAAACGTTTCCGGCGCACGATAGCCGCTGCCCAGCGGATGTCAAGGGCAGATTTCGGCAGGTGGCCGGAAACGATCCCGGTCGGGAGCCGGCGATGTGCTACGTTCGTGTACATGAGTGCCTCGGTCGGCGTCGGGGAGCTGCGCAGGAACCTGAGCCGGTATCTCCGGCGCGCTGCGCGCGGAGAACGGCTGGTCGTCACGGATCGGAACCGGCCCGTGGCCGAGCTCGGCCCCCCGCCGGCGAGCGGTTCGGAGCTCGACCGGCTGATCGTCGAGGGGCGCATCACCCGCCCCGTCCGCCGCGGGCTGCCGGAGCCGCTCCGGCTCGAGGGCGACCCGTACGCGCTGAGCAGGGCGCTCGACGAGATCCGCAACGAGCGCTGAGTGGCGCTCTTCTACGTCGACGCGTCGGCGCTCGTCAAGCTCGTTCGCGACGAGCCCGAGAGTGAAGCGCTGCGGGCGTTCCTCGCCGGAGCCGACCTCGCGTCGTGCGAGCTCGTTCTGGCCGAGCTTCCCCGCGCGATCAGACGCGCCGCCGCCGCCGATCCCCATCTGCCGCTCGAGACGTTGGTCGACCGTGCGTCGGAGCTGATCGACGCCCTCGCCCTGGTCCCAGTCGATCGCGCCGTGCTCGCGGCCGCGGGTGCCCTGGCGGAGCCAGCGCTGCGCACCCTGGACGCCGTCCACGTGACGGCGGCGGCCAGCTTGGTTCCGCTCGATGCGTTCGTCGGCTATGACGATCGCCAGAGCGCGGCGGCGCGGCTCGCCGGCCTGCACACCGTGCAGCCTGCCTGACGTTCCGGCGGTCGCATCCCGAGACGGCGCCTTCCACTTGCCATCTGCTCGCGAATCGTCCACGATCGCTCGCTGACGGCTGCGCGCGGGAGGGAGAGAGCGATGGAGAGGCCGAAGCCGAAGATCGTGCTGGTTGCGCTGGTGCTCGGCGCTGCGTTCGCGATCCCGGCGGCAGGTCTCGCCGATTCCTGGACCCCGTCGCCGCTCCCGAGCGCCGACGGCGATTCTGCGACCGGATACCCCGGCTACCAGGGCGGAGTGCCGGCGGGCTGGCCGACGTCGTACGACACGGATCGGTACCCGGACTCGGACAGCTGCCAGAAGGCGTTGAACGATGCGATCAACAAGGTGAGCCTCGAGATCCTGAACATTCCCGCGTCCACCACGCAGGCGCAGCACGAGTTCGCGAATCGACTCGACGCAGCGATCAAGGCCAACGGCGCCGCCCTCGGGAAGCTGCGGCCGATCTGCCTGCGCAAGCCGCCGGGCAAGGCCCCGATCCCGGTCGTGACCCAGCTTCCCCGGCCTCCCGTGATCAAGACACCCGACCCGAGGTACGCACCCCTGCCGCTCTTCTGCACGGGATACTCGGAGTGCACGGTCGTGGGCAAGGCGTTCATCGACTGGTTCACCAGCGGGCGGTGGACGAGGATCGGCAGCACGCCCTTCTCGATTCGAAACGAGGCCGGGAAGATCGTCCGGGTGAAGCTGGCGCGGACCGCCGTGAACGCGGTGAGGTCGGGGAAGAGCCTGAAGATCCGCGTGTCGACGCGAGCGCGCTGGGCCGGGCCCTGGGTGTCGACACGGAAGAACGCCGTGCTCAGGGTTTCGTGACCGCGCCCTCGCTCGCCGTCTCGACGAGCGCCGCGTACTTCGCGAGCACGCCGGACTCGTAGCGGGCAGGGGGCGGCGACCAGGCGGCCAGCCGGGCGGCGAGCTCGTCGTCCGAGAGCTCGACGCGCAGCTCGCCCGCCTCGACGTCGATGCACACCATGTCGCCCGGCTGGAGGGCGGCGATCGGCCCGCCCCGGTACGCCTCGGGCACGACGTGGCCGACCATGAAGCCGTGGGTGGCGCCGGAGAAGCGGCCGTCGGTGATCAGGGCGACCGAGTCGCCGAGGCCTTCGCCGATGATCGCGCCCGTGACCTGGAGCATCTCCGGCATCCCCGGGCCGCCGGCGGGGCCCTCGTAGCGGATGACGACGACGTCCCCGGCCGCGATCTTCTTGGCCTTCACCGCGGCGAAGGCGTCCTGCTCGGTGTCGAAGACACGGGCGGGACCGCGGTGGCGGTTGCGGTCGACGGTGAGCTTGACCACGCAGCCGCCGGGCGCCAGGTTGCCCTTCAGGATCCGCAGCGAGCCGCTCTTCTTGATCGGCCGCTCGATCGTCGCCACCACCTCCTGACCCTCGGTCTCGACGACGGCGGTGGCCACCTCGCCGAGCGTGCGCCCGTCGACGGTCGGGAGCTCGCCGTGGACAAGGCCCTGCTTGGCCAGCTCGCGCGCGACCAGCGCGACGCCGCCGGCGCGGTAGACGTCGGTCGCGTGGAAGCGGCCCCACGGCTTCATGTCGGCCAGGACCGGCGTTCGGCCCGCGATCCGGTCGAAGTCGTCGATCGTGAACTCGATCCCGAACTCGCGGGCGATCGCGAGCAGGTGCAGGAGGCCGTTCGTCGAGCCCCCGGTCGCGACCACCGATGCGGCGGCGTTCTCGATCGCCGCCCGGGTGACGAAGTGCGAAGGCCGCCTGTCGTTCCGGACGAGGTCGACGACGAGCCGCCCGCAGGCCTCGGCGGCCTCGTTCTTCTTCGGCGAGAGGGCCGGGATCCCGTTCAGCCCGGGCGGGCTGATCCCGAGGAACTCGAGGATCGTCGACATCGTGTTGGCGGTGAACTGACCGCCGCAGGCGCCCGCGCCCGGGCAGGCGACCGACTCCAGCTCGTGCAGCTCCTCGGCGGTGACCGTTCCCGCCGCGTGGCCGCCGATCGCCTCGTACACGTCGGCGACCGTGACGTCGCGGCCGCGGAAGACGCCCGGGGCGATCGAGCCCGTGTAGAGCACGACGGAGGGGATGTCGAGCCGGCCGAGCGCCATCACCGCGGCCGGGTTCGTCTTGTCGCAGGCGACCAGGCAGACGAGGCCGTCGAACAGGTGCCCGCGCGCCACCAGCTCGATCGAGTCGGCGATCACCTCGCGCGAGACGAGGCTCGCGCGCATCCCCTCCGTGCCCATCGAGACCCCGTCGGAGATCGCGATCGTGTTGAACTCCATCGGCGTCCCGCCCGCCTCGCGGATGCCGCGCTTGACGTCCTGCGCGAGCTCGCGCTGGTTGAGGTTGCACGGCATCGTCTCGATCCAGGTGGTGGCGACGCCGATCAGCGGCCTGGCGAGGTCGTCGTCCGTGAAGCCGACCGCCTTCAGCATCGACCGCGCGCCCGCGCGGTCGGGGCCCTCCGTGATCGCGGCGCTGTGGCGCTTGGCCGGGTCGGCCGGCCGGTCGTACGGGTCCCGGCTCATACGCCGATCCTACGACACGGTCTCGCGGTGCATGAGCCCGCGCAACTCGGCGCCGACCGTCTCGATCCGCTCGGCGGCGGCCTCCTCGCGGAGCTCGTTCAGCTTCGGCTCGCCAGTCTGCATCTGCTCGATCCAGTCCTGGGCGAACGAGCCCTCGCGGATGTCCGAGAGCAGCTTGCGCATGTTCTCGCGGACGTGGTCGTCGATCACCCGCGGGCCGCGGCTCAGGTCGCCGTACTCGGCCGTGTCCGAGACCGAGAAGCGCATCCCCGCGAAGCCGCCCTCGTAGATCAGGTCGACGATCAGCTTCAGCTCGTGCAGGCACTCGTAGTAGGCGATCTCGGGCTGGTAGCCGGCCTCGACCAGCGTCTCGAACCCGAGCCGGATCAGCTCCGTGACGCCCCCGCAGAGCACGGCCTGCTCGCCGAACAGGTCGCTCTCCGTCTCCTCCATGAAGGTGGTCTCGATCACCCCGGCGCGCGTGGCGCCGATCCCGGCCGCGTAGCCGAGAGCGAGGTCGAGCGCGCCGCCGCTCGCGTCCTGGGCGACGGCGACCAGCGCCGGCGTTCCGTACCCCTCGGTGAAGAGCCGCCTGACGATGTGCCCGGGCCCCTTCGGCGCGACCATGATCACGTCGTGCTCCGCGGGCGGCGCGATGCGGCCGTAGTGGACGTTGAAGCCGTGCGCGAACAGGACGGCCGCGCCCGGCTCGAGGTTCGGCGCGACCTCGGCCTCGTAGACGGCCGGCTGCACCTGGTCGGGGAGGAGCAGGGAGACGACCCGGGCTCCGCGCACGGCCTCCGCGACGCTCGCGACCGCCAGCCCCGCGTCTTCGGCCGCCTGCCGCGAGTCGCTGCCCGGCCGCAGCCCGACCTCGACCTCGACGCCCGAGTCGTGCAGGTTCAGAGCATGGGCGTGGCCCTGGCTGCCGTAGCCCACGACCGCCACCTTGCCGTCGAGCAGGGAGAGGTCGCCTTCGCGGTGGATCGTCGCCATGTGGTTCCTTTCAGTTGAGGACGCGTTGACGGTTCGGGCGCCGGACGGAGGACGCACGCTTCAGCCCGATCCTGCCGGTTCGTGACAGCTCACGGATGCCGTGCGGGCGGAGGAGCTCCTCGAACGAGTCGATCTGCTCCGGCTCGCCGACGACCTCGAACACCATCGAGTCGGGCCCGACGTCCGCGACGCGCGCCTGGAAGACCTCCGCGAGCGCCATCAGCTCCGGGCGGCGCTCCGGCGGCGCGCCGATGGAGATCAGCGCGAGCTCGCGCTCGACCGCCTCGCCCGCCTCCAGCTCGCGCACGCGCAGGACGTTGACGAGCTTGTGCATCTGCTTCTCGATCTGCGCGAGCGGCTGGCGGTCGCAGCGCACCCGCAGGGTGATCGACGACACGTCGTGCCGTTCGGTCGGCCCGACCGCGAGGCTCTCGATGTTGAAACCGCGGCGGGCGAACAGCTGGCAGACCCGCACCAGCGCGCCGGGCTTGTTCTCGACCAACACCGACAGCGTATGGATCACAGGGACACGGCCTCGGCCTCGTTGCGCTCCTCGTACTCGACCATGTCGAGCGCTGCCGCGCCCGCCGGGATCATCGGGAAGCACTGCTCGTGCGCGTCGACGCGGGCGTCGACGACCGCCGTCCGCCCGCAGGACAGGGCGTCGGCCAGCGCCCCTTCGAGCTCGCTCTCGTCCGACACGGTGAAGCCGGCTGCCCCGTAGGCCTCCGCCAGCGCCGCGTAGTCGGGCACCGCGTGCGTCAGGTGCACGTGCGAGCGCCGCTCGTCGAAGAACATCGACTGCCACTGGTTGACCATGCCCAGGTA
Organism: Gaiellaceae bacterium; assembly: GCA_036555585.1. GTDB lineage: Bacteria > Actinomycetota > Thermoleophilia > Gaiellales > Gaiellaceae > DATBLE01. Next base: position 110,737 of record DATBLE010000009.1, read on the forward strand.
GCCGTTGTTGACGATCACGGTCACGATCGGCAGATCTTCCAGCACGGCGGTGGCCAGCTCCTGGCTCGTCATCTGGAAGCAGCCGTCGCCGTCGACGCAGACCACGGTCGCTTCGGGCCGGGCTGCCTTCGCGCCGATCGCCGCCGGGATTCCGTAGCCCATCGTGCCGAGCCCGCCAGACGTGATGAAGCCGCGCGGCCGGTCGCAGAGCAGGTACTGCATCGCCCACATCTGGTGCTGCCCGACGCCGGTCGTCCAGATCACGTCGTCGCGGCCGGCCGTGAGGCTCTGCAACGTCTCGAGCACCCGCTGCGGCTTGAGCCGGCCGCCGTTGCCGTAGCGCAGCGGGAACTCCTCGCGCCACCCCTCTAGCCGGCGCAGCCACGGCTCGGTCCGTCCGGTGTCGCCCGCCTCGCGCAGCGCGCGCACCTCGCGGGCCAGGTCGGCCAGGATCTGCTTCAGCGGCCCGACCACCGGGACGTCGGCGCGGCGGAGCTTGTCGATCTCGGCCGCGTCGACGTCGAGGTGGACGACGGTCGCGCCGGGCGCGAACGCGTCGAGCTTCCCGGTGACGCGGTCGTCGAAGCGCGCGCCGACCGAGACCAGGACGTCGCACGTGTTCATCGCCAGGTTGGACCACTTCGGGCCGTGCATCCCCGGCCACCCGAAGTGCAGCTCGTGCGTCTCGGGGAACGCGCTCTTCGCCATCAGCGTGGTGACCACCGGCAGGCGGCCGGCCTCGGCGAGGTCGAGCAGCTCTGCGCAGGCGTCGGCGTTGAGCGTCCCGCCGCCGACGTACAGAACGGGCTTCTCCGCGGCGGCGATGCGGCGCGCGGCCTCGGCGATCTGGCGCGCATGCCCCCGGACCGGCGGGCGCCACCCGGGGAGGTCGACCTGGTCCGGGTAGCGGAAGTCGAGCTCGGCCTCCTGGAGGTCCCGGGGGATGTCCACCAGGACCGGCCCGCAGCGCCCGGTGCGCGCGACGTGGAAGGCCGCCTTGAGCACGTGCGGGATCTCCTCCACGTCCTGGACGAGCCACGAATGCTTCACGATCGGGGTCGTCACCCCGGTGATGTCGCATTCCTGGAAGGCGTCGGTTCCGATCAGGTGGCTCCGTACCTGGCCGGTGATGCACACGAGCGGCGTCGAGTCCATCCAGGCGTCGGCGATCGGCGTGACGAGGTTGGTGGCACCGGGGCCGGACGTCGCGATCGCGACCCCCGTTCGGCCGGACGCGCGCGCGTAGCCCTCGGCCATGTGCCCCGCGCCCTGCTCGTGGCGCGCGAGCACGTGCCGGACGGTCGTCCCGCGGGCGATCGCGTCGTAGACGGGCAGGATCGCACCGCCGGGGAGCCCGAAGGCGACCTCGACCCCCTCGGCCTCGAGCGACCGGAGAACGGCGTCGGCCCCGTTCACGCGGCGAACTCCACGTCCGTGCGGGTGGTCGGCATCAGCTCGAGCACCGCGTCCATGAAGTCGCGGGTGGTCGCGGCCGGACGACGGCCGCCCAGGTCCGCGGTCCGGACCCCGGCGGCCAGCGCCGTCGAGATCGCCCGCTCGAGCGTGCGGCCGGCGGCCTGCTCGCCGAGCCCCTCCGACAGCATCAGCGCGGCCGCGAGCAGCATCCCGCTGGGGTTCGCGACGCCCTGGCCTGCGATCTCCGGCGCGGAGCCGTGCGTGGGGCCGAAGATCCCGGGCCCGTCCTGGGACAGCCGGCCCGAGGCGACGATCCGTGAGCCGCCGTGGGCGGTCGCGGCCACGTCGGAGACGAGCTCGGCATGCCGCTGCTGCGTGACGACCACGCAGAAGCCGTGGGGCGCGGTCATCAGGCGCGGCAGCGCCTCGTTCAGCGAGAGATGCTCGACCTCGACGCCGGGATGGCGCTCTGCCTCCCAGTCGACGAACGTGCTCCACTCGAGCCCGTCTCCGACGGCGGCCACGCGGGCGCTCCGCGAGCGGGCGACGTCGAACGCGCGGCGGACGACGTACGGCTCGACCTGGTCGTCGAGCGGGCTGACCACTGCGACGTCGCCCTCCGCGACCCGCACCCGCTGCATCCGCCACGTGAGGTCGAGCTCGGCCTTCACGCCCTCGAGGGCGGGCTCCCTCGTCAGCGCCACCAGCACGGCGTCGGCGCGACGGCACGCCTCCCTGGTCACGGCCGGAAGGGGCTGGCCGTAGCGGCTGACCGCCTCGCCCGCGAACGGCGCGTGCACCTCGTCGATCGCGAAGCTGTGCAGACGCGCGGCCTCGGCGAGCGCCCGGCTCGCCTCGGCCATCAGCTCGGGGCCGATGCCGTCCCCGCTCAGGCAGGCAACCGTGAATCGTTTGTGACTTCTCATCGGACCGGCACCTCCTCGAAGACGTCGTACAGGGTCACGGCCTTGCGCTCGTCGGCAAGCCGCTTGAACCGTGCGAAGGCAGTGCGGAGCTCGTCCGCGTGCAGGTCGATCCCGGCGTCGCCGCAGGCACGCGCGAAGGCGTGCCGCCCGGAGTGCTTGCCGAGCGGCAGCGTCATCGTCAGCCCGAGCTCCTCGGGATCCATGATCTGGTACGTGGCGGCGTCCTTGAGCATGCCGTCCTGGTGGATGCCGGCCTCGTGGGCGAACGCGTTCGCGCCGACGATCGCCTTGTTGCGCTGGACGGCGTAGCCGGTCAGGCGGGAGACGAGGGCGGACGAGACGCCGATCTCCCCGACGTCGACGCCGGTCTCGGCGCCCAGCTCGTCCGAACGGACGCGCAGCGCCATCACGACCTCCTCCAGCGCGGCGTTGCCGGCCCGCTCGCCGATCCCGTTGACGGTGCACTCGACCTGCGTCGCCCCGGCGCGGATCCCGGAGAGCGTGTTCGCGACCGCGAGCCCGAGGTCGTTGTGGCAGTGGACCGAGAGGACGACCTGGCGGAGGTCCGGGCAGAGCTCCTGCACGCGGCGGAGGAACGCCTCGTGCTCGTCGGGCAGGCAGTAGCCGACCGTGTCGGGCAGGTTGACGGTGGTCGCGCCGAAGGCGATCGCCTCCCGGCACACCTCCGCGAGGAACGCCGGGTCGGAGCGGGTGGCGTCCTCGGCCGAGAACTCGACCTCGTCGGCCCGGGCGGCGGCGGCGCGGACAGCGGTCCGCACGCGCTCGAGCACCTCCGGCGGCTCCAGGCCCAGCTTGCGCTCCATGTGCAGGGCGCTCGTGGCGATGAAGACGTGAATCCGCGACCGGCGGGCGCCGGCCACGGCCTCGGCCGCGGCCTCGACGTCGTCGGGGTCTGTGCGCGCCAGGGCGGCGACGGTCGTGCCGGCAACGGCCTGTGCGACTGCCTGCACGCCCTCGAAGTCGCCGGGCGACGAGATCGGGAAGCCGGCCTCGATCACGTCGACGCCGAGCCGCTCGAGCTGGGCGGCGATCTCCGCCTTCTCGTCGGGGTGCAGCGCGATGCCCGGCGATTGCTCGCCGTCGCGGAGTGTGGTGTCGAAGATCGTGATGCTGCGGGCTGGCAACTGAGCTCCTCCTCGTCTCGTCCCTGTCGGGGACGTACCGGTGGTGTCTTTCGGTCGGCGTCTGCGCTGCGAGGCGCGTGGTCGAAAGCTCCCCCTAGAGGGGGAGAATCGAGACGACGAGAAGGGAAATCGGGCCGCGCGCAGCCACCCGGACGGGGGCTGCGGAATGGGTGTCGTTCGCGGCGCTCATCGCTTCAGGTGTGCAAGTGTTGCCGGGCGTTCCCCGGTCTGTCAAGTCATCGGCGTTTCTGCCCCGGACCTTGACCTCGTCTGGGCCGATCCCTACGCTGGTCGGAATGGCTTGCGCCGCGCACGGGAACTTCGGCCTCTTTATCCTCGTCGCGCGCAAGCCTGCGTGCTAGTCGGCGTCCCGTCCTTCCCGCCTCCGCCGGCTAGCTAGCACCACAGAGGCGGACTTCCCGACAACCACTCGAGGTGCGCATTGCGACCTCCCTTCGGCCCAACCCTGGAGCGTGACGCCTGCGGGATCGGCTTCGTCGCCGATTCGGCCGGCCGCGCCTCGCGCGAGATCGTCGACGCCCTGCTCGAGGGGCTCCACAACGTCAGGCATCGAGGCGCGACCGCGGCCGACCGGAGGACGGGCGACGGGGCCGGGGTGCTGCTTCCGCTCCCCGAAGGAAGCCCCGGCGTCGCGATGGTCTTCCTTCGCGACGAGGCCGCACGCGGGCCGATCGAGGACGCGTGCCGGGCGGAGGGGATCGAGCCGCTCGAGTGGCGCGAGGTGCCGGTCGACACCGACGCGCTCGGCGAGGCTGCGACGGCGAGCATGCCGCGCATCGAGCAGCTCCTGCTGCGCGGGGGCGACGAGACGCGCGCGTACAGGGCCCGCCGCCGGGCCGAGCGCTCCCCCGGCGCCTACATCGTCTCGCTCTCGTTCCGCACCGTGACCTACAAGGCGCTCTGCGCGGCGGAGCAGCTCGCCCGCTTCTACCCCGACCTGCGCGACCCCTCGCTGGCGGTCCCGTTCGGGATCTTCCACCAGCGCTTCTCGACCAACACCGAACCGTCGTGGGAGCGCGCGCAGCCCTTCCGGCTCCTCTGCCACAACGGCGAGATCAACGCCATCCAGGGCAACGTCAACTGGATGCGGGCCCGCGAGGGCAACTTCGGCTCCGACGACGACGAGCTCCTCCACCCGGTCGTGGACGAAAGCGGCTCCGACTCGGCGATGCTCGACAACGCCCTCGAGCTGCTCGTCCGCCACGGCCGCGACGTCCGTCACGCGTTGACGATGCTCGTCCCGGAGGCCTGGGACGCGAACCCGGAGCTCGACCAGGAGCTGCGCGACTACTACCGCTACCACTCGCTGCTCGTCGAGCCGTGGGACGGGCCGGCCGGGCTCGTCTTCACCGACGGACGCGTCGTCGGCGCGGCGCTCGACCGCAACGGGTTGCGGCCGCTCCGCTACGCGGTCTGCCGGGACGGGCTCGTCGTCTGCTGCTCCGAGGCGGGTGCGGTCGACCTCTCGGGCCGCGGGGCCGTCCGCCGCGGTCGGCTCGGCCCCGGTCAGATGATCGCCGTCGATCCCGAGCGCGGCTTCGAGGCGAACGCCGAGCTGAAGCGGCGGCTCGCCGCACAGCAGCCGTACGGCCGCTGGCTCGACGACGGGGTCCGGCGGGGCAGCAACGGGACGCCGGTCGAGCCGCCGGCGGGCGACCTGACCGCGCGCCAGGCGGCGTTCGGCTACACGCGGGAAGACGTCAACGTCCTCCTTCGCCCGGTCGCCGCCCGCGCGCACGAGCCGACCTCGTCGATGGGCGACGACACGGCGCTGCCCCTGCTCGCGGGTCGTGCGCGGCCCGTCTACTCGTACCTTCGCCAGCGCTTCGCGCAGGTCACGAATCCGGCGATCGACCACCTGCGCGAACGGCACACGTTCTCGCTCCGATGCATCCTCGGCGGCCGGGCCCCTCTCCTCAGGGAGGGGCCCGAGACCGCTCGCGGAACGGAGTTCGAGAGCTTCTTCCTCTACCCGGACGTCCTCGACGAGCGCCTCAACCGGCTCGATGCGACGTTCGAGGCCGGCCTCGAGGCCGCGTTGCGCCGGCTGGCGGGCGACGCCGAGGAGCACGTCCTCTCGGGGCGGACGGCGCTGCTCGTCTCCGACACGGGCATCGGGGACGGTCGGGCGCCGATCCCGATGCTGCTCGCGGTCGGCGTGGTCCACCACCACCTCGTCTCGTGCGGGCTGCGCTCGCTGGCGACGATCGTGGTCGAGACCGACGAGGCCCGCGAGGCCCATCACGTCGCCTGCCTGCTCGGCTACGGCGCCGAGGCGATCTGCCCGCGGCTCGCGCTCGAGACGGTCGCGTCGCTCGCCGCTGCCGACAAGATCGGAGGCGACCGGCCGTCGCCGGTCGAGGCGCAGGAGCGCTTCCGCGCGGCGATCGAGGACGGCGTGCTGAAGATCATGTCCAAGATGGGGATCGCCGACGTCGCCGCGTACTGCGGTGCGCAGGTCTTCGACGTCCTCGGGCTCGCGCAGGAGGTCGTCGACCTCTGCCTCGCCGGCACGCCGTCGGCTGTCGGCGGGATCGGCTTCGCGGAGCTCGAGCGCGAGACGCTGGCTCGTTCGGGCGCGACGCGGCTCGAGAACCCCGGCTACGTCAAGTACCGGAAGGGCGGCGAGCCGCACGAGACGAACACCGACGTGGTCGACGCGGCGCATGCGCTTCGCCTGGCCGTCAGGCACGAGCGGCAGGAAGCCTACGACCGCTTCGCGGCGCTGGTCGACGATCGCGCGCCGATGGAGCTGCGCGACCTGCTCGAGCTCGCGCCCGCCGAGCCGGTCCCGCTCGACGAGGTCGAGCCCGCCGAGTCGATCGTCCAGCGCTTCTCGGCGGGCGGCATGTCCCACGGCGCGCTCTCGGCGGAGGCCCACGAGACGATCGCCACCGCCTTCAACCGGCTGAAGGCGCGCTCGAACTGCGGCGAGGGCGGCGAGGACCCGGAGCGCTTCCGGACCGAGCGGAACTCGCGGATCAAGCAGGTCGCCTCGGGCCGGTTCGGCGTCACGCCGGAGTACGCGGCCTTCGCCGACGAGCTCCAGATCAAGATCGCCCAGGGGTCGAAGCCCGGCGAGGGGGGCCAGCTGCCCGGCCACAAGGTCTCGGTCGAGATCGCACGCCTCCGCCACACGACGCCCGGGGTCGCGCTGATCTCGCCGCCGCCCCATCACGACATCTACTCGATCGAGGATCTCGCCCAGCTGATCTTCGACCTCCGCCAGGTCAACCCCGACGCGAAGATCTCCGTGAAGCTCGTCGCCGAGTCGGGTGTCGGGCTCGTGGCGAGCGGCGTGGTGAAGGCGCTGGCCGACGTCGTCCACATCGCGGGCGCCGACGGCGGCACCGGCGCGAGCCCGCTCTCGTCGATCAAGAACGCCGGCCTGCCCTGGGAGCTCGGGCTCGCCGAGACGCAGAGCTCGCTGGTCGCCAGCGGCCTGCGCGAGCGGGTTCGGCTCCGCGTCGACGGCGGGATCAAGACCGGCCGCGACGTCGTCGTCGCAGCGTTGCTCGGAGCGGACGAGCTGAGCTTCGGCACGGCGCTCCTGCTGGCCGAGGGCTGCCTGATGGTGCGCTCCTGCCACCTCGACACCTGTCCTGTCGGGATCGCCACCCAGCGGCCGGAGCTGCGTGCGAAGTATGCGGCGACCCCGGAGCAGGTCGAGGCCTACCTGCTCTTCGTCGCCGAGGACGCGCGACGCCGGCTGGCCTCCCTCGGGCTCCGCTCCCTCGGGGAGGCGGTCGGCCGCGCCGACCTCCTGCGCCGGCGCGAGACGGGCGATCCGCGTGCGGACGCGCTCGGGCTCGCGCCGCTGCTGGAGGCGCCCAACGGACGCTACGCCGGAGAGGAGATGCCGGTCGCAGGCGGCGGCGAGCTCGGGGAGCGGCTGGCCGAGGACGCCCGGCCGGCGCTCGACGGCGCGGCCCTCGTCGAGCCGTCGTATCCGATCACGACGTGGGACCGGACGGTCGGCGCACGGCTCGGCGGGCTGATCGGCCGGCGTTACGGCTCGCAGGCGCCGCCCGGGCGGATCCGCGCGCGGTTCGAGGGCTCGGCGGGGCAGAGCTTCGGCGCCTTCCTCGCCGCCGGCGTCGAGCTCGACCTGGTCGGCGAGGCGAACGACTACGTCGGCAAGGCGATGGGCGGCGGCCGCATCGTCATCCGCCCGCCCGCCCACGACGCGGGCGAGCCGGTGCTCGCGGGGAACACCGTGCTGTACGGCGCGACCGGTGGCGAGCTCTTCTGCGCTGGTCGAGCCGGCGAGCGCTTCGCGGTTCGCAACTCGGGCGCGGTGGCGGTGGTCGAGGGCATCGGCGACCACGGCTGCGAGTACATGACCAGCGGCACGGTGGTCGTCCTCGGGCCGGCCGGCCGCAACTTCGGGGCGGGGATGAGCGGGGGCCAGGCGTTCGTGTACGACCCCGCGGGCGAGCTGCCGCTACGGCTGAACGAGGATCTCGTGGTCCTCTCGCGGGTGACGGCCGACGGAGAGCTCCGCCGCCTGGTCGAGCGCCACGCGCGCTACACGGACTCGGAGCTGGCGGTCGCGCTGCTCTCGACCTGGGAGACGGCCACCGGCGACTTCTGGCACGTCCAGCCGAGGACGAACGTCGCCGCGATCGAGGACGAGCACGAGGGCACCGGCGGGGGTTCGGCCGAGGAGGCGGAAGAAGCCACTGCCAGCTGAGTTGCATAAATACAACTCAGCTGCATAATATTCTGCATGGTCAGGACGGCAGTCCTCGGTGCGTTGGGGTTCTCGGGGCAGGAGACGCTCGATCGCGTGCTCGGGCATCCCGAGCTCGAGCTGGTCGCGCTCGGCTCCGACTCGCTCGCCGGGCAGCCGGTCGCGGCGCTCGACCCCCGGCTCTCGCGAAACGGTTACGGCGACCTCCCCGAATTCGTCACGAACGAGGAGGCGCTCGCCGCCGGTGCCGAGCTCGTCTTCTGCTGTCTCGACAACGACCTCGAGCCGTCCGGAGACGCCGTCGTGGTCGACCTCTCGGGGTCGCACCGGTTCGCCGACGGTTGGTGCTACGCGCTCCCCGAGCTCCAGCCGCCGACGGGCCGCCTGATCGCCAACCCCGGCTGCTACGCCACGGCCGCGCTGCTCGCCCTCGCGCCGATCGCCGCGATCGTCGATCCGGCGAGCGTGGTCGTCGACGGCAAGTCCGGCATCTCGGGTGCCGGGCGGACGCTGAAGGACAGCTCGCACGCAGCCGCCGTCCTGGACAACGTCACGCCCTATGCGGTCGGCGCCCACCGGCACGCGCCCGAGATCGCGCGGCTGCTCGGCTTCCCGGTGACCTTCGTCCCGCACGTCGTCCCGCTCCGCCGCGGCCTCGTCTGTACGTGCTACGTCACGGCGAGCGAGGACCCGAGGCCGCTGCTCCAGGGTGCCTATGCAGGCTCGCACGTCGTCGACGTGCTCGACTCGGTGCCGGACCTGGCCCGCCTCCAGGGCACCGACGCCGCCGAGGTCGCCGCCTTCGAGGACCGGTCGACCGGCCGCTGGATCGTGATCTGCGCGATCGACAACCTCGGCAAGGGCGCCGCCGGACAGGCGGTGCAGAACGCGAACCTCGCCCTCGGCCTGGACGAGACCGCGGGCCTGAGGCTCTCGGGGGTACTGGTCTAGTGGCCGTCGCGGTCGAGCGCAAGCAGGTCGTCGCCGGCGCGATCACCGCACCGAAGGGCTTCGCCGCCGGAGCAGTGCACGCGGGCATCCGCAAGTCGAAGCTCGACCTGGCGATCGTGCGCTCGACGGCGCCGGCGGTCGGAGCGGCGATGTGGACGGCGAACCGGGTCCAGGCCGCCCCCGTGCTCGTCTCGAAGGCCCACCTGGCGCAGGCGGAGCCGCAGGCGGTCGTGGTCAACTCGGGCGTCGCGAACGCGGCGACCGGCAGGCAGGGCGAGCTCGACGCGCTCGCGACCGCAGCCGAGGCCGCCGGGCTGCTCGGGCTCGAGGCGGAGCAGGTGCTCGTCCTCTCCACCGGCGTGATCGGCGTCAAGCTGCCCATGCCGAAGCTGCTCGCCGGCCTCGCCGCGATCGAGCCGACGGCCGAGGGTGGCGCAGAGGCGGCCGAGGCGATCCTCACCACCGACACCTGCCCGAAGGAGGCGGTCGTCTCGCGGAACGGGTTCACCGTCGGCGGGATGGCGAAGGGCGCTGGGATGATCCACCCCTGTCTCGCCACGATGCTCGCCGTCGTCACCACCGACTACCCGCTCGAGGCCGGGGAGGCCCAGGGGTATCTGAAGCGCGCCGTGAACGAGAGCTTCAACCGCATCTCGGTCGACGGCGAGTGCTCGACGAACGACGCCGTCGTCCTGCTCGCGAACGGAGCGAGCCGCATCACGCGAACGCCTGCCTCCGACAGCGACTTCGCAGCCGCGCTCGGGGAGGTCTGCGCCGACCTCTCGCGGCAGATCGTCATGGACGGCGAGGGCGCCACGGTCCTGCTCGAGGTCGAGGTCACCGGCGCGGCCACCGAAGGCGAGGCGAACGCCGTCGCGAAGCGGATCGCAACGTCGCCGCTCGTGAAGACCGCCGCCTTCGGGCGCGATCCGAACTGGGGGCGAATCCTCGCGGCCGCCGGCTCGGCGTTCGTGTCGGGCGGCTTCGCCCAGGTCGACGTCGACCGGCTGACGCTGCGGATGAACGGCGTCCCGCTGTTCGTCGCCGGCGAGCCGACGGGCGCGGTCGTCCCGCTCGAGGGTGCCGTGTGCGCGATCGAGCTCGACCTCGCCCTCGGTGGCGCGAGCGCCTCCTACCTCGCCTCCGACCTCACGTACGACTACGTGAAGATCAACGCGGAGTACACGACGTGATGATCCTGAAGGTCGGCGGCTCGGTCGTGGGCTCCGGGCTCGGCGAGCTCGAGGACGCCGTCGTCGTGCACGGCGGCGGGCCGCAGATCTCGGCGGCGATGGAGCGCGCCGGCCTCGAGGTGACGTTCGTCGACGGGCGGCGGGTGACCGACGCGGCCGCACTCGCGGTCGTGCGCGAGGCGCTGCTCCTGGTGAACGAGGAGCTGTGCGAGGCGATCGGCCCACGGGCGGTCGGCCTCTCCGGGGACGAGATCGGCGTGCGGGCGACGCAGGTGCCCGGGCTGGGCCGCGTCGGCACGCCGCTCCCCTCCAGGCCGCAGGCGATCCTGGACGCGCTCGAAGCGGGCCTGATCCCCGTCGTCGCGCCGCTCGCCGAGGGCCCGCTGAACGTCAACGCCGACGAGACCGCCGCCGCGCTGGCAATCGGGCTCGGCGCCGAGCGGATCGTCTTCATGACCGACGTCCCGGGCGTGCTCCGCGACGAGCAGGTGCTGGAGCGGATCGGCGCGGACGAGGTCGAGGCCGGCGAGTTCGAGGGCGGCATCGTCCCGAAGCTGATCTCGGCCGTCCGGGCGGCCCGCGAAGGGGTCCGCGCCGAGATCGGCCTGACCGAGGTGGTCGCCTGATGCTCGCCACCCGGGCCGCCGTGATGGACACGTACGCGCGCGCCGACGTCACGTTCGTCGACGGCGACGGCGCCTGGCTGACCGCCGCCGACGGGAAGCGCTACCTCGACTTCGCGGCGGGAATCGCGGTCGTCGCGCTCGGCCACGGCCACCCGGAGCCGCTCGTCGCCGCGCACGAGCAGCTCGACCGGCTCTGGCACGTCTCCAACCTCTACTGGACCGAGCCGATGGCCCGGCTCGCCGATCTCCTCTCCGCGCGGTTCGGCGGCGCGCAGGCGTTCTTCTGCAACTCCGGGGCCGAGGCGGTCGAGGCCGCGATCAAGCACGCGCGCAAGGCGACCGGCAAGCCGGGCATCGTCGCGCTCGAGGGTTCCTTCCACGGCCGGACCCTCGGCGCGTTGTCGGCGACGGGCCAGCCGGCGAAGCGGGCCGGCTTCGAGCCGCTCGTCCCCGGCGTCTCGTTCGCGCGGCTGAACGACGCGGCCTCGCTCGCGCCCGCGGTCACGCCCGAGACCGCCCTGATCCTGGTCGAGCCCGTCCAGGGCGAGGGCGGGGTCAACCCGGCGACGCCCGAGTTCCTCGCCGCCGCCCGCGACCTCGCCGCCGAGCACGGGGCGCTGCTCTGCTTCGACGAGGTGCAGACCGGCGTCGGTCGCACGGGCACGTTCTTCGCGTTCGAGCAAGCCGGGGTCCGGCCCGACCTCGTCACGCTGGCGAAGGGCCTCGCCAACGGACTGCCGATCGGCGCGCTGCTCGCTGCCGACGATGCGCCGGCCGGTCTCGGCCCCGGCGACCACGCCTCCACGTTCGGCGGCAACCCGGTCGTCTGCGCCGCCGCGTGCGCGGTGGTCGAGGCGGTCGACGACGACCTCTTGGCTGCTGTCCGCTCTCGCGGACAGCAGCTCGAAAGTGGGCTCGCCCACCTGGGCGAAGTCCGCGGTGCCGGTCTTCTGCTCGGGCTGGAGGTTGCATCCGCGGGCGACGCAGTCGCCGCCTGCCTCGAGGCCGGCCTGCTCGTCACGTCGGCCGGCCCGACGACCCTTCGACTCTCGCCTCCGTTGACCGTCACCGCCGAGGAGGTCGCGCAGGCGATCTCGATCCTCCAGGAGGTCTTGCAGTGACCGCACACCGCCGCGAGCGCCAGGGCGCGATCCTCCGCCTGATCCGCGAGCGCCAGATCTCGACCCAGGCCGAGCTCGCCGCCGCGCTCCACGACGCCGGCTACGAGGCAGTCCAGACCACCGTCTCGAGGGACATCTCCGAGCTCGGGCTGGTCAAGGTGCGCACCGCCGGCGGCCGCCGCGTCTACGCGCCCGCCGGCTCGGCGGACCTCGACCGGCTCCGCGAGCTCGACGCGGCCCTTCGCCGCTGGGCGCTCTCGATCGAGGCGAGCGACAGCCTCGTGGTCGTCTTCACGCCGCGCGGGTTCGCGGCGGCGCTCGGGGATGCGATCGACGACTCGAGCCATCCGCACGTGCTCGCCACCGTGGCGGGCGAGAACACCGTGCTCGTCGTCCCCGTCGCCGGCGTGAAGGCCGCCGCCCTGCGCGAGGAGCTGAGCAGACATATCCTGGAAGGAGCCGCATGAGCCGCACTGCAGTCCTCGCCTACAGCGGGGGCCTCGACACGACCTGCATCATCGCCTGGCTGAAGGAGGACTACTACGGCTTCGACGAGGTCGTCGCGGTCCTCTGCGACGTCGGCCAGGAGTTCGACCTCGAGCAGGCGCAGGAGCGCGGCTACGCCGCCGGGGCCGACGACGTCCTGCTCGTCGACCGGCGCGAGGCGTTCGCCGGCGAGCAGGTCGCGAAGGCGCTCCAGGCGAACGCTCTCTACGAGGGCAAGTACCCCCTCGTCTCGGCGCTCTCGCGCCCCGTGATCGCGCAGGCGGTCGCGGAGATCGCGCTCGAGCTCGGGGCCGAGGCGGCCGTCCACGGCTGCACGGGCAAGGGCAACGACCAGCTGCGCTTCGAGCTCGCCTTCCGCGCCAACTACCCGGGCGTCCGCGTGATCGCGCCGCTCCGGGACAAGGTGTGGACGCGCGACGAGGAGATCGAGTACGCGCTGCAGCGCGGCATCCCGGTCACGGTCACGCAGAGCTCGCCGTTCTCGATCGACGAGAACCTCTTCGGCCGCTCGATCGAAGCGGGCGTCCTCGAGGACCCGTGGGAGTCGCCCCCCGAGGAGGCGTTCCGGCTGACGTCGGATCCGGACACGGCTCCCGGGCCCGAGGAGGTCGTGATCGGCTTCGAAGACGGCCTGCCTGTGTCGCTCGACGGCGACGACCTGCCGCTCCACGAGCTGATCTCGGCCCTGAACGAGCAGGCCGGCGCGTACGGAATCGGGCGGATCGACATGATCGAGAACCGCGCGATCGGGATCAAGAGCCGGGAGCTGTACGAGGCTCCGGCCGCCCTGTCGCTGATCGCCGCGCACCGCGCGCTCGAGGACCTGGTGCTGACCAGGGCGGAGCTCGAGACCAAGCGCTGGGTCGAGGACCGCTGGGCCCGCACGGTCTACGACGGACTCTGGTTCTCCCCCGTGCGCGAGGCGCTCGACGCGTTCGTCGCCCACACGCAGATGCTCGTCTCGGGCGAGGTCCGCGTCGAGCTGCGTCCGGCGGCGGCGGTCGTCAACGGCCGGCGCTCGGAGAACGCGCTCTACGCCGAGACGCTCGCCTCCTACGCGACGGGCGAGACCTTCCCGCACGAGGCTGCGGAGGGCTTCATCCGGCTCGCGTCGCTGGAGGCGGAGCTGGCGGCAGCCCGTGCCCGGGTGCGCGTGTGACCCTCTGGCAGGGACGGGTCGAGGACCAGCTCGCGGCCGACGTCTGGGCGCTGGTCAAGGCCGACGACGCCGAGCTCCTTCCCTACGACTGCGAGGGGACGCGCATGCACGCTCGGCGGCTCGAAGCAGCCGGTCTTCTCTCGGCCGACGAGCTCGCCGAGGTGGACTCGAAGCTCACGGCTATCGCGCAGGACGGCTCTGCCGTCCTGCGCGACTCGGACGAGGACGTCCACTCGGCGATCGAGCGGCTGCTCGGCCCGGTCGGTCGCAAGATCCACGCCGGGCGGTCGCGCAACGACCAGGTCGTGACCGCCTTCCGGCTCTGGACGCGCGACGCGTGCGCCGAGGCCAGGGCCGGGATCGAGGCCCTCGCGCGCGTGGTTCTCGACCGGGCCGAGGAGAACGCGGAGACGACGATGCCCGGCTACACGCACCTCCAGCGGGCGCAGCCGGTCACGCTCGGACACCACCTGCTCGCGTGGGTGGAGATGCTCGACCGCGACCGCGACCGGTTCGCGCTCGCCGCCTCGCACGCCGAGCCGTCGACGCTGGGGGCGGGAGCGCTGGCCGGGACGACGTTGCCGCTTCCCGGCGTGCGCAATTCGCTGGACGCAGTCGCCGACCGCGACTTCGCGCTCGACTACCTCTACGCCTGCGCCGGTCTGTTCGTGCATCTCTCGCGCATCGGCGAGGAGCTGGCGCTGTGGGCGACGGCCGAGTTCGGCTTCGTCCGGCTGCCGGAGTCCGCCGCGACCGGCTCGTCGATGATGCCGCAGAAGCTCAACCCCGACGTCGCCGAGCTCGCCCGCGGCAAGGCGGGGACGGCGATCGGGCGCCTGACGGGGCTGCTCTCGACGGTCAAGGGGCTGCCCCTCTCGTACAACTCCGATCTCGCCGAGGACAAGCCCGCGGCCTTCGGGGCGCGGCGCGACGTCGCGCGCGTTCTGGCCGCGCTTGCGGTGCTGGTGCGCGACCTGCGCTTCGACGAGGAGCGGCTGGAGGAGGCCGCGGGCGACCCGGGCCTCCTCGCCACCGACGCGGCGGAGGCGCTGGTCGCGGAGGGTCTCGCGTTCCGGGACGCGCACGAGCAGGTCGCGCGGGCGGTCCGCGAAGGCGCCTTCGACCCCGATTCGACGGCGGCCGAGAGCGTCGCCTCGCGGCTCGGGGACGTCGGTGCCGCAGTCGCGGCGGCCCGCGGCCGCTTCGAGACCTGACGCCGAGCCTTCTTCCTAGCTCCCGACGGCGTCGAGCGCCTCCGACAGGGTGAACCGCCCCGCCCAGAGCGCGCTGCCGACCACAGCCCCCCGGCAGCCGAGGTCCCTGACCCGAACGAGGTCGTCGAGCGAGGCGATTCCGCCCGCGGCGACGACCGGGAGGCCCGCCGCCAGCACGTCCGCCAGCAGCTTCGCGTCCGGTCCGGCGAGCGAGCCGTCGCGCCTCGTGGCGGTGACGAGCAGGCGCCGCACGCCCGCGTCGGCGCAGTCCTCTGCGAGCCCCCGTGGCGTGACGTCCGTCTCGCCCGCCCAGCCGTCGATCACGACGCGGCCGTCCCTGGCGTCGACGGCGACCATCAGCCGTTCCTCGAGGCGAGCCGATAGCAGTGACAGGCTCGAGCCCGTCACTGCCGTGAGCGCGGCCGTGCCGACCACGACCCGGGCCGCACCTGCAGCCAGGGCCCCCTCGATCGACTCGACACTTCGCAGCCCGCCGCCGACCTGCACGGGCACGCCCGCAGCCGCGACCCGCTCGACGAGACCGGCAGTCGGGCGCCCGGAGAAGGCGCCGTCGAGATCGACCAGGTGCAGCCAGGCTGCGCCCTCTGCCGCGAAGCGCGCTGCCGCCTGCGCGGGATCGCCCCCCTCGATCGTGACATGGTCCGGGCGGCCCTCCGACAGCCGCACGCAGCGGCCCTCGAGCACGTCGATCGCCGGGATCACCTCGAAGCGTTCCATGATGACGTAGTAGCATGCTAACATGATCACC
Source organism: Gaiellaceae bacterium (assembly GCA_036555585.1). GTDB lineage: Bacteria > Actinomycetota > Thermoleophilia > Gaiellales > Gaiellaceae > DATBLE01. The sequence continues at coordinate 126,478 of DATBLE010000009.1, forward strand.
CATGAGCACGGCTGCGAGCGAGGCTCGACATGACGTCGACGAGATCCCCGGCTTCGACGACCTGGCCGGCGCGTTCCTCTGCCTCCGCGACCGCGACGAGGCGCGGCGCTTCCTGCGCGACCTCTGCACCCGCGGCGAGCTGGAGGCGCTCGCGCATCGCTGGCAGATCGTCCGCCTGCTCGACGAGGGCCTTCCCTACCTCGAGATCGCCGAGCGCGTCCACACGAGCACGGCGACCGTCACGCGGGTGGCGCAGTGGCTGCGCCATGGCACGGGCGGCTACCGGCTGGCGCTCGAGCGTACTCGCTAGGACGGCCGCGTGAGCGCCGGGGCGGACAGCCGGCTGCTCGTCGCCGTCCCTTCCAAGGGCCGCATGGCGCAGCCCGCGCTCGACCTGCTCGATGCCGCCGGCCTTCGCTTCGAGCCGGGAGAGCGCGCCCTGCACGTCCCCTGCCAGAACGCTCCGGTCGACCTGCTGCTCGTGCGGCCGCACGACATTCCGGAGTACGTCCAGGACGGGGTCGTCCACGGCGGGATCACCGGCGCGAACCTGGTCGCCGAGGCGTGCGCGGACGTCGTCCGGCTCGCGAGCCTCGGCTTCGCCCGGTGCACGCTCGAGGCGGCCGTGCCCACCGCCGCGCCGCAGCAGGGGCTCGCCGACCTGGCCGGTCTGCGGGTCGCGACCGCCTACCCGGTCTCGACCCGGGCCGCGCTCGCGGAGGCGGGCGTCGAGGTGGAGCTCGTGCCGGTCTCGGGCTCGGTCGAGGCGGCACCACGGCTCGGCCTCTCCGAGGCGATCGTCGACCTCGTCTCGACCGGCTCGACCGCCAGCGTGAATGGACTTCGCCGGATCGGCCGGCTGCTCTCGTCCGAGGCGGTTCTCATCGCCAATCGGGACGCGCTCGAGCAGCGCCGGGACGTTCTCGAGCGGCTCGAGCTGATGCTCGATGGAGTGGTCGCCGCACGCCGGCGCCGCTACGTGATGCTCAACGCCTCGGAGGCGGACCTGCCGGCGATCCGCGCCCTGCTGCCCGGGATGGGCGCGCCGTCGGTGCTGCCGCTCGCCGAGCCCGGGCAGATCGCGGTGCACGCGGCCGTCGATGCGGACGACATCTGGGACCTGCTGCCGCCCCTGAAGGCGGCCGGCGCGTCGTCGATCCTCGTCGTGCCGATCGAGCGGCTCGTGCCGTGACGGACGTCGCCGTCGTCGTCGCCGACGTCCGCGAACGCGGCGACGCGGCGCTGCGGGACTGGTCGGAGCGGCTCGGCGACGGCGCGCCGGGTCGACTGACCCCGCGTGCCCAGCTCGGCCCGCCGCTGCTCGGCGCGATCCGCACGCTCGCCGGCGCCGTCGAGGCCGTGCACCGGGCCCAGCGCCCCCCCGACACCACCGTGACGCCGGCTCCCGGCATCGAGGTCAGCCGCCGCTGGCTGCCCCTCGACTCGGTCGGGATCTACGTCCCGAGCGGTCTTCCCTCCTCGCTCGTGATGACGGCCGTGCCCGCGCGGCTGGCCGGTGTGCCACGTATCGCCGTGGCGACTCCCCGGCCGTCCGAGACGATGCTCGGGGTCGCGCGCGAGCTGGGGATCGAGGAGCTGTACGCCATGGGCGGCCCGCAGGCGATCGCCGCGCTCGCCTTCGGGACCGAGACCGTCGAGCCCGTCGCGAAGATCGTCGGCCCGGGCAACCGCTGGGTGACCGAGGCGAAGCTCCTCGTCGCTTCCCATGTCGCGATCGACCTGCCCGCCGGGCCCAGCGAGGTCCTGGTGATCGCCGACGGGACGGCCGACCCCGCGGCGTGCGCGGCCGACCTGCTCGCCCAGGCCGAGCACGGCGCGGACGGTGTGTCGATCCTGCTGACCACGAGCCCCGAGCTCGCGGACCAGGTCGCCTCGCGCGTCGACGGTCATGCCCGCATCGAGCTGGTCGCGACGCTCGAGCAGGCAGTTGCGCGGGCGAACGAGCTCGCTCCCGAGCATCTCGAGCTGCTCGTCGCCGACCCGGACACGGTCGGCGCCGGCGTGCGGAACGCGGGCGCCGTCTTTCTCGGCACGACGGCCGTGGTCGGCGACTACGCCGCCGGCTCGAACCACGTGCTTCCGACCGGGGGCCTCGCGCGCGGCACCGGAGGGCTGGGGCTGGAGGCGTTCCTGAAGCCGGTGCAGTTCGTGCGCGCGACCCGGGAGGGCGTCGCCTCGGTGCGCGCAACGGTGGAGGCGTTCGCGGCCGTCGAGAACCTGCCTCTTCACGCCGAGTCCGTGGCGGTGCGAGCGTGAGCGCGACCCGCCTGAGCGCCCGGGCGCTTCCGGACGGGTTCGAGCCGTACATCTGGGCGTCGACTGCCGAGGAGGTGGCCGCCCGCAACGGGATCCCGCCGACGCAGGTGATCCGGTTTGACGCCAACGTGCCGCCGCTTCCCGGCGTGCCACAGGTGCCGATCGGCGAGAGCTTCGCCCGGCTGAACGAGTACCCGGAGGGCACGTACCGCGACCTGCGCGAGGCAGCGGCCGCCTACGCCGGGGTGGATGCGGCGCAGGTCGTGCCCGGGGCCGGCGCCGACGGGTTGATCGGGCTCGCTGCCCGCACCTTCCTCGGGCCCGGACGCCGCGCGTGCGTCAGGCGGCCGACCTATCCCCTCTACGCGATCGCGTCGGGGATCGAGGGAGCCGAGGTCACCGCCGAGCCGGAGGGGGCGGACCTGCTCTGGATCTGCAACCCGGACAATCCGACCGGCGAGCTCGTCGACCCCGAGGAGATCGCGGCGCTCGCCCAGGCCCACCCGGGCGCTGCCGTGGTCGTCGACGAGGCGTACTTCGAGTACGGCGGCGCGAGCGTCGTGCCGCTGATCGGCACGGCTCCGAACCTCGTCGCGATCAGGACGTTGTCGAAGGCCTTCGCGCTCGCCGCGCTCAGGGTCGGCTATGCGGTCGCCTCGTCCGATCTCGCCCGTGAGCTCGACCGCCGCCGCGACCCGGCCCCCGTCGCCGCGCCGGCGGCACGGATCGCGGCCGCCGCGCTGCGTGCTCCCCGCCTCGACGTCGAGCAAACGGTCGCGGAGCGGGAGCGGATGCGCCGGGCGCTCGCCGACGCAGGCTACGACGTCCCGCAATCGCATGCGAACTTCGTCCTCGTGCGCACTGACCCGGCCGTGGCCGAGCGGCTGGAGCGGCAGGGCCTGGTCGTCCGCCGCTTTGCGGACGCGATCCGGATCACGGTGCGCCTTCCGGCCGAGAACGACCGGATCCTGGCCGCGCTGGGCGCGACTCCCGAGCCCGCCGGGTCGCGCTCCGCCCTCGTCCTCCGGACCACGGCGGAGACCGCGCTGCGCGTCTCGGTCGACCTCGACGGCCGGGGTCGCGCGCGCGTCGCAACCGGCGTCGGCTTCCTCGACCATCTGCTCACGCTGCTCGCCTTCCACGGCGGCCTCGACCTCGACCTGCTGGCCGGCGGCGATCTCGACGTCGACGAGCACCACACCGTCGAGGACGTCCTCGCCGCCCTCGGTGACGCGATCGGCGAGGCGCTCGAGGGCCGCGCAGGCGTGACGCGGTACGGCTCCGCGACGGTGCCGATGGACGAAGCTCGAGCGTCCGCCGCGGTCGACCTCGTCCGCCGGCCTCACGCGGAGGTCGAGCTCGCCTTCCGCGGAGAGCGCGTCGGCGGGCTGGCGGTCACCCTCGTGGCGCACGCGCTCGAGCGCTTCGCGATGCAGGCCGGCCTGACGCTGCACGTGGAGGCGGCCGGAACCGACGACCACCACGTCGCCGAGGCGGCTTTCAAGGCGCTGGGCCGTGCGCTCCGCGAGGCCTGTGCGCTCGACGGCGCGACGACGGCCGGCTCGACGAAGGGGTCGCTGTGAGGGTGGTGGTGGCCGACTACGGGGCGGGCAACCTGCGCAGCGTCTGCTCGGCGCTCGAGCGTGCGGGAGCCGATCCCGTGATCACGGAGGATCCGGCGGAGGTCGAGCGCGCGCCGCTCGCCGTGATCGCCGGCGTCGGCAACACCGGCGCCGCAGCGCGCGGCCTCGAGCAACGAGGCCTGGCAGCGGCGCTGCGCGCGCGGGCGCGCTCCGGGCGGCCGCTCGTGGGGATCTGCGTCGGGATGCAGCTGCTCTTCGGCGAGTCGGAGGAGGGAGGGGCCGGGCTGGGGATCCTGCCGGGCCGCGTCGAGCGGCTGCACGCGCCCCGCGTGCCGCACATGGGCTGGAACGAGCTTCGGCTGACGGGGGCGACCGAGCTGCTCGACGGCCTCGACGGCGAGGACGTCTACTTCGCCCACTCGTACGCGTGCTCCCCGGAGAAGTCGATGGCGGTCGCCGAGGTCGAGCACGGAGGGCGGGTCGTCGCCGCGGTCGAGCACGGCCCGGTCGCCGGCGTGCAGTTCCACCCCGAGCGCAGCGGGCCCGTGGGCGCGCGGATCCTGCGGAACGCACTCGCATGGTCAAGAAGCGTGTGATCCCCTGCCTCGACGTGGCCGGCGGCCGCGTCGTCAAGGGCGTCCGCTTCGAGCACCTCCGCGACGTGGGCGACCCGGTCGAGCTGGCCACCCGCTACTCGGAGCTGGGCGCGGACGAGCTCGTCTTCCTCGACATCACGGCGACGCTGGAGGACCGCGGGCCGCTGCTCCGGCTGGTGGAGCGGGCGGCCGCAGAGCTGGAGATCCCGTTCACGGTCGGCGGCGGCGTCGGCGAGCCGGAGAGCGCGCGGGCGCTGCTCCGGGCCGGCGCCGACAAGATCTCGCTCAACCGCGCGGCCGTCGAGTCGCCCGACCTGCTCACGACTCTCGCCTCCGAGTTCGGCTCCCAGGCGGTCGTCTGCGCGATCGACGCGCGCGCCGGCGAGGTGGTCACCCACGCCGGCCGGCAGGCCCGCAGCCTGGAGGCGGTCGCCTGGGCGCGCGAGGCGGTCGAGCGCGGGGCGGGCGAGATCCTGCTCACCTCGATCGACGCGGACGGCACCCGCAACGGCTACGACCTGGGCCTGACGCGGTCCGTCGCGGAGGCGGTGCCGGTCCCCGTGATCGCCTCGGGAGGCGCGGGGGACGCCAGGCACCTGGCCGACGCGTTCGAGGCGGGCGCGGAGGCTGCGCTCGTCGCCTCGATCGTCCACGAGCGGCCGGACCGGCTGGGCGAGCTGAAGCGCGAGCTGAAGGAGGCGGGATGGGACGTCAGGACCTGACTCCCGCGATCGTCCAGGACGCGGACGGCGGCCGCGTGCTGATGCTCGCGTGGATGGACGAGGAGGCGCTCCGCCGCACCCGGGAGACCGGCGAGGCCTGGTTCTGGAGCCGCTCTCGCCGTCAGCTCTGGCACAAGGGCGAGACGTCGGGCAGCACGCTCGCCGTGGTCGAGCTGCGCGAGGACTGCGACGGCGACGCGATCCTGCTGCGCGTCCGGCCGGCCGGGCCCACCTGTCACACCGGCTCGCTCTCGTGCTTCGCGCCCTGGCTCTGGCGCCGCGTCGCGGAGCGGGCGAACGAGCGGCCCGCGGGCTCCTACGTGGCCGGCCTGCTCGCCGAAGGGCCCGCCGCCGCCGCGCGCAAGGTCGGCGAGGAAGGGCTCGAGGCGGCGCTCGCCGGCGCGGGCGAGAGCGACGAGCGGCTGGTCGAGGAGCTCGCCGACCTCTGGTTCCACACCTACGTGCTCCTGGCCGCCCGCGGCCTCGACCCCGCCGCGGTCGAGGACGAGCTGCGACGAAGAGCGAACACGTAGGGCGACCCTCGACGACAGACCTCCTGGTCTTGGCAGTTCCGGCGCGGGAGCGCGAGCAAGCGGCCGGGCTTGGCCCGGCCGCTTGCGAAAACAAGGTGGGCGTGAGCGGACGCCGCACGTTCCGCCCGCGCCCGGGCAACCCTACTACCCCGACGGCTCGGGTATCGCGCGAGGCGTCACCGCCGGAGGCGGGGCGGCCTTCGGCTCGCGCTCCCACGGCGGCGTCGACCAGGCGTCGTAGCCACCGGGAACCGGGATGTAGAACTCGGGGTAGCCCCACATGCCGTGCTCGGAGACGTCGAGCCCGGCGGTCTCGGTCTCGTCCTCGACGCGGATCCCCCACAGCCGCTTCATCGCCCACAGCGCGGCGAAGGAGGCCGTGAAGGTGAACGCACCGACCGTGACCAGGCCCAGCGCCTGCACGCCGAGCTGGTGGAACGAGCCGGTGTAGACGAGCCCGCCGGTCCCCGTGGCGAGGTTGGCGGCGAGCGCGGGGACGGCGAACAGGCCGGTCGCGAGCGTGCCCCAGACCCCGCTCATGCCGTGGACGGCGACTGCGCCGATCGGGTCGTCGATCCCGATCCGCTCGACGAACAGAACGCCGGCGACGGCGATGAAGCCGGAGACGAGGCCGATCACGACCGCCGCCCACGGCGCGACGAACCCGGACGCGGCGGTGATCGCCACCAGAGCGGCGATCACGCCGTTCAGCATCATCGAGACGTCCGGCTTGTCGAGGATCAGCCAGGCGCAGAGGATCCCGCTGACCGCCCCGGCGGCTGCGGCGAGGTTGGTCGTCAGCGCGACGTAGCCGAAGTAGCCGATGTGGTGGCCCGTGACGACGCCCAGCGTCGAGCCGGGGTTGAACCCGAACCAGCCGAACCAGAGGATGATCGTCCCGAGCACGGCGAACGGCATGTTGTGGCCGGGGATCGGGTTGGCCCGGCCGTCGGTGCCGAACTTGCCGATGCGCGGCCCGAGCAGGAGCGCCCCGGCGAGGGCGGCGAGCGCGCCCTGGTAGTGCACGACCGTCGAGCCGGCGAAGTCCTGCATGCCCTTCGAGAACAGCCAGCCGCTCGACGACCAGACCCAGTGCGAGACGACGGAATAGATGAGCGTGAAGACGACCCCGAACGCGAAGTACACCCACAGCTTCGCGCGCTCGGCCATCGCCCCCCAGACGATCGCGAGCGAGACGCCCGCGAAGACGACCTCGAACAGCCAGCCGGTGGCGGCCGGGATGCCGGCGAAGAAGGTGAACGGCGCCTGGCCGATCGCGAGGAAGTCGTCGGCGGAGGGGAAGAAGCCGGACGTGCCGACGAACGATCCGCCGTCGCCGAACGCGAGCCCGAAGCCGACCGCCCAGTACACGAGCGACGCGATCCCGAAGATCAGGACGTTCTTGCCGGCGATGTGCGCGGCGTTCTTCATCCGGGTGAGGCCGGCCTCGAGGAAGGCGAAGCCCGCCTGCATGAACATCACGAGGACGGCAGCGACCACGACCCAGATCGTGTTCGCGGCGATGACCAGGTCTGCCGTCTTCACCGAGCTTCCACCTCCTCCAGGGGCTTCCCCGTCCGGTTGTGCATCACGTTTCCGACGGGCGTCGTCCAGACGATCCCGTCGCCCGACTCGTTGCCGCTGCGTGCCGCGTCGCCGATCGCGCCGACGATCGCGTCCGCCTTCCCGGCCTCCGCGACGAAGATCAGGAGCGCCTTCGGCAGGAACCGCGACTCGAAGACGCGGCCGCGGTACTCGTGGGTGATGCCGCGCTGGCGTCCGTGCCCGACTGCCTCGATCACGGTGACCCCGACATGGCCCGACTGCTCCTCGACGGCGTCGATCACCGTCTCGATCCGCTCGCGGATCACGACTGTCTCGACCTTCACGAAGCCGGCGGCCTCGTCGTTCACGGAGCCCTCCTCTCCATCAGGACGGTGTCCCGCCACGCACCGTCGAGTTGGCCGATCCGCTCGCGCGTGCCGACGACGCGGAATCCGCGGCGCTCGTGGAACGCGATGCTTCCCGTGTTGTCGGCGAAGATCGAGGCCTGGATCGTCCAGATCCCGCTCGAGTCGGCGTCGGCGATCAGCCGATCGAGGAGCGCGCTGCCGACGCCGCGGCCGCGCGCGTCGGCGGCGACGTAGACGCTGTTCTCGACCACGCCGGCGTAGATCGCCTTCACGGCGGGCCAGTCGCTCGGTGTCATCGGTCTGATCTCCATCGTCTTCGGACCAACATCGTCTCGGACCAACAAAAAAGCCCCAGGGCTCCGCGAGCCCTGAGGCGCCTTCGCCTCCGCGCCGCCTCCGACGGCGACGCGCTTCAACAATAGAAGCGACGGCGGACGCGGTCAAACGGCAGCGGCGCGGTAGGATGACGTCGGTCGACCAGGGAGGCGCTGCTCGATGAAGCGAAGAGATCCAGACCGGCACCTGTAGGTCCCCGGTCCCGCCGCGTTTGCGCCCTCGCCGAGACGTCTGGTAGCCTCGGCGGCTCGATGTTGCTCTTCGGCTGACACGCCAGCTCGCGCGCCACCGGGTGGCCGGTGGTCGTCGCGTCGTGTTCCGTTTCCAGCCTGGAGGAGTAACCCCGATGTTTGCCGGTAGTGAAGTTCACGCTCTATCTGTCGAGAACCTGCGCAAGGAGTTCGTCCGGAAGGACGGGCGCAAGCGCACCCGCGTCGACGCGTTACGAGGCGTCACCTTCGAGCTCGGTCGCGGCGAGTGCATCGCCATCCTGGGCCAGAACGGCTCGGGCAAGTCGACGCTGGTCCGGCTGCTCTCGACGCTCCTGATCCCGGACGGCGGCAGCGCGCGCATCTTCGGTCACGACATCGCCGAGACCAGGACGGTCCGCACGATGGTCAACCGCGTCTCGGTGGAGGCGTCGTTCTTCAAGAAGATGTCCGCGACCGAGAACCTCGCCTACGCGGCGCGGTTCTACGGGCTGACCCCGAGGGAGACGCGGGAGCGGATCCCCGTGATCCTCGACCGGGTCGGCTTCCCGGTCTCCCGCCGCACGCATGCGATGGAGCACCTCTCTCGCGGGACCCAGCAGAAGGTCGCGCTCGCCCGCGCGCTGCTGACCTCGCCGGTGCTGCTGCTGCTCGACGAGCCGACCACGGGCCTCGACCCGCGCTCGAAGCTCGAGGTCCAGGACTTCATCCGCGAGGTGCGGGCGATCCACGACACCACGATCCTGCTCTGCACCCACGACCTCGCCGAGGCCGAGGTGCTCGCCGAGCGCATCGGAATCCTCGACGACGGCCGGCTGCTCTGCCTCGAGCCCGCCGACGAGATCAAGGACCGCTACGGCGTCGAGACGCTCGAGGAGGCGTTCTTCGCCGCCACCGGACGCACGTTCGAGGACGAGCGCGAGGAGGAGGAAGAGGAGGTGAGAGCCTGATGACCGCGATCGCCGCCCGCGCCCGCCACGAGCTGATCGGCCTGCTCGGGGTGGTCGAGCGGAACTGGTACCTCGTCAAGCGCTACGCGATGTGGGAGCTCGCGTTCTTCGTCTGGACGATCGCGAACACCCTGTCGATCGTCTTCATCTCGAAGGCGGCGGGACTGCCTCCCGACCAGGAGAACCGGTTGACCACGGTGCTGCTGATCGGCGCCGTGATCTGGGCGTACCTGGGGATCATCTTCGAGATCCTCACCGAGACCGTGGCCTGGGAGCGCTGGGAAGGGACGATCGAGTACACGTTCATGGCGCCGCTGTCGCGGCCCGTGCACCTGATCGGGATGGGGCTGTTCGCGATCGCCTACGGGCTCGTCCGCGCGACGCTGATCTTCGCCGTGGTCGCGGCGATGTTCGGCCTGCACATGCCGGACGCGAACTTCGCGACCGCGCTGGTCCTGCTCGGGATCGCGTCGGTCTCGTTCATCGGCATCGGGATGATGACCGCCGTCCTGCCGCTGATCTCGCCGGAGAAGGGGACGCAGCTGGGCTTCATGGCGCAGGGGATCATGCTCGTCGTCTCGGGCGTCTACTACCCGGTGTCGGTGCTGCCGCAGTGGATGCAGTGGATCTCGACGATCTCGCCGGCCACCTACGCGCTGCGCGGGATCAGGGCTGCGATCCTCGAGGGCGCGACGCCGGCCGACGTCTGGGGCGACATCTGGCCGCTGCTCCTGATCGGAGCCGTCGCCATCCCGCTCGGGCTGTGGGTCTTCCGGCGGGGCGAGCAGTACGCGAAGCGCCACGGGAAGCTGAAGCGGTCGGGGTGAGCCTTCCGAACTACTTCGGGGCCGAAGTCGCTGCGCGGTACGACGAGACGACGGCGCACCTGCCGGTCGACCCGGTCGTCGACGTCCTCGCCGAGCTCGCGGGCGCCGGGCCCGTCCTCGAGCTCGGGATCGGCACCGGGCGGATCGCGCTCCCGCTGGCCCGTCGCGGGCTCGAGGTGCACGGGATCGAGCTCTCGCCGGAGATGGTCTCGGAGCTGAGGAAGAAGCCCGGGGGCGCGGACCTCCCCGTCGCGCTCGGCGACTTCGCGTCGACGCGCGTCGACGTCGCCTTCTCGCTCGCCTATCTCGTGCGCAACACGATCATGAACCTGACGACGCAGGGGGCACAGGTCGCCTGCTTCGAGAACGTCGCGTCGCAGCTCCGGCCCGGCGGACTCTTCCTGGTCGAAGTCGTCGCGCCGAACACGCACCCGCTCGAGGTGTTCGACCTGAGCGACACGCATGTCGGCGTCGACGAGTACGACCACGCGGGACAGAGGTGCGTCTCGCACCACTTCCGGCTCGTCGACGGGCAGTGGGAGCGGCGTTCGATCCCGTTCCGCTCGGTCTCTCCCGCCGAGCTCGACCTGATGGCGCGGATCGCGGGCATGCGGCTGCGATCGCGATGGGCGGGCTGGGACCGCGAGCCGTTCACCGCGGCGAGCACGGAGCACGTCTCGGTCTGGGAGCGCAGGTGAGTCGCGCGTCTTAACGGTGCCAGGCACGGTAAAGACCCTGCTCGTAGCGGGAAACAGAGCAGCCTTCTTAACAGTGCCTGGCACGGTAAAGGGGCTACCGAGCGCGGCCCCTAGGCAGCTTCACCGGCCGGGGCGCGGTAGTTCGGCCGGACGCCGGCCTCGCGGAAGCCTGCGCGGAGGATGTTCCGGTACGAGTTCGAGGGACGGTCGTCCTCGAGCTCGCCTGTCTCGGTCACGACCGTCCGGCAGCCCTGGCGGCGGGCGTCCTCGATCCGCGCGGCGAGGAGCGCGCTCTGGGCGCCGCGGCCCCGGTACTCCGGCAGGGTGGCGCCGAAGCCGAGCCAGCCGACGGTGCCGTCGACGAAGAGCGCACCGGCGCCGGCGGGCCGGTCCCCGTCGTAGGCCACGTAGCACGACCACCCCGGTCGGCCGACGACGTTCGCGGCGAAGCTCTCGCTCCAGTCGGGCAGCAAATAGCCGCCTGCGACGACGGTCCCGAAGTCGCCCGCCCGCGCGGCGTCGACCGGGACGACGGCGAGCTCACTGCGCGCCTCGCGAGGGCCGACGCCGCGCGAGAACTTCATCCAGCCGTAGTCGCGCGCGAAGCCGCGCTCCTCCAGCTCGCGCCCGAGCTCGTGCGAGTCCGACACCCACCACTCTCCGTCGCCGTAGAACGCGGCGATCTCGTCGAGGTCGTCGAGCGCGGCCAACCCGAGCACGCGGTTGAACATCCGCCCGGGCAGCCGGCGCATGGCCAGGCAGACCGCGCCGCCGATCTCGGCGATCTCGCAGAGCTCGGGCGAGCCCCGAAACGCGTCGGCGTAGGCGGCGTGCTCGACGGACTCGAGGTCGCGAACCACGTCCGACAGCCTACTCCGCTATGCTCAGCATGTCCGTAGGCGATGTGGCCTCGGGCGCGGGCCCTGCGGTTCGGGGCGGCTCCGCGCTCGGGGCTTTTTCATTTGGGAGGAGAGCGTATGGCGCAGCAGGTCGAATCGAAGAACCGGGCGACGTCGAGCGAGGAGGCCAGGCAGGCGGTCCTGGCGAAGTGCAAGACCGAGGGCATCGAGTCGATGCTCCTCTGGTTCACCGACCTCGAGGGGCACCTGAAGAGCTTCGCGATCACCCCCGACGAGCTCGAGGGCGCGCTCGACGACGGGATGGGCTTCGACGGCTCGTCGATCACCGGCTTCAACGCGATCGAGGAGAGCGACATGGTCGCGATTCCCGATCCCGACACGTTCGTGGTGATGCCGTGGCGGTCCGGCGAGTCGAAGGTCGGCCGGATGATCTGCGACGTGGTCACGCCCGACGGGGTGCCCTACGAGGGCGATCCCAGGTACGTGCTCCGGCGAGCGCTCGCGCGGATGAAGGGCCTCGGCTTCGACACCTTCAACGTCGGGCCCGAGCTCGAGTACTTCCTGTTCAAGGACGCCGACGGCACGGAGACCCTCGACGAGGGCGGGTACTTCGCGATGACGACGCAGGACGCGGCCACCGAGCTCCGCAACGAGACGATCCAGGCGCTCGAGAAGGTCGGGATCCCGATCGAGTACCACCACCACGAGGTGGGGCCGTCACAGCACGAGATCGACATGCGCTTCGCCAGCGCGCTCGACATGGCCGACCACACGCTCACCTACCGGCTCGTCGTCAAGGAGATCGCCGCCAAGAACGGCGTCTACGCGACGTTCATGCCGAAGCCGATCTTCGGCGAGAACGGCTCTGGGATGCACACGCACCAGTCGCTGTTCGCAGACGGCCGGAACGCGTTCTTCGACGAGGCCGACAAGTGGCATCTCTCCGACGTCGGCAAGGCCTTCATCGCCGGGCAGCTCCGTCACGCCCGAGAGATCGCCGCGGTGTTCGCCCAGTGGGTGAACTCGTACAAGCGGCTCGTGCCCGGGTACGAGGCGCCGGTCTACGTCGCCTGGTCGCAGCGGAACCGCTCGGCCCTGATCCGCATCCCGCTCTACAAGCCCGGCTCGGAGCAGGCGACGCGCGCAGAGATCCGCTGTCCGGATCCGGCGTGCAACCCGTACCTGACCTTCGCGGCGCTCCTGCACGCCGGCCTGGAAGGGATCGAGAAGGGCTACGAGCTGCCGGACCCGATGGAGACGAACCTGTACCACCTGACCGCCGAGCAGCGGCGCGAGCGCGGCATCGTCGCGTTGCCCGAGACGCTCGGCGAGGCGATCGACGAGCTGTCGCAGTCGGAGCTCGCGCGCACCGCGCTGGGCCCGCACATCTTCGACCGCTACGTCGAGATCAAGCGCAAGGAGTGGGACGAGTACCGCGTCCAGCTCACGCAGTGGGAGCTGGATCGCTACCTCCACGCACTCTGACGATGGGCTGCCGAAAAGGAGAGTGCGGGGGAGACTCGAACGAATTACAATGGACGTACGCCTCGCCACCCTGCGGCGGCGAGGCTGACTGACGGCCGACTGCGAGCTGCGCTCATCCGCAGCTCGTGGTCGTTTCTTGGAGAAGGCGCACGCAGTGAGCCCGGCGGGCTCTGCGTTTCCTCGCGCGACCCGCTAGCCGAACGACTGGATCGACTCGCGCACCAGGCGCAGGCCGATCACGCCGCTGCGGCCGTCGATCGCGCTGATCGCGTCGGCGGGAACGAGCCGGCGGCGGCGGAGGAAGCCCGAGCGGACGGCGATCGCGTCGGGAACGTCCGGAGAGGTGCCGTACATCGGCGCCTCGACCCGGCCCACGACGCGGCCTCGTGCGTCGGCGACCAGGTACCCGGTCGTCGCGGTCAGGTCGATCGCTGTCGCCGACGAGCTCATCGCGGGAACGCTATTCCCCGGGTGAGATGGAAAAACACGCGATTCGTAAGGATTCGGTTAAGGGGAGCGTCATCCATCGGCGTTGCCGCCTTCGACGGCGATCGTGCGACTCCTACGACGGCTTGCCCGCCATCAGGACGATCACGGCGACGAGGGACGCGAGCACCAGCAGAGGGACGGAGGCGGCGACCTGTCCCGGCCAGCCGCCCAGGCTGCCGGCGCGCGCGCGACGGAGCGTCCAGTACTGGAAGAAGGCAAGGGCGACGGCGACCAGCGTGACGACCGTCGTGATCGCGAAGGAGGTTCCGAGCCAGCCCGGCTCGTTGCTGTCGCCGGGGAACTCCCGGTCGGCGAGGATCCCGCCCAGGATGTGGATGGCGATGAAGGCGGGGATGACCACGATCAGATTGGCCCGGAAGCCGATCGAGCGCAGCAGCGTGGCCAGCTCCGGGCGGCCCGGCCGGGTCGCGGCCAGCGAGGTCAGGCAGACGACGATCACGCCGGCGACCAGCGCGAACGCCGCGACCAGATGCCCGAACAGCAGCCAGTTCCAGTCGGTCGGGCGGATCAAGGCCACCATCTAGCCCGCTCCCGGCTTGAAGACCATCAGGACGAGGATCGCGACCAGCGCGGCGAAGCTCGCGTAGTTGAGGACGAGCGCCCGCCGGTCGGCGACGGCGTCGTGCAGCGTCTCGCTCGGCCGGTCGCCGTCGGCCGCCCTCCGCTCCGCCAGCTCGCGCGCGTGGCGCAGCTGCTTGCCCGCCGGGCCGCCGAGCGCGCCGGCGACGAACCAGAGCACGATCGCCGCGATCACCCACCCGTCGCCGAGGCCGACTCCGTCCGGGGAGTCCTGCGTGAGCCAGATCCCGAAGCCGAGCGCGGCGATCGACCCGATTCCGATCACGGCGACCATGGGTCGCACGAGGCCGAGCAGCAGCGCGATCTCGCTCGGCCGGTCGCGGCGCATCGCCAGCCAGTGCAGGATGCCCGCGACGACGCTTCCCGACAGGAAGCAGAAGGCGGCGAGCAGGTGGAGGACGAGCAGCCAGTCGTACTTCGACACGGCCGGGAAGCTTAGGCGCGGCACCGGCCTACAATCGGATGCGTGGACGTCCCCGCGCGCCATTTGCGCCTCCTGACGGACACCATCGCCGCGGTCAACTCGACCCTCGATCTCCAGGAGGTGCTCGAGCTGGTCGCGACCAACGTCGCGGAGGCGATCGGCACCGACGCCTGCTTCGTCTACCTCTACGACGAGCGCTCGGGCGAGCTGGTGCTGCGGGCGACGCACGGGACCTCGATCGAGGAGATGACGCGCCGGCCGCGGATGCGGCCGGGCGAGGGCATCACCGGCGTCGCGGCCGAGGAGCGCCGCCCGGTGATGATCGCCGCCCAGGCCCACCTCGATCCGCGGTTCAAGCCGTTTCCGAACCTGCCGGAGGAGGAGTACGAGTCGATTCTCGCGGTCCCGATCCTGGCGCGGGACAAGCTGGAGGGCGCGCTCAACGTCCGCACGCGCGAGGCGCGCGAGTTCTCGCAGGCCGAGATCGACCTGCTGCTGGCGATCGCCGCCCAGGTCGCCCAGTCGATCGAGCACGCGAAGCTCTACTCCCAGGCGCAGCGCCGGGTCGAGGAGCTCGAGGCGCTCGCCCGGATCTCCGAGGCCGTCTCCGAGTCGCTGTATCTGGAGGAGTCGCTGGAGGCGATCGTCAAGACGACGATGGACGCGGTGTCGGCGACGGGCGCCGCGCTCGTGCTCGAGGACGGCAAGATCGCCTGGCCCGAGGGGCGCGCGGGCGCCTACGCGGTGCGGACGCCGCTGCGCTGGAAGCGCCGCGAGATCGGCGAGCTCGTCGCCGACCGCGACTCGCCGTTCTCCGACGAGGAGCGGCAGCTGCTCTCGTCGATCGCCCACCACGCGGCGGTCGCGCTCGAGCACGGCCGGGCGGTGATGCGCGGCGTGCTCGCCCAGGAGATCCACCATCGCGTGAAGAACAACCTCCAGACGGTCGCCTCGCTGCTCCGGCTGCAGGCGCGCGGCGACGTCGTCGACGCTCGGCGGGCGCTCGACGACTCGGTCAACCGGATCCTCGCGATCGCGGCGGTGCACGAGGTCCTGACCGAGCGCCGGGACGAGAACGTCGACCTCGGAGAGCTGCTCGAGCGCCTGCGGGCGATGCTGGTGCAAGGGCTGGCCGCCGACAAGGAGGTCGCGTCGTCGCTCGAGTCGGTGCCGCTCGCCGGCGGCCGGGCGACGGCGTTGGCGCTGGTCTTCTCGGAGCTGCTCCAGAACGCGCTCGAGCACGGAGGCGGCTCCGTGCGGATCGAGCTCGTGCAGCGGAACGGAGACGTGGTGCTCGCGATCGCCGACGACGGCGGGGGCATCGACGGCGCGCCGCAGGGGACCGGCCTGTCGATCGTCGAGGCGCTGGTGCGGGACGAGCTGGGGGGCACGCTCTCGCTGGCCGACGACGGCGGGCTCAGGGCCGAGGTCGTCTTCCCGGCCTAGACTCGCCGTGTGCGGATCCTGATCGCCGAGGACGAGACGATCATCCGGCTCGACCTGCGCGAGCTCCTCGAGAGCGCCGGGTTCGAGGTCTGCGCCGAGGCGAAGGACGGCGTCGAGGCGATCGAGCTGGCAGCGTCCGCCGAGCCGGAGCTCGCGATCCTGGACGTGAAGATGCCGCGGCTGGACGGGATCGAGGCCGCCCGCCGCATCCTCGAAGAGCGGCCGATGCCGATCGTGATGCTGACCGCCTACGGGCAGGACGAGCTGGTGTCGCGCGCGGTCGAGGCGGGCGTGTTCGGCTACCTGGTCAAGCCATTCCGGGAAGCCGACCTGCTCCCCGCGATCAAGGCCGCGCGGGCCCGCTACGACGAGCTGGCCGCCCTGCGCGAGGAGGCCGAGTCGCTGTCGGAGGCGCTCGCCGCCAGGAAGTCGATCGAGCGGGCGAAGGGGCTGCTGATGGCCAGGGAGGGGCTCACCGAGCAGGAGGCGTTCGAGCGGCTGCGGCGGGCGTCGCAGCTCGCGGGCCGGCCGCTGAAGGTGGTCGCGGACGCGCTGGTCGCGACGTTCAGCCAGAGCTAGCTTCGGTGCACTCGCGACTCGAGCTCACCCGGCAGCAGATCCTGGCCTTCCGGCGGCGCGTCGGTCTGCTCGAGGAACGGGCGGCGAAGAGTCCTGCGTCCCTGCGGCGCGCGGCGTGGGCCGGCTTGCAGGACAGCATGCCGAGAGCCGCGCTGCTCTCGCTCCACGCGCGGATCGAGCGGGTCGAGCCGACGACGTCGGCGGATCCCTCGCTTGCGCAGCTCTGGGGCCCTCGGTACAGCACCTATGTCGTCGCCAAGCGCGACTTCGCGACGTTCTCGCTGGGGAGGCTTCCCGAAGAGGCGAAAGGGCGCGAGCGTGCCCAGCGGATGGCGAAACGGATGCACGCCCACCTCGGTGGCGCACGGATGACCGATCGGGAGCTCGGGCGCGCGATCGGCGTCGGCGCGGCAATGAGGTACGCCGCACCGACGGGAACGGTCGCCATCCGCTGGGACGGCGCGAGGGCGCCGATCGTCTGGGCGGTTCCCGCTCCCGAGATCGACCCGGCCGATTCGCGCCGCGAGCTCGCTCGGCGCCACCTCCACGTCTTCGGGCCGACCACGGCAGACGGGTTCGCCCGGTGGGCAGGCATCTCACGAAGATCGGCGGCCGCGACGTTTGTCTCGCTCGAGGGCTCGCTCGTGCCGGTCCGCTCGCCGCTGGGTGACGAGTGGCTGCTCGCCGACGACGAACCGGCCATGCGCGCCGCCGAGACGACCCCGGCGCCTGCCCGCCTGCTCCCCAGCGGCGACGCGTACTTCCTGCTCGACGGAGCCGAGCGGCAGCTTCTCGTGCCGCGGGCGGAGCTGCGGCAGCGGCTCTGGACGTCCAGGGTCTGGCCCGGCGCCCTCCTCGTCGAGGGCGAGATCCGTGGCACCTGGAGACGGTCGCGGCAAACCCTGCGGATCGACTCCTGGGAACGACTGTCCCGTGCGAGGCGGGAGGCAGTCGAGGCGGAGGCCGACGCCCTGCCCCTGCCGGGCGTCGACGTGGTCTGGAGCTAGCTCGCGGCGTGCGGTTCGGCCGTGGCCGTTCAGGCCTCGACGTCGAATTCCTCGGCGATCTCCGGGTCCTTGCCGATCAGGTCGCGGATTCCGGCCGGGAAGCCGTCGGGCTCGGCGTCCCAGGTCTCGAGCACGCCGAAGCGCTCGGTGCTCTCGTCCGAGATCCAGGTCCGGTTCGCGTCGGGATGGAGGTGCTCGCGCAGCTCCTCGAGCGTCGTCTTCGAGTCCGCGAGGTTCCAGAGGAGCAGGCGGACGATCACGGGACCGGCACCGCCAGCCCCTGGGCCCCGAGCTCGGAGGTGACCGGCTCGTAGCCGGAGCGGCCCAGCAGCTCCATGCCGAGCCGGGCGCGCCGGACCCGTTCCCGCGAGAGCGCGACCGTGGTCGAGTCGAGATGCGTGCCTGCCGGATAGACGTCGGGAGCGTTTCGGAGGCCGAACTTCACATGCACCGGCGAGGCGACTCTGATCAGCTCCGGGATCTCGTGGTGGCGGACGAAGCCGCCGACATTGTCGGGCGCCTCGACGTAGACGTCGAGCGGAAGCGAGACGGCCGCCCGCATCGCTGCGATCTGCGCAAGCGACAGATCAGTCGGCAGATTGATCGTGTCGGCGCCGAGACCGCCCAGGACGCGCACTGCGGCGGCATTTGCGGCGGGCAGCATCACGGAGATTTTCGCCTGCATATCGTCGGGGACCACGCCGGCCTCTCGCGCGTGGGTGAAGACGGAGAGGACGCCGAGGTCGGCGATCAAGACGCTGCGGAACCCGTGCTCGGCGGCGCGGAAGATGTCATCGAGCGCGGCAACGACCTGCTCCTGGCCGTGGGCCGTGGCGGCGACGATCGCGCCGGCCGGCGAGCGGGTCATTGCTGACGTTCCCCAGCCGGCGTTCGGCCGGGCGAACAGGCTGACCTCGACTTGGGCCTCGGCCGCGATCCGGGCCATCTCGTCGAGCTCGGAGTCGGTGAGCATGAAGACGCCGCTTCCCTGTGAGACTCGGTGGATGCGGACGTCCAGTCGCATTGCTTCCTCGAGAACCGCTTCGAGGCAGTGTGGCCCCTCGACGCTCGGAATCTCGATTCGGTACTGAGCACCGTCGCGGAAGCGAGCGGGTGAGTCTGGCAGCTCGTTCAGGTCGCCTGGTGGCAGACCGATCGAGTGAAGGAAGTCGCGGGAGGCGCTCACGGCGCGAGCCTACCGCTCACGCCTGCGCCTGCTCGAACAGCGTCTCCCAGCGGTCGAGCAGGGACTGCAGCTCGTCGCGAGCGGCCCGGTGGGCGGTGAGGAGCTCCAGGTCGCCCCAGTCGTCGGCGAGCCTCCGCTCGAGGTCGGCGACGGTCACCTCCTGCGCGGCGATCCGCGCCTCCACCTGCTCGAGCTCGCTCGGCCGCTGCGGGCCTGGCGCTTGCGGCCCGGGCTGCTTCGGGTTTTCCACATTCCCTGCTGCTGGGGCGTTTTTCGGGGTCAGACCCCCAACGGAAGCGTCACGAGAGTCGCGCGCGTCTCGCGCCTCGCGCGCCTGGACGTAGTCGGCCCAGCCGCCGTCGTAGCTCCGGATCGTCCCGTCCTCGATCGCGAGCGTCCGCTCGGCCACCGCGTCCAGCAGCGCGCGGTCGTGGGAGACGAGCAGCACCGCCGCCGGGAAGCTCTCCAGCGCCGCCTCCAGCGCCTCGCGGCTCTCCAGGTCGAGATGGTTGGTCGGCTCGTCGAGGACGAGGAAGTTCGCGCCCGAGGCGACCACGACCGCCAGCGCGAGCCGGCGACGCTCGCCGCCCGAGAGCACCGCCACCGGCTTCTCGTGCGACTCCCAGCCGGAGAAGAGGAACCGCCCGAGCAGGTTCTGGGCCTCCGGCCGCCGCAGGCCCGTCATCGCCTGCACGCACTCGAGCACCGAGCCGCGCTCGTCGAGCTCCGCCTCGTGCTGGGAGAAGTACGCCGGCACGACGCCGTGGCCCAGCCGTGCGACGCCCGCGTCCGGCTCGCGCCGGCCGAGCAGCGTCTCCAGCAGCGTCGTCTTGCCCGAGCCGTTCGGCCCGACCAGCGCGACGTGCTCGCCGCGCTCGACCGCGAGCGACACTCCTGACAGCAGGTGCTTGTCGCCGGCCGACAGCGACAGCCCCTCGACCTCGACCACGGTGCGTCCGCTGCGCGGTGGGTTCAGGAACTCGAACCCGAGCCGCTTCGAGCGTCGCGTGAGCAGTGCCACCTGGTCGGAGGCGACCGCCTTCTCCTTCCGCAGCCGCCCGATGTGGGTGAGCTTCGCCTGCGCCTGCTTCGCCTTCGATCTCTTGTACCGGAAGCGGTCGACGAAGCGCTGGAGCCGCGCGATGTCGGCGTTGTAGCGCTCGACCGACTTCGACGCGTCGAGCAGCCGCGCCGCCTTCTCGCGCCGCCAGACGTGCCACTCGCCGGGGAAGTAGGTCGAGCGGCCCGCCTCGAGCTCCAGCACCGCCGTCGCGACGGCCTCCAGGAACCAGCGGTCGTGGGCGACGAGCACGACTCCTGCGTCCAGGCCGACCAGCGTCCGCTCCAGCCACTCGAGCCGCTCGACGTCGAGGTGGTTGGTCGGCTCGTCGAGCAACAGGAGGTCGGGATCGCCGGCCAGCGACCGCGCCAGCGAGGCGCGCGTCAGCTCGCCGCCCGAGAACGTCTCCAGGGGGCGGTCGAGCTCGTCGTCGGCGAATCCCAGCCCGCGGAGCGTCGAGAGCGAGCTCTCGCGCCACGCGTACCCGCCGGCGTGCTCCAGCCGGGTCTGGGCGGCCGAGTACCGCGCGAGCGTCTCCGGGCCGTGGTCGCCCGCCGCCATTGCCGCCTCCAGACGGCGCAGCTCGTCCTCCAGCGCGATCAGGTCGCGCGCGCCCGAGAGCGCGTACTCGCGCAGGGTCAGCCCGAGGTCGAGCGGCGGGCGCTGGTCGTGCAGCGCCACCCGCGTGCCCTTGTCGAGCACGAGCTGCCCGCCGTCGATGCCCGTCTCGCCCGCGAGCATCCGCAGCAGCGTCGTCTTGCCGGCGCCGTTCGGGCCGGAGAGGGCGAGCCGCTCGCGGCGCTCGACCTTGAAGGAGACACCGTCGAACAGGAGCCCGCCCGAGAGCTCCTTGCGCAGGTTGGTGCCGATCACGACGGCCACGTCGGTCGCTAAGGCTAGGGATTACGTGCGAACGAGCGCGCGGGCCGCCTCGGCGATCGCCGCCGCGTCGATCCCGTACGCCGCGAGCAGCTCGTCCGGCTTGCCCGAGCGAGGCATGTCCGTGACCGCCAGCCTGGTCACGGGGGCCGACACTCCGCGCTCGGCGAGCGCCGACAGCACCGCTTCGCCGAGGCCGCCCTCGGGCCAGTGGTCCTCGACCGTGACGACGTGGCCCGTCTCCTCCGCGGCCGCTGCGAGCGTGTCGGCGTCGATCGGCTTCAGCGAGTAGCAGTCGATCACGCGCGCCGAGACGCCCTCCTCGGCGAGCGCCTCCGCCGCCTTCAGCGCCTCGTGCACGGTGATCCCGCAGCCGACGAGCGCCACGTCGCCCCCCTCGCGCACGACGCGGCTGCCGCCGATCGGGAACTCCTCGTCCGGCCCGTAGACCACGGGCGTCGCGGGCCGCAGCGTCCGGATGTACGAGATCCCCTCCAGCTCGGCCATGGCCGCGACCAGCTTCGCGGTCTGGTTGCCGTCGCAGGGGTGGAGCACGGTCGAGCCGTGCACGGCGCGGAGCGAGGCGATGTCCTCGAGCGCCATCTGCGACGGGCCGTCCTCGCCGATCGAGATCCCCGCGTGCGAGCCCGACAGGCAGAGCGTGGCCCGCGAGATCGCCGCCATCCGGATGAAGTCGTAAGCGCGCGAGTGGAACGCGGCGAACGACGACGCGAACACGCGGTAACCGCGCGCCTGCAGCCCGACGGCGGCGGCGGCCATCTGCTGCTCGGCGATGTACATCTCGAAGAACCGGTCCGGGTGCGCCTCCTTGAAGATCTCGGCGAAGGTCGAGTTCGAGACCTCGCCGTCGATCGCGACGACGTCGCCGCGCGCAGAGCCGACCGCCGCCAGCGCCTCGCCGTACGCCTTGCGGGTCGCCACCTCCGAGCCGACCTCGTAGCTCGGCAGCTCCAGCGCGCCGCTCTCGAAGCGGTGCGGCTCGCCCGCAGGAGGCTTCGCCACCTCCACGACGATGTTCCGGAGGCCGCCGAGCTCCTCGATCGCGGCGTCGGGATCGTCGAGCGCCTTGCCGTGCCAGCCCTCCTTGTTCTCGACCGCCTTCACGCCCTTGCCCTTGATCGTGCGGGCGATCACGACCGTCGGCCGGCCGGTCGTCGCCACCGCCTCCGAGTACGCCGCGTCGACCGCCTCGACGTCGTGGCCGTCGACCTCGATCGCGTGCCAGCCGAACGCCTCGGCCCGGGCGCGGTAGTGGTCGAGCTGCCACTCGTCCATGGTCGGGCCGCGCTGCCCGAGCCGGTTGACGTCGAGGATCGCGGTCAGGTTGTCGAGCTCGTAGTGCCAGGCGTGCTCGAACGCCTCCCAGACCGACCCCTCGGCGGTCTCGCTGTCGCCGCAGAGCACCCAGACGCGATAGGGCAGCCGGTCGAGGTGCTTGCCGGCGATCGCCATGCCCACCCCGATCGGCAGGCCCTGGCCCAGGGAGCCCGTGGCGACGTCGACCCAGGGGATCAGCGGCGTCGGATGCCCCTCCAGCATCGACCCGAACTGCCGGTAGGTGAGCATCTCCTCGTCGGAGATGGCGCCCGCGGCGCGGAACATGGCGTAGAGGAGCGTCGACGCGTGCCCCTTCGAGAAGATCAGCCGGTCGTTCGTCGCGGTCTCCGGCGCGGCGAAGTCGTAGCGGAGGTACTTGGCCAGCAGGACGGCCATCAGGTCGGCCGCGGACATGCCCGACGTGGGGTGGCCCGACTTCGCCGCGGCCGCGCAACGAACCGAATCCACCCGGAGCTGCTGCCCGAGCTCGCGCCAGAGCTGAACGTCGTCCATCCGCAGGTAACGTAGCTGCCATGAGGGTGGCGGTTGCGTTCGACCACCGCGGTGTCAAGCTCCGCGAGCGGGTGCTCGAAGAGTTGACGGCTCTCGGTCACGAGGCGGTCGACCTCGGCACCGACGACGCCTCGGTCCGCATCGACTACCCGGACAAGGCCCGCGAGCTCGGCGAGGCGATCCGCACGGGCGAGGCCGAGCGCGGCGTGCTCGTCTGCGGGTCCGGCGTGGGCGCGTCGGTGGCCGCGAGCAAGCTCGACGGGATCCGCGCGGCCGTCTGCCACGACGTCTACTCCGCGCACCAGGGCGTCGAGCACGACGACATGAACGTGCTCTGCCTGGGCTCGGACGTGGTCGGCGCCGAGCTGGCGGCCGATCTCGTCAGGACGTTTCTCGCCGCCAGGTTCGACGGCGGCGAGCGCTACGCACGACGACTCCAGAAGATCGAAGATCTCGAAAGGAAGAGCTATGCCTGACACCCGCCTCCATCGCCTCTCGGCGCTCGGCCAGAGCGTCTGGATCGACTACCTCTCGCGCGACCTCCTCCACTCCGGGCAGCTCGCGCAGATGCTGGACGAGGACGCCGTCACCGGCGTCACCTCCAACCCGACGATCTTCCAGAAGGCGATCTCGCAGGGCAACGCCTACGACGACCAGATGCGCGACCTGCTCGAGCACGAGGAGGACGCGAAGGAGATCTTCGTCGCCCTCGCCGGGAGGGACATCGGCGAGGCGTGCGACCTGCTGCGGAAGGTCTGGGACGAGGGCAAGGGCCTGCGCGGCTACGTCTCGATGGAGGTCGACCCGACCTTCGCGTACGACACCGACGCGACGATCGCGGAGGCGCGCCGGTTCCACGGGCTCATCGACAAGCCGAACCTGTACGTCAAGATCCCGGGGACGAAGGAGGGCTTGCCGGCGATCGAGGAGATGATCGCGGCCGGCAAGTCGATCAACGTCACGCTGATCTTCTCGATCGAGCGGCACCGGGAGGTGATGGAGGCGTACATCCGCGGTCTGGAGCGGCTCGTCGAGTCGGGCGGCGACCCGGCCGGCGTCGCGTCGGTGGCCAGCTACTTCGTCTCGCGTGTCGACACCGAGGCCGACAAGCGGCTCGAGGGCCATCCGGAGCTCCAGGGCAGGCTCGCGGTCGCGAACGCGAAGCTCGCGTACCAGTCGTGGCAGGAGGTGTTCGCGGGCGAGCGCTGGGAGACGCTGGAGGCGAAGGGCGCGTCGAAGCAGTGGTGCCTGTGGGCCTCCACGTCCACGAAGAACCCCGCCTACCGCGACGTGCTGTACGTGGAGGACCTGATCGGCCCGGACACGATCAACACCATGCCCGAGGAGACGATCTCCGCCTTCCAGGACCACGGCGAGGTCCGGCAGACGCTGGAGGAGGGGATCGACGAGGCGCGGAAGGTCTTCGAGGACGTCGAGGCGGCCGGCGTCTCCGTGGACGACGTCACCCGCGTGCTGGAGGAGGAAGGCGTGCAGAAGTTCTCCGACTCGTTCGCCGAGCTGCTCGACGGGATCCGCGCGAAGCGCGGCGAGCTCGTCAACGCGTGATCGAGCCGGACGAGCTCGTCGAGCGGGTCTGGGAGCGGGACCCGACCGTCTGGACCGGCCACGACGAGGCCCACTGGCTCGGCTGGCTGGACGAGCCGCTCCGGGCACGTGAGCGCGTGCCGGAGCTGCACGAGCTCGCGACGAGCATGGAGGACCAGGTCGACGACGTCCTGCTCTTCGGGATGGGCGGCTCGTCGCTCGCGCCCGAGGTCCTGCGCACGGCGTTCGAGCGCGAGCGCTTCCACGTGCTCGACACCACGCACCCGAAGGCGATCCGCCGGCTCGCGGAGTCGGTCGAGCTCGACCGGACGCTGTGCATCGTCTCCTCCAAGTCGGGCGGAACGCTCGAGACCCGGTCCCACCTCGACTTCTTCTGGGAACGCGGGGCGCGCCGGTTCGTCGTGATCACCGACCCGGGCTCGCCGCTGGAGGAGCTCGCGCGCAAGCGCCAGGCCCGGCTCGTCGCGGGCGAGCCGACGATCGGGGGACGCTACTCGGCGCTGTCGTCGTTCGGACTCGTCCCCGCCGCCCTGATGGGCGTCGACCTCGGCCGCCTGCTCGACCGTGCGGAGGAGATGCTGAACGCGTGCCGCGTCGCCGAGGACAATCCGGGCCTCGAGCTCGGGCTCGAGCTCGGAACCGACTGGCAGGAAGGCCGCGACAAGGTCCTGCTCGATTCGAACGACTACCGGTTCGGACTGTGGGTCGAGCAGCTGCTCGCCGAATCGACGGGGAAGGACGGCAAGGGCCTCGTCCCGGCTCCCGACGAGACCGGGCCCGGGCCGGACCGAGCCTCTCATCCGACCTTGCTCGAGGATCCCTACGACCTCGGCTCGGAGTTCTACCGCTGGGAGTTCGCGACCGCGGTCGCAGGTGCGATCCTCGAGATCAACCCGTTCGATCAGCCGAACGTCCAGCTCGCCAAGGACCGGACGAACGAGGTCCTCTCGGGGCGAGGGACGGTCCCGACACCGACCCCGGAGGGATCGGTGGAGGAGCTGCTGGCGCAAACGCGGCCCGGCGACTACGTCGCGATCCAGGCGTTCGTCGATCCGGCCGAGGAGGAGCGGCTCCAGCCGTTCGTCCGGCGGATCCGGGAGCAGACCGGCTGCGTCGTCACGTTCGGCCTCGGCCCGCGCTACCTGCACTCGACCGGCCAGCTGCACAAGGGCGGCGCGCCGATCGGCTGCTTCCTCCAGATCGTGGACGACGTCGGCCCCGAGCTGCCGATCCCCGGCAAGAAGTTCGGCTTCGGCTCGCTCATCCACGCCCAGGCGGAGGGAGACTTCGGGCTGTTGAAGGAGCGCGGCCGCCCGGTCGCGCGCATACGACTGGAGGAAGCCACATGAACCTCGGAATGGTCGGCCTCGGCCGGATGGGCGCCAACATGGTCGAGCGGCTGCGCGAGCACGACCATACGGTCGAGACCTACGCGCGGACGAACCCCGAGCGGACCGCCGACTCTCTGGTCGAGCTCGCCACCAAGCTCCCGCAGCCGCGCATCGTGTGGCTGATGATCCCCGCCGGCGATCCCACCGAGAACGCCTTCCAGACGCTGCTCGGCCTGCTCGAGGACGGCGACGTCATGGTCGACGGGGGCAACTCGAACTTCCGCGACTCGCAGCGTCGTGCCGCGGAGGCGGCGAAGAAGCACGTCGCGTTCCTCGACGCCGGCGTCTCCGGCGGGATCTGGGGCCTGAAGGAGGGCTACTGCGTGATGGTCGGCGGCGACGCCGGCGCGTTCTCCCAGGTGGAGCCGTTCCTGCAGGACCTGACCGAGGAGGGCGGCTATGCGCACGTCGGCCCGTCGGGCGCCGGGCACTTCGTGAAGATGGTCCACAACGGGATCGAGTACGGGATGATGCAGTCGCTCGCCGAGGGCTTCGAGATCATGCAGGCCTCGGAGTTCCCGGTCGACCTGGACAAGGTGGCTGCGCTCTGGCAGCACGGCTCCGTCGTCCGCAGCTGGCTGCTCGACCTGCTCGTGCTCGCCCTGAAGGAGGATCCCGGCCTGGAGCAGATCCGCGGCTACGTGGACGATTCCGGCGAGGGCCGCTGGACCGTCTTCAACGCGATCGACGAGAGCGTCCCTGCGCCGGCGATCACGATGGCGCTGTTCGCCCGGTTCGCCTCCCGTCAGGACGAGTCGTTCGCGGCGAAGGTGAACGCCGCGCTGCGCCAGCAGTTCGGCGGGCACGCGGTCAAGGCCGTCGACGACGCGGCGAAGTGAGGAATCCGCTCGCCGAAGGCCTCCACCTTCCGCGTACGCCGGATCCGTGCGCGCTCGTCATCTTCGGGGCCTCGGGCGACCTGACCCGCCGGAAGCTCCTCCCGGCGATCTACTCGCTCGCCGTTCGCGACCTGCTCCCGGAGCGCTTCGCGATCGTCGGGGTCGCACGCACGGAGGAGACCGACGCCGAGTTCCGCTCGCGGATGAAGGGCGCCGTGCGGGAGTTGGGCCGCGACCGGCTCGACGAGAAGGTCTGGAAGCGGCTCGCCGACGGGATGCACTACCTCGCCACCGACTTCGCGGCCGACCGGGGGGAGGACGCGCTCGTCGCGCTGCTCGCGAAGCTGGACGAGCAGCGCGGCACGGCCGGCAACCGCGTCTTCTACCTCGCCGTTCCGCCCGGCGCGATCTCGACCCTGGTCGAGGAGCTCGGCAGCCGGCGAGGCGAGCGGCAGGGCTGGACGCGACTGATCGTCGAGAAGCCGTTCGGCTCGGACCGCTCGAGCGCGCGGCGGCTCAACCGGGAGATCCAGCAGTACTTCCGGGAGCGCGAGATCTTCCGGATCGACCACTACCTGGGCAAGGAGACGGTCCAGAACATGCTGGCGCTGCGCTTCGCGAACGGCATCTTCGAGCCGATCTGGAACCGCCAGTTCGTCGACCACGTCGAGATCACCGTCGCGGAGTCGATCGGGATCGAGGGACGCGCTGCCTTCTACGAGTCGGCGGGCGCGATCCGGGACGTGTTCCAGAACCACCTGCTCCAGCTCGTGGCGCTCACCGCGATGGAGCCGCCGATCGACTTCAGCTCGGAGTCGGTGCGGAACGAGAAGGTGAAGGTGCTGCGGGCGATCCGTCCGCCCGGGGCGCGCCGGGTCGTCCGCGGGCAGTACGGCCGCGGACACGTCGAGGGCAGGCAGGTCCCCGGCTACCGGGAGGAGCCCGGCGTCGGGCGGCGGTCGAGCACGGACACGTTCGTCGCGGCGAAGCTCTACGTCGACAACTGGCGCTGGGCGGGCACGCCGTTCTACGTTCGGGTCGGGAAGCGGATGCCGAAGCGCGAGACGACGATCTCGATCCAGTTCAAGCGAGCGCCGCACCCGCCGTTCGCCCGGGAAGCGTCCGAGGGCGTGAGCCCCAACGTCCTGCTCGTCCACATCCAGCCGGACGAGGGGGTCTCGCTGGGGGTCGGCGCGAAGGTGCCGGGTCAGGGCATGACGCTCCGCACCGTCCACATGGACTTCCTCTACGGCGGCGCGTTCCGCACGGAGCTGCCGGAGGCGTACGAGCGGCTGGTCCTCGACTGCCTGCTCGGCGACGCCACGCTGTTCACCCGTTCGGACGAGGTCGACGAGCAGTGGAGGCTCGTCGACTCGATCGTGGCGTCGTGGAAGCGCAGCCGGACGGCGTTCCCGAACTACGACGCCGGCACCTGGGGGCCGCGCGCGGCCGAAGAGCTCGTTCGCCGGGACGGACGCGAATGGCGCAGACGCTGAAGGACACCTCGGTCGCGGAGATCGAGTCGTGGCTCGACGGGCAACGCGACCACCAGGAGCCCTCGCAGCGGACGAGCGTGGCCACGCACATGGCGTGGGTCCCGGGCGAGTGGTGGGATGCGGCGGAGCGGGTGGTGCGTGCTCTCGGCGACCGGGTGCCGTCGCGGACGTTGCTCCTGCGACCCGAGCCGGAGGCGGCGCCGGACGGCTTCGACGCGTCCATCGTGCTCGAGCGGTTCTCGGGCGGCCGGGAGGGCGTCTGCGCGGAGATCGTCACGATCCACCTGCGGGGGAGCACCGCAGAGGCGCCGGCGAGCGTGGTCGTCCCGCTCCAGCTCCCGGACCTGCCGGTCTTCCTGCGCTGGCGCGGCCGCCCGCCGTTCGGCCGCCCCCGCTTCGAGCAGCTGGTCGGCGCGGCTGACCGGCTGATCGTCGACTCCCGCGAGTGGGACCGGCTGCCGAGCGGGTACGCGAAGCTGGCGGAGTCGTTCGACCGGGTGGCCGTCTCGGACCTGGCGTGGGCACGAACGCTGCCCTGGCGGGCGCCGCTCGCCGACCTGTGGCCCGGGATCCGGCAGGCGACGACGCTGCAGGTCGTCGGCCCTCGCGCCGATGCCGTGCTCCTGCGGGCGTGGCTGCAGACGCGGCTCGGGCGGACGTTCCGCCTGAGCCACGCCGAGGGGCCGAAGCTGACGCGGGTCGAGGTCGACGGGAAGGCCCTGCGGCCGGCACGAGGGCTGCCGACGACCCCGGGCGACCTGCTCTCCGCCGAGCTCGAGTCCTTCGTGCGCGATCCCGTGTACGAGGCCGCCGTCCGATCGGTGTGACGTGATCGGCAGGCGGCGGCGTACATCCGGCGTGCACGTCGTCGCGGAAGTCCCGAGCTTCGCCTCGGTCGCCGAGCGGCACCTCGACGACGTCCACGCCTACCTCGTCTACATGACGCGCAGCCGTGAGGTCGCCGAGGACCTGACCGCGGAGACCTTCGAGAAGGCGCTGCGCCAGTGGCACCGGTTCGACCCGAGGCGCGGCAGCGCCCGGACGTGGCTGTGCCGGGTGGCCCGCACGACGGCCCTCGACCACTTCCGGGCGGAGCAGCGCCGGCGGCGGCGTGAACATGCGTACGTCCTCGACCAGGTCGGCGAGGTCGACGACGGCGTGTTCGGCGGGCTCTCGCCCGAGCTGGAGCGGGCGCTCGCCTCCCTGTCGGCCGGCGAGCGCGAGGTGATCGCCCTGCGCGTGCTCCTCGATCTCGAGATCGAGTCGGCCGCCCGCGTGCTCGGCATCTCGCAGACCGCCTGCACGACCCGGCTCAGCCGGGCGCTGAAGAAGCTCGAAGAGAGGATGAGCGCAGATGTCGCAGCCTGACCGCGATTCGATCGTCGAAGAGATCCGCTCCGCGCAGATCGTCGCCCCGCCCGGGCTGCGCGCACGCGTGCGCGCGCTCGCGGAGACGGCGCCGGCCGCCATCGCCGCCCGCCCGCCGCATCGGCTCTCCCGGCGGCGGCTCGCGCTGGTGCTCGTTCCGGCGTGCGTGGCCGTCGCAGCGGCCGCGGCGCTCGCGATCGGGCTCACCCGGCCCGAGTCGAGCGGCTCGCGGGACGCCGTTCGCGGCGAGGCGTCGCCCACGACGCTGCCGTTCGCGGCGAAGGCCGCCGGCGCGGGCTCGTCCCGCGGCGGCGCGGCCATACCCGCCACCTCGGGGCGGGCGCAGCTCTACGAGGCTGAGCTCACTCTGAGGGTCGCCGACCTCTCGGCGGCGACCAAGCGCGCCCTCCGTCTCACCCGCGGCTTCCACGGCTACGTGCGCAGCGTCGAGTACGGATCGGGAGCGGATCGCGGGTCGGCCTCGCTCGTCCTCCGCGTCCCGGTCGGCAGCGTCCAGGCGGCGATCGTCGAGTACTCGGCGATCGGCCGGATCGTCGACCAGCACGTCTCGATCCAGGACGTGCAGCCGCAGGTCGACCGGCGCTTCCGGCAGCTGCAGGCCCAGCGCGACCTGATCGCGAGGCTCCAGGCGAAGCTGGCGAGCCCCGCGCTGTCGGCGGCGGAGCGCGACCGGCTGGAGGGCCGGCTGGTCGCGGCGCGCCGGCGGCTCGTCGTGCTCCAGAAGCAGCAGGCCGCGCTGCGGCGGCAGACCTCGTACGCGAACGTCTCGCTCGACCTGCGCACGAAGGACAAGGAGGTCGTCGTGCCGAGCGAGCCCGGCCGGATCGGCCGCGCGCTGCACCGCTCCGGGCAGATCGTCGCGGACGAGGCGAAGGTGCTGGTCTACGTGCTGGTCGTCGGCGCGCCGTTCTTCGTCCTCGGCGCGCTGGTGCTGGGCGGCCTGCGACTCTCGCGCCGCCGCTCGGAAGCGCGGCTGCTCTCTACTTCTTGACGCGCCGGGTGGTGACGCTGCCGTTCTGGATCGAGAAGGACGGCTTGACCAGCTTGATCCGAACCGGGCTCGACCAGGTCATCTGCTTCACCGGGCCGGGGACGTACGGGTCGATGCCGCGCACCCGGTAGTACCACGTGCCGGGGGTGAGGCCCTCGAGCAGGACCGAGGTCGCGGCGGTGTAGAGGGGGGCGGCGGCCGCCTTCCACGGGTAGCGCGTCTTCGACCACTGCACCTCGTACCCGGTCGCCCCGAGTGCCGGGGCCCACGCGACCAGCGCCGCGCGGTAGAAGGACGGGGTGGCCGCCTGGGCGGCGACGACCTCGCCGTTCGGCGCGAGGCCCGAGGCGTACGGGCGCGTCTGGGAGGTGGTGGCGGGCTGGCTCGCCTTGCCGAACTCGGCGACGCGGCCGGCGGCGCAGGCGTCCTGCGGCACCTCGGCGTCGTAGTACTGGACGCCGGACCCGGTCACGACCTCGCGGACCGGAACGACCGTCCAGTAGTAGCGGCCCGTGGGCCAGCCGCTGTCCCATAGGTCGACGGGGGAGCCCGTCGCGGCGAAGTCGGCGGGCAGGGTCGACGCGGACGTGGAGCTGCCGCCCGTGGTCGCCGACCCGGTGCTCGTGCCGGTGGAGGTCCCGCCGGCGCTGGTGGAGGCGGTGCTCTCGGACGTCGTCACCGCGCTGAGATCGGCGGCGAAGGTGCCTGCCTGGGCGCCGTCGACCAGGTACGAGCTCTGCGCGGTGTTGACCGCCGTCACCGAGCTGGGCAGTGCGAGCGGGCCGCTGATCCGCGGGGCGTAGGCGGGGCTGCCGACGACCGCGCCGGTGAAGACGACGTTCACGCACTGCCGGTCGGTGGCGACGTAGACGCGGTACAGGCGGCCGGAGAGCCCGTTGGTCGCCGTGTCGCCGCCGAAGACGAACGAGGGGGTCAGGCTGTGGGCGACCGGCTTCGCCGGCGAGCCGACGACGTCGGACTCGGTCTCGAGCAGCGAGATCGGGCCGGTCGAGACCGGAGGATTGGTCGAGACGAAGGTCTGGCTCCAGGGGCCGTAGGTGACGACGGGCAGGCCGGTGGGCAGAGAGCCGTACAGCGTGCGCACCGCCCTGACGCGCCACTGGACCGTGCCGGTCCAGAGCGGATCCTGGTGGAAGCTGTAGTACTCGCGCTCGTCGGCGACGTTCGTCGAGGTCGTGATCACCTTGCCGGGATCGACGAACCAGACCTCGTACGAGGTCGCGCCCTCGACCGGCTGCCAGCGAACGAGGCCGGGGGTGTCGGGGAGGGTCTGCTGGGGCAGCGTCTTCCAGCGCATGTTGAACCCGAAGGGGGTACTCCATCTGGTCACGCGCGAGCCGAGATGGGCGCGGACGTGGGCGTACAGCGCATAGGGGCTGCCGGTCATCCAGGGCAGCGAGATCGGAATCGCCACCGCCGGCACGCGCAGCGGCGTCGTCCGGCTGCTCGTCGACCAGACGATGGTGCGGTCGTCGAACGCCTTGCTGGTCGCGAGCTCGAAGTCGTAGCTCGTCGCCCGGTCGTACGGCGCCCACTCGAACGACGGCGTGCGCGGGAACGTGTCGAGGGTGGGCTCGTCTGCGCGCAGCAGGAACGCGCGCAGCCCCGTCGGCGCGGCGGGCACGGCGGTCTGCGCGGCGGGCACGAAGGTGACCGAGGCGAGGACGAGCAGGATGGAGATGCGAGCGAGCACGGGAGTCTGCACCCCTTGTCGGCATCTCCGTACTAGGTCTTGAGCGCGTCCTCCAGAATCGCCCCGGCTGCGAGGACGAGCGCGTCCGCTCCCGGCTTGCCCGCGATCTGCACCGAGGCGGGCAGGGCGTCCTCGGCAGGGCCGCACGGCAGCGCGAGCGCCGGCGCGCCGAGCACGTTGAACGGCCAGGTCAGCAGGGTGAGCTTGCCGCGGAGCTCGCGTTCGTCCTGTCCGGCCAGGGGAGCGACGAAGGGCAGGGTCGGCGAGACGACCAGGTCGACCTCGTCGAAGAGCTCCGCCATCTGCTCGCGGTAGGCCTCGCGGGCGCGCAGCCCGGCGTCGTACTCGGCGTCGGTGACGGCCAGGCAGAGCTCGAGCTTGCTCGCCACGTTGGCGCCGTAGAGGTCGGCGTTCTCGGCGTAGAGCTCGCGATGGACGTCCGCGACCTCGCGCATGAACACGGTGCGGGCGCCCTCGCCGAGCGGGGGTTCGACCGTGCGCCGGTCGGGGAAGCGGGCGGCTGCCTCCTCGACC
Organism: Gaiellaceae bacterium; assembly: GCA_036555585.1. GTDB lineage: Bacteria > Actinomycetota > Thermoleophilia > Gaiellales > Gaiellaceae > DATBLE01. The sequence goes on from DATBLE010000009.1 coordinate 158,908, forward strand.
CGGGCCCGGACGAGCGGCTCGGCGTGGTCCGTCCAGGCGACGCCCACGCGGACCTCGTCGAGCGAGCCGAGCGAGGCGTGCTCGAGCTTCGGGACGAGGGCGTCCAGCATCGCGGTGCAATCGTCGACCGAGCGGGCCATCGGGCCGCCGTGGTCGAGCGTGGGGGCGAGCGGGAAGCAGCCCGCGAGCGACACGAGGCCCCACGTCGGCTTGAAGCCGACCACGCCGCAGCACGCCGCCGGGATCCTGATCGAGCCGCCCGTGTCCGAGCCGAGCGCCGCGTCGGCCAGGCCCCCCGCGAGCGCCGCCGCGGAGCCGCCGCTGGAGCCGCCCGCGATCCGGCCGGGCGCGATCGGATTGGGGACGCTGCCGTAGTGCGGGTTCTCGGACGTGGTCCCGTAGGCGAACTCGTGCAGGTTCGTCTTGCCCACGTTCGCGTAGCCGGCGGCCTCCAGCCGCTCGACGGCCTCGGCCGTCTCCGTCGGCACGTGGTCGGCGAAGATCGCCGAGCCGTAGGTCGTGGTCAGGCCGGCGGTGTCGAACAGGTCCTTGACCGCGAGCCGGATGCCCTCCCGCGGCTGCTCGGGCCGGGCCAGGAAGATCCCGGCTGGTGCCGACTCGTCGCTCACTGCTCTTTTTGGGCGGCGCCGAAGGCGCGGCCTAGTCGACCGCGAGGTAGATGAACCCGATCGCGAACGTCCCGGCCGCGATCAGCAGGAAGAGGACGAACAGCCCCCAGCCCCAGAGCAGGTTCTTGCGCTCGATCTCCGGATCCAGCATCGGTACCCCCTAGACGACCACGTCCAGCGCCGCGGCGACGAACACGAGGGCCAGGTAGAGGAGGGAGGAATGGAAGAGCAGGGCGGCGCGGCGGGGGGTCGTGTGCCGTGCGAGCTGCACGGCGAGCCAGATGAAGCCGGCACCGAGCAGGAGCGCCGCGACCAGGTACGCGATCCCGAGCGTGCCCCAGAGGAACGGCACGGCCGTCACCGCCACCATCACGAACGAGTAGAGCAGGATCTGCTTGACCGTCTCGCGCTCGCCCCGTACGACGGGGAGCATCGGGATCCCCGCCTCCGCGTAGTTGCGCCTGATCAGCAGCGCGAGCGCCCAGAAGTGCGGCGGCGTCCAGAAGAACACGATCGCGAACAGGAACATCGCGGGCAGCGTCAGGTCGCCGGTCGCCGCCGCCCAGCCGACCAGCGGCGGGATCGCGCCGGCGGCGCCGCCCCAGACGATGTTCTGCGGGGTCGAGCGCTTCAGCCAGCGGGTGTAGACGAGCACGTAGAAGAGGTTCCCGACCAGCGCCAGCGCCGCCGTGAGCAGGTTGACCATGCCCGCCAGCAGCACGAACGACAGCGCCGAGAGCGCGAGCCCGAACTCGAGCGCGTACGACGGCGAGACGCGGCCCGCGGTCACCGGCCGAGCGCGCGTGCGCTCGCCCATCAGGGCGTCGATGTCCCGGTCGATCACGTGGTTGAGCGCGCTGGCGCCGCCGCAGGCGAGCGCGAGGCCGATGATCAGCACCGCGAGGTCGCCGAGCGGCGGCACGCCCCGGGCGCCGACGAACATCCCGCAGACGCCGGTCAGGAGCAGCAGCGACATGATCCGCGGCTTGGTCAGCGTGACGTAGTCGCGCCAGGGCCCGAGCGGCGCCGCTTCCCCCCGGAAGGCCAGCGCGGCCAGCACGAGCGTCGACGCGAACGCAACCGCGGCCGCCGCCAGGTGGAGGCCGGCGACCGTGATCAGCGCGGCCGTGCCGAAGAGCCCGATCGAGACGAGCGCCGGCACGACCAGTCGCCGGTGCCCCAGCCACGCGGCGACCAGAACGGCGACGAGCGGCGGCAGCGCGAGGGCGGAGAGCAGCTGGTGCGCGGCTCCGAGCGACGCGGCGCCGCTGATCACGGCGACGAGCGTCGCGGCGGACGCGGCGAGCGCGGTCAGCCGCAGCCAGGGACTAGGCGCCGACTCGCGCATCGCGCTCCTTCAGCTTGAGGCGGAGATCGCGCAGCGGCCGGGCGCTCTGCACGTACGGGACCGGCTGCGTGAAGTTCTCGGGCGGCGGCGGCGACGGTGCGAACCACTCGAGCGTGTCGGCCACCCACGGGTCGTTGCCGACGCGCCGGCCCCGGTGCCGCGTCCGGAAGACGTTGACGAAGAAGATCAGCACGCCGAGCGCCATCACCCCGGCGCCGATCGTCGACGCCAGGTTGTACGCCTCCCAGAGACCGCCCTGGTCGTAGGTGTACACGCGGCGGGGCATGCCCAGGAGCCCGAGGAAGTGCTGCGGCATGAACGTGACGTTGAACCCGACGAACATCAGCCAGAACGTCCACTTCCCCAGCCTCTCGTCCAGCATGCGCCCGAATATCTTCGGCCACCAGTAGAAGAGGCCGCCGAAGATCGCGAACACGGAGCCGCCGAACATCACGTAGTGGAAGTGCGCGACGACGAAGTACGAGTCGTGTACCTGCCAGTCGAGCGGGAACGCGGCGAGGTAGATCCCGGTCAGGCCGCCGATCGTGAAGATCGCGATGAAGCCGAGCGCGAACAGCATGGGCGTGTCGAAGAGCAGGTTGCCGCGCCACGTGGTCGCGAGCCAGTTGAGGATCTTCACGCCGGTCGGGACGGCGACCAGCATCGTCGTGATCATGAAGAAGCTCTGGAGCCCCCAGCTCAGGCCGACCGCGAACATGTGGTGCGCCCAGACGAGCATCGAGATGAACGCGATGCCGATCGTCGAGAATGCGACCGCCTTGTAGCCGAAGATCGGCTTCCGCGAGAAGACGGGGATGATCTCCGAGATCATCCCCATCGCCGGCAGGATCAGCACGTACACCTCCGGGTGCCCGAAGAACCAGAAGATGTGCTGGTAGAGCAGGGCGTTCCCGCCCTCGTCGGGGACGAAGAAGTGCGTGCCGACCTGGCGGTCGAGCAGGAGCATGGTCAGGCCGGCGCCGATCACCGGCAGGATCAGGATCAGCAGGACCGCGTACGCCTCGATCGACCAGACGAAGAGCGGCATGCGCGTCCAGGTCATGCCGGCGGTCCGCATGTTGTGGATGGTCGCGACGAAGTTGATCGCGCCGGCCAGGGACGAGATCGCGAGCATGTGCAGCGCCAGGATCCACAGATCCTGGCCGTGGCCCGGGCTGTACTGGAGCTCCGAGAGCGGCACGTACGACGTCCATCCCGCCTTCGGCGGGCCGCCTTTCGCGAAGAAGCTCGAGTAGAGCACGACGCCGCCGAACAGGAACATCCAGTAGGAGAAGGCGTTCAGCCGCGGGAACGCCATGTCCCGGGCGCCGATCATCAGCGGCACCAGGAAGTTGCCGAACCCGGCGAGGATCGGCACGACGACCAGGAAGATCATCGTCGTCCCGTGGACGGTGAAGAGCTCGTTGTACTGGTTGCGCGTGACGAAGTGCTCGTTCGGCGTCGCCAGCTGCGCGCGCATGAACAGGGAGAGCAGTCCGCCGAGCAGGAAGAAGAAGAGGCTCGTGCCGATGTAGAGGATCCCGATCCGCTTGTGGTCGACGGAGGTGATCCAGCCGGTGATCCCGCCGCGCTTCCAGTCGGCGCGGTAGGGCTGCGGCTCTGCTCTAGCCGCCACCGAACCGCCCCTTCAGGTAGCTGGTCGCGGCGTCCATCGTGTCCTGGTTCCAGCTCGCCCCGACGGGGGGCATCTTGTTCTTGCCGGCGCGGAGCAGCTGCTCGAGCGCCTTCGGGTCGGCGACGACGCCGTTCCCGATCAGCCTCGGCCCGTAGTCGCCCTGGCCCGAGAGGCCGTGGCAGGTCGCGCAGACGCCGTCGAAGATCTCCTTGCCGAGCGCCGTCGCCGCCCCGGTGTGGTCGGCGAGGAACTTCGAGTAGGCGGCCGGCGTGACCACGTCGACGAAGCCGGTCATGTGCGCGTGCTCGAGCCCGCAGAGCTCCGCGCAGCGGACCTCGTAATGGCCGAGCTTCTCGGCCTTGAACCACGTGTGGTTGACGCGGCCGGGGATCGCGTCGATCTTTCCGCCCAGGGCGGGTACCCACCAGCTGTGGATCACGTCCGGCGAGACCACGGTCAGCTCGACGACCCGCTCGAGCGGCACGACCATCCTCCGCACGGCCACCTGCCCGCCCGGGTAGTGGAACTGCCAGTAGTACTGCTGACCGACGACCTCGATCTTCAGCGCGCCGCCGGCGGCGTTCGCGGGCGGCACGTTCTTGATCGTGGGCAGCTTCACGAAGACGAAGGCGGCGATTCCCGCGAGGATCAGCACGGGGACGATCGTCGAGGCGGTCTCGAGCTTGGTCGCGCCGTGGATCTGGGCGCCGTCCTGCGCACGGGCGCGTCCGCGGCCGCGGAACCGCACGATGAACAGGACCAGCGCGCCCTCGACGAGCACGAAGATCACGCCGGTGACGATCAGGATCAGCCAGTACGTCTGGCGGATCGCGTTCGCGTTCGGCGATTCGGGCGTGACCGGTGCGAGTCCCGTGTCCGCCACCGCGGCCGCCGCGGATGCGAGCGCAAGGAGCAGCGCGGCGGGCAAGGCCAGGCACAGGCGCGACACGACGAGGGCATTCTATGGAGGTGGCCGAGACGAGGGTGCAGCTCCCCGCGGGCGTCGGGCAGTCCTACGAGGTCTACGTCAACGGCGTCCGTCAACGCCTCGGCGCCGACTTCGTCAGGAGCGGGGACGAGCTCGTCTTCCAGCGTCAGCTCGCCCACGAAGGGCGGCTCGGCTTCTGGCGCTGGACGTCCCTCTTCTTCGGCGTCGCGGGCACCTACCGGAAGCACGACAGCGTCGACGTGGTCTACGAGCTCGACGGCAAGAGAATCGTCCGAACGGGGTTACGTGCCGCCGAGGGCAAACCGATAAGCACCGAGGAGCGTTGATCAGGCAGAGACGATGACGACCAGGCAGAGACAACCGAAGGTGATTGCCGCCGCGCTGGACATCGAGCGGCGCAACTTCCTGATCCTGCTGATCGCGGGCGCCCTGGCGCTCGCTGCGGGGATGGGCCTCGCCGACATGGCCGGCTACGAGCGGCTCGTGGAGGCCGTGCAGGACGTCGTGCCGACGTGGTTCGCGGTCTGCTTCGGCGGCCAGGTCGTCGCGTACCTGGGCTACGTGCTCGCGGTGCGCGACATCGCCCGCGTCGACGGCGGCCCGCTCCTCTCGTTCAGGCTCTCGATGCGAACGGTCGTGGCCGGGTTCGGCGTCTTCGCCGCCACCCACGCCGCCGGCGGCTTCGCGGTCGACTACTGGACCTTCCGCCGCTCGGGGCTGCGGCGCCCCGAGGCGGTCGCCCGCGTGCTCGCGCTCGGCGCGCTCGAGTACGCCGTGCTCGCGCCGGCGGCGATGATCTGCGCGGTCGTGCTGCTGTTCGGCACCGGCGGCCACGTCCAGCATGCGATGACCTATCCGTGGCTCGCGGTCGTGCCCGGCTTCCTGGCCGCGCTCTGGGTGAGCTCCCCGAAGCGCGCGGAACGGCTCTCCGATCCGGGAAACGGCGGCCGTTTCAGGCAGTGGTTCGCCCACCTCGTCTCCGGGATCGTCAAGCTGCGCTGCCTCCTGTCCTCGCCGCACCGCCACGGCCTGGGCGTTGTCGGCGTCAGCCTCTACTGGCTGGGCGACATCGCCTGCCTCTGGGCGGCGCTGAAGATCTACAACGCGGAGATCTCGACGCCGGCGCTGATCCTCGCCTACGCGACGGGCTACGTCGCCACGCGGCGCTCGTTGCCCGCCGGCGGCGCGGGTCTGGTCGAGGTGATGATGACCTTCGCGCTCGTGTGGGTCGGCGTTCCGCTGGCGCCCGCGCTGCTCGGCGTCGTCACCTACCGTGCCTTCAGCTTCTGGCTGCCGGTGATCCCCGCGCTGGCCGCGCTGCCCGCCGTCCGGCGCATGCGGCAGGACTTCCGGCGCGGCGAGAAGGCCTTCGACAGTCGCTGAAAGTCCTCCGGACTTTCAGCGAGGGGACCGTGTAGGCTCGAAGCCGATGCGACCGCTCGCATTTCTCGCGTTTGCCCTTTCGGCTCTCGCCCTGACGGCGACCGCGACCGGCGGTCGCACGGTCGCGACGGCGTCGTGCCCGACGGTCTCGAGCGGCGTCTTCACGGTCGGAACCGACAACCCGGCCTACCCGCCGTGGTTCGGGGGGTCGCCGCCGAAGGGATCGAAGTGGAAGATCAGCGACCCGACCAGCGGCAAGGGCTTCGAGAGCGCCGTCGCCTTCGCGGTCGCGAGAGAGCTCGGCTATCCGAAGGCCAAGGTCGTGTGGAAGTACGTGCCTTTCGCCAAGTCCTACGCCCCGGGCAAGAAGCCCTTCGACGTCGACATCAACGAGATCTCCTTCACGCCGGCCCGCGCGAAGGTCGTCGACTTCTCGAAGTCCTACTACGACGTCGCCCAGGCGGTCGTCGTCAACAAGGGGACGAAGGCCGCCGCCGTGCGCTCGCTCACGGGGCTGCGCGGCCTGAGGCTGGGCGTGCAGATCGGCACGACCAGCTACGACGCGATCAAGAACGACATCAAGCCGTCGTCGCAGCCGAGGGTCTACGACACGAACGACAAGGCGGTGTTCGCGCTCAAGTCGAAGCAGATCGACGGCCTCGTCGTCGACCTGCCGACCGCGTTCTACGTGACCGCGGTGCAGGTGCCGAACGGCAAGATCATCGGGCAGCTCCCGACGAAGCCGGGCGGGGAGCACTTCGGCATGGTGCTGCAGAAGGGCAGCCCGCTGACCGCCTGCGTGAACAGGGCGCTGGCGGCGCTGAAGGCGAACGGCGCGTTGAAGAAGATCCAGGCGACCTGGCTGTCCAAGGTCGTCGGCGTCCCCGTCCTGCGGTAGCCCTCCTTGGCGAGGCGCCGGCGAGGCGAGGGTCGCCGCGGCGTCGTCATCGCGCTCGTCAGCACGGTCGTCGTCTTCACGGCGCTCGGCTTCGCGATCGTCAACGCGCCCGGCTGGCCCGAGATCCGGCAGCAGTTCTTCGACGGCCACGAGTTCACGAGCACGTTCCCGGAGATCGCGTCCGCGTTCCTGCTGAACGTGAAGATCTTCTGCATCTCCGAGGCCTTCATCCTCGTGCTCGCGCTCGGGCTGGCGGTCGTGCGGAGCCTGCCGGGGCCGGTGTTCTTCCCGGTGCGCGCGCTGGCCGTGGCTTATGCGGATTTCTTCCGCGGCGTGCCGACGATCCTCGTGATCACGCTGCTCGGCTTCGGGGCGCCGGCGCTCGGGCTGCAGGGGGTGCCGACCTCCGACGTATTCTGGGCGATCGTGGCGCTGGTCCTCGTCTACTCGGCGTACGTGGCCGAGGTGTACCGGGCGGGGATCGAGTCCGTGCATCCGAGCCAGGTGGCCTCGGCCCGGGCCCTCGGGCTCAGCCGGCGGAAGACGCTCTGGTTCGTCGTGCTGCCCCAGGCCGTGCGGCGCGTGATCCCGCCGCTCCTGAACGACTTCATCGGGCTCCAGAAGGACTCGGCGCTCGTCGCGTTCCTCGGGTACACCGAGGCGCTTCGCCAGTCGCAGATCATCACCGCGGCCGACTTCGACTTCACCCCGTATGTCGCGCTCGCGCTGGTCTACATCGTGATCACGATCCCGCAGGCGAGGCTGGTCGACTGGATGGTCGCCCGGGACCGGAAGCGCCGGGCCGCGGCGGTGGGCGTGTGAGCGCGGCGGGCGACGGGATCGCCCTCCGGCTCGACGGCGTCCACAAGTCGTTCGACCAGCTCGAGGTGCTGAAGGGGATCTCGCTCGAGGTCGCCGAGCACGAGGTGATCTGCCTCATCGGCGCGTCGGGCTCGGGCAAGTCGACGCTGCTCCGGTGCGTGAACCTCCTCGAGC
>DATBLE010000010.1:0-79323 GCA_036555585.1 Gaiellaceae bacterium
TCCCGCGGAGGGACACTCCGCGCGTTGTTGTTTCGCAACGAAGGGAGGCCCACGCATGTTGTACGTCGGTTTGGACCTGAGTCGCAAGCGTCTGGACTGGCTCGCTCTTGACGAGGCGGGCGAGCCGGCGGCGATCGGCGCCGTGAGCCCCGACCGGGGCGCGCTCGCGCAGCTCGGGCGACGACTGGGCGATGCGCCGGTGCTCGCGGTGATCGAGTCGATGAGCGGCGCCCGCTTCGTGCACGACCAGCTCGAGCAGGCCGGCTGGGACGTCCGCATCGCCGACGCGGCCAGGGCGCGCGGACTCGCACCGCTTGCCTGCAAGACCGACCGGATCGACTGCTGGGTGCTGGCCGAGCTCGCCCGCCGCGACCTCGTCCCCGAGATCTGGCTCCCAGACCCGCACGTGCGCGGCGAGCGTGAGCGCGCCCGCTTCCGCCTGCACCTGGTCAAGCACCGAAGCGCCTTGAAGAACCGGGTGCATGCGATCCTCTTCCAACACGGGATCGCCAATCCGCACCGCGACCTCTTCGGCGCTGGCGGGCGGTGTCTACTCGAGCGGCTCGAGCTGCCTGAGCCGTGGGCCTCGACGGTCGCGACGAGCGTGGCCCTGATCGACGAGCTCGACGACCGGATCACGAGCTGCGAGCGCGAGCTGCGCCGGCTCGGCGCCCACCACCCCTACATCCCGCTGCTCACGACCCTGCCCGGGATCGCCTGGGTGCTCGGCTACACGATCGCGGCCGAGAATCGGCGACATCACCCGCTTCGCCAGCCCGCGCAAGCTGATCGGCTACACCGGCCTCACACCCCGCGTCGACCAATCCGGCGAGCGCGACCGGCGCGGCCCGCTGCGAAAGAACGGACCCAACTACCTGCGCTGGGCCCTGATCGAAGCCGCCCACACCGCCGGCCGCCACCCCCACTACACGCCGATCGTCGAGCGCATGCGCACCCGCCACGGCCGCAACCGCGGCTCCAAGATCGCCGCAATCGAGATCGCCCGTCGCCTCACCGAAGCCACCTGGCACATGCTCACCAACGACCAACCCTTTGCTCCGGCAGGCGCCCCAACCCCCGTAGCCGCCTGACGGCCCGCCAAGGAATTGCGCTACCGGAGCAGCCCCCACCCGACTGATCGCCGCAAACACGGCGCCATGGAGAAATGAGCGACGCTCAAACCACCCACCACGACAGAGCACCACCCGCCCTTGACAGCCAGCCCTCCTTCATGGAGAAGGGGACCACGGGGGAACCAGGGGTTCCCCCGTTACGAGTCCTGTACTTCGGGACGTACGAGAGGGGATATCCGCGCAACGCCCAGGTGATCTCCTGCCTGCGGCGCGCCGGGGTCGAGGTGGGCGAGCGTCACGAGCCCGTCTGGGAGAGCGTCCACAGCTGGAATGCCGGCCTCGGCACGGCGCTCCGCCTCGCCCGAGCCGAGCTGCGTCTGCGCCGCCGGGCGGAGGAGCCTTTCGACGCGATCCTGGTCGGCTACCCCGGACACCTCGACCTCGCGGCTGCCCGGCACGCGGCCGGCAGGCGGCCGGTCGTCTTCAATCCACTCGTCTCGCTCGCGAACACGCTCGTCGCCGACCGCGGCCGCTTCCGGCCGGGCGGGCTCGCCGCCCGTGCGCTCCAGGCGATCGACCGGCGCGCCTTCCGTGCGGCCGACCTCGTCGTCGCCGACACCGCGGCGCACGCCGAGCTGTTCGGCTCGATGGGGGCACGCCGGGTCGAGGTCTGCCTCGTCGGGGCGGAAGAGCGCGTCTTCGGGCCCGGGTGGAGCCGGCCGGACGACCTCACCGCGCTCTTCGTGGGGAAGCTGATCCCGCTGCACGGCCTCGAGACGATCCTGGCCGCCGCCGCGCTGGCGCCCGAGCTCCGCTTCCGGATCGTCGGCTCGGGCCAGCTCGACCGGCTGCTCGGCGACCGGCCGGCCAACGTCGACCATGTTCCCTGGGTCGACTACGAGCTGCTCCCCGCCGAGCTTCACCGTGCGTCGTGCGCGCTCGGCATCTTCGGTACCTCCGCGAAGGCACAGAGGGTGATCCCGAACAAGGTCTTCCAGGCGCTCGCCTGCGGGACGCCCGTGGTCACCGCCGACACGGCCGCGGCGCGCGAGCTGCTGCGCGACCAGGAGAGCGCGTTGCTCGTCCCTTCGGGCGACCCCGAAGCCCTCGCCGGCGCGCTGCGACGGCTCGCAGCCGAGCCGGCGCTTGCCGAGCGGCTGTCCGCGGCGGGGCTCGCCGCTTACCGCGAGCGCGCGAGCGAGGCTGTGCTGGGCGCGCGCTGGCGCGAGATCATCGCTTCGCTCCTGTGAGGCCGAAAGCGCTCCTCTGGACGGCGATCGCGGCGTACGCGGCCGGGTTCTCCGCGCTGTCCGCCCTGCGCCACCGCGCCTTCACGACGGGGCGGTACGACCTGGGGAACATGGTGCAGACGGTCTGGAACACGGCTCACGGCCACTTCCTGCGGATGACGAGCGGCGACGGCGTCCAGATCTCCCGGCTGGCCGCCCATTTCGACCCCATCCTCGCCGCGTTCGCACCTCTCTGGTGGATCTGGCCGAGCCCCGAGATGCTCCTCGTCGTCCAGGCGATCGCGGTCGCCCTCGGGGCGCTGCCGGTGTTCTGGCTCGCACGCAAGCACGTCGGCAGCGACCGCGCCGGGCTCGCCTTCGCGCTCGTCTACCTGCTCTATCCCGCGACCGAGTGGCTGACCCTGAACGAGTTCCACCCGGTCGCGCTCTCCTGCCCGCTGCTGCTGTTCGCGTTCTGGTACCTGGACGAGGATCGGCTGCTGCCCTTCGGCGTCTTCGCGGCAGTGGCGCTGACGACGAAGGAGGAGGTGGGGCTGGTCGTCGCCGGCCTGGGCATCTGGTACGCGATCCGCCGGCGGGCGCGGGCCGGAGCCCTGATCGCAGGCGCAGGGGTCCTCGTCTCGGCGATCGCGATCACGGTCGTGATCCCGCACTTCAACTCGGGAGCCGAATCGTCCTTCTACGGACGCTACGACGCGATCGGGGGCTCCGCCGGCGGAATCGCGAGGACGGCCGTTACGCACCCGTGGACCCTGTTCGAGCAGGCGTTCCAGCACCGGGACGTCCACTACCTCCTGCACCTGCTGCTGCCCCTCTCCTTCCTCTTCGTCCTGTCGCCCGTCGTGCTCGTCGCCGTTGCTCCCGAGGTCGCGCTGAACCAGCTTTCGGCCACCCAGACCCAGACGTCGATCCACTTCCACTACACGGCCGCGGCGATTCCGCCGCTGATCGCCGCCACGGTGCTCGGCGCCGCCTGGCTCGTACGCCGCCGTCCGGCCCGGACGTCGGCCGTGCTCGTCACCGCCGTCGCGGTCGCGGTGGCGGCGAACTGGAAGCTCGGTGCGGTGCCGCTCTGGACGGTCGTCCCCGGCGGCGAGGACTTCCAGGCGCACGACTGGCACGTCACGGCGCACGACCGCGTTGCGGAGCGCGCGCTCGCCCTGGTCCCGCCGCACGCCGTGGTCAGCTCGACGAACGTCCTCGGCGCGCACCTCTCGGCGCGGCAGCGCGTGCTCAGCCTGCCGAAGCTCGGCGACGCGACCTGGGTGGTCGCCGACGAGACCCGCTCGAGCTACGCCGACCGCGTCGCGCCGCTGCCCTCGGCCGCGGCGCTGGTGCGGCTGCGCAGGAGCCCCGACTGGCGGCTCGTCTTCGAGGAGGACGGTGTGCTCGTCTTCCAGAGAAGGAGCGCATAGAGCACGACCAGCACGAGGTTGCGTGACAGCAGCGTCCACGCCTGCGGTCCCACCGCCCACAGGTCGTGGTAGTGGAAGTACCAGCTCTGCGCCAGCGCGAGCGCCGCCAGGAGCAGCAGCATCGCGGCGATCCCGCCGAAGGGGACGAGCGGGACCAGCCAGACGACGTACTGCGGCGAGAGCACCTTGGTGAAGGCGAGGAAGCCCGCGACGCTCGCGGCGAAGGCGAGGCCGGGCGCGACCCGCCGGCGCAACAGCACGAACGCGGGAGCGAGCGCCGCCACGACCGCCAGGGCCGAGCTCGCCGCGGCGATCGACCTCGGCAGGCTTCCGGCCAGGTCGCGCGAGACGGCAGGCGCGGTGCTGACGACGTGGGCGTGGTACTCGCCCGCCCGGTCGGCGGCGAGCAGGATGCTCGCGCCGAGGCTCTCCGTATGCAAGCCCCGGCCGACCTGCGAGTGGAGGCTGTCCAGGACGCCGCCCGGCGAAAGAGCGAACCACGGCAGGGTGAGCACGGCCGCCGTGACGGCGAAGGCGGCGAGTGCCTGCAGCGCGGCGCGGCGGCCCAGCTCGCGCCACAGCCAGACGACCGCGACGGGCACGAGCAGGACCGCGTACAGCTTCGCCGCCGCGGCGACGCCGAGCAGGACGAGCGCGAGGCGGCCTCTTCCCGTTGCCAGCGCGGCGAGGCACGCGGCGGTCAGGAAGGCCGGCCACGCGTCGTAGGTGTTCAGGGAGACCGGCCCGAGCGCGATCGGGGAGAGGGCGAGGAAGACCGCCGCCGTCCAGATGCCCGCCGCCGAGGAGCCGTCGCGCTCGAGCGCGAAGCACACGCAGAAGATCGCGCCGATGCAGCACAGCGTCATCAGCACCTTGAAGATCGCGTCATAGGCGCCGTGCGGCGCGAGCGACGGGCCTGCGAACAGGGGGATCGCCCCCGGCGGATACTCGACGAAGAAGTCGCGATAGGGCACGTGCCCCGCCAGGAGCGCGTCTCCGTACTGCCGGTAGAGATGGAGGTCCCGGAACTTCGCGCCGCGGAAGAGCCCGCCGCTCGGCACGGCCAGGGCTCCGAGCAGCAGCGGAGTGACGAGCACGGTCGCCCGCAAGGCCGGGTTCGAGCGGAGCATCCCTACGGAATCGCGGGGCCGCCGAGGGTCGTCGTCGGCTCGGTCGGCGGCGCCGGCGGCGCCGGCGGAGGGGCAGGCGCCGTGGGCGCCGGCGCGGTCGTCGGAGGCGGAGGCGGCGGTGCGGCCACGGTCGTGACCGGGGCCGTCGTCGGCGCGGCCGGAACGGTCACCTGCTCGGTCGTCGTCGGTGCGGTCGTCTCGGGGGCCGTGTCCGTCTGCGTCGTCGTGCTGGTCGTGCTCGTCGTCTCGGGCACCGCGCCGGAAAGGGCCCACGGCCCCTGCTTGAAGTAGTGCCACTCCGGCGGAGTGGTGGGCTCCGGAAACTCCTGGGGCGGCGAGTAGCGCACTGCCCGCTCCATGAACCGCCGCCAGATCTCGGCCGGAAAGCTGCCGCCGGCGACGGCGATGCCGTGGACGTTCTCCATGGGGATCTCGCCCTGCGGGTACCCGACCCAGACGGTCGCCTCGAGGTTCGGCAGGTAGCCGCAGAACCAGGCATCGGCATGGTCGTCGGTCGTGCCCGTCTTGCCCGCGGCGGGACGGCCGAAGTTCGCAGCCGTGCCGGTGCCGTAGAGGATGTTCTGCTGCAGCACGTCGGTGACCGTCGCCGCCACCCAGTCGGGAATCACGCGCGTGCGCCGCGGCCTGCCCCAGCCGGCCTGGTCGTCCTCCTTGCCGTTCGCGAGGATCACCCTGCGGATCGCCGTCGGACGCGAGTAGATGCCGCCGGCGGCGAGCGTCGCGTAGGCCGAGGCCATGTCGAGCGGGGAGACCGCGTTGGAGCCGAGACCGATCGAGGGGACGGGCGCGAGCGGGCTCTGTACGCCGAGCTTGTGCGCCATGTTGGCGACGTTCTGCGGGCCGACGTCGAGCGTCAGCTTCGCGTAGACGGTGTTGTCGGACTGGAGCGTGGCCTGCCGCACCGAGATCACGCCGGAGTACGTGTGGCTGTAGGTCGAGACGTTCCAGGGCGGGATCCCCGGGTCCGGCTGCCAGGTGAAGGGCGCCGAGACGTAGCTGGTCGACGAGGGGTTCATCCCGTCGTCCACGGCCTGGGTGAGCACGAACGTCTTGAACGTCGAGCCGGCCTGGCGCCTCGCCTGCGCCACGAGGTTGAACTCGTTCTTGATCGTGCGCGGGTAGACCGACGTCATCGCCCGGATCGCGCCGTTCGAAGGGTTGATCGACACGAGCGCCGCGGCCGGATCGTCCTTCAGGTAGAGGGTGTCCCTGATCGCCTTCGTCGCCGCCCGCTGGAACGCCGGATCGATGGTCGTGTACACGCGCAGGCCGCCCGACTGGACGGTCTGCGCGCCGTACTCGGCGATCAGCTGGTCGCGCACGTAGCTGAAGAAGTAGGGCTCGCGGATACGCGTGTAGAGACGCCCCGGCTTCAGGTGCAGGCTCGGGTCGCGCAGCGCCGCCTGATACGTCTCGGCGGGGATGTCGCCGTTCGTGTAGAGGGCGCCGAGCACGTCGGCGCGTCGGTCGAGCGCGGCCCTGGGGTTGAGGATCGGGTCGTAGATCGAGGGCGCCTGCGGCAGGCCGGCGAGGAGCGCCGCCTGCATCATCGTCAGGTCCTTTGCAGGCTTCGAGAAGTACGTCTGCGACGCGGCCTCGACGCCGTACGCGTGGTTGCCGAAGTACACCTGGTTCATCCACGTCGCCAGGATCCGGTCCTTCGACCAGTGCTTGCTGAGCTTCGCCGCCAGGCAGATCTCCTTGACCTTCCGCTGGAAGGTGCGCTCGCGGGAGATGTAGAGGTTGCGGACGACCTGCTGGGTGATCGTCGAGCCGCCTTCGACCACCCGGCCCTTGGTCACGTCGCGCCAGGCCGCGCGCACGATGCCTTCCCAGTCGACCCCGCCGTGCTGGTAGAAGCGGCGGTCCTCGGTCGCGATCACGGCCTTCGCCATCCACGGGTTGATCTGGGACAACGGGACCGGCTGCCGGTTGCGCTCGGCCGGGATCGAGCCCAGCAGCGTGCCGTCGGCCGCGAAGACGAACGAGTTCTCGCCGATCGAGACGGGCTGCAGCGACGACAGCGAGCAACTGCCCTTGAACCCGGTCCACGCGCCGTACCCGCCCAGCCCGAGCACGACCGGGACGGCGATCAGGAGCACGAGCACCAGCACGACGGTGTTCCGGCGGCCGTGGTGCCGTCCGCGCGCTCGGGCGCGGCGCCGACGGCCGGCCGAGGGCCGAGCGATCGGTCGTCGCTTCGGGCCCCGCGACGGGCTCACGCGTAGATCCCGGCCGCGCGCAGGCAGCGATGCGCGCGCAGGCGCAGGTCGTTCTGGAGGATCTCCGCCTTCGACGGGTCGTCGGCCAGCGCTCTGACCGTCACCGTCGCCGCGCCCTCGAGCCCGCTGAGGAAGACCTCGGGCTCACGCTGGTCCGCGATCTCGCCGCCCAGCAGGCCGATGACGTTCTCCAGATCGGAGCCCAATGGAAGCTGCACCGTGATCTCCGCACGCTGGGCGCGACGCACGATGGTCGCATTGTGGATGGTATCCGAGGCCAGCTTCTCGTTCGGGACGACGAGCCGGGTGTCGTCGTCGGCCCGGATGAACGTGTAGGTGAGCGTGATCTCCTCGACCACGCCGTCGACGTCGCCGACGGTGACGCGGTCGCCGAGCCGCAGCGGCTGCGTGAACGCGATCAGGATGCCGGCCACGAAGTTCCCGAGCGTCCGCTGGGCCGCGAAGCCGAAGATGATCCCGATCACGGCGCCGGAGGCCAGGATCGCGCCCGCGACCGCCCGGACCTGGGGGAACACGAGCAGTGCCGAGAAGACCGCGACGAAGACGATCAGCGCCATCACCGCCCGGCGGAGCACCCGGTAGCGCGTCTCGGCGCCGGCGCGCAGCTGGACGCGCCGCATCGCGATGTCCGCCAGCTTCGCCAGCACGACCGCGATCGCCAGGACGACCGCAGCGATGATTGCGCGTTCCCAGAGGGGCATCGGCTCGCTATTCGACACCGGGCACGGCGATTCCTCAGCGGCACCAGGGTGCGCTCAGATCGGCCGGCGGCCGGCGAACCCTTCGTCGTAGCCGTGCCAGAAGGCGACCTCGTCCTCGCCGAGCCGCCAGCAGAGCAGCACCTCCCGACCTTCGCGGACGGAGGGGAAGTCGACGAGCCCGCTGTCCAGGTCCTTGACGATCACGCCCTGGGCCTGGATCTCGTCCAGCACGCGCGCGAGCTCGGTCGCCCGCCTGGCGACCTGGTCGTGCAGCTCCGCGAGCCGGGCGGGCGGAAGACCGCCTCCGTTCCCGGAGATCCGGCGCGAGACCTCGTCGGCGCCCGCCTGGGCCTCGTCGAGAGCGCGCTTGGCCTCGACCATCTGCTCGACCAGCGGCCGCACGGTCGGCAGCAACGCGTTCGCTTCGTCCGGTGTGAAAGTCCGCTGCAAGCCGAGAAGTATGATCGGGCCGCGTGGGTGCTCCTGCAAAGGATCAGAGGGTCCGAGAGCCCCGCGTCCGCGCACGGCTCGCGGAGATCCGCGTGTCGGTGGTACGAGGGCCTGCGCTCGGAATCTTCCTGTGGAGCCGCGCCGCGATCTGGGCCGGGGCGCTGTTCGCCTGGCTGGTGTTCGAGCCGAACCGGCATCCGAACGCCGCCCGCTGGGACGACCCGACGCTGACCCGCGACCTGGGCTGGGTCACCGACGTCTGGGCCCGCTGGGACAGCGTCTGGTTCCTGCGGATCGCCGACAACGGCTACGGAGCGGCACACGGCGTGGCCGCGGCCTTCTACCCGCTCTATCCGCTCACCCTGGCCGGGGTCGGCCGCGCCTTCGGCGGCCACTACCTGGTCGCCGGGATCGTCGTCTCGCTGGCGGCGGCCCTGGCCGCGTTCGTGCTCCTCTACCGGCTGGCCGAGACCCGCCTCGGGGCGGACGGGGCCCGCCGGGCCGTGCTCTACCTGGCGGTGTTCCCGATGGCGCTGTTCCTCGGCGCGGTCTACTCGGAGTCGCTGTTCCTCGCGCTCGCGATCGGCGCGTTCCTGCTCGCCGAGCGCGGGCGCTGGCTCGGCGCAGGCGTGGTCACCGGCCTGGCGATGCTCACGCGGATCGCCGGCGTCGCCCTCCTGCCGGCGCTCGTCGTCATGGCCTGGCGCCGGCCCGCCCGCGCGCGTGCGCTTCTCCGCCTCTGCGCCGCACCGCTGGTCTTCTCCGCCTACCCCGTCTACCTCGCGAGCTCGCGCGGCGACGCGCTGGCGTTCGCGCGTGCGCAGGGCTTCTGGAACCGCCACCTCTCGTACGCCGGGCCGCTCGGGGGGATCTGGGACGGCCTGCGCTCGGCCTGGGCAGGCGTCGAGCAGCTCGCCTCCGGCTCGCACACCCACGTCTACTGGACGCCGGTGCAGGACACCGACCCGATGCGGGCGGCAGCCGTCAACCTCGAAGCCTTCGCGTTCCTCGTCCTCCTCGTCGCTCTGACCGTGATCGCCTGGCGGCGGTTCGGCGCCCCCTACGGCCTCTTCTGCGCCGTGAGCCTCGCGATCCCGCTGAGCGCGCCGAGCAGCAGGTGGCCGCTGCTGTCGATGCCCCGATTCGGCCTCGTTCTCTTCCCGTGCTTCATGGCGCTCGCCGTCATCGGCGGTCGCCCCCGGGTGCACACGGCGATCCTCGTCGTCAGCTCGATCATGCTCGGCGTGGCCGTCACCCAGTGGGCGCTCTGGCAATGGGTCGCCTAGCGGCGGCTGCCGCCTGCGCGGCGGCGCTGCTGCTCGTGGCGACCGCCTGCGGCGAGCGCTCGGAGCCGACCGGCGCGAGCGCCCCGCTCTACCCGGTGACGATCACCACCGGCGACCGCCCGATCGCGATCGGCCGCCCGGCACGGCGGATCGCCGTCGCCGATGCTCCGTCCGAGGAGCTCGTCCGCGCGCTCGGGGCGCATGTGGTCGGATCCGCGCCGACGATCGCGGTCGATGTCCTCCGGAAGCTGAAGCCGGATCTGATCGTCGCCACCGACACGGTCGACGAGCGGGCGCTCTCGCGGGCGGCGGCGGCGACGCACGCCGAGGTGTACTCGGCGCCGGGCGACTCGATTACGCAGGTCGAGCGCGCGATCACCCAGCTCGGGCTGCTCACCGGCACGCCCGTGCGCGCCCGGACGCTCGTGCGCAGGATCGAGCGGAAGCGCCACGCCATCGACACAGCCCTGAGGCGTGTTCCGACCGTCAGCGTGTTCGTCGACACCGGGCTGATGACGACCGTGCCCGACCAGTCCCTGATCGGCGACGTGCTGAGCGAGGCACATGCCAGGAACGTCGCCGGCGACGATGCCGTTGCCGGGCCGGTGGACCCCGCAGAGCTCGCGCGGCTCGACCCGGACGTCTACGTCGTCACCGCCGACACGATGACGACGCTCGCCGACCTGCGGCGCAACCCCGCGACCCGCAAGCTGCGTGCCGTCCGCGAGGGCCACTTCGTCGTCCTCGACCAGGCGCTGCTCGCTCCGGGGCCCCGGATCGGCGAAGGGCTCGACCAGGTTGCAAGGCTGCTGCACCCGGATGCGTTTCGCTGACCTCGACGCCGTCACCGTCGACGGCTACGGAACGCTCGTCCAGCTGCTCGACCCCGTGCCGAGCCTCGTCCGTTCGCTGGCCGAGCACAACCTCGACCGGGAGCCGGAGGTCGTCCGCTCGGCGTTCGCAGCGGAGGTCGCGTACTACCGACCGGAGGCGGTCCGGGGCCGTGACGCCGACTCGCTGCTCGAGCTCCGCCGCGACTGCACCGGCGTGTTCCTGCGCGCCGCCGGCGCCGACCTGGAGCCGGGCTCGTTCGTCGACGCCTTCATGGCGTCGATTCGCTTCGAGCCCGTGCCCGGCTCGCTCGAGGCGCTCGAGGGGCTGCGGCGTCGGGGACTCGATCTCGCCGTCGTCTCCAACTGGGACGTCGGGCTCGCGGAGCACCTCGAGCGGATCGGAGCCGGTCGGCTCTTCTCGACGATCGTGACGAGCGCAGAGGCGGGCGCGGCCAAGCCCGACCCCGCAGTCTTCCGCCTCGCGCTGAAGCGGCTGGGCGTCGCTCCCGAGCGGGCGCTGCACGTCGGCGACGCGCCGGAGGACGAGCAGGGGGCGAGCGCTGCAGGGATGCGGTTCGTCCAGGCACCGCTCGCGACCGCCTTCGCGAGCTGGTCGTGAGCGGTCTGCGCAGCGGGAAGCTGACCGCATGGGTGATCCTCGTCTCGGTGCTCGCGCTGCTCGGGTATGCGAGCCGCGCGGCCGGAGGAAAGCCGCCGAAGGACGCCGCCTACCTGTACTCGACCGCCGCGTCCGGCCTCGTGCAGTACGCGATCATCCTCGCCGTCGTCCTGGCCATCGCCCGGCCGGACTGGTCGCTGCTGGCGCTGCGGCGGCCGAGAGCGTGGGCGAGGACGGTGGGCGCCGTGGTGGTCGTCTTCATCGCCGTCTACGCGGCCAGCGCCGCCGTCTCCGCCTTCGGCGACCCCGGGCGCGAGCAGGGCCTGACGCCGACCAACTGGGACTCGAGCCGCGCGGTCCCGTTCGCCGTCAACTTCGTCGTCTTCGTCGCCGTCGCTCCCTTCGTCGAGGAGGTGACCTTCCGCGGGCTCGGGTATTCGCTGCTCGAGCCGCTCGGCCGGGTGACCGCGATCCTCTGGATCGGCGTCGCCTTCGGCCTTGCCCACGGGCTGCTCGAGGGACTGCCGATCCTGATCGTCTTCGGCTGCGGGCTCGCCTGGCTGCGCGAGCGCTCGGACAGCGTCTACCCCGGGATGCTCGTGCACGCCACGTTCAACGCCGTCGCGCTGGTCGTCGCCGTGTCGACCTGAGCGGCAGGACTCGCCGCGCGCGTGTCTAAGCTCACGGCCGTGCGCCGCGCCCTCCCCCTGGCCGTGCTCCTGCTTGCCTGGCCCGCCTCGGCGCCGGCCGCTCCTCCGGCGCTGACCCTGAAGGCGCCTGCCGCGACGACCTACCTGCACATGGTCGACTTCGCCGGCCGCCTGACGCCCACGGCGCCGGGAGCCCGGGTGCGGCTGGTGCGCGGCTCGACGACGGTCGCGACGGCGCGCGTTCGCGGCGACGGCAGCTTCCTCTTCAAGGTCGAGCTCGCCAGCCCGGGGCCGTTCCACGTCGCGTGGCTGTCGGCGAGGTCGAGCGACGTGACGATCCGGATCCGGCCGCGGCTGGAGGCGGCGCTCGTCGGCAGCAGGGTCGCCGGCGCGCCGCTGAAGCTCGCCGCGTCGCTCGAGCCGACCGGTGCAGGACGCGTCCGCGTCCAGGTCATCCGCAGCGGCGAGGTCGGCTTCGACCGGAGCTTCCCCGGCAGCGCCCGGGTGGCACTCGGAACCCGGGAGACCGGGACGGTCCGCGTCCGGTTGACCACCCTGCCGCGCCCGGGCTTCGATCCGATCAGCCGCGAGCTGACCGCCACGCTCCGGCCGCCGAGCCTCGCCGTCGGCACCACGAGCCCGGCGGTGGCAGAGCTCGCCCGTCGCCTCGCTGCGCTGCACTACGCCGTCCCTTCGTTCTCGTCGACGTTCAGCTACGACTTCGTCGAGAGCGTCTACGCGTTCCAGAAGGTCCAGGGGCTCGAGCGGACGGGCGCTGTCGACGCGGCGCTATGGGCGAAGCTGGACAGCCCGCGCGTCCCGGCGCCGAGGTACAGAACGCCGGGCGACCACATCGAGGTCGACAAGACCCACCAGGTGCTGTACCTCGTGCGGGACGGGCAGATCACGATGATCTCGCCGGTCGCGACCGCCGGGATCGCCGGGTACTACACGCCCGAGGGAAGGTTCGCGATCTACGAGAAGCGGGCGGGGTGGGACCGGAGCCCGCTCGGCGTCCTCTGGAACCCGATGTACTTCCTGGGCGGGTACGCCATCCACGGGGGCGACCCGGTACCGCCCTACCCGGCCTCGCACGGCTGCGTACGGGTGCCGGACTTCGTGATCTCCCGGCTCTTCACCTCGGAGCCGTACGGCGAAGCGGTCTACGTCTACTAGCCGGGCGGAGCCCGGCTCCGGCGGCAATTCGTATCGACTCTCCCACGATTAGGGTTCGATCCCCGTGATCCTGAAAATCTGTGCTCTCACGGCTCTTGTCCTCGCGCTCGCAGGCGGCGTGATCTGGACACAGGTGGTAGAGGGGGGTACGAAGCAGCTGGCCTGGCAGGACGTGACCGCACAGATGCCCGGCGTGCTCTGGCCCAAGTCGGTCACGCGCTCGTTCTGGAGACGGCGCCAGGTCGTGCGCTACCTGGCCCGGACGTTCCCGGAGGGCCCGCCGAAGGTGCCGCGGTTCGACTTCGCCCGCCGGCGCCTGATCCTCGTCGCCGCCGGTCCACGGTCGAGCACGGGCTACGGCGTCCGGATCGTCAAGATCACCGAGCGGCGCAGCACGATCGACGTGCTCGCGCGCGAGACCACGCCGACGCTGCGATCCGGGACGGTCGCACGCCTCACGTCCCCGTACCGGCTGATCACCATCCCGGCAACATCGAAGCGCGTTTACGTACAGTGGCAGGGCCGACCGTGAGCGCCCCCGATCCAGTCCTCCACGAGCTCCGCGAGCAGATCTCGGCCACCGACCGGGCGATCGTCGACGCGTTCAACACGCGCCTCGAGCTGGTCGCCCGGATCAAGGCCCACAAGGAGTCCCGCGGGATCGGCTTCCTCGACCCGGAGCGGGAGCAGTCGATGCTCCGCGACCTGACCGGGGCGAACCGCGGCCCGCTGTCGGCCGAGGGCCTGCACGAGCTGTTCACCACGCTCCTCGACCTCACCAAGCGGGAGGTGTCGTAGAAAGGCGGCCTCTGCCCCTCCGGGTCAGAGCCCTGACCGATACGCCCGCGTCGCGGGCTAGCTGTCTTCCTCTTCGACCGCGAACTCGTCGGGGGTGACCTGGTCGAGGAACTTGCGGAACTCATCGACGATCTCCTCCTCGTTCACCTCTTCGCCCTCGAACTCGATCGCCGACTCCTCGATCACGCGGTCGTCGGCGAAGATCGGCGCCTCGGCCCGTACGGCGAGCGCGATGGCATCGGACGGTCGCGAGTCGACCTCGATCTCCGACCCGTCCTGCTGGATGGTGATGCTCGCGTAGAAGGTGTTGTCGCGCAGCTCCGTGACCGTGATCCTGGTCACGCGCGCCTCGAGCTCCGCGAGCATGGAGGTGACGAGGTCGTGGGTCAGCGGCCGCGGCGTGCTCGCGCCCTGGAGCTTCATCAGGATCGCCGCCGCTTCCGAGTGACCGATCCAGATCGGGAGGAACTTGTTTCCCTCTGCGGTCTTCAGGAGCACGATCGGCTGCTTGCCGACGATGTCGAAGCTGACGCCGTAGATGTGCATCTCGTGCATCGACCCGGGCCTCTGGTCTGATCTTAGCCCAGGCCTTCGTCCTCAAACGGTCATGGCCCGCGCCGAACGCATACGTTTCCGTCGTGAGCGACCTCCGCGTCGGGCTCAAGCTCGCGCCGCAGTTCACGACGGTGGAAGAGCTGCGCACGGTTTGGCGGATCGCCGACGAGGCCGGCTTCGACCACTGCTGGAACTTCGACCACTTCGCGTCGATCGGGGCGCACGGCAACTTCGGCGACGTCTTCGAGGGCTGGACGCTGCTCGGCGCGATGGCGGAGGCGACCAGCCGGGTCCGGATCGGCTGCATGGTCACGGGCAACACGTACCGGCACCCCGGCGTGCTGGCGAAGATGGCGGTCACGGTCGACCACCTCTCGGGCGGGCGGCTCGAGTTCGGACTCGGAGCCGCCTGGGCCGAGGTCGAGCACACCATGTTCGACCTCGAGTTCGGCACCGCCGGGCAGCGGATCGCGAGGCTCGAGGAGGCCTGCCGGGCGATCGAGCTCCTCTGGGCGGAAGATCGAGCGACCTTCGACGGCGAGCACTACCGCCTCGCCGAGGCGATCGCGAACCCGAAGCCGGTGCAACGACCCCGGCCGCCGATCTGGATCGGCGGGTCGGGGGAACGGAAGACCCTTCGCGTGGTCGCGGAGCACGCGGACGTCTGGAATCTCGCGTCCGGCGAGGTCGAGGAGGCGGTCCGGCTCTCGGGGGTGCTCGATCGGCACTGCGCCGACGTCGGGCGCGATCCCGCGGAGATCCGCCGCTCGGTCCAGCTCTTCTTCACCGGCGACGCCGAGGCTCTCCTCGGACAGGCGGAGGCGTTCGCCGCGAACGGCTTCAGCGAGCTGATCGTCGGCGCACGCGGGGGTACCGCCGAGGCGGACGCCGACGCCATCGCCGAGGCGCTTCCCCGCCTGCGCAGCCTCTAGGCCCGTCGCTACAATCCGCCACCGCGGGCGATTAGCTCAGTCGGTTAGAGCGCCGCTCTGATAAGGCGGAGGTCCGTGGTTCGAATCCACGATCGCCCATTCCCCGCCTCGCCCGCTTCGCTTTCCGCTCGGCTCGGCAAGCGCGCCTTCGGCGCACGCCCTTCGTACCCTTGTTGTCGTTGTGGTCGGGCACCAGCGTCGAACCAGGCGTGAGGGCCGGCGGCAGTTCGAAGGACGTCCTCTTAGGTCCATCTACGGCCCCTGCTCGTACCGCTTCGTCCTGCCCGGCCCGGCGGCTGCCGGTACTGCCAGGATCGGCAGTCCGCCCTGCGGCCTAGACTCGCCTCCGTGACGGGGAGAACGCAGGAGGCCTTGTACTCGGAGATCGACCTCGAGCTGTCCTGGTCGGAGGACGAGCTGCCCCAGGTCGAGCGGACGAAGCACGTTCACAGCCTCCACCCGTACCTCGGCAAGTTCATCCCCCAGCTCGTCGACGTCTTCCTCCATCGCTACTTCACTCCCCGCGACTGTGTCTACGACCCGTTCGTGGGATCCGGGACCACTCTCGTGGAGGCGAGCGTCTTCGGAGCATCCTCCGTCGGTTGCGACATCTCGGCGTTCAACTGCCTGCTGGCGCGGGTCAAGACTGCGCGCTACTCGCTCGGCGTGCTCGAGCTAGGTCTGAAGGGAGCGCTCGAGGAGGCCCGGCGAAGCCAGTCGGCAACGGGTGCTCAGGCAAGCGAATGGCTTCGGGCCTGGTTCTCGGAGCGCGCTCTCGGCGAGCTCCTGGCCTACCGCGCGGCGATCGCAAACCTCGACGATCCGATCGCAGACGTGGCGAGGGTGATCCTGAGTCGGTCTGCGCGGTCTGCTCGTCGGACAACCCACTTCGACCTCGACTTTCCACGCTCTCCCCAGCTCGAGCCGTACTGGTGCCACAAGCACCGGCGCACCTGCCAACCAGTGGATGAAGCCTCGAAGTTCCTGCAGAGATACACGCTCGACACGATGCGTCGGCTGCGTGAGTTCGCGCAGATGCGACGCGCAGGCAAGGCGCATGTCCTCCACGCAGACTCACGTCTGGTCGAGCTTCCCGTTCGGGCAACCGGGATCGTCACGTCGCCCCCGTATCCGGGTCTGATCGACTACCACGAGCAGCACCGGTACGCCTACGAGCTGCTCGAGCTCCCGGATCGGCGCGAGGAGGAGATCGGGCCTGCTACTCGCGGTCGGTCGCGTCAGGCCGTTCGCGCATACGTGGAGAACATGGTTGCCGTCTTCGCGCACGCGCGCGCTCGGCTTCCTCGGGGGGCACCTGTCGTCATCGTCGTCAATGACTCCAGGTCGCTCTACCCCGAGATCCTCGACCGGTCCGGACTGTCGCTCGAGGAGCGATTGACCAGACACGTCAACCGTCGAACGGGGCGGCGCGCGGGTGAGTTCTTCGAGGAAGTGCTCGTCTGCTCGACGAGATAGCCGGCGACCTAGATCCTCTCGCCCTCGACGAATGCGAGGCAGACGGGAAAGTCCTCGACAGACGTCGGCTCCGGGAGGCCGTGGCGCTGTCGGAGAGCGCGGAAGCCCGCGCCGGCGAAGAAGCCGTCGAAGACCTCCTTCGACGGACAGGTGTCGACCAGGACGATGCCGTCGTCGTCGCGGAGGCAGAGGTGGAGCCGCATGTTCTCGGCGGGGATCTCGGCGACCATCGACTCGTAGCTGCGCAGCAGCTCGTCGGGATCGCCTGCGAACCTCCAGATCGACGCGTGCATGGCCGCGGAGATCATGCCGCTACGCTGGGCGATCGGTGGACGCACCCGTGACGATCGAGCGCCTGGACGGCGCGGCCGCCCGAAGCCACCGCGACGCCCTCGCCGCCGTGCTCCACGACTGCGTCAAGGGCGGGGCGTCGGTCAGCTTCATGGCGCCGTTCACGGTGGAAGAGGCGCGCGCCTACTTCGAGTCGGTCGAGGCGGGCGTCGAGGCCGGCAGCCGAGTCCTGCTGGCAGCGTTCGACGGGGACGAGCTCGTCGGGACGGTTCAGGTCGCGGCCGCCTGGCCGCCGAATCAGCCGCACCGCGCCGACGTCGCAAAGCTGCTGGTACGCCGGTCGGCGCGCCGGCGAGGCGTGGGACGGAAGCTCATGGAGCGGGCCGAAGCCGAGGCGCTGGCCGAGGGCTGGACGCTGCTCGTCCTGGATACCGTCACCGGCGATCCGGCCGAGCGACTCTACGAGCGGATGGGGTGGACGAAGGTGGGGGTGATCCCGAACTTCGCGCTCTACCCGGACGGGCGGCCCTGCGACACGACCGTCTTCTGGAAGGCCCCCGGGGGCGTTCAGGCCGGAGCGTAGCGTTCCAGTGCCTCGGCGAGCTCGGCCAGCTCGTACTCGTCGGCGAACTGGATCTCGAGCCGGCCGCGCGTCAGCCGGACCGGCAGGCCGGTCAGCCGCTCGACTGCCGTGCGCACGCGGGCGGCCAGCGCCGGGTCGACCGGCGCGCCCTTGACCCGGGGCTTCTGCTGTGCTCCCGCCCACCGCGCTCTCTGCTCCGCCGCGCGCACCGACATGCCCGTCTTGACGATCTCGCGGGCGAGCCTGCGGCGCCCCTCCTGGTCGGGGACGGCGAGCACCGCCCGCGCGTGACCCTCGCTCAGCTCGCCACGCTCGACGAGCGCAAGGACGTCGTCGGAGAGCTCCAGCAGCCGGATGCGGTTCGACACCGACGGCTTCGAGCGCCCGACCCGTTCTGCCACCTCGCCGAGCGAGAGCCCGAACTCGTCGATCAGGAGCGCGCACGCTCGCGCCTCCTCCACCGGGGACAGGTCCTCGCGGGCGACGTTCTCGACCAGGGCGAGCAGGAGCGACTCGGTGTCGTCGGCGTCGCGGACGAGCGCCGGCACGGTCGGCAGCCCTGCCTGGCGCGCGGCTCGCCAGCGCCGCTCGCCGGCGATCAGCTCGAACCCGCCGGCGGGCCGGTGACGGACGACGACGGGCTGGATCACGCCCTGCGACCGCACCGAGTCGGCGAGCCCGTGCGCCGCCTCGGAGTCGTGGCGCTTTCTGGGCTGCCGCGGATTGGGATGGATCGTCTCCACCGGCAGCTGCGTCAGCTCGGTCCGGGAAGCCCCGCCCATCAAGACCTCGAGGCCGCGCCCGAGCCCCCTTCTTGCGGACCGCACGTCGTCAGGAACGCTCGACAAGCTCCATCGCCACCTTCCAGTAGGCCTCGGCGCCGGGGGACCGGCGGTCGTAGGCGATTGCGGGAAGCCCGTGGCTCGGCGCCTCGGCGAGACGCACGGAGCGCGGAACCGACGTCTCGAACACCAGCTCGCCGAGATGGCGGCGCAGCTCCTCGCCGACCTCTGCGGACAGCCGGGTCCGTCCGTCGACCATCGTCAGCAGCACCCCGGCGACGGCGAGCCGGGGGTTGAGCCGGGTCTTGACGATCTCCACCGAGCGCAGGAGCTGCGACAGCCCCTCGAGCGCGTAGTACTCGGCCTGCACGGGGACGAGCACGCGGTCGGCAGCGGCGAGCGCGTTGACGGTCAGCGGACCGAGCGACGGCGGGCAGTCGAGGAAGACGAAGGCGTACCCCTCCGCCGCGCCTGCGAGCGAGGCGGCCAGGAACCGCTCGCCGTCGTCACGGCGCGCGAGCTCGACGGCGGCACCGGCGAGGTCGGGCTTCGACGGCACGAGCCAGAGGTTCCGGAAGCGCGTCGGCTTCGCCAGCTCGTCGAGCGGCGCGCCGTCGAGCAGGTCGTAGCTGGACGTCCCGTTCGCCTGCTCGCCCAGCCCCGACGTGGCGTTCGCCTGCGGGTCGAGGTCGACGACGAGCGCCTTCTCGCCGGCCTCGGCGAGGCACGCGGCGAGGTTGACGGCGGTCGTCGTCTTCCCGACCCCGCCCTTCTGATTCGCGACTGCGTAGACCCGACCGGGCACTCGAACATTCTTTCTTCGCGGCCGGACAGGCCGCTCCTCTAGTCCGTGCGCTCGGGCTCAGTCGCCCGAGCGCGAGTGCCAACGCCGGCGCCTACGTCAATGGTCGCTTTCGGGCAATGCCCGGTCTGCGCGGAAACCCTGCCGGAGTGGGCGCGACCTTCGGCACGACGAGGAGGCCCGGGTGGAGCTCCGGTTCACCGCCGCCGAGCTGCGGCGAGGCGGCAGCCACGGCATCGGCGTCGGCCGAGGGGCCGACGAACAGGATCGCCGCACCGCCCACCGCGACCAGCGGCAGGCACCATTCGAGCGCGACAGGCGGCGGGGCAAGCGCCTTCGCGACCGCGACCCCGAACGTGTCGACGGGCTGTTCTTCCGCGCGGCCGCACACGACGCGCACGTTGGGGAAGTCCCGCGCGATCGACTCGAGGAAGTCGCATTTCCGTCTGGTCGCTTCGAGCAGGACGACCTCGCGCTCGGGCAGTGCCGCCGCGATCGGGATCCCCGGAGCACCGCCTCCGGAACCGACGTCCACCAGAGGCCCTTCGTAGCGCTCGACGAGCGGGACGGCGGCGAGACTCTGCTCCAGGTGGACCCGGCGGGCCTCAGCCGGGTCGGTGACGGCGGTCAGTCCCGGCGTTCCGAGCAGCCGCTCCAGCCAGCGCTCAATCGGGCTCGACGACGACGTATCGATACGGCTCGTCACCCTCGCTGCGCGTGCCCACGCCGGGCTCGTCCTGGAGCCGGAGGTGGACGATCCTGCGCTCGATCGAGGACATCGGCTCGAGCTCGACCGGCTCTCCCGTCGACGTGGCGCGCCGGGCGCTGCGCACCGCGAGAGCCTCGAGCGTCTCGCGACGGCGATCGCGGTAGCCGGCAGCGTCGACGACCACGTCCTTGCGGTCGTCACCGTAGGTGCGGTAGGCAACCGCGCTGGCGAGGTACTGGATCGCGTCGATCGTCTGGCCGTGGCGGCCGATCAGCAGGCCGAGGTCGCCGCCGGTCAGGGAGGCGGTGACCGTCTCGTCGTCTTCGCCGACGTCGATCCGGCAGTCGACCCCCAGCGCGGCGACGATCCGGCCGAGCAGGTCGCGCAGGTCGGCCGCGAGCGTCGACTCGTCCCCGGAAGCCGTCGGCGGCGCGGGCACCGCAGCAGCGTCCACGGTCGCGGTCACCCGCGCCGGGGCATAGCCGACGCCGAGCAGCCCGCGCTCTCCTTCCGAGACCACCTCGAAGCGGACCGCGGACTTGTCCAGACCGGGGAGCAGCCGCTCGAGCTCGCGCAGCGCCTGCCACTTGGCTTCGCCGACCGTCTCCCCGGTCGCCTCGACCTGATGGGGCTCGCTCATCGGCCGCCTTTCCGCTTCTTCTTGCGCTTGACCCGCCGGGGCGCGGCCGGGGCCGAGCGGACCGCGGCCGGTGCCCGCTCGCGCGTCTCGGCGACACCGTCGGTGGAGGCTGCCTCCTCCTTCGGAGGAGTGCGCGACGAGCGCTTCGGGGGCGGGGCCGGCTTCGGCACCATCCGTCGCGTGATGATCCCCTGGCCGACGGTCCACAGGTTCGTCGTCATCCAGTACATGAGCAGGCCGACGGGGAACCGGCTGACGAACGGCAGGATGAAGAACGGCACGATCATGAACAGGATCCGCTGGCTCCGGGGGATGTTCGGAGGCGTGCCGAAGTAGGCGTAGCCGACCTGGCTGCCGAGGTAGAGGACGAGCAGCACGTAGCCCGACCAGTGCTCGGTGACGTGGGCGGTGATGTTCGGGACGATCAGCCAGTGCAGCTCGCTCGGAAGCGCGGTGACGTGCTTCGTGAAGTTCTTCAGGACGAAGTAGAGGGCGAAGAAGACCGGGATCTGCACCAGCATCGGCAGGCAGGACGCCGCCGGGTTGATCTCGTTCTCCTTGTAGAACTTCATCAGCTCCTCGTTGAGGCGCTGCCGGTCGCCCTTGTACTTCTGCTGGATCGCCTTCATCTCCGGCATGTGCGCCTGCATGCGCTGCATCGAGTGGATCTGGCGCACCATGATCGGCACGAGCGCGATGCGGACGATGATCGTCAGGGCGACGATCGACCAGCCCCACGAGAGGCCGATGGTGTCGTGCAGGTGCTGGAGCAGCCAGGCGAGCGCGTTCTCGATCGGGCTGAGGATGCCGCCGACGATCACCGCAGCCGCCCCGGATAGTCGACGCCGCCGTGGCTCCACGGGTTGCAGCGGGCGAGGCGCCAGGCGGACTTGAGCGTCCCGCGGATCGGGCCGAATTCACGGTAGGCGAGCGAGGCGTACTCCGAGCAGGACGGGTGGTACTTGCAGGTCGGCGCCCCGGCGACCCCGGGCGAGGGGAAGAACGCCCGGAGCGCGATGCTCAGGTGCTTCACGCGCCCGCCTTTCCGAGGACCTCGTCGAGGCGCTCGCCGAGCCAGCCGGCGTCGCGGTCGGCCAGGGCCTCGCCCAGCGCGGGCCGCGCGACCAGCACGTAGTCGCGGCCTGCGGGCACGCGGTCGACGCGAGCGTGCCAGCTCTCGCGGAGGCGGCGCTTCACGCGGTTCCGCTCCACCGCGCTGCCGGCGCCCTTCGGCACGGCGATGCCCAGGCGCGGCTCCCCCTCGTCGTCGCGCGGAAACCAGTACAGGACGAGAAAACGGGTGGACACCGACCGGCCGTGACGGTAGACCGCGTCGAAGTCCCGCGAGCGGGAGAGACGATACCGGCGCTGCACGAGCGTGCGACCCGCGTCAGGCGGAGAGCCGCTTCCGGCCCTTCGCGCGGCGGCGCTTGAGGATCATGCGGCCTGCGCGGCTGGACATGCGCGCACGGAAGCCGTGCTTGCGCTTCCGGCGCCGTACGTTGGGCTGGTAGGTGCGCTTCACCGGTCGATGCTCGCTTCGCGGGGGCTTCTGAACACGAAAACGGCGGCCTCTGGGCCGCGGGTCGCCAGTATAGACGAGCCTCGTTCGAGTGGGCCTACGAGCCGCCCGTCGATTTCCGACCGCAACGTGCGGACGAGTTCTCCACAGCCGAGATGTGGACAAAGGCGGGGAGGAAAGAGCGAGCAGAGAGGGTGTTTTTCGCGCGCCCTATCACCCTTTCGAGTCCCGCTGTCCACACCTGTGGAGAGCGATGTGGAACCACGCTAAGTTCCTGCAAATAAGCGGTTTCTGCCGAAGGCGGCGAGGTCCGGAGGCGCCGTTGTCGGGCCCTCGCCACGTTGCTATGCTCGGCGCTCGCTGTCGTCGAGGAGGAGCGGGCCCCCCGGGTGGATCAACCGATCGAGCTGACCTCAGAGACGCTCTGGACCGAGGTGGCCGGCCGGCTCAAGGGAGCCCTCAACGACTCCACTTACCGAACGTGGTTCGGCGAGGTGGAAGGGCTGGAAGTGACGGACGATACGTTCGTCCTCGCGGTTCCGAACGACTTCACCCGCGAGTGGATCGAGGGCCACTTCCTCGAGCTGATCCGCGCCGCGGTCCGCGACGCGACCGGGCAGCAGCGGCGGATCCAGCTCACAGTGGCGGAGACCGGCGCCGTTCCCGACACGATGCAGCCGCCGGCGCAGCGAATCAGCGAGTCGGGGCTGAACACGAAGTACACCTTCGACCTGTTCGTGATCGGCTCGTCCAACCGCTTCGCCCACGCTGCGGCGCTGGCCGTCGCGGAGGCGCCTGCGCAGGCCTACAACCCGCTCTTCATCTACGGTTCGACCGGGCTCGGCAAGACCCACCTGCTCCAGGCGATCGCGCAGTACGTCATGGAGCACCCGGGGAGCATGTCCGTGCGCTACGTCACCTCGGAGTCGTTCGTCAACGACTTCATCAACTCGCTCCGCGACAAGCGCATCGAGGGCTTCAAGCAGCGGTACCGCAACTACGACCTGCTGCTGATCGACGACGTCCAGTTCTTCGAGGGCAAGGAGCGCTTCCAGGAGGAGTTCTTCCACACGTTCAACTCCCTGTACGAGTCGGGCAGCCAGATCGTGCTCTCGTCCGACCGGCCTCCGAAGGAGATCGCGACCCTCGAAGCGCGCCTGCGCTCGCGGTTCGAATGGGGGCTGATCACGGACATCCAGCCGCCCGATCTCGAGACGCGCATCGCCATCCTGCGGAAGAAGGTCAAGACGGACGGCATCCACGTCGCCGATCCGCAGTTGCTCACCTTCATCGCCGGCCGGATCTCGACCAACATCCGCGAGCTCGAAGGGGCGCTCACGCGGGTCGTCGCGTTCGCGTCGCTGACCGGGCGGCCGATGACCGCCGATCTCGCCCAGGACGTGCTCAAGGACGTCTTCCCCCAGGGAGAGGTCGCCCAGGTCACGATCGAGCGGATCCAGGAGGTCGTCTGCGAGCGCTTCTCGCTCTCGCTCGACGAGCTCTGCAGCCACAAGCGCTCGCAGAACATCGTCTATCCGCGGCAGGTGGCCATGTACCTCTCGCGCGAGCTGACCGACTCGTCGCTCCCGAAGATCGGCAAGCACTTCGGCGACCGCGACCATACGACCGTGCTGCACGCGAATGCGAAGATCCAGAACATGATCCGTGCCGATCGCACTGTGTACAACCTTGTGCAAGAGCTGACCGCACGGGTCAAACAGGTGCGCTGAACTGTGGATTCGCGCATCGCTCACCTCGAGCCTTGTGGGTTCCCTCGTGATTCTCCCCAGCCGGCGTCCACACCAGAATCGGCTTGCCCATGCGAGCCATGGCGGCTATCCCCTGATCCACAGCGCCTACGAACTACGAAAGGTCTTTTAGAACATGAGTGACATAGACATGACAGCTGGTTCGCAGGCGGGGCTGGGCTCGGGACTGAGCATCACCGTCCCGAGCGAGGAGCTCGCGCAGAAGCTGGCGCTCGTCAGTCGCGGCGTCTCGACGCGAACAGCCGTTCAGATCCTGGGCGGGATCCTCCTGCGCGCCGCCGGTGGGTCGGTGGAGCTCGCCGCGACCGACATGGAGCTCTCGCTGCGGACCCCGCTCGACGCCACGGTCGGCAGCGACGGGGCCGTGGTGGTGCCGGGGAAGCTCTTCGCCGACCTGTCGCGGCTGCTGCCGCAAGGGGACGCCGAGCTCGAGTTTCGCGAGGAGGAGAGCATCCTCCAGATCCGCTGCGGCCCGGCCGAGTACCGGCTGAACACCTACGGTGCCGAGGACTTCCCCCGGTTGCCGGACACCGATGCCGCGCCGACGCACGAGGTCGACGCGGCGTCGCTGCTGGCAACCGTCGCCTCTGTCGGCCGTGCGGTGTCGCGCGACGAAGCGAGACCCGTTCTCACCGGCATCCTCGTCCGATTCGACGGCGGGAAGCTCGTCATGGCGGCGACCGATTCGTATCGGCTCTCGTACAAGGAGACTCCGGTCGAGGGTGAGGTGCCCGAGCTCGAGGCGATCGTCCCTGCCAGAGCCCTCGACGAGGTGCGCAGGCTGGCGGCCGGCGCGGACACGCTCGAGCTCGGCGTCCAGGAGAACCAGGTCCTGTTCGGCGTCGGCGGCACCTGGCTGACCACTCGCCGCATCGAGGGCCAGTTCCCGAAGTTCGACGAGCTGCGGCCCAAGGAGTTCGAGCACGAGGTCGTCCTCCCGCGAGCGGAGCTGCTCGAGGTCGTCCGCCGGACCGCGGTGATGGCCCACCGCAACTCGCCTCTTCGCCTGCGCTTCGCCGAGGGCGAGGTGACGATCTGGGCGCAGACGCAGGACGTCGGGGAGGCCCGCGAGACGCTGCCGGTCCGGTTCGACGGCGAGCCGCTCGAGATCGGGTTCAACGCCGACTTCCTCCGCGACGGAATCGAATCCGCGGAGGGCGAGGAGATGCGGCTGCGGCTGATCGACCCGCTGCGGCCGGGCCTGATCCAGGGCCCGAGCGACGACTTCTGGTACCTGATCATGCCGATCCGGCTCGCCGGCTGATCGTCTCGGCGGTCTTCCTGGCCGACTTCCGCTCGTATGCGCGGCTGGAGCTCTCCCTCGAGCCGGGCCTCGTGCTGGCGGTCGGGCCGAACGGCGCGGGCAAGACGAACCTGCTCGAAGCCCTGCACGTCGGCACCCAGGGCTTCTCGCCCCGGACCCGCTCGGACGGCGAGCTGATCCGCTTCGGGGCTCATGCGGCGGGGATCCGGCTCGAGGGCATGCGCGGCGGAGCTCCGCTCCGGGTCGGTGTGACGCTGTCGACGGTCGACGGCAAGCGGGCGGAGCTGAACAGCACCCGGCTCCGCGCGGCCGAGCAGCTGCGGAACGAGAGCGCGACGCTGGTCTTCACGCCCGACCGCCTGGCGATCGTCAAGGCCGGCCCGGCCGCCCGGCGCGCGTACTTCGACCGGTCGCTGGGCCGCCTCCTGCCTGCTCGATCCAGCCTGCCGGCCGACTACGCCGCCGCGCTCGCCCAACGCAACGCGGCGCTGAAGCTCGGCGACCGGACGGCGATCGCCCCCTGGACCGTCCAGGTGGCAGCGCTCGGCGCAGAGCTCGTCCGAGCCCGCACCGAGCTGCTCGAGCTCCTCGGCCCGCCGTTCGCCGAATCGGCGGGTCAGCTCGGCTTGCCGGAGGCCCGCCTCGCCTATGACGGCGAGCCCCCGACGGAGTCCGAGCTCGACGCTCGCCTGGAACGTGACCTCGACCGCGGCGCAACCGGCGCCGGCCCCCATCTCCATGATGTCTCGATCGCCTCCGCCGGCCGCGACCTGCGCTCGTTCGGCTCGCAGGGCGAGCAGCGGACGGTCGTGCTCGCGCTTCTCGTCGCCGAGGCCTCGCTGCTGGCCGAGCGGCTCGAGGAGAGGCCGCTCCTGCTGCTGGACGACGTCCTCTCGGAGCTCGACCCGCAGCGCCGGCGCGTGCTGGTCGAGCAGGTCGCGGGCCGCGGCCAGACGCTGATCACCGCGACAACCGCCGACGCGCTGCCGGGAGAGCCGGCGCAGCTGCTCGAGGTCACGCCGGGCGCGGTGACGGGGGGATAGCGCGTGGAGCGTCTCGACGGCGAGATCCGCGAGCTGTTGTCCGGGTTCGGGCCGCAGGGCGGGATGCCGGAGCTGCTCGCCGCCTGGCCCGGGTCGGTGGGGCCGATGGTGGCCGCGAACGCCTGGCCGGCCCGGATCGCCCGGGACGGGACCCTGCACGTGAGCACCTCGTCGTCGGCGTGGGCGTTCGAGCTCGGTCAGCTCGCCCCGACCATCCTCGAGCGGCTCGTGGACGAGCTCGGCGAGAGTGCGCCGAAAGCGCTGCGATTCGCCGTCGGCCACCTGCCGGAACCGGCGGGCGAGGCGGCTGCGGAGCGCAGGACCGAGGCGCCCGAACCATCGGCCGAAGCCCTGCAGAGGGCGGCCGGGCTCGCGGCCGGGATCGAGGACCAGGAGCTCCGCGAGCGGGTCGAGAAGGCCGCTGCGCTGGGGCTCTCCAAGCCGTACTCCGACCACCGTTTCTGATAGACTGCAGTCAGCCCGCAAATAGCTGATTTGCAGGGCTTTTTCTATGGCTGAGGCAGCATACACCGCAAAGGACATCACTGTCCTGGAAGGGCTCGAGCCGGTCCGGAAACGGCCCGGTATGTACATCGGCTCGACGGGCGCGCGGGGCCTTCACCACCTCGCCTACGAGGTGGTCGCGAACTCGGTCGACGAGGCCCTCGCGGGCCGCTGCGACCTGGTCGAGGTGATCATCCACCCGGACGAGTCGATGACCGTCACGGACAACGGCTCCGGCATCCCTGTAGACGTGATGGCAGACCAGGGACTGCCCGCGCTCACGGTCGTGCTGACAAAGCTGCACGCCGGCGGGAAGTTCGGACAGGGGGGCTACAAGGTCTCGGGCGGCCTGCACGGAGTCGGCGTCTCCGTCGTCAACGCGCTCTCCGAATGGCTGGTGGCGGAGGTCCAGCGCGACGGCAAGACCTACCGCCAGGAGTTCGTCCGCGGCGAGGCGACCACGAAGATGAAGGCGATCGGCCCGACCAAGAGCACCGGGACGACGATCAGCTTCAAGCCCGACGCGGAGATCTTCGAGGAGACGGAGTGGGACGCCGAGACGCTGCTCCAGCGCCTCCGCGAGACGGCGTTCCTGACGAAGGGGCTGCGCATCGCCCTGGTCGACGAGCGCGAGGGCGAGAAGCGCGAGGAGTTCCACTACGCCGGCGGCATCCGCGACTTCGTCGCGCACATCAACCGGGCGAAGGAGCCGATCCACAAGCACTCGGTCTACTTCGAGGGCGAGAGCGATCAGGGCTACGTCGAGATCGCCATGCAGTGGAACAGCTCGTATGCCGAGTCGGTCTTCTCGTTCGCGAACAACATCAACACGCACGAGGGCGGCTCGCACCTCTCCGGCTTCCGCTCGGCCCTGACCGCGACCGTGAACAGGGTGGCGCGCGACCGCGGCCTGCTCAAGGAGAAGGAGGACAACCTCGAGGGCGAGGACGTCCGCGAGGGCCTCGCCGCGGTCATCTCCGTGAAGCTCGCAGAGCCGCAGTTCGAGGGCCAGACGAAGACGAAGCTCGGCAACCCCGGCATGGAGGGGCTCGTCAAGCAGGTCGTCGGCCAGAAGCTCGCCCAGTACTTCGAGGAGAACCCCCAGGACGCGAAGCAGATCATCACGAAGGCGATCGACGCGTCGCGCGCGCGCCAGGCTGCGCGCAAGGCGCGCGAGCTGACGCGGCGCAAGTCGGCGCTCGAGGGCGCCTCGCTGCCCGGCAAGCTCGCCGACTGCGAGATCGCCGATCCCGAGGCGGCCGAGCTCTTCCTCGTGGAGGGCAACTCGGCCGGCGGCTCGGCCGTCGACGCCCGCGACCGGCTCTTCCAGGCGATCCTCCCGCTGCGCGGCAAGGTGATCAACGCCGAGAAGAACCGGATCAACAAGGTGCTCTCGAACGCGGAGATCCAGTCGATGGTGACTGCGATCGGCACCGGGATCGCCGACGAGTTCGACCTGACCAAGCTGCGCTACCACCGGGTCATCGTCATGACCGACGCCGACGTGGACGGCTCGCACATCCGCACGCTGATCCTCACGTTCCTGTTCCGGCAGATGCCCGAGCTGGTCGAGCGCGGCCACGTCTTCATCGCCGTGCCGCCGCTGTACCGCGTCAAGCTCGGCGGCCGCGAGCTCTACGTCGAGAAGGAGTCGCAGTTCGAGGATCTGCTCGTCCGCGAGCGGGTCAAGGACATGGAGGTCGCCGACCGCTCCGGGAAGTCGCAGAAGCTGACCGAGGCTCGCTACGGCCGCTTCGCGCGCGCCCTGCACGACTTCGAGGGCTGGTCGGCGCGGCTGCGCACCGACTTCGGCTCGCCGGCGGCGAAGTTCGTGGTCGAGCACCGCCTGGTCGAGACCGACGCGGACGACGTCGCCGGCATGGAGAAGGCGCTCGCGTCGATCGAGCCAAATGGCTACGAGGTCTCCGTGATCGAGACGGACGGCGACGGGGTGCGGGTCAAGGTCGTCGAGCGGGCAACCAGCGCCGCCGAGCACGTCGTCGTCCCCACCGCGCTGCTCGGCTCGCCCGTCTACGCGGGCCTGCGGAAGAGCTACGCCCGTCTCCAGGAGATCATGGGGGCGCCGCCGTTCACGATCGAGTTCGGCAAGAAGTCCTCGTCGGCGGAGACGTTCGAGGATCTGCGCGCGCGGGTGCTCGACCTGGCCAAGGAGGGCATCCAGGTCGGGCGGTTCAAGGGCCTCGGCGAGATGGACGCCGAGGAGCTGGCCGCGACCACGATGGACCCCTCGCGCCGCCTGCTCGTCCGCGTGACGGTCGACGACGCGGCCGCCGCCGACCTCGTCTTCTCGACGCTGATGGGCGACCAGGTCGAGCCGCGCCGCGAGTTCATCGAGCAGAACGCCAAGGACGTGAAGTTCCTCGATGTCTGACGTCGTCGAGCCTCTCGGCGCCGGCCGCATCGAGTCGCGCGAGCTCGAGGCGGAGATGCGCTCGAGCTTCCTCGACTACGCGATGTCGACGATCGTCGCGCGCGCGCTGCCCGACGTGCGCGACGGCCTCAAGCCCGTCCACCGCCGGATCCTGTACGCGATGGCCGAGCTCGGCCTGCAGCCCGGCCGGCCGCGGGTGAAGTGCGCTCGGGTCGTCGGCGAGGTGATGGGCAACTACCACCCGCACGGAGACGCCGCGATCTACGACACGCTCGTGCGGCTCGCGCAGCCGTTCTCGATGCGGTACCCGCTGGTCGACGGCCAGGGCAACTTCGGCAACATCGACGGCTACCCGGCCGCCGCGCAGCGCTACACCGAGTGCCGGCTCGCGCGGATGGCGACCGAGCTCCTGCGCGACATCGACGCCGACACGGTCGACTTCGGGCCCAACTACGACGAGTCGCGCAAGGAGCCCCAGGTCCTGCCCTCGCGCTTCCCGAACCTGCTCGTCAACGGCTCGACCGGGATCGCCGTCGGGATGGCGACGAACATCCCGCCGCACAACCTGGGCGAGGTGGTCGCCGCGCTCGTGGCGCTGATCGACGACCCCGCGGCGGACGTCGAGAAGCTGTCCAAGCACGTCAAGGGCCCCGACTTCCCGACCGGCGCGATCATCCTCGGCCGCGAGGGGATCAGGGAGGCGTACCGCTCCGGCCGGGGCCGCGTGATCATGCGCGCCAGGGCCCATGCCGAGGAGCAGCGCGGCGGCCGCACGGCGATCGTGATCAGCGAGCTGCCGTACGGCGTGAAGAAGGGCGGCGAGGAGGGCGTGATCGCGAAGATCGCCGAGCTGGTCAAGACGGGGACGCTCTCCGAGATCTCGCGGATCCGCGACCTGTCGGACAAGTCCGGGATGCGCGTCGTGGTCGAGCTGAAGCGCGACGCCGTCCCGCAGGTCGTCCTGAACAAGCTGTTCAAGCACACGCCGCTCCAGACGACGTTCGGCTACAACGCGGTCGCGCTGGTCGACGGTGTCCCGAAGACGCTGTCGCTGCTCGAGCTGCTCCGCCACTACCTCGACTTCCAGCGGTCGGTCGTCGTCCGCAGGTCGAAGTTCGAGCTGCGCAAGGCCGAGGAGCGGGCGCACGTCCTCCGGGGCTACCTGATCGCCCTCGACAACCTCGACGAGGTGATCGCGCTGATCCGTGCCGCCGAGGACACCGACTCCGCCCGCCAGGGGCTGATGGAGCGCTTCGAGCTGTCCGAGATCCAGGCGCAGGCGATCCTCGACCTCCGCCTGCGCGCGCTGACCGCCCTCGAGCGCAAGCGCGTCGAGCAGGAGCACAACGATCTGAAGGAACGGATCGGCGAATTGCGGGCGATCCTCGGCGACGAGGCCAGGGTGATGGCGCTGATCCGCGAGGAGTTGCTCGAGCTGAAGGAGATCTACGGCAAGAACGACGAGCGCCGGACGGAGATCGTCGCCGCCGAAGGCGAGCTCGACCTCGAGGACCTGATCGCGGAAGAGGACATGGTGATCGCGATCACCCGGTCCGGCTACATCAAGCGGCTGCCGATCACGGCGTATCGCGAGCAGCGGCGCGGCGGCCGCGGGGTGATGGGGATGGACCTGAAGGAGGACGACTACATCGAGCACCTGTTCGTCGCCTCCACGCACGACTACCTGCTCTTCTTCACCTCGGTCGGCAAGGTCTACCGGCTGAAGGTGCACGAGCTGCCGCTCGGCTCGCGCCAGTCCAAGGGGCGCGCGGTCGTCAACCTGCTGCCGTTCCGCCAGGACGAGCAGATCCGCGCGGTCGTCCAGACACGCGACTTCGGCGAGTCGGAGTTCCTCGTCTTCGCGACCCGGAAGGGCATGGTCAAGAAGACGAAGCTGGCCGAGTACAACACGCCGCTGAAGGCCGACGGGATCATCGCGATCAACCTCCGTGAGCAGGACGAGCTCGTCGGCGTGCGCCATTCGACGGGCAACGACGACGTGCTGATGGTCTCGCGCAGCGGCCAGGCGATCCGCTTCCACGAGCGGGAGGCCCGCCCGATGGGCCGCGCGACCGCCGGCGTCCAGGGCATGCGGCTGCGCGCGGACGACGAGGTGATCGAGCTCGCGGTCGCAGGCGACACCGACGACCTGCTCGTCGTCACCGAGCAGGGCTACGGCAAGCGCACGCCGGTGCACGAGTATCCGCGCAAGGGGCGCGGCGGGCTGGGCGTGAAGACCGTCCAGCTCACCGACGCGAAGGGCAAGCTCGCCGGCGCCCGGGTCGTCCGCGAGGGGTACCAGCTGATGCTGATCTCGACCGGCGGCACGGTCATCCGCATGGCGGTCGACGAGATCAAGCGCCTCGGACGCGCCACCCAGGGCGTGATCGTCGTCCGGCTGCGCGAGGGCGAGAAGGTCTCGAGCCTGGCTCCGGTCGCCGACTCGGACGGCGTCGAGGTCGACGCCTCCGACCCCGCCGCGCAGCCGCCCGCGTAGTCGGAAGCGGAATCGAAGCCAGAGCAAGCTCTGGCACCGATGTTCTTGTTTTCCTGGCGCCGAACGTGATAGACAAGCGCCCGCAGGTGACGGCGTGCCGATCGAAAGGGATGCTGGTATGGCGTTCAGCGGGCAGGTCGACTTTCTCGAACCGGTAAACCTCGCCGACCACCTGGACAAGCTCGAGCTGTACCTCGGGCAGGTGTGCCAGGTCGCCGGAATCTCGAAGATGCAGCTCGATTACTGGACGAACAAGGCCCAGATCCCGACCAAGGGACGGAAGCAGCGGATCTACGACATGGACGCCGTCGAGACCGTGATGCTGATCAAGCAGGCGAAGGACAAGGGCCTGAACCTCGGCGCCGCGATCGACGCGGCCCACCGGTTCCGCCAGCAGAGCGCCCGGCACGCCGCGCACGCCTAGCTCTTTCGCAGCCGACCGATGATTCCGCGCTCGGAGGCGCGTCTCGTCTCTCGACAGCGAGCGATCGGGGGAGAGCCCCGGCGGGAGGAGGAACGCACATGGGCAGGATCGTCGTCACCGAGTACATGTCCGTCGACGGCGTGGTCGAGGCGCCGAGCGGCACGGAGAGCTTCGAGCGGGTCGGCTGGACCGACGGCTTCTCGCGCGGCCCAGAGGGAGATCAGTTCAAGGTCGACGAGACGATGGCGTCGGACGCCCTCCTTCTCGGGCGTGTCACCTACGACGCCTTCGCCGCGGTCTGGCCGCACGTCGAGGGCGAGTTCGCCGACAAGCTCAACTCGATGCCGAAGTACGTCGTCTCGTCCACCCTGACCGACCCGGAGTGGAGCAACACGACGGTGCTCGGCGGAGACCTCGTCGAGGAGGCGACCAGGCTGAAGGATCTCTACGAGCGAGACGTCGTCGTGCACGGCAGTCCGCAGCTCGCGCAGGCGCTGATCGAGCACGACCTCGTGGATGCCCTCCACCTGCTGGTCTACCCGGTGGTCGTCGGCGCCGGCAAGCGACTCTTTGCCGGGACGAGCGAGCCGAAGCGCCTCCGGCTGGTGGAGACGAGGACGTTCGGCGACGGCGTCCAGTTGCTCGTCTACGAGCGGGCCGGCTGACCTGTCGCGCGCCTACCGGCTCAGGACGATTCCTTGCCGTCGGGCTTCGCCGGGGCCACGACGCGCTCGAGCAGCGGCTGGATCAGGTCGATCGGCGCGGGGAAGACGATCGTGGACGCGTTCGCCGAGCCGATCTCGAGCAGCGTCTGGAGGTAGCGCAGCTGGATCGCGATCGGCTCCGACGCCATCACCGCGGCGGCGTCGCGCAGCCGCTCGGAGGCCTGGAACTCGCCCTCGGCGTTGATCACCTTCGCGCGGCGCTCGCGCTCGGCCTCGGCCTGGCGCGCCATCGCCCGCTGCATCCCGGAGGGGATCTCGACGTCCTTGACCTCGACGATCGAGACCTTGATCCCCCACGGCGCGGTCTGCTGGTCGATGATCTCCTGGAGGATCGTGTTGATCTTGTCGCGCTCCGAGAGGAGCTCGTCGAGCAGGTGCTGGCCCAGCACCGAACGCAGGGTCGTCTGCGCGATCTGCGAGGTGGCGACCATGAAGTTCTCGACCTGGACGATCGCGTCCTTGGGCGAGACGATCCGGAAGTAGGCGACCGCGTTGACGCGCACCGGCACGTTGTCCTTGGTGATCACGTCCTGCGGCGGGATGTTCAGCGTGATCGTCCGGAGGTCGACCTTGACCATCCGGTCGACGATCGGGATCAGCAGGAACAGGCCGGGGCCCTTCGGCTGCGCCAGGAGCCGGCCGAGGCGGAAGATGATCCCCCGCTCGTACTCCCGTGCCACCTTCACCGCGGCGAACAGGAAGAGCAGCACGAGCACCAGGACGATGACGACGATGACGATCGCGGCGGTCATGCCCGGACCCTACACGGGGGCGGTCGTGGCCATTCGCCGCACGACCAGCTCGATGCCGTCGAGAGCCACCACCTCGACGTCCTCGCCCTGGACGAGATCGTCGCCGCCGCTCTCGCGCGCATGCCAGAGCTCGCCGTTCACCGACACCAGCCCGTCGCGGCCGACCCGCCCGTGCGCGCCGACGATCGTTTCCGGCCCGACCGACGCCGGGCGCCGCCGGATGCGGATGACCTTGGCGAGCACGAACGCGAAGAACGCCGAGAAGGCGATCGCGATCGCGAGCGGGACGCCCAGCGAGACCTGGTAGCCGGCGCCGGCCGGCTCGAACAAGAGCAGGGTGCCGAAGACGAAGCAGGCGGCGCCCGCGACGGTCAGCGCGCCGTGGCTGAACACGACGAAGAGCTCGGTGATCCAGAAGGCGAACGCGGCCGCGATCAGGATCAGGCCGGCCCAGTCCACGGGAAGCACGTCGAGCCCGAAGAAGGCGATCGCCAGACAGAGGATCCCGAACGCGGCGGGGAAGATCAGCCCCGGGTGCCAGAGCTCGACGACGAGCCCGAGCACGCCGAGCGACAGCATCAGCGAGATCAGGTTCGGATCGATCAGGCGGTCGAGCAGCCGGCGCCAGAAGCCCATCTTCACCGTCGTCACCTCCGCATCGGCGGTGTGCATGACGATGCCCTTCGGGACCGTCTTCGTGCCGTCGATCTCGTTCAGCAGGGCGGGCAGCGTTGGGGCGATCGTGTCGATCACGTTCTTCCGCAGCGCCTGGCGGGCGGTCAGGTTCGACGCTTTCCGTACGGCCTGGCTCGCCCAGACGCCGTTGCGGCCGTGCGAGGCGGCGAGGGCGACGAGGGAGGCGGCCGCGTCGTTGACCACTTTGCGGCGGAGGTCGCTCTGGATGTTCGTGCCGCCGAGGTTGATCGGGGTGGACGAGCCGATGTTGGTCTGCGGCGCCATCGCCAGGATGTCGGCTGCCTGGCCGATCCAGACGCCGGCGGACGCCGCCCGCGACCCGTTCGGCGACACGTACACGATCACGGGCACCTTCGAGGCGAGCTCGGCCTTGACGATCTTCCGCATCGACTCCGAAAGGCCGCCGGGCGTGTCCATGACGATCGCGACCGCGTCGTAGCCGCCGCTGTTCGCACGCTCGATCTCGTCCGTCAGGTAGCCCTCGGTGACGGGGTTCACGTCGTTCTCGAACTCGACCGCGAGCACGCGTGGCTGAGCCGCCTGGGCGG
This sequence comes from Gaiellaceae bacterium, assembly GCA_036555585.1. GTDB lineage: Bacteria > Actinomycetota > Thermoleophilia > Gaiellales > Gaiellaceae > DATBLE01. The sequence goes on from DATBLE010000010.1 coordinate 34,552, forward strand.
CGCCGGCGTGGAGCAGGACCGCTGCGACGACGGCGGATGCGGAGAGAGCTGCCCGCAGGAAAGCCGCTGTCACAGCCGTAAGGATTCTATCAACGCCCCTCGTGCGCTCCTATACGCGCGTGCACACTGGGCGGATCCGGATGAAGGCGCTTCTGCTCGCAGTCATGGTCGCGCTCCTCGCCCCGGCCGTCGGGCGGGCGGCGAGCGGGGCCACGATCGTCGCCAGGGACCTGCCGGTCGGCGGTGCCAGGACGACCGCGGGCGCGTCGGCTCCCTCCGTGTTCGACCTGGTCGGGTTCCACTGGCAGGGCACCGGCCGCGTCCTCTTCCGCTCGCATTCCGTCACGGGTCGCTGGAGCTCCTGGCGGCCGGTGGCGCCCGAGGCCGAGGACCTGCCCGATCCGGGCAGCGGCGAGGCGGTGCTCCGGCGCGCCTGGCGGCTCGGCAGCCCGTACTGGGTCGGCGCGTCGGACCGCGTCGCCTACCGTACGGTCGGCCAGGTACGCAGGCTGCGCGCCTGGTACGTCTGGAGCCCGGTCGAGGCCGTCCCGATCCGGACGACGGCGATGGCGGGCTCGCCGCGGATCGTCCTGAGGCGGGCGTGGGGGGCCGACGAGGAGATCACCCGCGGCGCACCGAGATATGCGCGGGCCGTGTCGTTCGCCGTCGTCCACCACACGGCGGGGACGAACGCCTACACGCCTGCCCAGTCCGCCGCCATCGTCAGGGGGATCGAGCTGTACCACGTGCGCGGGAACGGCTGGAACGACATCGGCTACAACTTCCTCGTCGACAAGTACGGCCAGGTCTTCGAAGGCCGGGCCGGGGGGATCGACCGCAACGTGATCGGCGCCCAGGCGCAGGGGTTCAACACCGGCTCCACCGGCATCGCCCTGATCGGCAACTACTCGACGGCGAGGATCTCCGCGGCGGCGGCGAGCGCGCTCGTGCGGCTGCTGGCGTGGCGCCTCGACGTCGCTCACGTCGATCCGCTCGGCACGCTCACCTGGCGCTCCGGCGGCAATCCCGAGTACGCGCGCGGCCGGGCCGTGAAGCTGCGCGCGATCTCGGGCCACCGCGACACCGGCCCCACCAGCTGTCCCGGCAACGCCCTGTACGCACGGCTCCCGGCGATCGCCCGCGCGGTCGCGGCCACCGGCCTGCCCAAGCTGTACGCGCCGGTCGTGGCGGGCGGGCTCGGGGGAAGCGTGCGGTTCGCCGCTCGCCTGTCGGCACCCGGGCCGTGGACGGTCACCGTGCGGGATGCATCCGGCGCGGTCGTCGCCCGCGGGCGGGGCAGCGGGACCACTGTCTCGTGGACCTGGGACGCCACCGCCGTCACGACCGGCTCGTACCGGTGGACGATCGAGGCCGGAGCGCAGACGCGGCCCGCGACCGGGACGATCGGGCGAGCGCCGCTGCCGCCGCCTCCCGTGCCCGCCGCCATTCTCGCCGGCCTGACCGCGACCCCGTCTGTGCTCTCGCCCGACGGCGACGGGATCGACGACACGCTGGCGATCTCGTACACCCTCGCCGCCCGGGCAGCCGTGACGACGACCGTGAAGGATGCAACCGGAGCCGTGATCGCCACCCTGTTCGCAGCTCAGGTGCAGGGGGCGCGGACGCAGTCCTTCGTCTACGGCGCGGACGGGCTCTCGCCGGGGATCTACACGCTGTCGGTGTCGGCGACCGCCGAGGACGGCCGCGCGGTCACGCTGGCGGCGCCGTTCGCGGTCGACCTGACCGTGTCAGGGCTCGCCCTGTCCACGGCGAGCCTCACCCCGAACGCGGACGGCACCGACGACACGCTCGGCATCTCGTTCACCCTGGCGACCGGCGCCAACGTCCTCGTCCAGATCGAGCAGTCGGGGACGTTCGTCGCCTCGGTCTTCAGCGGCCCGCTCCCGGCCGGGCCCGCGCAGGTCTCCTGGGACGGCACGACCCCGACCGGGCCCGCGCCGGCGGGAACGTACGACGCGGTCGTGCTGGTCGACGGCCCGTTCGGCAGGACGCGGCATGTCGCGTCCTTTGCCCTGACGCGCTAGCCGGGACCGCTCGAGCGCCGCCAATACACTCCCGGGATGCAACCCCTGCGCCGGCGCCGTCGTCAGACTGTCGAGCTGCGGCCGGTGCGGCCGCTCGCGTACGAGAAGCTGAGCGACCCGATCTTGGTGACCAGGGCGAAGGACGGCGATCACGCGGCGCTGACGGCGCTGTGCGAGCGCCATGCGCCCCGGGTCGAGCGCCTCGCCCGCCATCTCCTGACCGATCCGGAGGACGCACGGGACGCCGCTCAGGAGTCGCTGGCGAAGCTCTGCGTCCGTCTCCGCCAGTTTCGCGGTGAGTCGCAGTTCGGCACCTGGCTGCATCGCCTGGTCGCGAACACCTGCAGCGACGTGGCGGCCCGGCAGCGGTCTCGCCGGTGCGAGCCACTCGTCGAGGATGTGCGGGTCGGCGGCGACGACGCGGATCCGGCGCGCGCGCTCGTGCTCTCCGAGCTGCGCTCGGAGCTGGCCGGCCAGCTGGCGTCGATCTCGGCCGAGCAGGCCCGTGTGGTCGTGCTCAAGGATGCGCTGGACTGGTCGTTCGAGGAGATCTCCCTGCGCTCGGGCATGCCGGTGGGGACGGCCAAGTGCTACGCGCATCGCGGCCGGAGCGTGTTGCGCGAGCGGCTGGCGCGATGACGCCGGCGGCGCCCTTCGGCCGCGAGACGATCGAGCAGATCATCCCGCACCGCGACCCGTTTCTCTTCCTCGACGAGGTGCTCGAGCTCGAGCCGGGCGTCCGGGTCGTGGCCCGCAAGCAGGTGCGTGGCGACGAGTGGTTCTTCGCCGGCCACTTCCCGGGCCGGCCGATCATGCCCGGCGTGATCATGGTGGAGGCGCTGGCGCAGGCCGGCGCGATCGCGGCGCTGTCGGTCGAGCAGAACCGCGGCAAGCTCGCGCTCTTCGCCGGCATCGACGACCTCCGCTTCAAGCGCATCGTCGAGCCGGGCGACGAGCTGACCCTCATGTGCGAGATCGAGGCCGCCCGCGGGCCCGTCGGACGCGGGAAGGCGACCGCGAAGGTCGGGAGCGAGCTGGCGGTTCGCGGCACGCTCACGTTCGCGACGGCGGAGCAGCCGTGATCGGCGCGGCGAACGGGACGCCGATCTCGATCACCGGGCTCGGCACGCACGTGCCGGAGCGCGTGGTCACGAACGACGACCTCTCCCGGCTCGTGGACACCTCGGACGAGTGGATCGTCACGCGCACGGGGATCAGGGAGCGCCGCTTCGCGGCCGAGGACGAGGCGCTGTCCGACATAGCGCTGCCCGCCGCGCGGGCGGCGCTAGAGGCTGCGGGAGTCCGCCCGCAAGAGGTTGACCTCCTGATCGTGGCGACGGTCACCCCTGACATGCCCTTCCCCTCGACCGCGGCGATCCTGGCTGACCGTCTAGGCAGCAGCGAAGCTGCTGCCTACGATCTCGCGGCCGGCTGCACCGGGTTCGTCTATGCGATCGCGCAGGCGTTCGGCATGGTCGAGAGCGGGCTGAGCCGGAAGGCGCTGGTCGTCGGCGCCGACGTGCTCTCGAAGCTGATGAACTTCGGCGACCGCTCCACCTGCGTCCTCTTCGGCGACGGCGCGGGCGCGGTGGTCGTCGAGCCGGTCGCCCACGAGGGGTTCCTCGCGTTCGAGCTGGGCGCCGACGGCGGCGGCGGCAAGGACCTCAACCTCCCTGCCGGGGGCTCGCGCATGCCCTCCTCGGCCGAGACCGTCGCCACCGGCGCTCACTATGTGCACATGAACGGGCGTGAGGTCTTCAAGTTCGCGACGCGCGTCCTCGTCAGCTCGGCGCGGGCCGTCCTGACGAAGTGCGATTTGTCGCTGGACGACATCGACGTCTATGTTCCCCATCAGGCCAACGTGCGGATCATCGATCATGCGGTGGCCAAGCTGGGAATCCCGAAGGAGAAAGCGATCGTGAACGTCGACCGATACGGAAACACATCCTCTGCCTCGATCCCGCTCGCGCTCGCCGAGGCAGTCTCGACCGGCCGGCTCGAGCCGGGCGACACCGTTCTGATGACCGGCATGGGCGCAGGGTTGACCTGGGGCTCGGCAGTGATGCGCTGGACGGCGCCGGTATGAACAACGTCGCATTCTGCTTTCCGGGGCAAGGCTCGCTCGCGCAGGGCATGGGCCGCGACGTGGCGAGCGCGGTGCCCGAGGCGTTGGAGGTGTACGAGCGCGGCAGCGAGGCGTGCGGGCTCGACCTGAAGCGGCTCTGCTTCGAGACGCCGCTCGAGGGCATGGTCGAGACCGAGGTGCAGCAGCCCGCCCTGGTCGCGACCAGCCTGGCGATGCTCGCCGCGCTGCGCGCGCGCGGCATCAAGCCCGACTACGTGATCGGCCACTCGGTCGGCGAGTTCGCGGCGATCGCCGCCGCCCAGTCGGTCGGCGTGGAGGAGACGATCGCGCTCGTCCGCGAGCGCGGGCTGGCGATGGCGGAGGCCGCGAAGGAGCGCCCGGGCTCGATGGCCGCGATCCTCGGCCTCGACGACGAGGTGGTCGAACGGCTCTGCCGCAAGATCTTCGGGGTCTGGCCGGCGAACTACAACTGCCCGGGCCAGATCGTGGTCTCGGGCGAGAACGAGGCGGTGGACGAGCTCTGCGCGAAGGCCGAGGAGGAGGGCGCGCGCCGCACGGTCAAGCTGAAGGTCTCGGGCGCGTTCCACTCGCCCCTCGTCGCCCGCGCGGCCGAGCGTCTGCGGCCGGCGGTCGAGTCGGTCAAGTTCGGCGACCCGCAGGCGGCGTTCATGTCGACGGTCACGGCGCGCTTCGAGGAGGCTCAAAGGATGGGCTCGCTGCTGGTCGACCAGCTGACCGCGCCGGTGCGCTACACGCAGGCGGCCTCGGAGCTCGTCCGCGACGGGGTGAAGACGTTCGTCGAGGTCGGGCCGGGCAGCGTCCTCTCCGGGCTGATGAAGCGGATCGACCGCAGCGTGAAGGCGATTTCCGTGAACGACCTCGCCTCGCTGGAGAAGCTCAAAGAGCTCCTGCATACAGCGTGACGGACTTCTGTTCGTTGCAGGGAAAGGCGGCGCTCGTCACCGGGGCCTCGCGCGGGATCGGGCGGGCGATCGCGACCGAGCTGGCCCGTGCGGGGGCCTCCGTCGTGGTCGGCTATCGCAGCGGCGCGGACGAGGCGGAGGCGCTGGCGGCGGAGATCGGCGGGCGCGCCCTGCAGGCCGACGTCGCCGACCCCGAGCAGGCCGCCCGGCTCGTCGAGGAGGCCGGCGACCTGGACATCCTCGTCAACAACGCCGGCCTGACCCGCGACGGCCTGATCCTGCGCATGTCGGACGAGGACTGGCGGACGGTGGTGGACACGAACCTCGGCGGCGTGTTCCACACCTGCCGGGCGGCGGCACGCGGGATGATGAAGAAGCGCGGCGGGTCGATCGTCAACCTGACCAGCGTGGTCGGCCTCCACGGCAACCCCGGGCAGACGAACTACGCGGCCTCCAAGGCCGGGATCGTCGGGTTCACCAAGTCGCTGGCGCGGGAGCTGGCGTCGCGCGGGGTCCGCGCCAACGCCATCGCGCCCGGCTACATCCGCACCGCGCTCACGGACGTGCTGCCCGAGGAGGTGCAGCAGGCGATCCTGGCGAACACGCCGCTCGCCCGGCTGGGCACACCGGAGGACGTCGCCGGGGCGGTACGCTTCCTGTGCTCGGACGAAGCGTCGTTCGTGACCGGCGAGGTGCTCCTCGTCGACGGCGGACTTGGGATGTAGCCATCCCGCTTCGCGGGCTGGCTAGAAGGAGCGAAGAGGGCGAATGGGCGTAGCAGATTCTTCTAGCCATTCCTCGGCCAGCGGGAGAGGAATGGCATGAGCTTGACCAACGGTAGACGGCGAGTGGTCATCACGGGGATGGGCGCGGTGACGCCGCTCGGCAACGACGTGCCGACGACCTGGCAGAACCTCTGCGCCGGCATGTCCGGCGCCGGCCCGATCACCCAGTTCGACACCGAGGGCTACTTCGCGAAGTTCGCCTGCGAGCTGAAGGAGTTCGAGCCGACGGACTGGATCGACTACAAGACGTCGCGGCGCATGGACCGCTTCGCGCAGATGGTCGTCGCGGCCGCGCGGATGGCCGAGAGCGACGCCAGTCTCGACGTGGCCGGGGACTCCGACCGGATCGGCGCGTCGGTCGCCACCGGCATCGGCGGGCTCCAGTCGTTCCAGGACTGCCACACGCAGCTGCGCGAGCGGGGGCCCGACCGGGTCAACCCCTTCTCGATCCCGGCGATCATCCCCAACCTCGGCGCGGGCTGGCTCTCGATCGAGCTCGGCACGCGCGGGCCGCTCAGCGCCCCCTGCACCGCGTGCGCCGCCTCGAACATGGCGATCGGCGAGGGGATGGACGCGATCCGGCTCGGCCGCGCCGACGTGATGCTGTGCGGCGGGACCGAGGCGCCCGTCACCCAGGTCGGCATTGCCGGCTTCGGCGCGATGCGCGCGCTGTCACGTCGCAACGACGACCCCGAGCACGCAAGTCGCCCGTTCGACATCGAGCGCGACGGCTTCGTCATGGGCGAGGCGGGAGCAGTGCTCGTCCTCGAGGAGCTCGAGCGGGCGAAGGGTCGCGGCGCGAAGATCTACGCCGAGCTGGCCGGGTACGGCGTGTCCTCCGACGCGCAGCACATCACCGAGCCCGACCCGACCGGCGTCCACCCGGCGCGGGCGATGCAGATGGCGCTGGCCGACGCCGGCATGGATCCGGCCGAGATCGACTACATCAACGCCCACGGGACGTCGACGCCGCTCGGCGACGCCAGCGAGACGCGCGTGATCAAGCTGGCGCTCGGCGAGGAGAACGCGCGCAAGACGCCGATCTCGTCGACGAAGGGCTCGACCGGACACTGCCTCGGCGCGGCCGGTGCGGTCGAGGCGATCTTCACGACGCTCGCGATCTCCGAGGGGATGCTCCCGCCGACGATCAACTACGAATACCCCGACCCGGAGTGCGACCTCGACTACATCCCGAACGAGGCGCGCCCTGCCGAGGTGACCGCGGCGATGTCGAACTCGTTCGGCTTCGGCGGCCACAACGCCTCGATCGTGCTGAAGCGGTACCGCGACTAGATCCGCGCGAGAAAGCGCAGGAGCTTCGGCCAGGAGTCCTCGCGGGCTGCCTCGTCGGCCTGCGGCGTCCCGCCGAGCTCGAGCAGACCGTATCTCGGCGACTGCACGGTGGTCGTGAGCTCCGGCTGATTCGGGAGCACGATGCCGACGTGGTGGCCGGCACGCGGGTAGATCAGCTCGACATCGCGTGGGTCGCGGCCGCGTCGCGCGAACCGGATGTTCCCGACGTACACGTCGGACGTCCAGAGCTCGTCGTCACCGGCCCCGACGGCGAACACCGGGCCGGCGATCCTCCCGAGGGGAATGTCGCCGAGCACGGGCCTGCCTCGGTACGTCCAGGCGGGCTGGCTGAGGTCGGGAAGCCCCGGGCCCGCAGTCGAGGAGGGACGTAGCCGACGGCGCCGTGGACGAGGTCACGGTAGGTGGCCGCGAGGACGAGGGCGAGCTCGCCGCCGCATGAGATCTCGAAGGTGACGACGCGCTGCCGATCGATCTCCGCTCGAGGGCGTGACGCTGAGGCTCAGGCGCTCGGTTCCGCTGCCGCAACCGGCCAGCACCGACACTCCGACCGCGACGGCGGCGATCGACCTTCGCACCACGCCGATGCTAGTACCCTCACGACGTGGAGGATCGGTGGGCGACCTTCGACTGCTACGGCACGCTGATCGACTGGAACGGCGGGATCTCGCGCGAGCTCGCGCGGCTGTTCGGCGACGGCGAGGCCCAGCGCCTGCTCGAGCGCTACCACGAGCTCGAGCCGCAGGCCCAGGAGGAGGATCCGGAGCGGACGTACCGCGCCGTGCTGACGCTGGCGCTGGAGCGACTCGCCGACAGCGAGCATCTGGAATTGCCGGACGGCGAGCACGACGCGCTCGCGCGGTCGCTCCCGTTGTGGTCGCCGTTCCCCGAGGTCCCCGCCGCGCTCGAGGAGGCCCGCGCGCGCGGCTGGCGGCTCGCCATCCTCTCGAACACCGACCGCGACCTCATCGCCGCCTCGAAGGCGCGGATCGGGGTCCCGTTCGACGAGACGATCGTCGCCTCGGAGATCGGCTCGTACAAGCCGGGACACCGCCACTGGTCGGAGTTCTTCGCGCGCACGCACGCCGACCGCGACCGCCACGTGCACGTCGCCGCGAGCCTCTTCCACGACATCGCTCCGGCCGGCGAGCTGGGACTGAAGAGCGTCTGGGTGAACCGCCTCGACGAGGCGGCGAGCCCGCCGCCGACCCGGGAGATCCACGATCTGGCCGGCCTCGCGGACGTGCTCGACGATCTCGTTCCTGCGTGAACGTCCCCGCAGGGTTCACGAGCCGTCCGGCGGCGCTCGCCGACGCGGCCGCGGCGGCCGAGCTGATGAACACCTTCGACCGGGCGCACGTCGAGGAGCCGGACACCGTCGATGCCGCCGAGGTTTCGAGCTGGTGGGCTCGGTTGGACCTCGAGCGCGACTCCCGCTTCTTCTTCGACGCGACCGGCCGCCTTGCCGGTGTCGCCACCGTCTACGAGCGCACGGCCGGGCTGCTCGACCTGGATGCGTTCGTCCACCCGGAGCTGGCCGGCCGCGGGCTCGGCGGCGCGATGCTCGACTGGCTGGAGGAAGAGGCGGGCGGCCGCGGCCTCGAGATCGTCCGAACGAGCGCGCTGAGCGCCGACAGCGCCGCAGCCCGGCTGGTCGAGGCGCGCGGCTTCGCGCCGGTCAGGCACTTCTACCGCATGGCGATCGACCTCGACGGCCCCCCTCCCGAGCCGGCGTGGCCGCCGGGCTTCGAGGTCTCGACCATGCAGCCCGGCGAGGAGCCGATCGTCCACGCAGTCACCGAGGAGGCGTTCGCCGACCACTGGGGCCACGAGCCGCGCGACCTCGAGCACTGGCGGACGACCACGTTCGGTGCTCCGTGGTTCGACCCGACGCTCGTCTACCTCGTGCGGCACGACGGCGAGGCGGTTGCCGCCTCGGTCAACTCCATTCGTTTCGGGTCCGGATGGGTCGGCACGATCGGCACTCGTCTCCCCTGGCGCGGCCGCGGGCTCGGCCGGGCGCTGCTGCTGACCGCCTTCGGCGAGCTCCGGCGGCGCGGTGAGACGCGGGTTGCGCTCGCGGTCGACGCCGGCAACGAGACGGGCGCGACCCATCTCTACGAGAGCGTCGGCATGCGAGTCGTCTGGCAGGCCGACGTGTATGAAAAGCGCATGTAGCCTCTTGGTGGTGCCACCGACTCGCAGGCCGCTTGCGATGTCGAGGCCGGGCTGTGCCCGGCCCGAAGCCGCGGCGGCCATGGCAACGGTTGCCGGAAACCGCGAGCCGCCGGCTCCGTGCCCCGGTGAAGTATCCGAGCGCCGGCAAGGAGGGGGCCCACGGGGGAACCAGGGGTTCCCCCGTGAGGCGTAGCCGTGTCCCGGCTTCGGGCGAAGTGCCCCGACTGCAAGACGAACACCGCGGTCGCGGTCGGGCCGGAGTACGAGTGTCACGCCTGTGGCCGGACGTTCTCTGCCGGGCTGGTGCGCGTGCCGCGAGCCTGGGGGCGGACACGTGACGGCGGCGCGGGGATGGTCGAGGCGGCGACCAGCCTCGAGCTCCCGTACCCCGAGGTTGCGGTCGTCGCCGAGGACACGCTCTCCGACCAGGTGCTCGTCCTCGCCTCCGAGCTGCCCGAGCGCCCGCTCGTGCTGGGCGGCTGCTGCTGCTCGCACATCGGCGCGGTCGAGGGGCTCGCCACGCGGCACGACCGGCTCGCCGTCGTCTGGATCGACGCCCACGGCGACCTGAACACGCCCGAGACGTCGCCGTCGGGCGACGAGTGGGGCATGCCGCTGCGGATGATCGTCGACGGGGGCGCCGTCGACGCGCGTGACGTCGCGCTGGTCGGCGCCCGGGACCTCGATCCCGGTGAGGTCGACTTCATCGCCGCGAGCGGGCTGAACACGGGCGAGGACGCGGTGGAGCGGGCGCTTGCCGGTGCCGACGCGGTCTACGTCGCGATCGACGGCGACGGCCTCGACCAGGGGGAGGTCGCCTCTTGGATGCCGGTTCCGGGAGGCCTGTCGGTCGACGAGACGGCCGACCGGCTTCGCCGCGCAGCCTCGACCGCCACGGTCGCGGGTGCGGGCCTCAGCGGCTTCCTCGCCGACCCGGCGAACGTCGTGCCGGCCGTGCGTCTCTGTGCCGCCGTCGGCCTGTAACCGCGAGCCTGCGGGCCAGGTCTAAGATCCAAGCCCATGACGGACACGCGGATCGACGTCTCGATCGAGCAGAAGCTGCCGCTGTCGGCGGGCGGCGAGGCGCGGAAGCATCCCAACACCTGTCCGTCGTGCGGCTCCCACTACCGCGACGACGAGCTCGACTCCCACCTCGGGGTCTGCCCGCAGTGCGGCCACCACTTCCCGGTCGGCGCGCGCGAGCGGATCGCGCAGCTCGCCGACCCCGGCTCCTTCGTGGAGGAGGAAGCCGAGCTCCGCTCGAGCGACCCGCTGGGGTTCTTCGACCTCCGCCCGTATGCGGAGCGGCTGGCGGAGGCCGAGCTGAAGACGGGAGAGGGCGATGCGATCGTGGTGGGCCGCGCCGAGATCGCCGGGGTCGCCTGCCAGCTCTCGGTGATGGACTTCGGGTTCATGGGCGGCTCGATGGGCAGCGTCGTCGGCGAGAAGTTCGCGCGCGCCTGCGAGGCCGCGGCCGACCGGCGACTCCCGGTGGTCTCCGTGACGTCGTCGGGCGGCGCACGGATGCAGGAGGGGATCCTCTCGCTCATGCAGCTGCCGAAGACCGTCTGCGCCGTGGAGGACCTCCACGACGCTAGCTGCGCGCTGATCAACGTGTTCACCCATCCGACCACGGCAGGGGTGCTCGCCAGCTTCGCCAGCCTCGGCGACGTGACGGTTGCCGAGCCCGGCGCGCTGATCTCCTTCACCGGCCCACGGGTCGTGCAGCAGACGACGAGGGAGAAGCTGCCCGACGACTTCGGGCTCGCAGAGTCGAACCTCCGCTTCGGCCACCTCGACGCGATCGTGCAACGGTCGGGCCTGCGGACCTACCTCGCGCGCGCGCTCCGGCTCTTCGCCAATGCCGGCTGAGGCGGAGCACCGGCTCCGCGAGCGGCTCGCGAAGCTCAAGAGCCTTCCCCTGCTCGGCGGCACGAAGCTCTCCGGCGAGCTCGCGCGCCTCCAGCGCCAGATCGACCAGCTGCAGGAGGAGGCGACGGACGAGGAGATCTGGCGCTCCGTCGAGCTCGCCCGCCACCCCGACCGGCCGTACACGCTCGACTACGTGTCGCGCATGCTCGACGACTGGGTCGAGCTGCACGGCGACCGGGGGCGTGCCGACGACGGCGCCATGATCGCGGGGCTGGGCAGCTTCGACGGGCGCACGGTCGCCGTCGTCGGCATGCAGAAGGGTCGGGACCTCCAGGAACGCACGCAGCGCCAGTTCGGGATGCCCTACCCCGAGGGCTACCGGAAGGCGATGCGGGCGATGGAGCTCGCCGACCGTCACGGCTTCCCGGTGATCAGCCTCGTCGACACGCCCGGCGCCTACCCCGGCGTGGCCGCCGAGCAGCACGGCCAGGGAGGCGCGATCGCCGCCTCGCAGGCCCTGATGGCCCGGCTCGGCGTGCCGATCGTCGCGTGCGTGATCGGCGAGGGCGGCTCGGGCGGCGCGATCGCGATCGCGCTCGCAGACCGGGTGCTGATGCAGGAGAACGCCATCTACTCGGTGATCTCGCCGGAAGGCTGCGCTGCGATCCTCTGGCGCGACGCCGGCGAGGCGCGGAAGGCGGCGGCGGCCTTCAAGCCGGACGCGGCGCACTGTCTCGATCTCGGCGTCGTCGACGCGATCGTGCCGGAGCCGCCCGGCGGCGCCCAGAACGACTGGAAGGAGGCCGCGAGGCTGCTGAAGGAGTCGCTCCGGGAGGCCCTCGGGGACATCGAGGGACTGTCGGCCCGCGAGCTCGTCAGGCGCCGGCGGGCGAAGTTCCGCGGCATGGGCGTCTTCGCGTAACTACCCCACATTTCCTGGGATATTCCACACTCTCCACAGGCTTTTCCCCGACGCCGGCCCGGAGTTTTCCACCGTTTCCACAGGCATTTGACCCGGCATTCGTACGATTTGCGGTTGGCGAAGACGGCACCGGAGGCACGTGGCCGAGGGTGATCTGACCGCATACCGCCGCAAGCGCGACCCTGCGCGTACGCCGGAGCCGTTCGGGTCACGGAGCGGGGGCCGGAAGCCGATCTTCGTCGTCCAGCGGCACGACGCGCGGCGGCTGCACTACGACTTTCGCCTGGAGCGGGACGGCGCGCTCGCCAGCTGGGCGGTGCCGAAGGGCGTGCCGCTCGAGAGCGGGCAGCGCGCGCTCGCCGTCCACGTCGAGGATCACCCCCTCGACTACGCCACGTTCGAGGGCGAGATTCCGAAGGGGCAGTACGGCGCCGGCTCGGTCGAGATCTGGGACACCGGGACGTACGAGCTGGTCGAGGAGAAGAAGGACGGCGGGCTGACCGTCCGGCTCGAGGGGACGCGGCTCCAGGGGCTGTGGACGCTGATCCCGGCGAAGCTCGACGGAAACCCGAAGAACTGGCTGATCGTCCGGAAGCGCGAAGCCGCCGCCGGCGGCGGCAAGGCGCGCGAGTACGAGCCGATGCTGGCCACCCCGGCTGAGGAGGTGCCGGCGGCGGGGGACTGGCTGTTCGAGGTGAAGTGGGACGGCTACCGTGCCCTGGCGTACCTCCGAGGCGGCGAGGCCCGCCTCGTCAGTCGCAACGGCAACGACCTGACCGCTCGCTTCCCGACTGTCGCGAAACAGCTAGCGCAGGCGACGAAGTCGCCTGCGGCAGTCCTCGACGGTGAGGTCTGCGCCCTCGACGAGCAGGGGCGGCCGAGCTTCTCGGCGATGCAGCAGGCGAAGCCGGGCACGCCGATCGTCTACGAGACCTTCGACCTGCTCGAGGTCGACGGCGAGCCGCTTGTCGATCTTCCGCTCCGCGAGCGGCGGGCGCGGCTCGAGCAGCTGATCGACCGTCGCTCGACGACGGTGAGGCTCTCCGACGCGTTCGAGGACGGCGATGCCCTCTACGAGGCGGCGACCGCGCAGCACCTGGAGGGGATCGTCGCCAAGCGGGCCGACTCGCCCTACCGGCAGGGCAAGCGCACCCGCGAGTGGCTCAAGATCAAGACTCACGGCCGGCAGGAGTTCGTCATCGCCGGCTACACGAAAGGTCAGGGCAGGCGAACCGGTCGCTTCGGCTCCCTCGTCCTCGGCGTCTGGCGCGGGGACGAGCTCTCCTACGTCGGCAACGTCGGTACCGGGTTCACGGACAGGGCGATCGACGAGCTGCTGGCCGAGCTGCGGCCGCTGGCGCAGGCGGAGAGCCCCTTCCCCGTCGTGCCGAAGATGCCGAAGGTGCGGAAGGCCGACGTCGTCTGGGTGAAGCCCGAGCTCGTCTGCGAGGTCGAGTTCGTCGAGTGGACGCACGACGGCCGGCTCCGCGCGCCCTCGTTCCAGGGCCTGCGCGAGGACAAGCCGGCGCGCGAGGTGCACCGCGAGGAGGCGCTGCCCGCCGAGCTCCGCAAGGGCAAGCGCGTGCTGAAGCTCTCGAATCTCGACAAGGTGTTCTTCCCGGACGACGGGATCACGAAGGGCGACCTGCTCGCCTACTACCGCGCCGTCGCTCCCGTCCTCCTGCCGCACCTGAAGGACCGCCCGTTCACCATGAAGCGCTACCCCGACGGGATCGAGGGCGGCCACTTCTTCCAGAAGGACGCGCCCGTCCACATGCCGGACTGGATCCCGACGCGCGAGTTCGAGGTCTCCACGCGCGAGTCGCCGCGCCGCCGCCGCAAGATCCGCGCGCCGCTGGTGAACGAGGAGCTGGCTCTACTCTGGATGGTGAACATGGGGTGCATCGACCTGAACACGTGGTACTCCCGCGTCGACCGGCCCGAGCGCCCGGACTTCGTGCTGTTCGACCTCGACCCGGCCGCCGACGCGGGCTTCCCCGAGGTGGTCGAGGTCGCGCTGCTCGTGAAGGAGGTGCTCGACGCGCTCGGCCTCGCCGGGCTGCCGAAGACGAGCGGCAGCGACGGGATCCACGTGCTCGTGCCCGTCGAGCGCCGCTACACGTACGACCAGACACGCGAGTTCGCCGAGATCGTCGCGGGGACGCTCGCCCGCACCCACCGAGGGCTGGTCACGACCGAGTGGAGCAAGGCGAGGCGGCGGGGCGTGCTGATCGACGCGAACCAGAACGGCGAGGGGAAGACGATCGCCTCGGCCTACTCGGTGCGCCCGCATCCCGGCGCCCCCGTCTCGACGCCGTTGCGCTGGGACGAGGTGCGCGACGGCCTCGACCCCCGGGCCTTCGGGATCGAGGCCGTCCTCGCACGGATCGAGCGGCACGGCGACCTGTTCGAGGGCGTCCTCACCGAGAAGCAGTCGCTCGGCAAGGCGCTCGCCGCCGTCCGGTAGCGGTTCGTCCGGCGCCTCCTACGCCGCGGGCCGGATGTTCTGGTTGACGCGGAAGACGTTCTCCGGGTCGTACTGCGCCTTGATCTTCGCGAGCCGCTCGTAGTTCGAGCCGTATGTCGCCTGGACCCGCTCCTGGCCCTCGTCCATCATGAAGTTGACGTACGCGCCGCCGGCCGAGTACGGGTGCAGCGCCTCCCAGTAGCCGACCGCCCAGTCGCGGAGCGCGGGCGCGCTCTCCGGCTCGGAGTCGACGCCGATGATCACCTGCGACCAGCGCGCGTCGCGGTAGGCCCAGGGCGTCTCGTCGTTGCCGACGTCGTGGGCGGCGCCGTCGATCGGGTAGATGTGCGAGCCCGACTTCCAGCTCGGCATCTTGTCGTTCCACTCCTCGTTCAGGGCCATCGCCTCGTCGGGGATCTCGTTGACGAAGTCGGCGCGCCAGTACCACTGGTCGCCCGGTCCGTAGAGACCGTCGAAGGCGCTGTTCAGCCCCGGAAGCGGCACCCGCGCGGCGCCATGCATGAGCGGCTCGCCCACGGCCAGCATCGGGGCCATCAGCTGCTCGGCCTCCTCGTCGGAGCCGACGATGCACCAGACGACCATGCAGACCTTCCGCAGGTGGATCTCCTCCGGGAACGGCGGCCCGGGCGGAACCGTGTGGAAGGCGAAGAAGCCGGTCGCGTTGCGGGCCAGCGTGGGCAGGAACTCGCGGTAGGCGGCGAGGACCTCCTCCGTCTGCTCGAGCGGCCACAGGGTCGGGCCGCCGACGACGTCGGAGACCGGGTGGGCCCTGAAGGTGAACTCGGTGACGACGCCGAAGTTGCCGCCGCCGCCGCGGAGCGCCCAGAACAGGTCGGCGTTCTCGTCGTCGCTGGCCGTGACCTGCTGACCGTCCGCCAGCACGACCCGGGCGGCGAGCAGGTTGTCGACCGTGAGTCCGCACCCGCGGGTCAGATGCCCGATCCCGCCGCCGAGCGTCAGACCGCCGACGCCGGTCGTCGAGATCACGCCGCAGGGCACGGCGAGGCCGTGCTCGTGGGTGGCCGCGTCGACGTCTCCCCAGGTGCAGCCGCCGCCGACCCGGACCGTCCGGGCCCCGGGATCGACCGTCACCGTGCGGAGCAGGGACAGGTCGGCGACGACGCCGTCGTTGACGCTGCCGAGGCCCCCGCCGTTGTGTCCGCCGCCGCGAATCGCGATCGGCACGTCGTGCTCCCTGGCGAAGGCGATCGCCCGGGCGACGTCGTCGCCGGAGGCGCAGCGGGCGATGACGAGCGGACGCTTGTCGATCATGGCGTTGAACAACGCGCGCGCCTCGTCGTAGCCCGAGTCTTCCCGGCCGATCACCTCGCCGCCGAACCCGGCGGCGAACTCCTGGCGGGCGGTTTCCGTGGTGCTCATCTCCCAACCTCCTTTCGGAACCCCGCCGCTGGAGTCTACGATCTCGCCGATTTCGTTACGAACCGCTCGACAGAGCCTCGGAGCCGCTCTAGCATCGACCCGGTGAAGCTCGCGGAGCTCGTCGCCGAGCTCGACGCCTACTTCAGGGTCCCGGACGTCCGCGGCGACGACTGGTCGACCATCTTCGAGCAGGTCTACCCCGAGCCCTACTGGCGCGACTACGTCGCGGCGGGCTGGGAGGGCCGCTGGAACGGCCTCTCGCTCCGCGGCGCCGAGGAGGTCGAGCGCGTGGTCACCTGCGTCTTTCCGAGCGACAGGATCGTCCAGGGCCTCGCGCCGGGCACGTTCCTCTTCTCGGAGCACCCGTTGGACTTCGCGGACGAGCCCGGGTTCCTGCCGCTCTCGCCCGGGTCGTTCGAGTCCATGCGCGAGCACGGGATCAGCTTCTACAACGTGCACGCCCCGCTGGACATGCACCCCGAGGTCTCGCCCTCGCGGCTGTGCGCGACCGGGGCAGGGCTCGAGAGCCTGGTCGAGTACTTCCCGATCTGCGAGGGGATCCCCGGCGGCGCGGCGATCCTCGGCGAGAGCCGGCTGACCGTGGACGGGCTCGCCGACGCGCTGCGGTCGTACCTCGGGCCCGAGATCCTCGTGCACGTGCTCACGCGCTCCCGGAGCGATGCCGGACGGGTCGCAGTGGTCGCGGGCGGGGGAGCGTCGGCCGAGATCCTCGACGCCTCGCTCGAGCGGGGCTGCGACACGTACGTCACCGGGAACGCCGCGACGAACTGCCGCCTCGACTTCGTCCAGGAGGAGGTGGGAGCCTTCCGCAGGCGTGCCGACGAAGCCGGCGTCAGCCTGATCGACGCGATGCACTACGGGATGGAGAAGCCGCCGCAGCTCGAGATGGCACGGTGGTTCGCCCGGTTGGGGCTCGCGGCCGAATTCGTGGCCGACGGGCCGAAGTGAGCGCGGCCCGACTAGACGGCGACCGACAGCCGGGCGTCGTGCTCGCGCCGGAGCACCCGCTCGAGCGCGGTGACACAGCGGTGGTCGAACGCCTCGCCGGTCTGCTCGCGCAGGAGGGCGATCGCCTGGTCGTGCGACCACGGGTCGCGGTAGACGCGCGGGGAGATGAGCGCGTCGTAGACGTCGCACACGGTCAGGATCCTGGTGTCGAGCTGGAGCTCGCCCGCGCGCAGCCCGCGCGGATACCCGTCGCCGGCGAGGCGCTCGTGGTGGTCGAGCACGAGCCGGCCGACGGAGTCGGCGAAGCCGCCGAGCTCGCCCAGGAGCTTCCGGCCCCACTCGGGATGCCGTTTGATCACCGCGAACTCGTCGTCGGTCAGCGGCCCGGGCTTCTTCAGGATCGCGTCCGGCACCGTCAGCTTCCCGATGTCGTGGAGCAGCCCGCCGATCGCGAGGTCGCGGAGGCGGTGCGCCGGGAGGCCGAGCGCCTCGCCCACCTGGACGGCGCGCAGCGCCACGCGACGGGTGTGCTCCTCGGTGGACTCGTCCTTCTCGGCGAGCCGCATCGTCAGCGCGCGGACGCGAGAGCCGAGGTACGCCTCCTCCTGCGCGATCAGCTCAGCGGCGCTGAGGTCGCCCGAGAGCGGCCGCGACTCCGCTGCGCGGCGCAGGTCCATCGCCACGGGGATCGCAACCAGGACGATGCCGGTCAGCTCGAAGAGGTGGCCGAGCCACCAGCCCAGGTCCTGGTAGGTGAGCAGGAGCGCGGGCGGAACGGCGGCCATCAGCCACGTCACGCCGATCGCGACGGCGAGGTCGGCGCGGCGCCGGGTGAGCAGGAACGTCCGCAGCGCCCGGAACATCAGCAGGGCGTAGAACGCGACGGCCACGCCGAGCGCGGCCATGGCCAGCGGGTCGCCCGGCTCGGGGACGCCGTCGGCGAGGCTCGGGTCGAGCATGCCGGCGGTGCCGAGCGCGAGGATCCCGGCGACGAGCACGGCCTCGAGCAGGAGCAGGCGGCGGATGTTGCGAGGCCGCCGGAGCGAAGGCAGCGCGGAGAGCGCGAGCACGGCCCCGCCGATCGGCAGCGTCGCCGCGCCGGTGAAGCCGACGAGGCCGTTGTACGGGAGGATGATCCCCGGCGTGGCGAGGCCGTGGATCGCCAGCAGCGACGCCATCACGGTGAAGGCGGTGCCGAGCAGGACCGTGCGGCCGTCGCTACGGCGAGCGCCGGCGATCGTCAGCGCGACCGCGACCGCCGTCGCGGCGAGCGCGCTGAAGCCGACGGCGGTGAAGTGGATCCAGCCGCCGATCGAGACCTGGTCGTGCGCCATGAAGCCGAGGAGGGCGCCGGGAACCAGGATCCCCGCACCGGCACAGGCGAGCGCCGGCACTGCCGTATGTCCGGGGAGCCGCACGCCCGAGGTATCGGCTCGTGGCGTCCGGCTCTTGACCCTCGGAGCGCGTCGCTACGAGAAGGTCTCGAGGGCGCCCTCGTACGAGCGCGCTCCGCGGACGCACGCTGCGCGCGTGGCGGCGTACCGAAGCCGGGGACAGCCCTTCGCCCGGAAGGAGCCGTTCGTGATCACGTTCAGCGTCTTCCCCAGCCACCTGTAGCAGAAGCTCTGCGCCGACGGCATGCTCGCGCACGCACGGATCAGCCGGAGCTTCGTCGGGAACGGAGCGAGCGCGTAGGTCTGGACGCGGAGTCCGCGCAGGCAGTCCGCGGCTTCAGATCCGTTCAGGGCGGCGCAGGTGCGGAGCTGCTCGAGCGGGTCGTCCGACCGGATCAGAGACGCCCCCGTCAGGCAGCCGGAGAACTGGAGCGAGTCCAGCCCCTTGCAGGTCGACAGCAGGTCGGCGGCGGACGAGAGCGGCTCGGGCGGCGGCCGCTCGAGCAGCGCCCGGTACCAGCAGACGCGCACGTAGCGGGCAGGCTGGGCCGCGCAGAGCTTCCGCGGCGAGGTGACGGTGCCGGCGGGCTTCCGTGTCCCGTCGAGGCCCGCGACCGCGATCCAGTAGTCGTGGAAGACACCCTGCGCGCAGTCGAGCGAGTCGTCGGGGCCGAGCTTCCCGCAGGAGGCGAGGGCCGGGTCGACGAAGTCGTTGAACTGGCGGGCGTACGCGTGCCCGAGCCCGTGGATGCAGCTGTACCGCTGGTAGCGGGTCGGTGCTCGGTGGCAGTCGGCGGCCGCGCCCTGCGGGCCGAGCTTCTGGATCTGGGGGCCGAGCGCGATCAGCAGCCCGTGGGCGAACCCGGCAGAGCAGCCCGGGTCGTTCGTCTTCGGCAGGTAGCCGAGGAGGTCGGTCAGCGTGACGTGCGCGTGCTTGCCGTAGCGGCGGCCGACCGAGTGCATCAGCACGTGGCAGTTGGCCTGGAGCCAGCCGCCGACCGAGTGGACGTAGGCGTCGATGCGCGGCAGCTCGTTCGCCGGATCGTTCGTGTGCGCGACCAGGAGGTATGCCTGGTCGGCGAGGCAGGAGCGGTAGAACGGCAGCGTCGCAGCGAACCGCTGACAGCTCGAGAACGTCCGCGACTCGAGCGGGTACTTGCCGTTTCCGAATGCGGTGCCGATGGGACCGCCGTTGGCTGCTGCAGCGGTGGGGAGGACGAGGCATGCCGTCGCGAGGGCGAGGAGGTATCGGGCCTGCATGGCTATTGAGACTAGCCCCGGAACGTAGAGTTGGTTCTCGGCGGAAGATGCGAGCGGCGCGGAGGAGTACTTTGGAGGCGTGAGCAGGCTCCACGCGACCCACGCCGTCGTCGCGGCACTGATCAGCGCGGGGTTGGTCGCCGTCATCACGGGCGTGATCGCCCTCTTCGACGGGTACGTGCCCGTGCTCAGTCTCGGCGTGCTCTACATCTTCGCGGTCCTGCCGGTCGCGGTCGTCTGGGGGCTTCGCTTCGCGCTGCCGGTGTCGGTCGCGAGCATGCTCGCGTTCAATTGGTTCTTCCTGCCACCGCGGCACACGTTCACGCTCTCCGAGGGGCAGAACTGGTTCGCGCTGGCCGTCTACCTCGCGACGGCCGTCGTCGTCAGTGAGCTCGCCGCCCGGGCCCGGCGCCGCGCGGCGGCGGCGGAGCAGCGTGAGCGCGAGTCGGCGTTGCTGGCTACGCTCGCGACCGACCTGCTGGCCGGCCGCGAGCTGGCGGAGGAGCTCGAGGACATCGAGGATCGGGCCGCCGAGGTGCTCGGCGTCTCTGCTGCCGAGATCGAGCTCGGGTCTCGCCGCCGGGTCGACGCGGGCCGCGCCTTCTACCCGTTGGAAGCCGCCGACCGCCAGGTCGGGACGATCTTCACGCCGGCCGAGGCCG
The DNA here is from genome assembly GCA_036555585.1 of Gaiellaceae bacterium. Classification (GTDB taxonomy): domain Bacteria; phylum Actinomycetota; class Thermoleophilia; order Gaiellales; family Gaiellaceae; genus DATBLE01. The sequence continues at coordinate 54,827 of DATBLE010000010.1, forward strand.
ACCCCGCGCCGGACGTGCGCAAGCGGTTCCTGCCGCCGCTGGCGGCGCTGCTCGCGGTCGCGTCGGAACGCGACCAGCTCGCCCGCGAGGCTCTGGAAGCCGAGGCGCTGCGCAGGAGCGACCTCGTGAAGACGGCCCTGCTGCGCGCCGTCTCGCACGACCTTCGCTCGCCGTTGACGGGGATCGCGACCGCGGTCGGGGCGCTGAGGAACCCGACTCTGCGGCTCAGCTCGACGGACCGCGACGAGCTGCTCGAGACGATCGAGGCCGAGTCGGATCGTCTCGCGCGCCTGGTCGGCGATCTCCTCGACCTCTCGAAGCTGGAGGCGGGGGCGGCCGTGCCCGAGGTCGAGGCGTGGGATCTCTCGGACCTCGTTCACGAAGCGGTCGATTCGCTCGGCAGCACGGATCTGGTCGAGGTCGTCGGTGAGACCCCGGTCGTCGAAGTCGACGGCGGGCAGATCCAGCGTGCGATCGCCAACCTCGTCGACAACTCGCTGAAGTTCTCGCCGTCCGGAAGCCGTGTCCATGTCCGCATCACGGCGACGAGAAAGGAGGCGATCGTGCGGGTCGTCGACCAGGGTCCCGGCCTGCCTGCGGACGATCTCGAGCGGGTCTTCGAACCCTTCTTCCGCCGCGACGGCGAAGCTCGGGCCGGCGCCGGGCTGGGGCTGGCGATCGCGCGCGGGTTCGTGGACGCGAATGGCGGCCGCATCTGGGCGGAGTCCCGCCCGGGCCAGGGCGCGACGTTCGCGATCGCCCTCCCAGTCGCGGAGGTACCCGCCGGGTTGGCGCGATGAGCGGCCAGCGCATCCTGGTCGTCGACGACGAACCGCAGATCCTCCGTGCGCTCCGCACGACGCTGCGGGGCGCCGGCTACGAGGTCGACACGGCGGCGACCGTCGAAGCCGCACTGGCCGCAGCCGCCACCCGTCCGCCCGAGGCAGTGATCCTCGACCTCGTCCTGCCCGACGGAAGCGGCACCGACGTCTGCCGGCAGTTCCGGACCTGGTCGGAGGCGCCCGTGATCGTCCTCTCCGCGGTCGGCGAGGAACGCGAGAAGGTAGCTGCACTGGACGCCGGCGCGGACGACTACGTCACCAAGCCCTTCAGCGTCGACGAGCTGCTGGCGCGGTTGCGTGCGGTGCTGCGCCGCTCGGCGCCGGCGTCCGAGCCGGTGATCCGCATCGGCGAGCTGAGCATCGACGTTCCCAACCGGACGGTGTTGAGGGACGGCAGCCGCGTGAAGCTCAGTCCGCACGAGTTCGACCTGCTCCGGGTGCTCGCTCAGAACCGCGGAAAGCTGCTCACGCACCGGATGCTGCTGCGCGAGGTGTGGGGCCCGGCGTACCAGGTCGAGGCGCACTACATCCACGTGTACGTCTCCAACCTGCGTCGAAAGATCGAGCCCGATCCATCCAGGCCGCGCTACCTGCTCACCGAGCCGGGCGCCGGGTACAGGCTGGTGGCGCCCGTTTAGAAAACATTGAGGTCGGTCGTGAGGGCTTTGAGCCAACGTTGATCGGGACGGGCCTACGTTTGGGTCCATGTACGACGTGGCAGGTCTCTCGGTCGCCGCCGGGTGCTTCGCGTTCGCCTTCTTCCTGATCTGGGCGCTGGCGAAGATCTGATGTCCTCCGGCGATGTGATCGGGCTGGTGATCTCGCTCTGCGTCCTCGCGTACCTCGTGTATGCGCTGCTCAGGGGGGAGAAGCTGTGAGCACCGCGGCGGTGGTCCTCACGGCGCTGCTTGTCGGCTCGTTCGCGGTCTCGTTCGCGCCCCGTCGCAGGGCGGCGACCGGGCGGGTCAGGAGGCGTCCGTGAACGGGCAGGGGCTCGGCCAGATCATCGTCTACGCGGTCGTGCTGATCGCGCTGAGCTACCCGCTCGGGATCTACATGGCGAAGATCTACACGGCCGATCGGCTCCCGCTCGGCTCGCTCGAGCGAGGCTTCCTGCGGCTGGTCGGCAACGCCCGCGAGCAATCCTGGCGGTCGTACGGGACATCGGTGCTGATCTTCAGCGTCCCGTTCTTCGTGCTGCTCTACGTGCTGCAGCGCGTCCAGGCACACCTGTTCTTGAATCCCGACAACCTCGCGAACGTTCCGTCGCATATTTCGCTCAACACGGCCGCCAGCTTCGTCACGAACACGAACTGGCAGTACTACGGGGGCGAATACACGATGTCGTACTTGAGCCAGATGGCAGGGCTGGCGGTGCAGAACTTCGTCTCCGCCGCCGTCGGGATGGCCGTCCTCGCTGCGGTCGTGCGCGGCCTTGCCCGACGCTCGCGCGGGGAGCTCGGCAACTTCTGGCAAGACCTCTACCGCTCGTGCGTCTACATCCTGCTCCCGCTCGCCGTCGTCCTGACCGTGATCCTGGTCTCCCAGGGGGTCGTCCAGACCTTCCACGGGCACGCGACCGCGACGACACTCGAGGGCGCCCAGCAGACGATCGCACGCGGTCCGGCAGCGTCCCAGATCGCGATCAAGCAGCTCGGGACGAACGGCGGCGGCTTCTACAACTCGAACTCCTCGGTGCCGTTCGAGAACCCGACCGGGCTCTCCAACTTCTTCGAGATGCTGGCGATCTTGCTCATCCCGGCGGGCCAGGTCTTCATGTTCGGGCGGATGGTGGGCGCGCGCCGGCACGCCACCATGGTGTTCGCCGCCATGTTCGTGATGTTCGCGATCGGCGTGGCCGTGGCGTTGCCCGCCGAGCAGCACGGCTCGCAGGTGCTGCGCAACTCCGGCGTGAACATCACCGAGGGAGGCGGCCAGAGCGGCGGCAACATGTCCGACAAGGAGGTTCGCGACGGCATCGCCAACACGTCGCTGTGGGCGGTGGCGACGACGAATGCGTCCAACGGCTCCGTCGCAGGGGGCCACGACGCCTTCACGGCGTATGGCGGCGCGGTGCCGATCGTCAACATGTTCACCGGTGAGGTGATCTTCGGCGGGGTCGGCTCCGGCCTCTACGGGATGTTCTTCTACATCGTCATCGCCGTGTTCGTGGCGGGGCTGATGGTCGGCCGGACGCCGGAATGGCTGGGCAAGAAGATCGAGGCGCGCGAGATCAAGCTCGCCGCGATCGGGGCCCTCTTCGTTCCGTCGATGGTGCTCTTCCTCACCGCACTCGCGATCACGACGAAGGGCGGTCTCGCGTCGATCTACAACGTCGGCGTCCACGGCTTCAGCGAGACACTGTATGCGTACGACTCCCAGGGCAACAACAACGGCAGCGCGTTCGCCGGCTACGGCGCGACCAACTTCTCGGCCAACTTCGGCGCGATCGCGATGCTGCTCGGCCGGTTCGTCCCGCTGCTGGCCGCGCTCGCGCTGGGGGGATCGCTCGCCGCCAAGAGGGCGGTTCCGGAGTCGGCCGGCACCTTCCGCACCGACGGCGGCACCTTCGCCGTGCTCCTCGTCGGCGTGATCGCGCTCACCGCCGGGCTGATGATCTTCCCGGCGCTCACGCTCGGCCCGATCGTCGAGGGGCTGATGCACTGATGTGGCGTGACCTCAGAGGTGCGGTGGTCGCGATCGTGATCCTCACGCTGGCCTTCGGCTTCGCCTATCCAGCGGTGATGACCGGGTTCGCGCAGGTCGCGTTCAAGGACAAGGCGAACGGCAGCCTGATCATCCGGAACGGCAAGGTCATCGGCTCGCAGCTCGCCGGCCAGGAGTTCGAGAGCGCGAGGTACTTCCACGAGCGGCCGTCAGCTACCTCGCCTGCCTACAACGCCGGCGCGACGACGTTCGCGAACCTCGGCCCGACCAATCCCGACCTGGCCAAGAACGTGACGGCCGCCGCCGCCGCGATCCTGAAGCTCGAGCGGCCGTACAACCCGGGCCTGAAGATCGGCGACATTCCGGTCGACGCGGTGACGACCTCGGGCTCGGGGATCGACCCCGACATCTCGCCGGCCTATGCCTCGCTTCAGTCCAGGCGGGTCGCGGCCGTCCGTCACCTCCCGCTCGACGCGGTCCAGAAGCTGATCGATCGGAACACCGATGGCCGCTCGCTCGGCTTTCTTGGCGAGCCCGGCGTCAACGTCCTGAAGCTGAATGTCGCACTCGACAGGGAGAGCTCGTAGTGGCCCGCGCCTCCGCAAGTGTCTTCTCCAGGGACATCGTCTTCGCTGCGATCAAAGGATCGTTCCCGAAGCTCGATCCGCGCAGCCAGATCCGCAATCCGGTGATGTTCATCGTCGAGCTCGGCAGCGTGGTGACGACGGTCATCTTCTTCCTGAACCTGTCCCGGGGGCACACCGGCGATCTGTGGTTCGTCGCGGTAATCTCGATCTGGCTCTGGCTGACGGTGCTGTTCGCCAACTTCGCCGAGGCGGTCGCCGAGGGTCGCGGCAAGGCGCAGGCGAACGCCCTGCGGGCCACGCGCACGACAACGCTCGCCCGCCTCCGGGACGGCCGCGAGGTACCCGCGCCCGAGCTCCAGCGAGGGGATGTCGTCGTCGTCGAGGCAAGCGAGGTCATCCCCGCGGACGGGGAGATCATCGAGGGCGTCGGCTCGGTGGACGAGTCTGCGATCACCGGTGAGTCGGCACCGGTCATCCGCGAGGCGGGCGGCGACCGCTCCGCCGTCACCGGCGGCACGAGGCTGCTCTCGGACAGACTCGTGATCCAGGTGACCCAGGAGCCGGGGAAGTCGTTCCTGGACCGGATGATCGCTCTCGTCGAGGGTGCGGAGCGCCGGAAGACGCCGAACGAGATCGCGCTCAACATTCTGCTCGCGGGGCTGACGATCACCTTTGTCGTCGCCGTCGTCACCCTGAAGCCGTACTCGATCTATGCCGGATCGCCCCAATCGCAGACCGTCCTGATCGCGCTGCTCGTCGCGCTGATCCCGACCACGATCGGCGCTCTGCTCTCGGCGATCGGCATCGCCGGCATGGACCGGCTCGTCCAGCGCAACGTGCTCGCGATGTCGGGCCGCGCAGTCGAGGCGTCGGGTGACGTCGACGTGCTCCTCCTCGACAAGACCGGGACGATCACGCTCGGGAACCGCCAGGCGGCCGAGTTCCTGCCGGTGGACGGCGTCGACGAGAAGGAGTTGGCCGAGGTCGCGCAGCTCGCGTCCCTCGCGGACGAGACACCGGAGGGTCGTTCCATCGTCGTGCTCGCCAAGGAACGCTTCGGCCTGCGCGAACGTGAGCTCGGCGAGCACACGTTCGTCCCTTTCAGCGCCCAGACGCGGATGAGCGGGATCGATTTGAACGGCAGCGTGATCCGCAAGGGCGCCGCCGACTCGGTGAAGGTGTTCATCGCCGAGCGCGGAGGGAATGCGCCGACCGAGCTCGACTCGATCGTCCAGCACGTCGCCGAGCAGGGCGGCACGCCGCTCGTCGTCTCGCGCGACAACTGGGCGCTGGGAGTCGTCTACCTCAAGGACATCGTCAAGGGCGGCATGAACGAACGGTTCGACGAGCTCAGGAAGATGGGCATCCGCACGGTCATGATCACCGGCGACAACCGCGTCACCGCCGCCGTCATCGCCCAGGAGGCGGGGGTGGACGACTTCCTGGCCGAGGCGACGCCGGAGGCGAAGATGGCGTTGATCAAGGAAGAGCAGGGCCGTGGACGCATGATTGCGATGACGGGCGACGGGACGAACGACGCGCCGGCGCTCGCCCAGGCGGACGTCGGCGTGGCGATGAACACCGGCACCACGGCGGCCAAGGAGGCCGGCAATATGGTCGACCTCGACTCCAACCCCACGAAGCTGATCGAGATCGTCGAGGTCGGCAAGCAGCTGTTGATCACACGTGGTTCGCTGACGACGTTCTCGATCGCGAACGATGTCGCCAAGTACTTCGCGATCCTCCCGGCGATGTTCGCGTACACGTATGCAACCACTCCGGGGCAGCGCGGGCCGCTCGAGAGTCTGAACATCATGCACCTCGGCACGCCGCAGAGCGCGATCATCTCGGCGATCATCTTCAACGCGCTGATCATCCCCGCGCTCGTGCCGCTTGCCCTGCGCGGCGTCAAGTACCGGGCGATCGGGGCGACCGCGCTTCTGAGGCGGAACCTGCTGATCTACGGTCTGGGCGGGATGATCCTGCCCTTCGTCGGCATCAAGCTGATCGACTTGCTCATTCACAACGTCTTCGGGGCATGAGTGGCCCGCGGTCGCTACCGGATCCTGCTCGGGATGGCCGCAGGCGTGGGCAAGACCTATCGGATGCTTCAGGAGGGCCGCCAGGCTCGGGCGGAGGGCCGGGACGTCGTGATCGGCTACCTCGAGCCGCACGACCGGCCTGAAACGTCGGCACTTGCGGAGGGGCTCGAGGTCGTGCCCCGAATGCGCGCCGAGCACGGGACGCTGCAACTCGAGGAGATGGACGTCGACGCCGTCCTGCGTCGTGCGCCCGAGCTGGCGCTGATCGACGAGCTCGCGCACACCAATGCGTCCGGGATGCGCAACCAGAAGCGCTACCAGGACATCGACGAGATTCTCGAGGCGGGCATCGATGTCATCTCGACCGTCAACGTCCAGCACCTGGAGAGCCTGAACGACGCCGTCTTCGAGCTGACCGAGACGCGCGTCCGCGAGACGTTCCCGGACCGGATCCTCAACGAGGCGGACGAGGTCGTCCTGGTCGACCTGACCCCGGAGGCGCTCCAGGACCGGATTCGCGCCGGCAAGGTCTATCCGCGCGAACGCACGCAGATCGCGCTGGACAACTTCTTCCGGGCAGAGCGGCTCTCGGCGCTCCGCGAGCTCGCGCTGCGCGAGGTCGCCGAGGACGTCGAGCACAGGCGGGCCTCGAAGACTCTCGAGCCGCTGAGCCAGCAGGCGGTCGCGGAGCGTGTCCTCGCGCTGATCGAGCCCCAGCCGAAATCGCAGCGGATCATGCGGCGGGCATGGCGCTCGGCCCAGCGGCTCGGCGCCGAAATGGACTCGCTCTGGGTTCGCCTCCCGGGCAGGCCTCCGACGGAGGACGAGGCGACGCAGCTGGCCGCTCTGCGCCGGCTCGCGGTGATCCTGGGTGTCCACTTCCTGGAGGAGGAGGGGGACGATCTCGTCCGGACGGTCCGCCAGGTTGCGGCCGAGCGAGGGTCCACCTACGTCTTCGTCGGCACTCCCGACGAGTCACGCCGCCGGGAGATCCTCGGCGGGTCGCTTCTGTCCCGGATGGTCCGGGAGCTGCCCGGTATCGACATTCGCGTGGTGGCCAGCCGCGCCGAGCGGGACAGGCTGACGCCGTGATCGTCGCCGTCATCGCAGTTGCCGCGCTCGCCGTCCTGCTTGTCGCCGCGCTCGTCGTGCGCAGCGGGGTTCACATCCGGCGGCGCAAGCCCGGCGCCCGCCGCATTCTCGTGCCGTTCACGGGGGGCACGCTCGACCCGACCGTGCTCGACGCTGCGATCAGGATCACGCGCGCGGAAGGGGCGACCCTCGTGCCGGCGTACATCCTGATCGTTCCGTTGCGCTACTCCGAGGACTCGCCCCTCCACGAGGAGGTGGGCGTCGCGATGCCGATGCTGGAGGCGGTCGAGCGGGCCGCGGTGCGTGCAGGTGTTCCGGTCGACGCGCGGATCGAGAAGGGCCGCTCGCTGTCGCATGCTCTTCGGCTGCTCTGGGAGGCCGAGAAATTCGATCGGATCGTCGCTCCTGCGACGCTTCAAGGCGGGTTCGCCTCGAAGGACCTCGCGTGGCTGCTCGAGAATGCGCCTGCCGAGACCCTGGTCCTCAAGCCCGAAACGCCGCCGGGCGTCTCTCCGGAATCCCTCGACGGCGGACGGTACCGGCTCGTCCGCGGGTAACCGTGGGCTCCCCAGCCTACCCGGCTCGATCGGGTCAGACGGCAGCAAGTATCCGCTCGAGCAACCGGCGAGCCCCGGCCTTGTCGAGCATGTCGTTCAGGTTGCCGCACTTCGGCGACTGGACGCACGACGGGCAGCCGTGCTCGCACGGGCAGCCGGCGAGCAGCTTCGCTGTGTCGCCGACCCAGCCCTCGAACGCCTCGAACCCGCGCTCGGTGATCCCCACTCCGCCCGGGTGCCCGTCGTAGACGAAGATCGTCGGCCGGCCGGTCTGGAAGTGGACGTTCGTCGACAGGCCGCCGATGTCCCAGCGGTCGCACATCGCCCAGAGCGGCAGCAGCGCGATCAGCGAGTGCTCGGCCGCGTGCAGGCTGCCGAGCAGCGCCGGCATCCGGTCGATCCCCTCCAGCATCCACTCCTCCGGGCAGAACCAGACCGCCTCCGTCTCGAACGTGGTCGGCGGCAGGTCGAGGCCGACGAGGTCGAGCGTCTCCTGCGTCGAGGCCTTCTTCAGCTGGTAGGCGACCACCTGCTCGGTGACCGAGACGCGTCCCCACGCGAGCTCCAGGCCGAGCCGAGCCTCCACGCGCTGCGGCTCCTCGATCGCCGTGGTCGTGTCCTTCTTCGCCTGGGTGTAGAGGTCGCCGTGAAACGGCGCGACCAGCGCCTGCCGGGTGTCGAGGTCGAGGTCGGTGACGCGGTAGGCCTGCCCGAGGTGGAGGTAGACCGCGCCGTCGTGCACGGTCGAGTACGCACGCTCGCGCTCGACCAGGCCGAGGACGGAGCCCGTCTCGACGTCGACCACCGAGAAGGCGTCAGGGCTGGTCGAGCGCAGCGGGACGCGCGCGGCCGGGTAGTCGCGCCCTGACCAGACGTACCCCGTCGGGGTACGTCTGAGGTCCGGCAAGAACGGCGCGCGGGCGAGGGCCTCCACACCCAGGACCGGGATATCGGTTTCGTCCAGGGGTGCTTCGAACGCCGCTGCCCGCACGTGGCCGTCGAGCACGCGAGGGTTGGCGTGGTCGAGGATGGCGGCCTCGACCCGGCGTCCGAGCAGGGCCTCGGGCTCGCGCATGAAGTACTGGTCGAGCGCGTCCTCGCTCGCGACCAGGATCGCCAGTCCGTGTCCGCGGCGGCCGGCCCGGCCCCATTGCTGGCGCAGGCTCGCGACCGTGCCCGGGAAGCCGGTCGAGATCACGCAGTCGAGCAGGCCGATGTCGATCCCGAGCTCGAGCGCGTCCGTCGCGCTGACGCCGAGGAGCTCGCCGGAGGCGAGCCGCCGCTCGATGTCGCGGCGCTGGGCGGGCGTGTAGCCCGCGCGGTACGGCGACAGCCGGTCGTGCCACTCGCGGCCCAGCCGGTCGACCGCGAACTTGTGGATCAGCTCCGCCGACTTCCGACTCTTGGCGAAGCAGAGCGTGCGCAAGCCGCGCTCGACGAGGTCGGCCATCAGCCGGGCCGCGTCGCCGAGCGCGCTCGCGCGGAGGCCGAGCTCCTCGTCGAGGAGGGCCGGGTTCCAGAGCGCGATCGTCCGCTCGGCGCGCGGCGCGGCGTCGTCGCCGACGACGGCGACGTCGAGGCCGAGCAGCGAACGGGCGAGGCGATCGGGGTTCGCGATCGTCGCCGACGCGAGCAGGAACTGGGGCTCGGCGCCGTAGATGCGTGCGATCCGGCGCAGCCGGCGGAGCACGTTGCCGACGTGCGAGCCGAAGACCCCGCGGTAGACGTGGGCCTCGTCGACGACGACGTAGGCGAGGTTGGCCAGCACGTCGCCCCAGCGGTCGTGGTGGGGGAGGATGCCGACGTGCAGCATGTCCGGATTGGAGAGGACGAGGTTCGACCACTTGCGGATCTGCCAGCGCCGCTCGGCCTCCGTGTCGCCGTCGTAGATCGCCGGGCGGACGCGCGGCACCTTCAGGTCGGTCAGCGCGCGCAGCTGGTCCTGCGCGAGCGCCTTCGTCGGGTACAGGTAGATCGCCCGGCGCTTGGGCTCGCGCGCCAGTGCGTCGAGAACGGGCAGGTTGAAGGCGAGCGACTTGCCGCTCGCCGTGCCGGTGACGATCGCGACGTGCTCGCCGCGGCCGGCTGCCGCCCAGGCGTCGGCCTGGTGCTCGTAGAGCTCGTGGACGCCGCGCGCCTCGAGCGCGGCGCGGAGCTTCGGAGAGAGGTCGTCCGGGAACGGCGCCGTCCGCGCCTCGCGCGGCGGCTCGCTGCCGGTGTGGGCGAGCTCCTCGCCCTCCAGGATCCCGGCCCAGGGAGCAGTCTCGACAGCCACTGCTCGAGCGTACCGCCATCGCGTCGCTACCCGTGTATCGCTTCCGGAACCCCTCTTGTAACACAGTGTTACTTGGTGCTTCGGGCGACGCGCGACAGGAAAGGAGGCGTTCGCCGTGGCCTTGACGCCGCGCGAGCGGCTCTCACGGGCGCGCGCGAACGGCGATCCGCGGCGGGAAGTCGCCCTCCCCGTGCTCTTCGAAACGCTCGAGGACAAGGCCGGCATCCAGGAACGCGCCGAGCAGGTGCTCCAGGGGCAGGTGGACAGCCCCGACGCGGGCACGCAGGCCGTCGGCCGAGATCCCGGGTGCCGCGTCGTAACGGCGGGCCTTGCGATATCCGAGATGGAGAGTCGGAATCCCCTTCGCCCGCTCGAAGCGGGAGTGTGGACCGACGAAGCACGGATGGAGGCCCACGTACACGAGTCGGCCGTCCGGTCGAAGTGTTCGCGTTGCCTCACGGAGGAGAGCGCCGAAATCGTCCACGTCCGTGTGCGTGAACATCGAGACGGCTGCGTCGAAGCTCTCGTCCTCGAACGGAAGGTCGGTGACATCGGCCTGGACGAGATCCACGTTCGTGCCGGCGCGCTCGCGGGCAAGTCGGAGCTGGTCGGTGGAGATGTCGACGCCGGTCACTCTCCAACCGAGCCCCCTCAGCGTTTCGAAGTGGAGTCCGGTGCCGCAACAGAGGTCGAGGCAGGCTCCGCGGCCCTTACCGAGGAGACGATCGAGCACGTCGGTTGCCGCCAGCGTGAAGTCGGCGAGATTGTCGTCGTACCAGTCGGCGAGTCCGTCGTACCGCGCACTCACGAACCGAGCGTAGCGGCCAGGCGTCTAGCCATTCCGGAACGGAATGGCTAGATCTCTGCGACCTGCTCGAGCGTGCGCGGCTCGAAGCGCTCGACCAGCTCCTGGAGCCGGGCGACCCGCTCGTGGTAGCCCGGCTCGCCGCGCCAGGTGCGGACGGAGGCGATCGTCTCCCAGGGGCCGAAGCTGACGAACGTCCCGGGGCTCTCCAGGTCGCGGAGGAGTCGGGCATGGGCCCGGAGCCCCTGTCGGTGGCTCCACTCGGCCCATTCCCGCCAGCGCTCGACGAACTCGTCCTCGAGGCCGGGCTTCACCTGCCAGGTCGTATGGGTGAACGGCGTTCCCATCGCACCTCCACGGAGTGCTGTGGCCGTGACACGATGCTAGCCGGGAATGCGCGACTCGCCGGTTCCGCGGTGCCTGACGATCGCCGGCTCCGACTCGGGAGGCGGAGCGGGGATCCAGGCCGACCTGAAGGCGTTCGCCGCCGCCGGTTGCCACGGCACGACCGCGATCGTCGCGCTGACCGCGCAGAACACGGTCGGCGTCACGGGCGTCCTGGAGGTGCCGCCGGAGTTCGTGCGTGCGCAGCTCGAGGCCGTGTTCTCGGACATCGGTGTGGACGCGGCGAAGACCGGGATGCTGTTCTCCGCGGCCGTGATCGAGACGGTCGCCGACTTCCTCGCAGACCATCGCGTGCCGGTGGTCGTCGACCCGGTGATGGTCGCGAGCTCGGGCGCGCGGCTGTTGCGGGACGACGCGGTCGACGCGCTCGTGAGGCGATTGTTTCCGCTGGCGACGGTGGTCACGCCCAACCTGGACGAAGCCCGGGCGCTTTCTGGAGGGACAGACCCGCAGGGTCTGTCCCTACTGGCGGAGCGCGTCCACGCTCTCGGAGCCCGGGCGGTGATCGTCACCGGGGGCCATGCCGACCGGTCGGTCGACCACCTCTTCGACGGCCGCCGCCACGTCGAGATCCCGGTCGAGCGGCACGACGTCGCCGCCACGCACGGCGCCGGCTGCACCCATTCGGCCACGCTTGCAGCGGCCCTGGCGAGGGGACTGTCCCTGGAGGAAGCGGCGCGGGCCGCTGCGGCGGCCGCGTCGCGTGCAGTTGCGCAAGGGCTCACGGAGATCGGAGCCGGCGACGGGCCCGTGGACGTCCTGGGGATCCGTGCGGCTCGGTGACGTGGGCGAGCTCGGGCTGCTCGCGGAGCTCGAGCGGCGCGGCCTCGTCCTGCGCATCGAGAACGACGCCGCCGAGCTGGCCGATGGCCGCGTGGTCACGCAGGATGCGCTCGTCGAGGGCGTCCACTTCCGGCTCGACCGGATCTCGTGGCGCGAGCTCGGCTTCCGCGCAGCGGCGGTCAACCTCAGCGACCTCGCCGCTTCGGGAGCGGAGCCGGAGGGGCTCGTGGTCACGCTTGCGGCGCAGGCCGGGACCGCCGTCGCCGACGTCTTCGAGCTGTACGAGGGCTTCGCGGAGGCGGAGGTGCCCGTAATCGGAGGCGACACGAGCGCTGCCGACCAGCTGATGCTGAGCGTGACGGCGATCGGACGCTCCCGGCGCGTGCCGGGCCGTGCGGGTGCGAAGCCGGGCGACGTCCTCGTCGTCACCGGCCCGCTCGGTGCAGCCGGCGCCGCCTTCCGCGACGGACGGTACGTCCGGCCGCCGCTTCGCCTCGAGGAGGGTCGCGCCCTTGCGAGCGTCGCGCACGCGATGCTCGACGTCTCGGACGGCCTCGTCCACGACGCCGGCCACATCGCGCGGCGGTCGGGGTGCCGCCTGATCATCGAGCTCGAGCGCGTGCCCCTGGCGGAGGGAGCAGAGCTGGCCGACCTCGGCTTCGGCGAGGACTACGAGCTGCTGGCGGCGGTTGCCGACGCGGCCGACTTCGCCGCGATCGGTCGCTGCGCGGAGGGCGAGGGCGTCGAGCTGCTGCTGCACGGCGAGCCGTTCGAGCTCGGCGGCTTCGAGCACTTCGCGTCGTCGGTCTAGTCGAGCCAGCCGGCGAACTGCTGCTCGAAGTGGCTTCGCGAGCGTGCTCCCACCACCGTCATCTGCGGTACGCCGGCTGCGAAGAGGATCACGGTCGGCAACGAGAGCACGTTGTGGTCGGCGGCGCTGAGTGGGTGCTCGTCGACGTTGACCGTGGCGAAGCCCACGCGGTCGCCGTGCCGGGCCTCCAGCTCCTCGAGCGCCTTGCCGACCGCGGTGCACGGGCCGCACCAGGGCGCCCAGAAGTCGACGATCACCGGCCGCTCGGCCCCGAGCACCGCGGCGGCGAAGGACGCGTCGGTGACCTCGAGCACGAGCTCAGCCTAGATGCCCGGTAAGCGCCTGGAGCCGGAGGTAGGGGACGCGCCAGATCGCCTCCAGCACGATCGAGCGGCTCATCTTCGAGTGGCCCACCTCGCGGTCGGTGAAGGTGATCGGGATCTCCACGACGCGGAAGCCGGCGCGGAGCGCGCGGTACGTGGTCTCGATCTGGAAGGCATAGCCCCGCGCCGATACGGCGTCGAGGTCGATGCGTTCGAGCACGGCGCGCCGGTAGCACTTGAACCCGCCGGTCAGGTCGCGGATCCGCGTGCCGAGCAAGGTCTGCGCGTAGAACGATCCCGCCCGCGACACGAACCGGCGGCCCGCCCCCCAGTCCTCGACGTGTCCGTCGCGGACGTACCGCGAGCCGAGGACGACGTCGGCTTCGGCCGCCGCCGCGATCAGCCGCGGGACGTCGTCGGGACCGTGCGAGAAGTCGCAGTCCATCTCCAGCACGAGCTCGGCGCCGTCGGCGAGCGCGCGGTGGAAGCCGGCGACGTAGGCGGGCCCGAGCCCTTGCTTCTCCGGGCGGTGGAGGACGTCGACGCGGTCGTCCCGGGCAGCGAGCTCGTCGGCGAGCTCGCCGGTGCCGTCGGGCGAGCTGTCGTCGATCACGAGCACGCGGTCGTCCGGGCCGAGACGCTCGAGCAGCGCGGCCACCATCGGCTCGAGATTGTCCCGCTCGTTGTAGGTGGGGAGGCAGATCGTCGCCCTGGGCACGGTGCCTATGATCGCGCCAGTGGCGCTGCCGAGGAACGCGGAGGTGATCGAGCAGATCGAGCTGCTCGCCGACATGCTCGAGCTCGAGGGCACGGAGGCCTTCCGCGTGCTCGCCTACCGGCGGGCGGCGCAGCGGATCGGCGAGACCGGCGGCTCGATCGCGCAGCTCGCGCTCGACGGAAAGGCGAAGGAGCTGCAGGGGATCGGCAAGACGATCGAGGAGAAGATCGTCCAGATCGTCGAGAAGGGCGAGATCGAGGCGCTGACCAAGCGCCGGGAGCGGATACCCGCCGACGTGGTCGCGTTCATGCGACTTCCCGGGCTCGGGCCGAAGACCGCCAGGCGGATCTGGCTGGAGCTCGACGTGACGACGCTGGCCGGGTTGCGCGAGGCGGCCGAGCAGCAACGGCTCAGGACCCTGACCGGCCTCGGCCCGAAGGTGGAGGAGAACGTCCTGAAGGCGCTGAAGGAGCGCTCCAAGCCGAAGGCGCCTTCGCGGCCGCTGCTCGGCACGGGCTTGCCGGCGGTGCTCGCGGCGGTCGAGGCGCTGCGCGCGCACCCGGCCGCCGAGCAGGTCTCCGAGGCAGGCAGCGTGCGCCGCCGGCGAGAGACCTTCCGCGACCTCGACATCATCGCCACCGCGACCGACGCGAAGGGCCTGATCGACGCGTTCACCGGCTTCGACTGGGTCGCCGACGTCGCGGCGCGGGGCGGGACGAAGGCGACGGTGATCTCGCACGACGGGCTGCGCTTCGACCTGCGGGTCGTGCCGCCGAAGTGCTACGGCAATCTGCTGCAGCACTTCACCGGCTCGAAGTCTCACAACGTCGCGATGCGCGAGGAGGCGCAGCGGCGCGGGCTCTCGATCTCCGAGTACGGGATCACCGAGGTCGAGACCGGCGAGGTGCACACGTTCACGTCGGAGGAGGAGCTGTACGAGTGGCTCGGCTACCAGTTCGTCCCGCCGGAGCTGCGGGAGGCCGCAGGCGAGCTCGAGGCCGCGCGCCGGGGCGAGCTGCCGGCGCTGGTCGAGGAGAGCGATCTGCGCGGAGACCTCCACGCGCACACGACCTGGTCGTCGGACGGGAAGAACACGATGGAGGAGATGGCGCTGGCCGCGAAGGCGCGCGGCTACTCGTACCTCGCGATCACCGACCACTCCCACTACCTGCGCGACGGGCGGCTCGAGGCGCAGGCGGAGGAGCTCACCGCGCTGAACGCGCGTCTGAAGCCGTTCCGGCTGCTCCACGGGATCGAGGCGAACATCCGCGCGAACGGGACGCTCGACGTTCCTGACGAGACGCTTTCGGAGCTCGACTGGGTGGTGGCCTCGATCCACGCCGCGTTCTCGACGTCGCCGACCGAGCGGGTGCTGGCGGCGATGGAGAACCCTCACGTCGACGTGATCGGCCACCTCACGGGTCGCAAGATCAACCGGCGCGCCCCGATGGACGTCGACCTCGAGCAGGTCTTCGCCAAGGCCGTCGAGACGGGCACCGCGGTCGAGATCAACTCGCAGCCGGACCGCCTCGACCTGCGGGACGCCGACGCCCGGCTCGCCGGCGGGCGGGCGGTTCGGATCGTCGTCTCCACCGACGCGCACTCGGTCGGAGCGCTGGGCTACGCGAGGCTCGGGATCGGTCAGGCCCGCCGTGCCTGGCTGACGAAGGAGCAAGTCGTCAACACGCGGCCGTGGCCGAAGGTCAAGGCAAAGAAGTGACGTTCCGGGAGGACGGGCACCGCGCGGTCGACTGGGCGGCCGACTACCTCGAGAGCGTCGCGGACTACCCGGTGCTCGCGCAGGTCGAGCCGGGTGACATCCGCGCCAGGCTGCCGGCGTCGCCGCCGGAGGAGCCCGAGCCGTTCGAGGCGGTGCTGCGCGACCTCGACGAGATCCTCATGCCGGGCGTCACCCACTGGCAGCACCCGCGCTTCTTCGCCTACTTCTCGGTCACCGGCTCCGAGCCGGGGATCCTCGCCGAGCTGCTCGCGGCGACCCTGAACAACGTGGGCTTCCTCTGGCGCACCGCGCCGGCGTCGACCGAGCTCGAGCTGCTCGTCTGCGACTGGGTCGCGCAGCTGATCGGGCTGCCGGCCGGCTGGCACGGTCACATCGAGGACACCGCCTCGACCGGCACTCTCGCGGCGCTGATCGCCGCCCGCCATGCCACCGGGCGCAACCTGGTCGTCTGCTCGCCGCACACGCACTCGGCCACCCATAAGGCGGCGCAGATGCTCGGGATGGAGCTGCGCGAGGCGAACGCCGACGGGGAGTACCGGCTGGTCGCCGACTCGCTTCGGCTCGACGACGCGGCCGCCGTCGTCGCCACCGTCGGCACGACCTCGACCGCGTCCGTCGACCCGCTGCCCGCGATCGCCGACCGCTGTGCAGAGACGGGTACATGGCTGCACGTCGACGCCGCCTACGCCGGCTCGGCGATGGTCTGCCCGGAGCTGCGCTGGGCGTTCGAGGGGATCGACCGGGCCGACAGCCTCACGGTCAATCCGCACAAATGGATGTACACGCCGATGGACTGCTCGCTGCTCTGGACGAGCCGCCCCGACGAGTTCCGCGACGCCTTCTCGCTCGTGCCGGAGTTCCTGCGCACGACCGACGAGGGGGCGCTCAACCTGAGCGAGTACGGTCCGGCGCTGGGCCGGCGCTTCCGGTCGCTCAAGCTCTGGGCGGTGCTGCGCTGCTACGGGGCCGAGGGGCTCAGGCGTCGCATCCGGGAGGCGATTCGCCTCGCCGAGCTCTTCGAAGGGTGGGTGCGGGTCGAGCCGGGCTGGGAGCTGTGCGCGCCGCGGCACTTCTCGCTCGTCTGCTTCAGGCGCGAGGGCTCGGACGAGGAGAACGAGTCGATCCTCGAGCGGGCGAACGCGAGCGGCGAGATCTTCCTCTCGCACACGAAGCTCGACGGCCGGTACGTGCTCCGGCTCGCGATCGGCAACGAGCGCACCACCGAGGACGACGTGCGCCGCGCCTGGGATCTCCTACGTGACCTTGGGTAGGAGCACGATCGCGCCCGCGTAGACGGCGACCAGGGCGATCGAGTCGATCCCGAGCCAGAGGAACGTCCGCTTGGGACGGGCGATCACCGCGGCGGCGGCAATCCCGGTCATCAGCAACCCCGCGCCGCCGAGCCAGACGTCGGAGCCGCGCTCGGCGACGATCACGGGCGTGCCGGCGAGGATGTCGGCGAGCAGGAAGAGGGTGAGCTGGAACGAGTTGCCGCCGAGGATGTCGCCCATCGCGAGCTGGTGGTCGCCGAGGCGGATCGCGGCAATGCCGCTCGAGATCTCCGGCAGCGCCGTCGCCGCCGCGAGCACGGTCGCGCCGAAGATCGCGCCCTGCAGGCCCATCCGGCCGGCAAGCACGTTGCCCGACGACTGGAGCGCGACGCCCGCGCCGAGCGTCACGCACGCCGCGAGCCCGAAGACGCCTGCGACGAGCCACGTGGGCCGGTTCAGGAACGGGCGCCGCTCGTCGGGGTGGTCCTCGCGGACGTGCCGCCGGCCCGGCCGGGCTCCCGGCATCTCGATCTTCCAGTCCGTCCGCAGGCGGACCCGGTTCACGATCAGGACGCCGCCGATCCAGAGGACGACCACCGCGATCGAGGTCGGGCTGACGCCGCCGACGCTCGTCGAGGAAGGCAGCGCCGCCCCGGCGAGCACCGTCGCCAGGCAGACGACGACGATCAGCGCCTCGATCACGGGCGTGAGAGACCCGACGAGGAAGCTGAGCGGGCGCTTCCGCCCTGTCGCCGCGTCGAGCACGACCAGGACGAGCGTCTGCATCGCGATGCCGCCGATCAGGTTGCCGACGGCGAGATCGAGATGTCCCGCCAGCGAGGCCGAGGCGACGATCGCGATCTCGGGGAGCGTCCCGGCGATCGCGAGCAGGATCAGGCCGCCGAGCTCCTCGCCGAGGCCGAACCGCCGGTCGAGCGAGTCCGTCGACTTGGACAGGGAAAGACCGGCGACCCAGGTTGCGGCCGCTCCCGCGACGAACACGAGCGCGAGCAGCGGAGTGGACAGGTTGCCCACCCCGTCTAGCCTAGGACGCCGGTCAGTCGCTCCCGTTCGGAATCGCGGCGATCGCCGCGTCGTGCAGGGCGACCCGGTAGCGCCAGAACGCTCGGCCTGTTGCGAGCAGGCGCTCGCGCAGCGGGCCGCCGAGCTCGGCGA
Source organism: Gaiellaceae bacterium (assembly GCA_036555585.1). Classification (GTDB taxonomy): domain Bacteria; phylum Actinomycetota; class Thermoleophilia; order Gaiellales; family Gaiellaceae; genus DATBLE01. The sequence continues at coordinate 72,922 of DATBLE010000010.1, forward strand.
GTGTTCCCCAGCGCGCCTCGGCGATCTCGACGGTGTCGAGCGGGGCGATCGCCTCGTCGGCGGTCGTCGCCAGGAAGACGTGCGTGCGCCAGTCGAGGTCCCGCCCGCCGTGCGAGAAGCGGGCACGCGTCTCGACCAGGTAGCGCTCGAGCTCCACCCGCAGGCCGGTCTCCTCCAGCGCCTCGCGGCGGACGGCGTCGACGAAGTCCTCGCCGGGCTTGACGCCGCCGCCGGGAGGGCGCCAGACGTCCGGCGGGAACGGGTGCTTGCGGATCAGCGCGAGGCGAGAACCTGCCGCAGCATGGCCGGGCAAAGCCCGACCATGCGCTACAGGCGTGGATCCGTTGAGGATGAACAGCGTGACGTCGTGGGTTCGGAGTGGGTCGTAGGTGGCGATTCGAAGCTCCTGCTCGGTGATCTCGCCTTGCCACTCGAGCACGACCGGCGTGCCGAAGCGCTCGCGAACCGGCGCGAGCACCTCCTCCGTCAGATGCACGGGTTCAGAGCCTCCGGAGCAGCGTGACGAGCTCCGACGTGCCGCCGACGATCAGGTCGGCGGCGTGACCGAGTTGGTTCGGCCCCTCGTCGGAGACGACTGCGACACGGATCGCGACCTCGAGACCGTCGAGCCCTCTGAAGGCCTCGACGTCCGTCGCGTCGTCGCCGGCGTAGAGGGCGCGCTGCAGCCTGCGCTCGGCGAGCAGCGCCCGCACCGCCGTTCCCTTGTCCGCCTCGATCGGCGGCAACACCTCGAGCACCTTGCGGCCCCAGCGGGCGCGCAGCCCGAGCTCGACTGCCCGACGCTCGACCTTCCGCAGCGAGTCGACGGCGGCCGCCTGATCGCCGGCCGTGCGGTAGTGGAACGCGGCCGAGTAGTCCTTTCGCTCCGGCTCCCAGCCGCTCTCCTCGACCAGGCTGTCGAGCTCCTCCGACCACTCGTCCGCCCTCGGGTCGTAGCCCATGCCGTGCTCGCCGACGTAGACCAGCTCGTCCACGCCCACCACCCGCCTGGCGTCTTCCTCGGTCCGCCCGCTGATGCAGGCGACGAGGGAGTAGCGGCCGGCCAGCTCGCGCAGGACCATGCGCGTGTCCTCCGGCACGGTCGCGTCTTCCGGGCGGCCGACGATGGGCGCGAGGGTGCCGTCGACGTCGAGCAGCACTCCCGCCGCCTCCGGCCGGTCGGCCAGACGGGCGATCAGGGTCGTCGTGTCCACGCTGATGGAGAATAGGCAAGCGTGGTGCAGCTGGTCCTGATCGGGGTGACGGCGGGCTTCTTCAGCGCGCTCTTCGGCGTGGGCGGCGGGATCATCGTCGTCCCGCTGCTCCTCCTGCTCGGGCGCTGGCAGGAGCGTCCTGCCATGGCCACCTCGCTGGCGGCGATCGGCGTCATCGCCGTCGCGGGCGCGACCTCGTACGGCGTCCACGGGGAGCTCAAGCCGGGGGCGGCGGCGCTGCTCGGCCTGCCGGCCGCCGCGGGCGCGATCGCCGGCACGGCGCTCCAGCAGCGCATCGCCGGCCGGACGCTCTCGCTGCTCTTCGCGCTCCTGCTCGCGGGCATCGGGGTCAAGCTGCTCGTCTGATGGACGTCGCCCTTCTCGCGATCGGACTCGGAGTTGTCGCCGGTGTCCTCGCCGGGCTGTTCGGCGTCGGCGGCGGCATCCTGTTCGTGCCGACGCTGACGCTCGGCCTCGGGCTCACCCAGCTGCACGCCGAGGCCACGTCCCTGCTCGCGATCATCCCCACGGTCGTCGCCGGGACCTGGCGGCAGCAGCGGTACGGCAACGTCCGCTGGCGGCCCGCGCTCGTGATCGGGCTCGCCGCGATCGCAGGGGTGGAGGGGGGAGTCGTCCTCGCCGAGCACCTGCCGGAAGGCGTGCTCGAGCGCCTGTTCGGAGCCCTGATGATCGTCGTCGCGGTACAGGTTGCGTGGCGGGCGCGCCGCCGCACCGGGCCGTAGCCGCAGGCGCGTCCCGGGAGATCCCCCATAATGAGCGGGCGGTGAAGGGGCGTTTCAGCGTTGCTCTGGGTCTGGCCGTTGCCTGCGCCGCCCTCGGCGGCGGTGCGTCGGCCTCCCCGCCGATCGCGCCGGGCCCGCCCGCGACCGCCACCGGTCTCGCGGTCCAGATCGTCGCGGCCGACCAGACGCTTGTCGGCGCCACCACGCAGGCGAGCGCACCGCCGGACGCCGCCGTCCCCGAGGCGCCGTTCGCATACCCGGCCGATGGGTCGGTGGTCTCGGCCGCCTCGACGTCCGTCAGCGCGACCGCGAGCGCCGACGACGGCACTGCGAGCGCGACCACGGCCGTCTCGGGGCTCTCGCTCTTCCACGGCGAGATCACTGCCGACTCGGCCCAGGGGTCCGTCAGCTCCGCCGGAACGATCGGCGATCTGAGCGACTCGGGTCTCACGAACCTGGTCGTGCTCGGCGCTCCCGTGACCGCGACGCCGAACGCGAGGATCCAGCTCGCGGACTGGGGCTACGCGCTGCTGCTGCCGCAGTCGGCGAAGGTGGGTCCCGATACGGCCCCGTCGTGGCGCGGCACGGTCACCGCGCTCGTCGTCCACCTCGACGCAGATCACGGCGGGCTGACCGCCGGCACCGAGATCCGGGTCGGCTACGCCGACGCCTATGCCCGCTCGCCTGAGCCGCCGGCGGGGACGACGACCGCTCCGACCACGACGTCGGCGCCGGCGCCGCCCACGACCCGTCGTCCCGCCCCGCAGATGCCGTCGCCGGCCTCGCGCGGAGCGAAGACGAAGTCGAAGGCGCCGAAGAAGCGCGGGAAGGGCCCGCTCGTCCTCACGCCGCCGAGCGTCACGCCGAAGCTGACCTCGGGTGGATACGTCTTCCCCGTCTACGGCCCGTCGGGGTACGGCGACTCGTTCGGGGCCCCGCGCGGGGACGTTTCGGGCGGCTGGCATCACGGCGACGACATCTTCGCGTCGCTCGGCTCCCCGATCCTCGCGGTCACGAGCGGCACGGTGTACTCCGTCGGCTGGAACGAGATCGGCGGCTGGCGTCTCTGGCTGCGGGACAGCGGCGGCAACGAGTTCTACTACGCCCACCTGTCCGCGTACACGAGCCTGGCGGTGGACGGCCGCCACGTGACCGCCGGCGAGGTCCTCGGCTTCGTCGGTAACACGGGCGACGCGCAGGGGACGCCCTACCACCTCCACTTCGAGGTCCATCCCGTCTCGATGCTGTTCCTCGGCTACGACGGGGCGGTCGACCCGACCCGCTACCTGGATGCCTGGAAGCGGCTCGAGGACATCCGCATCCTCCCGGCGGTGTCCCCATACGCCTCCCAGTCGCAGGCGGCGAGCAGCGCACCGACGCCCGGCGCGATGCTGCTCGAGTCGACGGACATCTCGACCGCGAGCGGGCTCGACCCCGGCTCGCTGCGCCGGGCGATGCGGGCCCCGGTCTCGGTGGTCACGGGCGGCAGCCCGCTCGGCCAGCTGCCGACGCCATTGCCTGTGCTGGATCGCGCCTAGCGACCGCTGCTTACGCTGCCCCTATCCCTCCGTTGCCGGACTGCTCGTCGAAGCCGAACTCGTCCGAGCCGCCGAACAGCTTGTCCTTGAGCCAGCGGCGCGTCTCCGGCCCGGTCACCGGGTTGTAGAGGAGCCCCACCGCGACCCCGATCAGCAGGAGGAGGGTGCGTCCCGCATGCCGCTCCTGGCGCTGGCCCTGCAGCCGTCCGGCCGCCCGGCGCAGCTCCGCCACTGCGAGGCGCAGGTTGTCCTGGATCTCCTCGTCCGAGGCCAGCCGCTGCGCCGTGCCGACGACGCTGCGCGGAGCGATCAGCTCGTCGTAGATCGTGCGGGCGGCCGAGTAGGCCTGCTTGACGTGCTCGCGGAGCTCCTCGTCGTGAAGGGCCCGATCCACGTAGGGTTTGGCTGTTCCGGCCACCGAGGCCACCTTCTCAGTTGTCTTGGGCATGTTCCGCGTCCTTTCGGTCGTCGATCCGAGGCGAGTCTATCCCCAGCGAAAGCGACGCAAACGGCCTGCCGCCGTCGCGGCCCTCCTCGCGCTTGCCCTGGCGTCCGCCGGCTGCGGCGGGGGAGGAGGCGGCGGGGCGACGGAGACGCGCGCTGCAACGGGCCAGGTCGTCAGGGGCGCCGGATTCGCGTTCCGCGCTCCGGGCGACTGGAAGGCCGCGGTCGGAGCGACCTCGTCGTCGGCGCGGCGGGCCGATTCCGTCGTCTCGGTGACCGTGCTGCCGCTCGTCAAGCCGTACCGCATCGCGCTCTTCCCAGCGGTGGCGAAGGAGCTCGACCGGGTCGCTTCCGCCTACGCGGCCAACCTGAAGGGCAAGGTGACGTCACGGCGGACGGTCGAGGTCGGGGGGCGGCAGGCTCGCGAGTACGAGATCGAGCACGGCGACCTCGTCGACCGGATCACGTTCGTCCTGCGCGCGAAGCGCAGCTACCAGCTCACGTGCCGCTGGCGGAGCGCCGACGGCGAGCCCGATGCCTGCGCGCAGCTCGCGGCTAGCTTCGCGTTCCGCTAGCCGCCGCCTGCCGCTCCTGCGCGGGCTGCGGGCGTGCGGAGGCGCCGCCGCCCAGAGCTGCCTCGAGCACCTGGTCGGCGGTCTCGGCGAGCACGAACTCGATCTCCTCGCGCGTCTCCTCAGGCAGCTCGCTCAGGTCGGCTTCGTTCTCCTGCGGGAGGATCACCTTCTTCAGCCCGGCCCGCTGCGCGGCGAGCACCTTCTCGCGCACGCCGCCGATCTGGAGCACCTGGCCGGTGAGCGTGATCTCGCCGGTCATGCCGACCTCCTCGGACACGGTCCGGCCGGTTGCGAGCGAGACGATCGCCGTCGCCATCGTCACGCCGGCCGAGGGGCCGTCCTTGGGCACGGCGCCGGCGGGCACGTGGATGTGCAGGTCGTGCTCGGCGAACCAGCTGCCCTCGATCCCGAGCCGGTCGGCGTTGCGCCGTACCCACGAGAGCGCCGCCTGGGCCGACTCCTGCATCACGTCGCCGAGCTGGCCGGTGATCCGCAGGCCGCCCTTCCCGGGGTAGGCGGTCGCCTCGATGAAGAGGACGTCGCCGCCGACGGCGGTCACTGCGAGCCCGGTGGCGACCCCGGGATCGGAGGTGCGCTTGCGAACCTCGCCCGAGAAGCGGCGCGGCCCGAGGGCCTCCCGGACGGCCGCCTCGTCGACGCGCACGTCGCCGGTCTCGCCTTCGGCGACGCGGCGCGCGGTCTTGCGCAGCACGTCGGCGATCCGCCGCTCCAGGTTGCGCAGGCCCGCCTCGCGCGTGTACTCGCGCACGATCGTCCTGAGCGCGCCGTCGTCGAGCTCGACGTGCTCGGCGGCGAGGCCGTGGGCCTCGAGCTGCTTCGGGACGAGATACCGCCGCGCGATCTGGATCTTCTCCTCCTCCGTGTAGCCCGAGAGCTGGATCACGTCCATCCGGTCGAGGAGCGGCCCGGGAATCGTCTCCAGCTGGTTCGCCGTGCAGATGAACAGCACCTTGGAGAGGTCGAACGGCAGGTCGAGGTAGTGGTCGCGGAAGGTCGCGTTCTGCTCCGGGTCGAGCACCTCGAGCATCGCGCTCGCCGGGTCGCCGCGCCAGTCGGCGCCCATCTTGTCGATCTCGTCGATCAGGAACACCGGATTGCGCGACTCGGCGTCGCGCAGCGCGCGGATGATCGTCCCGGGCATCGCGCCGATATACGTGCGGCGGTGGCCGCGGATCTCCGACTCGTCGCGGACGCCGCCGACGGAGATGCGGGTGAACTTGCGCCCGAGCGTGCGCGCGATCGACTGGCCCAGCGACGTCTTGCCGACGCCGGGCGGGCCGACGAAGCAGAGGATCGGCCCCGAGACGTCGCCCTTCAGCTTCGAGACCGCGAGGTACTCGACGATCCGGTCCTTGACCTTCTCGAGGTCGAAGTGATCCTCGTCGAGGATCCGGCGCGCCTGCTCGAGGTCGAGGTTGTCCTCGGTCAGCTTGTCCCACGGCACGGTGAGGATCCAGTCGAGGTAGGTGCGGATCACGCCGTACTCGGCTGCGGCCGGCGGCAGCTTCTCCAGCCGGGAGAGCTCTCGCTCCGCGGCCTTGCGGACGTCGTCGGGCAGCTCCAGCTCGTCGAGCTGCCCGCGCAGCTCGCTGACCTCGGCCTGCTGGTCGTCGCCCTCGCCGAGCTCCTCCTGGATCGCCTTCAGCTGCTGGCGCAGGAAGTACTCGCGCTGGCCCTTCTCCATCTCGGACTCGACCTGCGACTGGATCTTGGAGCCGAGCTCGAAGACCTCGAGCTCCCGCTGCAGGACGGCGGCGATCCGGCGCAGGCGCTCCTCGACGTTGGCCAGCTCGAGCAGCTCCTGCTTCTCCCCGGTCTTGATCCGGAGCGTGGAGGCCACGAGGTGGCACAGGGCGCTCGGGTCCTC
>DATBLE010000011.1:0-24824 GCA_036555585.1 Gaiellaceae bacterium
GGCCATCCGGTGGGGATCCTGGCCAACAACGGCGTGCTCTTCTCCGAGAGCGCGCTCAAAGCCACCCACTTCATCGAGCTGTGCTGCCTGCGTCGGATCCCGCTGGTCTTCCTGCAGAACATCACCGGCTTCATGGTCGGCAAGGAGTACGAGGCCGGCGGCATCGCCCGCGACGGCGCCAAGCTGGTGACGGCGGTCGCGTGCGCCGAGGTGCCCAAGTTCACGGTGATCACCGGCGGCTCGTTCGGCGCCGGCAACTACGGCATGTGCGGCCGCGCCTACGCGCCGCGGCAGCTGTGGATGTGGCCGAACGCGCGGATCTCGGTGATGGGCGGCGAGCAGGCGGCGACCGTGCTGACGATGGTCGGAGACGCCGACCCTGACGAGATCACGGCGACGTACGAGCACGAGGGCAGCCCGTACTACTCGACCGCCCGCCTGTGGGACGACGGGATCATCGACCCGCTCGACACGCGCCGCGTGCTGGCGCTCGGCATCTCGGCTGCCCTCAATGCCCCCATCCCGGCGACGACCTTCGGCGTCTTCCGGATGTGAGGAGAACCGCGGGAGAGCGCGAATTCCGTTGCACCGCATACGATCCGCGCGTCCCCAGTAAAGGAGGTACCTCGTGCGAGGCAGGATTCCCAGGCCGTCACCGGCCATGGTCGTTGCATGCGTGGCCTTGACGGTTGCGCTCGGAGGCGGAAGCTACGCCGCGACGACGAGCAGTGCCGGGCCTCAGGGCCTGGCCGCAACCGCCGGCAAGGCGAAGGCACAGGCAGGCCCCCGGGGGCCGAGAGGTCCGAGAGGCATCAGAGGGCCGAGAGGCCTCAGAGGCCCGATCGGCCCGAAGGGTGCGACCGGCGCCGCAGGCCCGGCAGGCCCCGCGGGCCCGGCAGGACCGGCAGGCCCCGCAGGGCCGGCCGGTGCACCGGCAACCGCTCTCTGGGCCGTGGTGGACGGCGCCGGGGCGCTCTCCCGAAACAAGGGCGTCTCCTCCAGCCAGAGGCTCGGGGCCGGCGACTACCTGGTCACGTTCAACCAGGACATCAGCGCCTGCAGCTACGTGGCGTCGATCGGTGGTCCGACCACCGCCAACACTCCCGGCGAGATCTCGCCCGCGCAGCGGACAGGGGTTGCCGCGGCAGTCGAGGTCGAGACCTACAACAGCGCCGGCGCGAGCACGGACCGGCCGTTCTATCTGGCCGTCTTCTGCTGATCGATCGTTCGGGGCCCGCTTCGGCGGGCCCCGGCCACTCCGCCATCCCCGCGCCGTAGAGTTCCGCGCATGCACACGATCGAGCTGTCCGACGAAGAGCTGCGCCTCCTCCAGAACGCCCTGCACGCCTACCTGGACGACTTCGGCCACGAGGAGGCAGACGTCCTGCGCCAGGTCAAGGCCCTGATCGAGAAGCTCAACCGGGAATGAGCGCCCTCCGCGTCGAGCGCGACGGAGAGGTCCTCCGCGTCACGCTCGCACGCCCGGAGCGCAGGAACGCCTTCGACGCCGAGCTGATCCGCGAGCTCAGCGAGGCCTTTGCCGACGTCGGCGACGCCCGGGCGGTCGTCCTCGCCGGCGAGGGGCCGAGCTTCTGCGCCGGCGCCGACGTCGACTGGCAGCGCTCCTCTGTCGACCTGAGCTACGAGGAGAACGTCGAGGACTACCGGCGGCTGTACCGCATGCTCCAGGCGATCTACCGGTGCCCCGCGCCGGTGGTCGTCCGCGTCCAGGGCTTCGCGCTCGGCGGCGGCTCGGGTCTGGCCGCGTGCGCCGACGTCGGGATCGCCGCCGAGGACGCCGTGTTCGGCTTCTCGGAGGTGCGCCTGGGGATCGTCCCGGGCGTGATCTCGCCGATCGTGCTGGCCAAGGTAGGCCCGGCGGCGGCTCGTCGGTACTTCGTCACCGGGGAGCGCTTCGACGCGCAGACCGCGCTTCGCATCGGCCTGGTCGACGAGGTCGCCGCCGACCCCGACGAGGCCGTCGACCGCGCCCTCGCCGGGATCCTCGCGGGCGGCCCGACCGCGGTCCGCGAGGCGAAGCGCCTCGTGCTCGAGCCCGGGGACGAGGAGGACATCCTCGCCCGCGCCGCCGAGCGCCGGTCGAGCCCGGAGGGCCAGGAAGGCCTGCGGGCGTTCCTGGAGAAACGCCGGGCACGCTGGCTCGACTCGTGATACGACATAGATCCCACTAGCTCGTCCGGCAAGGTCACGGTGACGCGGATCGACGATGCCGGCGGCGGCTACACGTACGCCGTCTCGTGCCAGGGACAGCAGGAGCAGATCAAGGCGGACGGCCGAGGCAAGCCCCTGTCGAAGGACGCCGGGTCCCTGACGTTCTACGACCACTACGACGCGTCGACAACTACCTGGGCACCGACACGGTCGAGCACGGGCAGCATCCCGAGGCGGACAGCGACTTCGCGCTGTTCTGCAGCGTCGTCCAGCCGGCGCTCGGGCTCTGAACGTCGGGGGCACGGCGCCCGGGGTCAGATCCCGTCAAGCTCGCGGGCGAGCACGGCGCGCTCGCCCGCGAGCTCCTTGACCGCAGCGGCAAGTCGCCGCTCTCCCTCCGCGGTCAGCCGCAGCGGGTGGACGCGCGCGTCCCGGGCCGAGACCGTGCGCTCGATCAACCCCGCGTTCTCGACCCGGCGTGCCAGCTGCGTCGCGGCGCTCTGGCCGATGCGCAGCTTGGGTGCGAGCCTGCCGACGGTCGCCTCACCGTCGTCCGCCACCTTGATCAGGAGCAACAGCTCGTAGCGCTCCGGAGTCAGGCCGTGCGCCTGCGTGATCTGGTCCGTGCGCGCGAGAAAGCGCCGCAGCGCGACCCGGAAGGCGGCGGCGGCGTCGTAGCGGTCGAGGGCTCTGCGGGTCACTCCGGTTAACTTTCTATAAGAATGTGATTAATAGCAATAGGTGATGGATAGCGTGTCCGGCGGATGAGACGCTGGACGAGCCTCTCCACCGCGGTCGCACTGGCACTCGGGATCGCGATCTTCTCGGCCTCGAGCAGCGCCTCCGGCAAAGCCGCTCCCGTCAACCGGTCGTTGCCCACGATCGCCGGCGCAGCGACCGAGGGCAGCCTGCTGATCGCCGACCCGGGTCGCTGGCACAGCGACTCGTCCGTCTCCTTCGCCTATCAGTGGCAGCAGTGCCTCGCGAACGGAACCGGCTGCGTGAACATCGGCGGCGCGAACGATCGCATCTACACCGCACGGACGGCCGACGTCGGGCACACGCTGCGCGTCGGCGTGACGGCGACGAACCGAGGCGGCTCCGCGACGGCAACCTCGGCCGTCACGCCGGCCGTGACCGCGCAGCCGGCGACGGCTCCGCACAACACCGTTCCGCCGGTCATCTCGGGCTCGCCGGTCGCGGGTGGCGCCGTCGTCGTCTCGAGCGGAACGTGGACTGGGTCGTCGCCGATCGTCTACTCGTATCGCTGGCGCAACTGCTCGGCCTCGGGCGGCGACTGCCGGGACACGCCGAACCGGTCGCAGACGTTCCACCTCTCGCACGGCGACGTGAACCGGAGCTTCCGGGTCCTCGTCACCGCCCGCAACGCCGCCGGCACCGCCGCCTCGCTGTCGAGCGCGACCGCGCGTGTGACGAACGCCCAGCCGGCCGCGCCGGTGAACCGCTCCCTCCCGAGGATCCGCGGGCTCGCCCAGCAGGGCCGAGCGCTGATCGCCGACCACGGCACCTGGGCGAACTCGCCGCGCTCGTACACGTACTCCTGGCTTCGCTGCGACACCTCGGGGAACTCCTGCACGGCGATCTCGAACGCCGACGGGAAGGCGTATTCCCTCTCCGCAGCAGACGTCGGACACACGATCCGCCTCGAGGTCGGCGCCAACGGCCCCGGCGGCACCACGCGCGCCTACTCACCCCAGACGGCGGTCGTGGCCGTCCAGCCGCAGACCCCCGCGAAGCCGTCGAACGCGAAGGAGCCGTCGATCTCCGGCACGGCCCAGGAAGGCAAGACGCTGACCGCCGACCGCGGAAACTGGGACAACAGCCCGACCAGGTACGTGTACTCGTGGCGCCGTTGCGACCGCAACGGCAACGGCTGCGACGGGATCGACTCGGCGAACGGCACGAGCTACACGCTGAAGGCGGCCGACGTCGGCAAGACGATCCGCTTCCGCGTGCAGGCGTCGAACGCCGCCGGCTCCTCGACGGCGGACTCGAACGCGAGCGCGCTCGTTCGCGCCGCCGCGAAGCCCGACAACACCGCTCCCCCGACGGTCGCCGGAACGCCGACCCAGGGAAAGACGCTCACCGGCGCCAGGGGCAACTGGAGCCACTCGCCGACCGGTTACTCGTACGCCTGGCTGCGCTGCGACCGGAACGGCAACAACTGCGCCTCGATCTCGGGCGCCCACAGCAGCACCTACGCCGCCACCTCCGCCGACGTCGGCAGCACGCTGCGCTTCCGCGTCACCGCCGCCAACTCGGCGGGAGGCGACACGGCCACCTCCGTTCCGACGGCGGTCATCCAGAAGGCCGCCGCGCCCACCCCGCCGCCGCCCTCGCGCGGGAACGGCTGCCCGGCCGGCAACGGCAACCCCGACCAGGTGACGGCGATCGCGTCCCCGGCCCGGCTCCTGGTCGACACGCTGCAGAGCGACCCGAGCGTCGTCACGCGCGGGACGTCGACGCTCGTCGTCCGGTTCCACGTCACCTCGTCGTGCGGCGGGCCCGTCCAGGGCGCGCTGGTCTACGCCACGGCCACGCCGTACAACCAGTTTGCGATTCCCGCGGAGGCGCCGACAGGGGCCGACGGATGGGCGACTCTCACCTTCCGCCGGCTGCGCGGCTTCCCGGTCAGCGGCCACCAGCAGCTGATCGCCGTGTTCGTCCGCGCCCGCAAGCCCGGGGAGAGCGTGCTCGGCGGGATCTCCACCCGGAGGCTCGTCTCCATACCCGTCCGGCTCGGCTGAGCCGGACGCCGGAGATCCCGCCAGGAGCGCGTCTCCGCAGGCCGTACTCTCCGTGGGATGGGCATCGGGAAGCTCCTGGTCGCGAACCGCGGCGAGATCGCGGTGCGCATCTTTCGCACCTGCCGCGAGCTCGGGATCGCGACGGTCGCGGTCGCCGCACCCGACGACGAGGGGGCATTCCACACCCGGGTCGCCGGCGAGACCGTCCCGATCGCCTCGTACCTGCACTCGGAGGAGCACATCCGCGCCGCGCGGCGCGCCGGCGCCGACGCGATCCACCCCGGCTACGGATTCCTCGCCGAGAGCGCCGGCTTCGCCGCCGCGGTCGAGGCGGCGGGGCTCGTCTTCGTCGGCCCTTCGCCGGCGGCGCTGCGCGCCGGCGGCGACAAGCTCGCGGCGAAGCGCACGGCCCGCGAGGCGGGCGTGCCCGTGCTCGAGGAAGGTGAGCCGGCCGAGCTCGGCTTCCCGCTCCTCGTGAAGGCCGCGGCCGGAGGAGGCGGCCGCGGGATGCGCGTCGTGCGCTCCGACGCCGAGCTGGACGATGCGCTGGACGCCGCTCGCCGCGAGGCGAAAGCGGCGTTCGGCGACGACACCGTCTTCTGCGAGCGCTACCTCGAGCGTCCCCGGCACGTCGAGATCCAGCTGCTCGGCGACGGCGCGGGCGGCGCGGTCGCGCTCGGCGAGCGCGAGTGCTCGGTGCAGCGGCGGCACCAGAAGGTGCTGGAGGAATCGCCGTCGCCGGGCCTCGACCCCCGGTTGCGCGCGGCGATGAGCGAGGCCGCAACGGGCTTCGCGCGGGCGATCTGCTACCGGAGTGCCGGCACCGCCGAGTTCGTCCTCGACGGCGGCGAGTTCTTCTTCCTCGAGCTGAACGGGCGGATCCAGGTCGAGCATCCCGTCACCGAGCTTGTCACCGGGCTCGACCTCGTCGCCGCCCAGCTCGAGCTCGCCGAGGACGGCCCGTTGCCCGCCCCCCCCGAGTCGCGCGGACATGCCGTCGAGGCACGGTTGTACGCCGAGGACCCGCGGACCTTCCTGCCCCAGGCCGGCCGGCTGGAACGGCTTCGCTTGCCCTCCGGCGTGCGCGTCGACGCCGGGGTCGAGGAAGGCGACGAGGTCGGGATCGCCTACGACCCGCTGATCGCGAAGCTGATCGCCGACGGCGAGACGCGTGACGAGGCGCTCGACCGGCTGGGTGCCGCGCTGGCCGAGACCGAGGTCGCGGGCGTCGTCACCAACCTGCCCTTCCTGCGCTGGCTGGTCGCCCACCCGGCGCTGCGCGACGGCGACACGACCACGGCCTTCCTCGTCGAGCATCCGCCGCTGTCCGCGCCTCGCCGACCGGTGCCGTCCCCCTGGCGGGGCGGCTTCCGGCTCAACCTGCCTGCGCCTCCTCCCCATGCCCCGCCCGGCGACGACGCCGTCGCCCAGGGAAGCGGCGCAGGCTCCGAGCACAGCTCGATCCGCGCGCCGATGCCGGGCACCGTCCTGCGCGTGCTGGTCGAGCCGGGCGACCGGGTCGAGCCGAGACAGCCGCTGGTCGTGCTCGAGGCGATGAAGATGGAGACACCGCTCGTCTCCCCGTACGAGGGGGTCGTCCTCAGCGTGCACGTCGCCGAGGGCGATCGCGTCCCGGGCGGAGCAACGGTCGTGGAGCTCGAAGAGTGAATGCTCGGACGCTCGGCGACGCCCGCGCCTTCCTCGACGCCGCCGGTCCGCTCCTGCTCGCGGACGAGGCACGGCACAACCTCCAGCTCGGCATCGCCGGCACGCTCGTCGCCGCGCCGGATCGGTACCAGGAGAAGCGCTTCTGGGTGGTCGACGACGGCGGCGAGCCGGTGGCCGCGGCGCTGAGGACGCCGCCGTTCAACCTCCTCCTCGTCCGTCCGCGCGACGACGCGGCGCTCGAGGCCCTCGTCGGCTGCATCGAGGACGACCTCCCCGGCGTGGTCGGCGCCCGGCCCGAGGTCGACTCGTTCACCGAGCGCTGGTGCGGGGCGCACGCCGTCGAGCCGCGGATCCTCCGCAACCAGGGCGTGTACGCGCTCGAGCGTGTGCAGCCCGTGCCGCGCGCGGGCGGAGCGGCGAGAGCCGCCACTCGCGACGACCTGCCGCTCCTCCTCGACTGGACGATCGCGTTCGGCGAGGAGGTGCTCGAGGAGGGCGATCCGGGCCGCACCGAGGCCCGCGAGGTGATCGAGCACCGGCTGGAGGCCGAGGACGGAGGGTTCGAGCTCTGGGAGGACGGCGGCGAGGTCGTCTCCCTCTCCGGCTGGGGCGGTCCGACCCCGAACGGGATGCGCATCGGCCCGGTGTACACACCACCGGACCGGCGCGGGCGCGGCTATGCGACCGCGCTGGTCGCAGGGCTGTCTCAGGCGCTCCTCGACGGCGGCCGGCGCTTCTGCTTCCTCTACACCGACCTGGCGAACCCGACCTCGAACGCGATCTACGAGCGGATCGGCTACGTCCGGGTCTGCGAGTCGACGATGGTCGCCTTCGACCCCTAGAAGAGCTTCTGGAGCTTCATCGCCGCGCCCATGTCGCCCTTGATCTTCAGCTTTCCGGACATGTACGCAGCGGTGGGGTTCTGCTCGCCCTTCACGACCTTCTCGAAGGTCTCGGCCGAGGTGGAGATCGTGCAGTCGCCGCCGCTGTCGCCCTCGTCGACCGTGACGCCGCCGTCGGCGACCTTCACGGTCCACGTCCCGGCGCCGTCGATGGCGAAGACGTAGGAGTTGTTCAGCCCGGCGGTCTTGCCGGGGTCGACGCGGGACGGAAGCTTCTCGAAGAACTCGCTGACGACGGACACTGGGCTCGCTCCTTGTCGGGTTGGCTCCGAGAGTACCCGCTCTACGGCACTGCAACTTCGGGCTCGAGCCTGCGACGCGCGCCGCTGGCGGGCAGCAGCGTCGTCAGCGCGAGACCGACCAGCGGCGCGGCGGCCGAGATGAACAGCGACGTCCGCAGGTCGATCGAGTCGGCGATCGCGCCCAGGAACACCGCGGCCACGCCGCCGAGGCCGATCGCGAACCCGACCGCGAGCCCCGAGGCCATGCCGATGTTGCCGGGCAGGTACTCCTGCGCCATCACCATGGTGATCCCGAACGTCCCGACCACCGCCGCGCCGACGCCGGCCAGCGCGACTGCGCCGGGGGCGCCCCCGACGAGCAGGAAGACGAGGATCAGCGGCGTGCTGACCGCAAGGCTGCCCCGCAGCACGGTGCGGAGGCCGACGCGGTCGGCGAGCGGCCCGGCGAGCAGCGTGCCGATCGCGCCGACCAGGAGCATTCCGGCGAAGACGTAGTTGCCGTACGACTTCGAGTGGCCCTGCGAGACCTCGTACAGCGGCACGAACGTGATCAGGCCGAACCACGCGAGGCTCCGGAAGGTGATCACCGCGAGCAGGACCGCCAGCGACCGCAGGTCGTTCCGGCCGCCGTGCGTCACTCTGGACTCGCGGTCGGGGACGAAGCCGAGCAGGTAGGGGGTCGCCGCGAGCAGCAGGACGGACACGACGACTGCGGGCACGATCAGGAACCAGCCGCCGCGCAGCCCGAACGCGACGATGATCGGGGTGACGACGAGCGCGCCGAGCCCGTAGCCGACGTTGCCGCCGACGGAGAAGAGCGACATTCCGCTCGCGCGCCGTCGCCCGCTCGTGTAGGCCGCGAACTTCGAGCCCTCCGGGTGGTACGCAGCGGTCCCGAGCCCCGAGACGATCACGAAGACGACCACCAGCCAGTAGGCAGGCGCGGCCGAGGCAATCGCCATCCCGATCCCTCCGATCGCCACGCCGGCCGGCAGGAGCCAGATCGCCCCGCGTGCGTCCGACCACAGCCCGAACAGCGGCTGCACGATCGACGACGACAGGGCCGAGGCGAGGATCAGCACGGCGACGAGCGTGTACGAGAGCTGGAACTCGCTCTTCAGGAACGGGAGCAGCGCGGGCAGCGCTCCGCCGGAGAAATCCACCGACGCGTGACCGGTCGAAAGCAGGGTCATGGCCCGCCGGTCGATCTGGTCGCGCACGTTCGCAGCGTATCGGGATAGCATCGCGCCGCCGATGGAGATCGCCGCCACTCCGGACGCCGCCGAGGCCGACCTCACCGCCTTCGCCGTGCTCGACCCCGTCGGGCCCGTGCCCGACCTCGACCCGCAGCTCCGTGCCCTCGTCGAGTCGGGCGAGGTGAAGGGCGAGGCGGGCGCAACCTGCGTGCTCCACGGCGACCAGGGGCGGATCGTCGCCGCGGGCGGCGGCCGCCGCGACCAGCTCGACGCCGACTCGATCCGCGACGCCGCGGCCGGCGTAGCCCGGCTCGGCCTCGGCGGCACGGTCGCGTGGCTGCTGGACGAGACGCTTCCGCTGTCCACGGCCGACCAGGCACGCGCCGTCGTCGACGGCCTCGTTCTGGGCGGCTACGACGCCGGCGCGTGGAAGACCGACCGGCCTCGGAGGCCGCAGACCGAACGGCTGCTCCTCGTCGGCGCCGACGAGGCGGCGCTTTCCATTGCGCGACGCGCGGAGCGGGTCGCGCAGTTCGCGAACCGCGCGCGCGACCTCGCCAACCGGCCGCCGAACGACCTCACGCCGGAGCGCCTGGCCGAGCGCGCCGCCGAGCTCGCCCAGGGCTCGGCCGAGCTCTCGTACGAGGCGTTCGGTCGCGCCGAGATCGAGGCGATGGGGATGGGCGCGTTCGCCGCGGTCGCCCAGGGCAGCCACAACGAGCCCCGGCTGATCGTGCTCCGCTACGACCCGCCGGGAGCGCGAGACGATCTCGTGCTCGGCCTGGTCGGCAAGGCGATCACGTTCGACACCGGCGGGATCTCGCTCAAGACCGCCGAGTACATGGAGGACATGAAGGGCGACATGTCGGGCGGCGCGGCCGTGATCGAAGGCATGGGCGCGGTCGCGGAGCTCGGGCTCGAGGTACGCGTCCTCGCCGTCGTCGCGTCGACCGAGAACATGGCCGGCGGGGGCGCCTACCGGCCCGGGGACATCCTGACGGCGATGAACGGCAAGACGATCGAGGTGATCAACACCGACGCCGAGGGGCGGCTCGTGCTCGCCGACGCGCTCTGCTACGCGCGCGACCAGGGCGCGACGCACCTGGTCGACATGGCGACGCTGACCGGCGCGATGGTGCTGGCGCTCGGCGACCTGTACGCAGGCGTCTACGGCAACGACGAGAGCTGGCGCGACCGGGTCGTCGACGCCGCCAACGCGGTCGGCGACCACCTCTGGCCGCTGCCGCTGCACCGGCGCTACCGTCGCTACGTCAACTCGAGCTTCGCCGACATGAAGAACGCGTCGATCCTCCGGGAAGGATCCCCCGCGCTCGCCGCCGAGTTCCTGCACGAGTTCGCCGGCGACGGCCCCTGGGCCCACATCGACCTGGCCGGGCCCGCCTTCATCCGCCGCACACGCGGCGACTACCTGTCGCAGCAGGGGGGTACCGGCTACGGCGTGCGGCTGATCGCCGAGCTTGCCCAGCGGCTCTCCGAGCCGCTGCGCTAGAAGGTCATGAACTTCGATCTCTCGCCGGAACACGAGCTGATTCGGCAAACGGTCCGCTCCTTTGCCGAGGAGAAGGTCGCCCCCGTGGCCGAGGAGCTCGACCGAGAGCACCGCTTCCCGTACGAGCTCGTCGCCGAGATGGCCGAGCTCGGCCTGATGGGGATCCCGATCCCGGAGGAGTACGGCGGCGGGGGCGGCGACACGCTCTCCTACGCGATCGCGATCGAGGAGCTGACCCGGATCGACTCGTCCGTGGCGATCACCGTCGGCGCCCACACCTCGCTCGGGACGATGCCGATCTTCCTGTTCGGCTCCGAGGAGCAGAAGCGCGAGTGGCTGCCCGACCTCGCCTCCGGCCGGCGGCTCGCGGCCTTCGGGCTCACCGAGCCGGGTGCCGGGTCGGACGCGGGCTCGACTGCGACGACCGCCGAGCTGCGCGACGGCAGCTGGGTGATCGAGGGCGCCAAGATGTTCATCACCAACGCGGGCACAGACGTCACCGCCTGCGTGACGATCACCGCCCGGACCGGCGACGACGAGGTCTCGAACCTGATCGTCCCGAACGGGACGCCCGGCTACGAGATCTCTCCGCCCATGCAGAAGCTCGGCTGGCGCGCGTCCGACACCCGGGAGCTGTCGTTCGCCGGGTGCGTCGTGCCGGAGGGCAACCTGCTCGGCCCGCGCGGCGACGGCTTCAAGCAGTTCCTCCAGATCCTCGACGGGGGCCGGATTTCCGTGGCGGCGATGGGCGTCGGGCTCGCCCAGGGCGCCTACGACCTCGCACGCGAGTACGCGCTCGAGCGCCGGCAGTTCGGCAAGCCGATCGCCTCGTTCCAGGCCGTCCAGTTCCAGCTCGCCGACCTCGCCACCGAGATCGAGGCCGGGCGCGGTCTCGTCTACCGCGCGGCCTGGCTGAAGGACCAGGACCGCCCGTTCGCGCTCGCGGCCGCGCAGGCCAAGCTCTACACGGGCCTGCTCTCGAACCGAGCGGCGAACGTCGCCCTCCAGATCCACGGCGGCTACGGCTTCATGGAGGAGTTCCCGATCTCCCGGCTCTACCGCGACCAGAAGATCCTCGAGATCGGCGAGGGCACGAACGAGGTCCAGCGGATGGTGATCGCCCGCCAGCTGGGCCTCCCGCCGAGCTGACGATCTACGCCGCCCGCAGCCGCCGGCGCTCGGCCTTGCGCTCGCGCATCTGCCGCGGGTCCGGCACGGGCACGGAGGAGAGCAGCTTACGCGTGTACTCGTGCCGCGGGCTGGTGTAGACCTGCTCGGCCTGGCCCTGCTCGACGATCTTGCCGTTCGTCATCACCGCGATCCGGTCGCTCATCGTCCGGACGACGGCGAGATCGTGCGCGATGAAGAGGTACGTGAGCCCGAACTCGGCCTGAAGGTCCTTGAGCAGGTTGAGGATCTGCGCCTGGATGGAGACGTCCAGCGCCGAGACGGGCTCGTCGCAGACGATCAGCTTCGGGTTCAGCGCGAGCGCGCGGGCGATCCCGATCCGCTGCCGCTGCCCCCCGGAGAACTCGTGCGGGTACCGCCGCGCATACGCGGGGTCGAAGCCGACCACGTCCAGGAGCTTGCGTACGGACGCGCGTCTCGACCTGCGCGACTCCGTGCGGTGCACGGCGAGCGGCTCGGCGACGATGTCTCCGACGGTCATTCGCGGGTCGAGGGACGCGTACGGGTCCTGGAAGACGATCTGCAGCTCCCGGCGCGCCCGGCGCAGGTCGCCGCGGCCGAGCTCGGTCAGCTCCCGGCCCTCGAAGCGGATCGACCCCGACGTCGGCTCGAGCAGCCGCAGCACGCAGTAGCCGGTCGTCGACTTCCCCGAGCCCGACTCGCCGACCAGGCCGAGCGTCTCCCCCTCCGCGATCTCGAAGTCGACGCCGTCGACCGCCTTCACGTAGCCGACCGTGCGCTCGAACAGGAGCCCGTGTCGGATCGGGAAGTGCTTGGTCAGGCCCGTGACCTCGAGCAGCGCGCTCACGGGTGCCGCTCCTTAACAGTGCCTGGCACCGTAAAGTCCCTGCGCCGGGGCCGTTTCCGAGACCGCGTCTTAACAGTGCCTGGCACGGTTAACGAGCTCACCGGCTCACCGCCTTGCGTGGCCGCTCCCGCTCGCTGGCCGGATGCGCAGAGCGGACGAGGTGACCCGGCCGGAGCTCGCGCAGCTCGGGCGGCTCGACCGTGCACGAGTCCCCCCGATCGGCGTGCGGACAGCGGGGAGCGAACCGGCAGGCCGCGGGCGGGTCGACGAGGTCCGGCGGCCTGCCGGGGATGGTCGAGAGGCGGGCACGCCGCACGGCTCCGCTCTCGATCTGCGGCAGCGCCCCGAGCAGCGCCTCCGTGTACGGGTGCTCGGGACAGTCGAAGAGCTCCTCCACCGACGCCTGCTCGACGATCTGGCCGGCGTACATGACCGCCACCTGGTCGGCGACCTCGGCGACCACGCCCATGTCGTGGGTGATCACGATCATCGCCATCTCGTGCTCCCGCCGCAGCTCGTCGAGCAGGTCGAGCACCTGCGCCTGCACCGTGACGTCGAGGGCGGTCGTCGGCTCGTCGGCGATCAGGAGCTTGGGACTGCAGGCGAGCGCGATCGCGATCATCACGCGCTGGCGCATGCCGCCCGAGAAGCGGTGCGGATAGTCCGAGAGCCGCTCGGCCGGCTTCGGGATCCGGACCTCCTCCAGCAGCTCGACGGCGCGGCGCCTGGCCTCGTCGCGCCCGACGTCGAGATGCCGCCGGATCGTCTCGGTGATCTGCGTGCCGATCGTCAGCGTCGGGTTCAGCGACGTCATCGGATCCTGGAAGATCATCCCGATCCCGCGGCCGCGGACGTCCTCGAGCTCGCGCTCGCTCAGCGCAGTGAGGTCGCGACCCTCGAACAGCACGCGGCCGCGCTCGATCCGCGCCGGCGGCCTCGGGATCAGGCCGATGATCGAGAGGGCCGTCACCGACTTGCCGCAGCCGGACTCGCCGACGATCCCGAGCGTCCGGCCGGCGTCGAGCGAGAACGAGACCCCGTCGACCGCGCGGACGACGCCGTCCCGCGCGTGGAACCAGGTGTGCAGGTCGGTGACCTCGAGCAGGGCCACTACGACTTCCTCGTCCTCGGGTCGAGCGCGTCCCGGAAGCCGTCGGCCATGAAGTTGGCGCAGAGGACGAGCGTCGCGATCGCGATCGACGGGATCAGGATGATGTGCGGGTGGATCTGGTAGACGTCGCGCCCGTCCTCGGCCATCGAGCCCCACGACGCGGCCGGCGGCGAGATCCCGAGCCCGATGAACGAGAGGATCGCCTCGCCGAGGACGACCCCGGGCAGCTCGAGGAACACGGCGATGATCAGGACGCCGAGCGTGTTCGGCAGCAGGTGCCGGCCGAGTACGCGGTGCCACCTCGCGCCCACCGCGGTGGCCGCGCGGACGTAGTCGTTCTCCTTCAGCGTGATGATCTGGCCGCGGACGATTCGCGCGCTC
The DNA here is from genome assembly GCA_036555585.1 of Gaiellaceae bacterium. GTDB lineage: Bacteria > Actinomycetota > Thermoleophilia > Gaiellales > Gaiellaceae > DATBLE01. The sequence goes on from DATBLE010000011.1 coordinate 13,947, forward strand.
GTGAACCAGCTCGCGATCGAGAGCGCGAACACCATCGTCCAGAAGTTCACGGTGCCGACGATCGCGAGCGCGACGATCGCGAAGGGCAGGTACGGCAGCCCGTAGAGCGCGTCGAGGAAGCGCATCATCAGGTTGTCGACCTTCCCGCCCAGGAAGCCGGACACCGAGCCGTAGGTGACGCCGATCAGGAGGATCGCCAGCGTCGCCGCGAAGCCGATGCCGATCGAGATCCGGCCGCCCAGCGCCGTGCGGGTGAACAGGTCGCGGCCGAACTGGTCGGTGCCGAACGGGTGCGCCCAGCTCGGCGACTGGTAGGCCTGCCTGAAGTCGACCTCCGTGGGGTCGTAGGGCGAGGCGAGCGGCGCGATCAGGCAGTAGAGGACGACGAGCGAGAAGACGACCGCCGCCGCCACCGCCCCCTTGTTGCGGACGTACCGGTGCAGCGCGTCGCGCCAGAGCCCGGCCTGGCGAATCGGCGCACCGGCGACGGCCCCGGCAGCGGCGCCTTCGGCGACGGCCACGGGTTCTCGGAGGTTGACCGACGTCATGCCCTGGCCTCACGCGTACGCGGATCGAGGAAGCCGTAGAGGATGTCGACCAGGAGGTTGGCGACGATGATGATCACCGAGAGCAGCACGGTCAGGCCCATCACCACCGAGTAGTCGCGGGCCTCGACGGCGGTGATGTAGTAGCGGCCGATGCCGGGGATCGCGAAGATGAACTCGATTACGAACGACCCGGTGATCAGGAAGCCGAGCAGCGGGCCGGCGGCGGTGACCGCGGGGATCAGCGAGTTCCGCAGGACGTGCACGAGGACGACGCGCCGCCAGCGCAGCCCCTTCGCCATGGCCGTCCGCACGTAGTCCTGCTGGAGCGTCTCCAGCATCGAGCCGCGCACCAGCCGCGCGAAGTACGCCATCGGCGCCAGGCCGAGGGCGATCGACGGGAGGATCTTGGAGTTCCAGCCCGACCAGCCGTTCGTCGGCAGGTCGAAGAACGCCCCCCACTTGAGCGCGAAGAAGTAGATGAAGAGCGTCGCGACGAGGAAGCTGGGCACGGCGAAGCCGACGTTCGAGAGGAACATCGCCGAGTAGTCGAAGACGCTGTTCGAGCGGAGCGCGGAGACGACGCCGAGCGGCACCCCGACCACGATCGCGAAGAGCATGGCGAACAGCCCGAGCTCGAGGGACGTCGGAAAGTGCTCCTCGACCACGTCGTTGACGGTCTGGTTGCGGAGCGCCATCGACGGGCCGAGGTCGAACGTGAAGACGCCCTTCACGTAGTACGCGTACTGCACGTACCAGGGCTGGTCGAGGTGGAACTTGTGCTCGAGGTTCTGCTGGATCGCGACCGGGACGTTCCGCTCCGTGTGCCGGAACGGGTTTCCCTTGATCTGCTTCATCAGCAGGAACGTGAAGAGGATGACCAGCAGGATGACCGGGATCGTCCACACCAGCCGTCTGATCACGAGGGCGGTCACGGCGCCTCCGAGGGCCGGCCGGGGCGCCGAGGCGCCCCGGCCTCGCGCCCTAGGTCTCTCTCACCTGGACCTTGGTCAGGTCGACCGAGTCCAGGGGATTGATCGTGAACGTGCCCTTGATCGACTCCTTGACGAGCGCCGGGTACGTGTACCAGTAGATCGGCGTGAACGGCAGCTGCCCGTTCGGCCCCATCAGGATCTCCTGCAGCTGGTGGTAGATCCCGTAGCGGGCGTTGTCGTCGGGGGTCTGCCGCGCCTTCTTGACGAGCGTGTCGTACCGCGGGTCGCAGAAGTTGGTGTTGTTGTTCCCCGACGTGCAGGTCCACTGCTCGAGGAAGTTGATCGCGTCGGGGAAGTCGGCGATCCAGCCCAGCCGGAACGCGTCGACGGCCTTGTTCGGCGGAGGCCCGAGGAACTGCAGGTACTGTGCGAAGTCCTGCGCCTTCAGCGTGACGTGCAGGCCGAGCTTCTTCCACATCGACTGCACCGCGATCGCGATCGGCTTGTGGCCGGGGGCGTTGTTGAACCACAGCGTGACGTTCTTCACGGGGTCCTTCACCCTGGCCATCAGCTGCTTCGCCTGGTCGAGGTCGCCGTGGGCGGGCAGCCACTTCGACTTGACGTCGATCGTCGCGAACCCCGGCATCCCCTTCGGCACGTACGCCTGCGCCGGGATCTGGTTCGCCTGCGTGATGTTGTCGATGATCGTCTGCCGGTCGATCGCCAGCGACATCGCGCGGCGCTGGTTCACGTCCGGGATGTTCTTGACGTTGAAGCCGTAGTAGTAGGTGCCGAGCGCCGGGAAGACCTGGTAGTCGGGCCGGCCCTTGAAGCGCGGCGTCTGATCGGGCGGCGGCCCGATCACGTCCGCGTCGGTCTCGCCGGCCTCGAAGGCCTGAACGGCGGTGGTGCCGTCGGAGATCATCTTCCCGTTGACGCGGGTGAGGGTGACGTCCCTGGCGTCGCGCCAGCCCTTCCACTTGACCAGGTCGATCTCGGCGTCGTGACGCCAGCGGGCGAGCTTGAACGGCCCGTCGGTGACGATGTGCGAGGCCTCCGTCCACTTCGATCCCCACCGATCGACCGCCTTCTTGTTGACGGCGAGGAACGAGTGGTGCGCGACCTGCTGGAGGAACCACGGCTGCCGGGAGGTCAACCGCACCTTCAGCGTGTACTTGTCGGGCGCGGAGACGCCGACCTTGTCGGCCAGCGCGGCGCAGTTCGACTTGCACGCGTTGTAGGCCTGCGCGCCGACGACGCCGTAGAACTGGTAGGCGTAGTCCGCAGCGAGCTCGGGCGAGATCGTCCGCTTCCACGACCAGACGAAGTCCTGGGCCGTCACCGGGTCGCCGTTCGTCCAGCGGCCGTCGTGACGCAGGTGGAAGGTGACCGTCCTGCCGTTCGGCGAGACGTCCCAGCTCTGCGCGAGCGACGGCTTCGGCTGGAGCTTGTCGTCCAGGCGGACGAGCGGATCCATGACGTTCAGCAGGATGTTCGACGACGTCGTGTCCGTCGCCAGGCCCGGATCGAGCGACGGCGGCTCGGTTCCCCAGTTGACCGTGATCACCTGGCTGGAGGCCAGATTCCCGGCCGCGGCCTTCTCCTGGCCGTTGCCGTTTCCGTTGCCGCTGCTCGAGCTTCCGCCGCCTCCGCAGGCAGCCGCGAGGAGCGTCAGCGCGAGCGCGACAGCCCCGATCGCGAGTGTCGATCTCCTTCTCATGCCGACCCCTTCGTTCGTTTGCCTCGTAGTACGAATTCCCGCCGCACTCGCGGCGAAACGGGTGCTAACGGAGCTCTAACGACTCGGCGGCTGTGCCGCGGGTCACTATCGGAAAGACAGCGTGAACCGCTGCTAGCGTCCGGCCGGGATGCTGTTCCGGCAGTTCGTCGACGAGGATCTCGGCTGCGCCTCCTACCTCGTCGGGGACGCCGACGCGGGCGAGGCGCTACTGATCGACCCCGCCTACGCGATCGAGCCGTACCTGACGGCGGCCGAGCAGGAAGGCGTGGAGATCGTTCGCGTGCTGGAGACGCACACGCACGCCGACCACGTCTCCGGCCACGGCCGGCTGGCGCTCGAGCACGGGGTCCCGGTCTCGATCCACCGGGATGCCGGCGCGGCGTATCCGCACGACCCGCTCGCGGACGGCGACGAGCTGGCGGCCGGCTCGGTGACGGCGCGGACGATCCACACGCCCGGCCACCGCCCCGAGCACTGCTGCATCCTGGTGGACGGATCGCTCTTCACCGGCGACTCGCTCTTCGTCGGCACCGCCGCCCGTCCGGACCTCGCCGTCGAGGCCCGCGAGGGCGCCGAGGGCTTGTTTCACAGCCTGCACCGGCTGCTCGAGCTCTCCGACGACGTCCGGGTCTTCCCCGGCCACGTCGCCGGCTCGCTCTGCGGCACCGGGATGAGCGCCGCTCCGTCCACGACGATCGGCGCCGAGCGCCGCGGCAACCCGCTGCTGGCGATCGCGACCGTCAACGACTTCGTCGACGAGACGTCGGCCGGAGCGACGCCGCGGCCGCCGAACATGGAGCGGATCGTCGAGCTCAACCGCGGCCCGTTCCTCGGCGGATCTCCCGCGCCGGAGCCGGTCGCCTCCGCGGGCGGCGCCACCGTCCTCGACGTCCGGAGCGCCGACGACTTCGCCGCCGGCCACGTCCACGGCGCGCTGAACGTGCCGGTCGCGGTGAAGGGATTCGGGACCAGGGCCGGGTTCGTGCTCGAGCGCGGGGAGCGAGTCGTGCTGCACGCCTCGTCGCCGGAGGAGGCCTTGCTGGCGGCCCGCCGGCTGCGCGCGGTCGGGCTGCTCGAGCTGGAGGGCTACCTCGACGGGCCGCAGGAGCTCGAGCCGCTCGGCACGGTCGACGTCGACGAGCTCCCCAACCTGCTGCGGAGCGGGATGGTGGACGTGATCGACGTGCGTGAGCTCGACGAGCGCGACTCGGGGTTCATCCCGGGCAGCAAGCACATCCCGTACCGGCTGCTGAGGGCCTACGGGGCGACGGTCGCCGCCGGCAAGCCGGTGGTGACGATCTGCGAGAGCGGCTCGCGGGCAGCGATCGCCGCCAGCGTGCTCGCGGCCGCCGGCGTCGACGCACGGCCGGTGCTGCACGGCGGCATCCCCGACTGGCAGGTGAGCGGCGGGCACACGGTCGAGTTCCGCCGCTGCGGAAGCTGACAACAGCATCCGTGCCAGAGCTTGCTCTGGCTTGGATTCGGCTTCACGCTGCGAGCAGCGACTCGCCCTCGCGGATGTAGCGGGTCGCGCCGACCGAGCGATAGAACGCCAGCGCAGGCTCGAGCTGGGCCAGATCGCCGGCGCGCGCCGCCGACAGGCGGCAGAACGCCTCGGACGTGAGCGCGCCGATCTCGGCGCAGGCATCCGCCGCGGCGGCAGGGTCGCCGTGGGCGAAGGCAATCCCGATCCTCGCCCACGGGAACTGCGCGTACGGCTCGAGTGCCGCCGCGCACTCCTCGCCCCGGCCAAGGCGCGTCAGCGCCCAGGACAGGAGGTGTAGAACCGTGTCGGCGTAGCCGATGTCCGGGCCTCCCGCGATCCCGGCGAGGAACTCCTCGGCCGGGCCCCGCGCCCGCCCGGGATCGCCGAGCTCCATGTAGATGTGCCCGGCCTCTGCGCACGCCGGGTACAGCGCCTGCGGATCCTTGGCGCGGTGCGCCGCGTCGAGGGAGAGCTCGATGTCGTGGATCGCTCCCTCGTCGTCGCCGCGGGCGAGCTTGATCGCTGCCCGAAAGCGGTAGCCCTGCGACGCGAGGTAGTGCGGAGAGCCCGCCTCGACCTCCGCGAGGAAGCCGTCGGCGCGCGCGGCCGCAGCGTCCCACGCCCCGGTCTCGTACTCCGGCCCGATCAGCACGGCGTGGAACCAGCGCGCGAATCCGGTCTGGCCGTACTGCTGGGACTCCCGTTCGGCGGTCACCCACTTCTCGAGCGCTCCGGCCAGGTCTCCCAGCGCCCAGAGGCGTGCCGCGAGATTGCCGGTGCCGCGACAGAACTCGAACGGCGCGTTGGCAGCGCGCGCGATGTCGACGCCGCGGGCGATCTCCTCGAGCCCGCGTTCCTGGCCGAACGCGCGAGCGGTGCCGATGTTGATCAGCGCGGCGCCGCTGATCTCGTCGAGGCCGAGCTCCTCGGCCATCGCGAGCGCCTCCTCGCCGACCCGGATCGCGTCGAGCTCCTCGGAGGCGAGCATCAGCAGCCGCGAGGCGGTGGCCGTGGCATGCGCCTTCGCCCGGGAGGCAGGCAGGCCGTCGAGGCGGCGGCGCGCGGCCTCCAGGTGCTCCATGGCGGAGTCGCGGTCGCCCGCGAGCCAGAAGTGCTCGCACAGCGTCGTCTCCGCCTCCGCCGCGCCCTCGACGTCACCGGCGGCGATCAATGCGTCCCGCGCCTGCTCGAGCAGCGCGACGTCGGTCTCGCCGAGCTCGTACAGTGCCCGGCCGAGCCGGTTCAGCAAGCGCGCCCGCGCCAGCTCGTCGGCCACGAGGTCGAGCGCCGCGCGGAAGAAGCGCGCCGCCGTGTCATGGGCGTTGAGCGCAACCGCGCGCTCGCCGGCGTCGGACAGCGCCGCGGCTGCAGCCGCCGCGAACCCGGCCGTGCTGCCCCCGGCCGCCTCCGTCAGCTCGAGCGCCTGGAGGTAGTGGTGCGCGAGCATCTCGGCGTGGTCCTCGCGGCGGCGCAGCTGCTCGATCCAGCGCGCGGCGGCCAGGTGCTTGGCAGCCCGCTCGGCGCGCGGGATCTGCCCGTACGCGACGTCGCGCACCAGCAGGTGACGGAAGCTGTACTCGGAGTCGTCGCCGATCGCGCTCGAGCGCTCACGACGGACGAACTCCTTTCGCTCGAGGGCACGGAGGAGATCCTCGAGCTGTCCGCGCTCCGAGAGGGCCTCGAGCCCGCCGGGCCAGAACCGCTTGCCGAGCACCGCCGCGTCCTGGAGGAGCGCCTTGTGGTCGGGGTCGAGCAGGTCGAGCCGGGCGGCGATCAGGCCCTGCACGGTCTCCGGCAGCAGGCCGACCTCGCCCCGGTCTCGCAGCATCCGCACGAACTCCTCCGCGTAGAGCGGATTCCCGCCCGCGCGCGCGAGCAGCTCGACCTGCGTCTCCGCCGGAAGCAGAGAGCCGAGCAGCTCGCCGATCAGCCGCGCGGTGTCGTCGTCGGACAGCGGCGAGAGCGAGATCGTCAGCGCATTCGCCTTGCCGCCGCCCCAGTCCGGCCGCCGGGTCAGCAGCTCGGGTCGCGCGGTGGAGACGACGAGGAGCGGCACGCCGCCCGCCAGGTCGACGAGCTCGTCGACGAACTCGAGCAGATGGTCGTCGGCCCAGTGGAGGTCCTCGAAGACGAGCACGAGCGGCCGCTGGTCGGCAAGCCCCTCGAAGAACTGCCGCCAGGCGGTGAAGGCCTCCGCGCGGGCGTCGCCGGCGGTCTGCGTCCCCGCGAGGCCCACGAGCGGCCGTAGATGCGACTCGATCCACGAGTCGCCGACCGCCTCGGCCAGCTTCCTCTCCGCCTCGGCCGTGTCGTCGCCTTCGAGGATTCCCGTCTGCGCCTTCACCATCTCGCCGAGCGCCCAGAACGTGACGCCGTCGCCGTACGGCAGGCAGCGGCCCTGCCGCCAGGCGATCAGGTCCGGGTGGCGCTCGACGGCGCCGAAGAGCTCGAGCACGAGACGGCTCTTCCCGATCCCGGGCACCCCGACGACCGTGACGAGCTGGGCGGACCGCTCCTCGATCACCCGGTCGAGCGCGCCGACGAGCAGGTCGACCTCGCGGCGTCTCCCGACGAGCGTCGCGCCGTGGACGCGATCGACGGCGATCCGCGAGCGAGCCCGCCGGACCAGCCAGGCGGCGACCGGCTGCGCCTTGCCCTTCGCGTCCACCGGCTCCGCCTCGTCGTAGTCGATGCTGCGCTCGGTCGCTCGGCGAGTCGTCTCTCCGACCAGCACGCCGTTCACCGGAGCGGCGGACTGCAGACGCGCCGCGGTGTTGACGACGTCGCCGGCGGCCATGGTCTCCCCCGCCTCGGGCTGCGCGTCGAGCGTGACCAGCGCCTCCCCCGTGTTCACGCCGATGCGAACCTCGATCCCGTCCTCGTCGGCCCAGTCCCGGATCGCGAGCGCCGCCCTGACGGCGCGCTCCGGGTCGTCCTCGTGGCTCACGGGCGCGCCGAAGATCGCCATCGCGGCGTCGCCGATGAACTTCTCGACGGTGCCGCCGTACCGCTCGAGCTCGGAGCGGATCCGCGCGTGGTAGCGGCCGAGCTCGGCGGCGACGTCCTCCGGGTCCATCTGCTCCGAGCGGGCCGTGAAGCCGACCAGGTCGGCGAAGAGCACCGTGACGACCTTTCGCTCGCGGCGGCCCTCGGGCACGCGGCGAGTGTAATGCGAGCGTCGGTGCCAGGCCCTTCAGCCCGGCCCCGACTCCGTTTCATGGACCGGTTCTCGCTCCGGGAACGCGCGGGCCGTCGATCGGCAGCTTCTTCGCGAGGAAGGCGAGCTGGTCGCGGTAGACCTGCGCGTTCAGGTCGTGGCCTGCCGGATACCAGTGGACGACGGAGCCGCGCGGCGCCGCCTTCTGCAGCGCGACCAGGGCCGCCCGGGGGACGATCTCGTCCTGGCGGCCGTCCTGGAGCAGCACCGAGCCGGGCCGGGCACGGGCGATCCAGCGCAGGGGGTCGATCTGCGACAGCGAGCTCCGCACCTGCGGACGGAGGGCCGCCGGCGCCTGGGCGACGTAGGCCGAGACGGGCAGCGAGCCGCCCGACATGAGCACCACCGCGTGGATGCGCGGCTCGACGCCTGCGGTCACGGCCGCGACGCGGGCGCCCAGGCTCCAGCCGACGAGCCCGATCCGATTCGGGTCGACCCTCGGCAGGCTGCGGAGCACGTCGACCGCCCGGCGGACGGCGACCACGTCGGCGGCGAAGATGCGCTGGTTGCGGGCGAGCGTCTGCGCCGGCGTCAGCCCCCTGGGCGGCGCGCCCGCGCTCGAGGACGGCAGCGTCAGCGTCATCCCGACCGCGCGCCTGCCCGCGACCCAGACCGCCGGCAGGAGGAACCGCTCCCGCCCCTCGCCCGAGCCGTGCAGGAAGATGACGGCCGGCAGCTTCGTCCCGCGGCTCGGCTGCGCGAGGTAGGCGGCGACCCGGCCGGCCGGCGTCGCGTACGAGACGTCGTCGACCGCGATCGGGTACGGGTCGTTGACCCGTCCTGCGTCGCGGAACGCGAGCGGGCGGGAGGCGTCGTACGCGAACGGGCTCGGCCGCGCCGGCCTGGCGGGTTGCGCCTGCTGCGACTCGCGGGCGCTGCCGCCGCAGCCGGCGGCGGCAAGCCCGAGCGCGCCTGCGGCGACCGCTAGTGCAGCCGCTCGACCTCGTAGCCCCATCCGCGCATCTGGTCGAGGAGCTCTGCGCAGTGGGCGTCGTCGCGCGTGAGCAGGGTCAGGTCGATGCCGGTCGCGCCCACCGGGATGTCCACACCTTCGCGCCGATGCTCCACTGAAAGGACGTTGACGCGTTCCTCGGCGACAAGTTGGAGGAGCTTCAGGAGCTCGCCTGGCCGGTCGGGCACCGACGTGCGGACGACGAGGTGGCGACCGGCGGCGGTGACGCCGTAGCGCAGGACCGCGATCAGGGTGCTGGCGTCGATGTTGCCGCCCGACAGCACGACCGCGACGGGGCCGTCGCCGGGGATCTTGCCGGCGAGGAGCGCCGCGATCCCGACCCCCCCTGCTCCCTCGACCAGGAGCTTCGTGCGCTCGAGCAGGAGCACGATCGCCTGTGCGACGTCGCCGGCCGGCACCTCGACGACGTCGTCGAGCAGGTCGTCGAGCAGCGGCTTCGTCAACGCTCCCGGCTCCTTGACCGCGATTCCGTCTGCGAGCACGAAGGCGTCGCGAGCGGCGCGGACGCCGATCACCTCCACCGCTGGAGCGGCCTCGCGGAGCGCCAGCGCGATCCCGGCGGCGAGCCCGCCGCCGCCGATCGGGACGAGCACGGTGGCGGCGGCGACCTGCTCGGCGAGCTCGAGGCCGATCGTTCCCTGCCCGGCGACGACCGTCTCGTCCTCGAACGGATGGACGAACGTGGCGCCCGTCTCCTCCGTCAGCGCCCGCGCGGCGGCGAGCGCCTCTTCGATCCCCCGGCCGACCATTCGCACCTCGGCGCCGTAGCTCTTCGTCGCCTCGACCTTGGCCATCGCCGCGTCCTGGGGCACGAAGATGGTCGCTCCGATGCCCGCTTCGCGCGCCGCCCATGCCACCGCCTGGGCGTGGTTGCCCGCGCTCGCGGCGACGACGCCCGCCGCGCGCTCGGCGGCGCCCAGCGTCGACAACTTGTTGACCGCCCCGCGAATCTTGAACGAGCCGGTTCGCTGGAGGTTCTCCGCCTTCAGGTGCACCTCGCGGCCGGCCAGGCGAGAGATGGTCTCGGAGCGGTAGACGGGCGTGACCCGCGCGACGCCGGCCAGCCGCTCGCGCGCCCGCTCGATGTCAGCCTGTCGAAGCATCGTCACGCTTCCGTACGGGGTCTGACCCCGAGAAGCGCCCCTGCTGCAGGGATTGTGGAAAACCCACTTCCCTACTCGCCGTCGATCCCGAAGACGCTGTGCATGATCTGCGACACCGCCGTGAGCGGGTCGAGCCGGCGCGCCTGGACGTCGTCGAGCAGACGCTGGAGGCCGGGGTCCGAGCCGACACGGCGCTCGAGGTGCGCCCGGGCACGCGCCGAGGCGAGCGCGTAGACCTCGGCGGCCAGGTTGCGCCGTCTGCGCTCCTCGAGCCTGCCCTCGCCCTCCAGGAACGCGCGGTGCTCCTCGACCTTCGCCCACAGCTCGGGCACGTTCTCGCCGCGGAGCGACTCGGTGAGGACGATCGGCACCTTCCAGGCCCGCTCCCGGTCGAGCGAGAGGACCGACCGCACCTCGGTCAGCATCGTCTTCGCCGCCGGGTGATCCATCTTGTTGATCGCGATCACGTCGGGGATCTCCATGATCCCGGCCTTCAGCGCCTGGATCGAGTCGCCGGAGCCCGGCATGAGCACGAGCAGGACCGTGTCCGCGATGCCGATCACCTCGACTTCGCTCTGACCCGTGCCGACGGTCTCGACGAAGACGATGTCCTTGCCGGCCGCGTCGAGGACGAGTAGGGCCTGGAGCGTTGCCTCTGCGAGCCCGCCGAGGTGGCCTCTCGTCCCCATCGAGCGGATGAAGACGCCGGGATCGAGGAAGTGCTCCGAGAGGCGGATCCGGTCCCCGAGCAGGGCGCCTTTCGTGAACGGGCTCGACGGGTCGACCGAGATCACCCCGACCGTGCTGCCCGCCTCCCTGATCAGCCGGACGAGGGCCGCGATCAGGGTGGACTTCCCGACCCCGGGCGGCCCGGTTAC
>DATBLE010000012.1:0-236704 GCA_036555585.1 Gaiellaceae bacterium
GCAGCACATGGCCGTGATGAACCTCGTTCATCCGATCACGGCTCTCTACTGGGGCCCGGTCTGGCTCAGGGCGTATCTCAGTCGAGGCCGCCGGAGTTCCCAGAAGAGCCTGCATCAGGAGGCGCAGCGGCTCGTCGAGGAGGACGGCGACATCGAGGAGCTGAAGCGCCGGGGCGAATCAACGAATGCTGAGGACGTTCGGCCGTGGCATGTCGCCAACGCCGTTTCGCACTGCGGGGCGGGGTGCACCCTGGGTGACATCGCCGGCGAGTGGCTGTTGTTTGCGATCGGCGCGCCGACGCTCGGGATCGCAGGCACCTACGGCTGGGAGATCATCGTCGACTTCGTACTCGCGTGGACACTCGGGATCGTATTCCAGTACTTCACCATCGTTCCGATGCGCGCCGACGTCGGCAAGCTCGCCGGCATCCGGATGGCGATCAAGGTCGACACCCTTTCGATCGTCGCCTTCCAGGTCGGCCTGTTCGGCTGGATGGCGTTTAGCCATGTCGTGCTCTTCCAGCCGCCGCTGCCGATCGACACGGCAAGTCACTGGTTCATGATGCAAGTCGGGATGATTCTCGGCTTCTTCACCGCCTGGCCGGTGAATGGTTGGCTCGTACGGCGCGGGATCAAGGAGAAGATGGATTACCGCAAGCATCTGGCGATGGCGGTCGAGCAGATGCGTGAACGATCGACGGATTCGGCTTCGAACCGGCTCGCCGCATAGTTCCGGCACTGCGGGGCGGCCGTCCAGGAGAGCACGCCTGTTTAGCCGAAGCGGTGGCGGTAGGCAATGCGCACGGCCTCCACCCCAAGCGCGGCCGAGATGACCAAGGCGGCAGCCGGATCGGCGTACCAGACGTCTGTTGCGGCGACAGTGATGATCGCCGCGAGCGTGATCGCGGCGAGTGAGGCCCCCGCGAGCGTGAGTACCGCGTCGCCACGCAGGGAGGCGCTCCGCAACGCCCTTGCGACACGCAGTTTCATCATGCCCAGCGGTGGCAGCACGAGGAGTCCGGCCACCGCCAAGGCGACACCGAACGCCGAGCCGTGCGCCTGACTGCCATCGATGAGCGCCCTCGATGCCCGAAGGCCGACGTAGATGGCGGTCGCGGCCATCGCCGCACTGATCCAGGGCTGCGCTCTGCGCTCCAAGTGCTCTGCCGCCGCTGGATCGTCCCGTCCACGCCTGAACCGCCAGACCATGATCACCGAGGCAAGGGAGTCGAGCAGCGCGTTCAACGCGAACGCCGCAAGCGCTGAACTTCCTGTTAGCAGCGCCGCCACAAGTGCGGCTGAACCGATGCAACCGTTCAACGCGATAGTGAAGAACGAAAGACCGATCGCGCACGAGACCAGCCCACTGCGCGGCACCATCGCCGCACCCGCAGAAGGTGCAACCAAGAACGACAACGGCTGTCGGCGTAATCCGGGCATACGGGCTCCAAGCCGACCCGACTTCCCGGCACACCGACACTGACTTTATCCGCGTTTCGAGAGGCTGACCCGCGCCGACGCTCCGGCACCTCCCGCCTTCGGAGAACTCATCTCTTCAGGAGGGCGGGAGCACGTCTGCAAAAGGTCGTGGCCGTCGACCGGTTTACGAGGAGCGTGCGAAAACGCGGCGAAGGATCCGTGGTGACCTGGCCCGGATCGCCCGCCGGCCCACCCTGCCATGCCCAGTTGCGGGTCGCGGTCGCACCGCCGACAGCCGGCGACTGCTGATGGATTTGCACGAGTTCCGAGATGCGGCCCGGACGGCTGTTGCCGCCAGCGTCGCGCCGTACGGCTACACGTTGACCGTATGGACGTCGGGTGCCGTGCTGACGCACGCGCGAGGGATTCCGACAACCGTCGACGCCCTCCTCTTCATGGGCGGCGCGGTCGCGGGATTCGGATCTGTCGGATTCGCAGTATTCGGCGGGTTCCGGGCACGACTGGCTGGCGAGGCCCGCCCGACTCTTTGGAGTGGCATCCACGCGGCCTCGATCGCGCTCGCGATCGGAGCAGCCGCGCTCGTCGCGCATCTCGTTCGGAACGTCGGTGCTTGGCCGCTCACCGGCTTCGCAGTGACCGTCATCTACCTCTGCGCGGTCGCCTTCCAGCTTGCACTTTCGCGCGACCGCGGCCCCTAATCTCGAAGGAGAGGCTGGCCACGACGTGACGGCGGGGCCCTCATGGCTCCCGACGGCGGACAACCGGGCCTTTCGTGCGAGACTGCGGCGGTGACCGATCAGGATCTCCCGCGCTTCGACTTCGATGCGAGTCCGCGCACGGAGCGGTGTCAGCGCTGCGGAGCCGCAGCGGATGACGGTGCCGACCTGCGCTTCGTCGTCTTGCGCGGGCGCGACCGGTACGTCGGGCGAACGCTGTGCGACGTTTGCGCTGAAGAAGTGCTCGAGGCCGTGGTCGCCGATTACGCCGACGGTTCCTGAACGCACACGAGGCCTCATCGCCCACCTGCGGGAGAACGTCGCGGCGTGGCCAGTCACGGTTCCGCCGTGAGGGTGTTGCCGGTGCGTGGTGCCCGCCATTCAGCGCTCGTTCGGGCGCGATCGTGATCTGTGTGCGCTCGTCTCAGCCCATTCGAAGCAGACGAGCAGCTGCCCGCTCACCTCGTCTCAACTCGCGTCGCATTGCCGGTCCGGGCGAAGCAGAACGCCCGATCGAGCCCTGTCAGCTGGAGCAACCGCAGCGTCTCGCCGGTCGCGCCAGCCAGAACCAGATCACCATGGCGCCGACGGGCGTTCTTCTGCGCCAGCACGAGCGCTGCCAGCGCGGCGGAATCGACCAGGACAACGGCGCTCAGATCCACGAGCACCACATCGCCGGTCACAACCAGCCGCGACAACGCCTGCGCGAGCTCGCTGGCGGTCGACACGTCGACCCGACCTTGCAGCTCGACGATCGTCTCGCCCTCGGATTGCCTCGTGCGGAGCACGAAACAGTGCGCCTCGTTGACAGGCGGCGACATTGCCACTTTCACCGGTGTTCCGACGCGCGGCGTGTCGGATCGATGCCCTCATCCGCCTGAGCCGGCGAGCCCCGTTCGGCCGTGCGCGTGACCCTTCCAGGGCTTTCGCCCGGGTTCATTCGCGGTGCTGCATTCGCACGCCCGGTTTCGTCGGCAACGACCCGTACGACCTCGTCGAGACCGTGCTGACAGGCGAGTCGCCTCTGGCGCTCGGCGCCGTTTTCCTCGAGAAGTGTCCATGCCGCGAGCAGCTCGTTGCGGGAGCCGAGGGCCTCCGCGACGGGCTCGAGGGCGGCGAGAACCACGCCGACCCTGGTTCTCGCCGCCACGGGAACGCCGGTATCGAGATCGACGAGCGCCCCCTCGAGCCCATCGCGAACTGCACGCCAGCGGTTCTCGGCGATGCGGTGCGACGAGTGGACACGAAGCTCTCCCCCCGCGTCGTAACGGGCAGCAAGCGAGGCGACGAGCGCCTGGCAGACTGCTGCCACAGCGGCGGCCTCCTCGATGCACGTCTGCGCATCCGGCACCCTGAACTCGAGTGTTCCGTGCAGAGGATGCAACCGCAGATCCCACCAGAGAAAGCTCTGATCGGGGAAGTGGCCACCGGTCATGCCCCAGGCGACGAACTCGGCGTAGTCGGTCAATGAACGGAAGGCAGGCGGAATGCCGGAACGGGGGAAAGCCTCGTTCAGTTTCAGCCGCGACGATTCGAGGCCCGAATCGCGAGCTGCTAGGTAGGGCGAGTTCGCCGTCAGGGCCGCAAGCTCGGGCAGGAGCCCCCGGGCCGCGTTGTAAATCGCCAGTGCCCGATTCGCACCCTTGATGGCGACGTGGACGTGCAGCCCGCAGGGCAGTCCCTCGCGCACGGCCCACGCACAGCCGGCGGCGATCCCGCGGTACCGCTCGCGATCCGTGATCTCGATCGGAAGCGTCGAGACCGGATGTACCCCCGCCGCGGCGATGCGCGCAAGTCCCGCGAGCCTGTCGACAGCGAGCATGCGGGCCGCCCCCAGCTCGCGGCAGGCATCTGAGACGAGGAGGTGAGGATTCGTCCGCAGCTCGAGCTGGGCACTCCGGAGCTCGTGGGTGAAGCGGTCGTCCTCGAGCCGAACCAGAGCCTCCTCGATCGCGTTCGCCGGCAGAAGCGTCGTCGGGTCGAGCAGCATCAGCTCCTCTTCGAGGCCGACCGTGAACGAAGGTCCACGCGAGAACGCACGGCGACAGCCCTCGGCGACTTCCCAGGCAGCGTCGACCCAGGCAGGCATTGGGTCGAGGCCGTTGCCGATGCGCGCCGGCTGATCGGTTGCAGCGAGAGGCGGCGAGTAGCCGCTCATCGCAGAGCCTCCCCTCCGGCTCTGGCCGCCAGCCGACGCGCGATCGTTTGGTCGAGGGCCATCTGGACGCCCAGTACGCATGTCAGATCGCCCGTCCACGGCGTTCTCGCCATGCGTGTGTCTCTCGGGCCCTCGAGGGCGTCACCGAGAGCGCGCCGCCGGCGCTCTCGGGGGTCTGCGCAAGCCGGGCCGACGACTCCCGTCCTGGTCCGGCGTTCGCGCATCCTTCGACGGTAGGTGGCGCCCGTGAGGCGCGCCCGCTACGGCCTCTGTTCTCCGTGAAGGCTTGGTGAAGATGTACTTACGCGGAGAGAGGAGGCCTACGCGGGAGCGAGCTTGTATCCGATCTCGCGCACGGTGAGGATCCGCTCGGGATGTGCGGGATCGCGCTCGACCTTGCGACGAAGATTCGAGATGTGGACGTCGCATGCACGCTGATCGCCGACGTAAGGCGTCTCCCAGAGGTGCTCCATGATCTTCCGGCGTGAGAGGACGTGTTCGGGGTGCTCGCAGAGCAGGGCAAGAAGCTTGAACTCGGAAGGCGTCAGCTGGACCTGCCGGCCGTCGACGAGTACCCGGTGGCGCACGAGATCGAGCTCGAGCCCGCCGACGACGCGCGTTGCCTGGGCCGTGGCCGTAGTCCGATCGAGCTCGCGCCGTCGCAGGAGGGCGCGCACGCGACTGACGAGCTCTGCAAGCGAGAACGGCTTCGTCAGGTAGTCGTCAGCTCCGAGCTCGAGCCCGAGCACCCTGTCGACCTCGGCATCGCGGGCGGTCAGCATGATGATCGGCAGGTCGCTCTCGGCTCGCAGTGCTCTGCAGACCTCGAGTCCCGAGAGCTTCGGCATCATCACGTCCAGGACCGCGACGTCGTATCTGCTCTCCCGAGCGGCAGCGAGGGCGCGTTCCCCGTCCTCGACGGATTCGACCTCGAACCCCTCGCGGCGGAGCGCGTAGCACACGCTCGCGCTGAGGTCGGGTTCGTCGTCCGCAAGCAGGACCCGAGCGCTCATGCTCTCTCCGTCGCGGCTGGCAGGGTCACCCGCACCACGGTACCTCGCTTGGGGGCGGAGTCGATCTCCACACCTCCCCCGAGCGCGTGCACGGCTTCACTCACGATCGCGAGACCAAGCCCGAAACCATCACCCCGCCCGTTACCGCTCTGGTAGAAGCGGTCGAAGACCCGTTCGCGGTCGGATGCGGAGATGCCGGGCCCTGTGTCACTGACCTCGATCTGCACCGACTCGGGGCTCACCGCGTGCGCGGCGAGCACGATCGTGCCGCGCTTGGTGTGCTTCGCGGCGTTCGCGGCCAGGTTCGCGACAACCTGCTCGAGCAAGGCTCGCTGCCCGAGCGCCTCGAGTCGCTCCGGGCAGGAAACGCCGATCGAGACTCCCGTGGCGGGATGGATGCCCTCGACGGCTTCTTCGAGGACCGGCTTGAGCGGAACGGGCCCGAGTCGGAGCGCCTCCTGTCGCGTCTGCGCTCGTGCAAGCGCGAGGAGCGCTCGTCCGAGTCGGCCGAGCCGAGCTGTCTGCCGGTCGATCACGGCCAGGAAGCGGTCGCGATCGGGCGGATGCTCCTTGGCGCCCAGCTGAAGCGCCTCCACTGCGTTGGCGATCGCTGCGAGCGGAGTCCGGAGCTCGTGAGCGGCGTTGGCGACGAACTCCCGCTCTGCGCGCTCCTGTCGCTCTCTGGCCGATATGTCGGAGAAGACGAGAAGTGCGAGAGGCGTGCCATATCTGGCGGGGATGCCCGCCAAGCCGTAGGTGTGTTCCGGGTCAGGGGAAAACCGGGCCTGGAAGATCCCGGTCCCCTGATCTGAGAGATCCCGAGCCAGCGCTCGCAGCCCGAAGCCCGGCCAAGGCTCGGGAAGAGGCGTTCCTTCGGTCAGCGGGACAGCACGGCCAAAGATTCGGCGCGCCGCCTTGTTCGCGAGGACAACGTTCAGCCTGGAGTCGACGGCGATTACACCTTCCTGCAGTTGCTCGAACAATGTGTGCAGTCGATCGCGCTCCGACTCCAGGGCGGCAAACGATTCTCGTAGGCGGCCTCGCATCCGATCGATGGTCGCGGCAAGATCACCGACCTCGTCGCTGAGAAAGCCGGCGCCGACCTCGGTGTCGAACCTACCCGCCTCGATCGCCGCGGCCGCAGAGGCAATCCGCCGCAACCTCGATGCAATCAAGACCGCGACCAGCAACCCGACCAGAGCCCCGACCACCACCGCCAGGACCGCCGCGCGCAGGAGCTCGGTGTGCAGGATCCCCGCCTCCGAGACCAGGTCATTGCGGAAGGCGACCGCAACCAGCGCCGCCGCACGCGATGAGCGAAGGTGGAGGCCGACGACGATCCGGTTGCCCGAAGCGTCGTGCTCGACGAACCGACGCCCTGTCAGGGCCCTCGCGAGCGCCTGACGGTCGAGTGGATCGGAACCGAAGCGAACGCCCCGCGAACCGTCTTCGGTGACCGGTCGGCCCTCCTGGTCGAACACGAACAGCGAAAGGCGACGTCCCGCTGCGAGCACCTCGATGCTGCGCGAGAGGTCTCCGCGCTCGAGGGCGGCTGTGACCTCTCGCGCCGCGGCCACACTGCTTCCCGTGGCGATTTCCTCAGCACGGTCGGAGAGAACCTGTTTCGAGCGCTGCGTCAGCACCTCAGCGACAGCGAACGCGGTCACCGCCGCGATGGCCGCGAATGCGAGCGCGAGCCACCAGCGCATGCTGACGCTGATTCGCCGCATGGCTTCTGAAGTATCGCCATGAGGACCGGGTCGGCGCCGAGAGTGAGCACATCTTCACGCCGCCCTTACACGACGTTCAGGCGTGGGCGAGCTCGCCGGCTGCGGTCGAGCTACAGATCTCCTGATCGCGGCCCGGTGGGAGGTAGCTCGACCCTTACGCGGCAGCTCCGGCTTCGGGCCGGATGTTCCCGTTCACGTGGAAGACGTTGTCGGGGTCGTACTTCCCCTTGATCTGGAGGAGCCGCCGGTAATTCCCGTGGTAGGCGGCCCGAACGCGCTCCTGCGGTTCGTCCATCAAGAAGTTCACGTAGCCCGCGCCCATCGAGTGCGGATGAAGCGCCTCCCAGTACGAGACCGACCAATCCTTCACTGTTGCGGCGTTTGCCGGATCGGGGTCGATGCCTCCGATTACCCCGGACCAGACTGCGTCGCGGTGGGCAAAGGCCGTGTTCCCGGCCGGGACGTCGTGCACGGCACCGTCCACGGGATACAGGTGCATGGTGGAGAGCGGGGTCGGGATGTCGGAGCCGTACTCGAGGTGGACCGCGATCGACTCGTCCGTGATCTGGTCGAAGAAGTCCCCGCGCCAGTACCACTGCAGCCCAGCGGGAATGAGGTCGTCGAAGAGAGCCTGGAGCACCGGGTACGGCATCGCCATCGCGAAGTGGAAGGCGGGTTCGGCCGGCTCGCGGACGGCTGCCAGGGTGTCGTCGAGTCCCTCCAGGTCGCCCGTGTAGCACCAGACGATTCCGCACATCTTCTGCCCGTGGATCGCCTCGGGAAACGGCGGGGCCGGCGGCACCACCAGCAGCGCGAAGAAGCCGTACAGATCTCTCTCTGCCCGTGGAAGAAAGTCGCGGTACCAGCGCAGCACGTCCGGGGTCTGCGCAATCGGCCAGACCGTCATACCGACACCGACGGTGTGAACCGGATGCAGCCGGTACGTGAACGAGGTGACAACCCCGAAGTTCCCACCGCCGCCACGCAGTCCCCAGAAAAGGTCGTCGTTCAGCGACTCGCTCGCCTTCACGAAACTCCCGTCCGCGAGGACGACATCGGCTTCGAGCAGGTTGTCGATCGTGAGGCCGTACTTCCGCGTGAGGTAGCCGTGCCCACCCCCGAGCGTAAGGCCTCCCACCCCGGTGGTCGACATGATCCCCGCCGGCGTGGCCAGCCCGAAGGCGCGTGCCGCATGGTCGAGATCGCCGAGCCGGGCACCGCCCCCGACAACCGCCGTGCGCGCGTCGGGATCGACCCGGACGTCCCGCATTGCCGAGAGGTCGATCACGAGTCCGTTGTCGACCAGGCCGAGACCGCTTCCGCTATGCCCACCCCCCAGGACCGCGAGCTCGAGTCCCTCCTCGCGGCTGAAAGCCAGAGCCGCGATCACGTCCGCGACGTCGCCACAGCGGGCGACCGCCGCCGGTCGCTTGTCGATCATGCCGTTGTAGATTCCGCGCGCCTCGTCGTAGCCGGCACTTCCTGGCTGGAGGACAGGCCCCCTGAGAGCGCCTCGCAGGGCCTCGAGCGACTGCGCCGTCGACGTAACCATCAGGGCCTCCTTCTGTGATCGAGTCCCTTGCCAGCTCCTCCGGCAAATCGGATCCCGGCGACCATCGCGCCGCTCTCGCAGGGAGGACAAGTGCTCAAGCGCTCCGCCCCACGCTTCCCGCGGCACTCTCCGGTGGTGGATCCATCACCCATGTGTCCTGATCGAGCGACCCCGCTCAGCACCCTGCGTGATGGATCCACCAGCGCTGCTTTCGCCTCTCCCCCGCGCCGCTCGATCAAGCAGTCAAGTCTTCCGGTGGCGTCTCAGGAGCGCGTGAAGATCGGATCAGACTTTCCTCACACTTGACTGGGTGACCCACTCACCTCTCATCGACTGGCCGCCCGGAACCGCTTGTCGACGTCGCGGAACACCTCGACCAGAGCGGCCCGATCCTCGCGCAGCGCCTCGAAGACCCGAAGCAGCCGGTCTTCTCCGTCCTCGGTCAGCTCCAGCAGCCATACGCGGCCGTCCTCGGGTAACGGTCGCCGCTCGATCAGCCCAGCTTCCTCCGCTCGCTTGACCAGCTCGGTCACGGCCGTCTGTTGCAACTGCAGCGGTTCGCAGAGCTGGCTCATACGAACCGCACCGTGCCGACGCCGGTGCGACCGGATCATCAGCAGCAGGTCATAGCGCTGCGGCGTCAACCCCGCCTGACCGGCGACGGCGTCGGTCCGGCGAACGAAGCGCCTCAAGGCCGTTCGGAACGCCGCCGCCCGCGCCAGCTCGTCCTCTCTCGCGGCAGTGCTGCGCAACCGCTCCACTAGGGCGATCTTGTACCACGCTCTCCCCGGTCCCCGTCTGCCGGCGTTGCTTCTCCGCGAGCTGTATAGTTCATGATGTGGAGTAAAGTAGTTCGAGGTGAGGCCACGCCGACGCACGCAAGCTGGGAGGGCAACGCCGCGGCCGCCCGAGCGCGAACCTTGCAGGACGCCTACGCGCCCTGCTGCGCCTGCCGCGGGATTCTGCGCGACGTGCTCCGGCGGCCCGACGTGATCGGGGTGCTCCGTCGCGACATCGCCTCGGAAATGGCACCGGAACAGACACGATGGCGGGCGGAGGAGGCTCTCCGATGATGCGGAGAACGTCGGTACCGGCGCTCGTCCTGGCTGCATTGATCGCCACGGTCGCGCTCGGCGCCGGGACGGCGAGCGGTCACACCACGTCACGGCCAGGAGCGCGAACGGTGGTCATCTCGACCCGCCTGGTGCCCAAGCTCGGCGTCGTGCTCGTCGACAGCCGGCGTCGCACGCTCTACATGTTCGTCCCGGACAAGCGCAAGCGCGTCACCTGCGTCCGAGTCTGCGCAGCCGTCTGGCCGCCAGTGAAGCTGGCGAAGGGCGCCAAGCTCGTCGCGAGGGCCGGGGCGAAGGTGTCTCTGCTCGGCAGCGATCCGGATCCGGCAGGGGGCCGCGTCGTCACGTACAACCGATGGCCGCTCTATACGTACGTCGCCGACAGAGCACCGGGCCAGGCAAAGGGACAGGCGCTCGACCTCAACGGGGGCTTGTGGTACGTGGTTTCTCCCTCGGGCAGGGTGATCCGCCGGAAGACATGAGCCCTTCGCGCGGGTCGGTCTCCTTTCAGGCCGGCGTGGCTGCCTCGGCGGCCTCCAGCAGCTGCTCGTAGAGTGTCAGCAGCCGATTGGCGATCGAAGGCCAGCTGTAGGCGGCCTCCGCGAGCCGGCGTGAGGCGGCCGCGCACCGTCGCCGACCCGGCTCGTCCTGGAGGAGCGCCACGACCGCGTCCTCGAGTCGTCGCTCGTCGCCGGGAGGGACGAGCAGGCCGCACCGGTCTGCGACGAGTTGCCGATAGCCGTCGATGTCGGATGCCACAACCGGTGTTGCTGCGGCGAACGCGCGAGTGAGCACCATCCCGAAGCTCTCCCGGCCGAGGGACGGGGCAACGAGCAGCTTCGCGTGGGCGAGCTCCCGGTCGAGGTCGGAACTGCCGAGGACGCCTAGAACGTCGATACTCTCCTCCGCTCCCCGTTCGCGCCCGAGTAGACGACGGACCGCGAGTGGGTCCGCCCCGACGATCCTCAGCCGGGCCCCGGTGCGCCGGTGAACATCCGGCCACGCGCGGAGCAGCACGCGCAGACCCTTGCGCGGCTCGTGGCGGCCGACGAAGACCACGTGCTGCGCGCGCCTGTCGATCGAGACCGGATCGGGCAGGCGAACCCCGTTGGGGATCAGCAGATAGTCCCCCGGGGCATACCCGTGCGCCGTTCTCGCCGCGGCCTCGGAGACAGCGATCCGGGCATCGATCCGGTCCAGCAGAAAACCCCAGAAGGCAGTGCCGAGCACACGCCAACGCGAAGGGCCTGCGGCGTGGAAGGTCGCCACGATCGGGCAGGTCGCCGACGCGAGCGCGGCCACGCCGATCACCGGCGTCAGCGGCTCGTGGACGTGCAGGAGGTCGAATCGCTCGCGTGCCAGGACACGCCGCAGCCGCCGGACGGCCGAGGGGCTGAGAACGATGTTCGCGAGCGAACGGTTCGCGGGCGTGATCACCGACCGGCCGAGCGGGAGAACATCAGCAAGTGGCGGCTGGAACCTGCCCGCGGTCGGGTGAAGGAGGCGTGAGAGACGCCCCGGGGGGTCGTGCCCGACGAGGAGTCGCGTTGTCACCCCGAGCTCTGCCAGTGCCCGCGTCTGCCCTTCGGCGTGCTCGACCACGCCGCCCCAGAACGAGTAGCTGTAAGGAACGACGATGCCGACCTTCACGCGACTGCCCCGCTACGCCCCACGGCGTACACCATGACATGGTGTAATAGCAGCTGGTTGGCACGCGGAGGTGCACGCTTCGGCCGGCGACGCTGGTGGATCGCCTTGGCCGGTACTGCCGCCGTTGCGGCGGTTGCACTCGGTGCTGCGCTCGCCGTCACCGGCGGATCGGCACGGCTACCGTTCCTCACGGGAGTCAGCGTCGACCGGCCCGTCCCGGCGCTGCCGCTCAAGGACGAGCGTGGCCGGCAGACGTCGCTTTCAGCCTTCCACGGGCGGATCGTCGTCTTGACGCCGTTTCTGACGCTGTGCCACGAGGTCTGCCCCTTGACAACCGGCGCGTTCCAGACGATCCAGCGCGACCTCGACCGAGCCGGGCTCGCAGACAAGGTCGTCCTCGCGGAGGTGAGTGTCGATCCATGGCGCGACACGCCTTCGCGCCTTCGCGCCTTCGCCCGCTTCACGGGGACGCGTTTTCCGCTCCTCACCGGCAGCGCTGCCCAGCTCGCCCGCTTCTGGCGGTTCTTCGGCGTCGACTACCGGCGCACCGGGGAAGGTACGCCGCCCGACTCCGACTGGCTGACCGGCGAGCCGCTCACCTTCGACGTCAGCCACACGGACGGCCTCTTTCTGATTGACCGCACGGGGCAGGAGCGGGTGGTCGACGTCGGCATGCCGCACGTCGGCACATCGCTCCCCCGTGTGCTGGGCGGGCTGCTCAATCCGGAGGGACGGACCGACCTCGCCCACCCCGAGCCGGGCTGGACCGTCACGCAGGCGCTCGACGACGTCGAACGCCTCCTCGGCCGCCCGATCCCGACCCCACCGGGCCGATGACCGCCCGGGCCGGCGTCGAGAGCGTGCTGGGCGAGATCGACGCGCTCATCGCCGCCGATGAGGCGGCCGACCGGAAGATCACCGGTGGTTGGAAGACCTTCGACGAGATCAGCGCCGCCGCGCACAGGCATGCATGGGACGCCTACGGCATCGACCTCACGGTCGACGCGGCCAGCTACCGGCGCCTCGGCCGGAGAAGGCGCGACGCGATCAAGCGCATCTTCGCCACGATCTACCGGGCCGAGTCGGTCGTCGACGACTGGATGGACCGGATCGTCGCCGCAGTCCCGACCGCCGCCGAGGTAGCCGGCGGACCGATGGGGTACGACGCGATGCGCACGGCACTCGAGACGCAGGAGCACGACGAAAAGATGCACCGCGGCAGCCTCCGTCGTGTGGCGACGGAGGTCCTCGGCATCGCCCCCGACGCGGTCGACCACTTCGCTCGAAAGCACGACAACTTCGTCGCGGAGACGCTCTTCGCCCGCTTCAACCGGCTGATGGCCCACCACCTCCGTCCGGGTCGGTCGATCGAGGACGTCTACACGGCGATCTTCATCTACGGCGTGATCAGCGAAGACGTCGTCGCCAACAGCGACGTGGTCATCCGCCGAGCGACGAGCAACGACAAGTACGACGAGTACAACCTCCCTGGCATGAAAGAGGGACAGACCAACGTGCGGCGCGACGAGGGCCGCCACGTGCGCATCGCCGTCCTTGCCAGCCACAAGTACCTGGACGAGTACGAGAGCGCCCCGGAGGCTCTCACCGGAGTCGCCACCGAGTACATGGAGCTCGCCGACGACCTCCTTCGCCGGGCCAAGCGTTCACGCGGATTGATCGACTCCCACCTGAAGCAGTCCTACGGTCCCGGCGTCGAGTCTCTCTACTACTACCTCGTGAACATGAAGCGCCTCGCGGTGAGGCTCGGCGAGCTGGGCCTCCGCCGGGCCGTACTCGACATCGGCGAGCGCGTCGACCGGGCCGTCTCGGAGTTCACGGATGAGCAGCGGCGGCCGATCGTGGACGAGCCAGGGGTTCTCCTCCGAGCTGCCGGCCCGATCGCACTCAAGCTCACCCGAGCAAGGCTCCGTGGCCCTGCCGTCAGCTGAGGACGAATCCTCACCGTCTTGGTCGGCGAGGTACGAATGCGTCTTTCCCAGCGCACGCCTGGGTCACTTACGGCAGGAGCGCCGGGCGAACGGGTCGCGGGAGGAGGGAGTCGCGACGAGTACACGCGGGGCGAGAATGATCTGATATTCGCCGAGGCGAGACGCGGCTGGCATTGAGCACCGACAGCAGTTGATCGTGCTACGCGTCACACGCAATGCGCACCTCTTGGCCCTGGCCGAACGGGCCATAAGGCAGCGGCAGCACGTAGCCTCCTGGCCGGGCTCGGGCTGCGCGCCTGGTAGCCGGTCCGTCACCTGTGGCAGATGGTCGCCTGTTGCCAGTCAGCTTCCACCGCGGCACGAGCGTTCTGCTGCTCGTTGAATCCAGGACGAGAGGGAGAAGTGCCCATTGGGATAGCTATGCCCTTCACTGCGGCATAGCCGCATGCATGGTCGGCAGCCGCACCGATGCCTGAATCTGGCCGCCAGGGGAGCATTGATAACGATGCACAAGGCGGGGACGAAAGTCACCGGGGACGCAGGTCTCGACGCGCCGCTTATGAGGGAGGTAGACGATGAAAGTCCACGAGTTGATGACCACCGAGGTGATCACGGTTCACCGGGGGACGGCACTCAAGGACGCCGCGCGCATCCTCACCGAGAGCGGGATCTCGGGGTTGCCCGTGGTCGACGCGGCAGGCCGTCCGATCGGCGTCATTTCCGAGGGAGACATCGTTCACCTCGAAACCGGTGAGGGGTCGAACGAACAGCGTGCTGTCGATGCTCGGGTCGAACGGCAGGTTTCGGCGACCAGCGTTGGCGACTCGATGTCCTCGCCTGCGGTGACCATCGCGCCCGACCGGCAAGTAACGGAAGCGGCAAGGACAATGATCGACCAGGCCATCAATCGCCTCCCCGTGGTTGACGAGACGGGACAGCTCGTTGGCGTTCTCACCCGAGCGGATCTCGTGCGGGCCTTCGTCCGCTCCGATGACGAGATCGCGGACGAGATCCACAGCGACGTGCTGCACAGACGACTCTGGCTCGAGCCCGACCGCGTCCACGTGAAGGTTCGACAAGGAAGAGTGGTCCTGACCGGCCTCATCGACACTCAGACCGACGCCGAACTGATCCCGATCTTCACCCGACGCGTGCCAGGCGTCATTTCGGTCACCTCGAGGCTGAGCTGGCTCGATCAAAACGGTCGTCTGGAGGGAAGGACGGAGAGTGGCGAGAATGAGCGGTCCGGCGCCGCGTCTACTGTCGCCGTGACCACACTCCTGACGAGCGAGCGTCACTCGATCCTGGAGGCCGCCACGGCAGCATTGAGCCGGGCCCGCGCGCTCCACTATGCCTCGACTAGCGAGGAGACGGTACGACAACGTCTGAATGCACTATTCGACCAGCTTCTCGTTGGACTGACCGAACGCGACCTCGGCCCGATCGTCGCGTATGCCGAGCGAATGGCCGACGAACGGTTCTCGGCCGGGTATGACCTCTCCGAGGTACAGGTCGCCTTCAACACGCTCGAAGAAGCAACATGGTCATGCCTCCTCAGCGCGCTCGATGAATCCGGCTTTGCGGAGGCCATCGGCCTGATCAGCACCGTGCTCGGAGCAGGCAAGGACGCCCTCGCGCGAAAATATGTCTCCCTCGCAACAGAAAGGCGCGTGCGCTCGCTCGACGTGCGATCGCTGTTTGGAGGAAACGCGGAGGGCGTTCCGAGGAACACAGACGGCTGGGCCGCCGGCCCGACAGGTGTCAAACCGCTGACGAAGGAGGGTCCGCAATGTCGGTCATGAAGGAGATCCAGTTCCCCCTTTCGATTCAATGGCGAGGCGGCGGAATCGCCCACGCGCATGCCCGGGGAAAAGAAAGCCTGACACTCGCAACGCCGCCCGAGTTCCGAAGTGGACTTGCCGACCACTGGACGCCGGAGGACCTGCTGGTTCTGTCTGCCGCGTCCTCCTTCACACTCTCCTTGGCCGCCATCGCCGAGCGCGACAACTACCCGCTCGTCGAGGCAGAGATCACGGCAACCGGCCACATGAGCCGTCGTGACGACGGACGCTTCGGATTCACCGTCATCGAAGTCGATGCCCGCCTCGAGACGCTTCCGGGCCACGAGGACGACGTTCAATACGCCGCATCGAAGGCGCAGAGGTCCTGTCTCATCACCCCGGCGCTCAATGTCCCCGTTCATGTGGCCGTCACGGTCGAAAGCGTCCCGGAAGCGCCCCACTCACAGAAGGAAGAAGCCGGTCTCGTGAGCGTTGGAGAGCCGCGGTTTCAAACCGGCGACTAGAGCAGCCGCCAGGCTGATCCCTGTCGCTTGGGGCGGGCTTCCAGCCCGCCCCAAGCCTGTGTGTGACGTCGTCCATGCGCCGCTCGCCGCGGCAAAGCTTACGAGGCGCGCTTGGCAGGACTTGAACGTGCCCTTGGCCAGCCCGACGCTGCGGCGCACGCTCGGCCGTCGGGCGTAGGTCGACGATCCTCGTGGATCACCCGGTGCTGGCCCCTGTTGACCGGGGAGTTGACGTTCGCGACGATGTGGTTGCTATGGGGCCGGCCGCTGTCCTTCCTGGAGGGAACGAACGGCGATTACGTGCGCTTCTTGAAGTTGGGCGCGTGCTGGTTTCAAACTTTGAGCTGGAGGCCGTGCTGGAGCGGGTGTTGGCCGCCGCGAGTGAGCTGACGGGGGCGCGGTACGCGGCGCTTGGCGTGCTGGATCGGGATGGCCAGGGGTTGGAGCGGTTTCTCACATTGGGGATCGGCGAGGAGACGCGGCGGGCGATCGGTCCCTTGCCGCGCGGTCGTGGCGTGCTCGGTGTGCTGATCCGGGATCCGCGCCCGCTCCGCCTCGCCGACGTGGGCTCGCATCCGCACTCGTATGGCCTTCCGCCCGGGCATCCGCCCATGGGCAGCTTCCTCGGTGTGCCGATTCGGATCCGTGACGAGGTCTACGGCAACCTTTATCTGACCGAGAAGGAAGGGGGTGAGTTCGATGCGACCGACGAGGAAGCGCTCGTCGTATTGGCCGAGTGGGCCGGGATCGCGATCGAGAACGCACGCGCCTACGCGCTCGTGCGGGGTCGTCGTGACGAGCTTGAGCGGGCGGTCGCCAGTTTGGAGGCGACGAACGAGATCGCCCATGCTCTTGCTGGGGAGATCAACCTTGAGCATGTGCTCGAGCTGATCGTCAAGCGGGCGCGGGCGCTGACGGAGGCACGCTCAGCGGTCGTCCTGCTGCCGGATGGCCGCGAGCTGGTGGTGGTTGCCTTGGCGGGCGAGCTCGATCGAGCGCTGGTCGGCGCGCGGATCCCGATCGAGGGCAGCGTCAGCGGGCATGTCTTGGGCTCTAGCGAGCCGGAGCGGCTCCCCGACGCACCGAGCCGGTTGCGGTTTGCGCTCGCTGAGCAGACGCAGGCGAAGGCGGGTCTTTTCGTCCCGCTGCTCCTGCGCGGCCGCGTGCTGGGCGTGCTCGCCGCTTTCGATCGCATGGTCGAAGGTCCGCAGTTCAGCGGGCGCGACGAGCAACTCCTGAGCGCGTTCGCGGTCAGCGCCGCCGCCGCAGTCGCGACGGCGCAAGATGTCCGGGCGCAGTCGCTGCAGCGCAGCGTCGTCGCGGCTGAGCGGGAGCGAAAGCGCTGGGCGCGCGAGCTGCACGACGAGACGTTGCAAGAGCTCGCTGGGCTGAAGCTGTTGCTCGCCACGGCACGGATCGCCAAGGACGAACAGGAACGTAAAGCGCAGCTCGAGCGTGCCGGCGAGCGAGTCGATATCGCAGTTCGGGCATTGCGCGACCTGATCACCGACCTGCGGCCTGCGACCCTTGACGAGCTGGGGCTCCAGTCGGCGCTTGAGGCCCTCGCAGAACGCGTCATGCGTTCAACCGAGCTGAGTGTCGAGCTCGATTTCGACCTCGCGTACGAGCGCGGTCGCGAGCCCACCCGGCTGCCGCCTAACGTCGAGGACACGCTCTACCGCTTAGTTCAGGAATCGCTCGCGAACGTGGTCAAGCACGCCGTCGCGACACGCGCCGAGGTCATCGTGCGTGAGCGCGTGGACACGATCGAGGTGGTGATCGGCGACAACGGCAAAGGCTTCGAACCCGACGCCACCTTCACGGGCTTCGGACTGCTCGGCATGCGCGAGCGGGTCGCGCTGCACGACGGGACGATCACGATCGAGAGTCGTGCGGGCGAGGGCACCACCGTGCGAGCCGCGTTGCCCACCGAGCGAACAAGCGCCGACACTTTCGACTCCGGCGTCGGAGCCTAAGTCATGCACGGACCGCTAGCGGTTCTTCTCCTCGCTGCCGCGCGCAAGTGTGGAGCGATTGCCTTGTAGCCCCTGCCAGATCCGCCGCACGGTCAGTTCCGACCCCACCCGCGCGGCCTGGGAATGAGGGATGTGCCTCGACGCGGCGGTCGATTCAAGGCCGACGACCAGAGGAGGCGATCAGGACAATGAGCGACAGGATTTTGAGCACCTCTGATTCCAGGACGGCGAGGAAGACGCCGACCATGATCCCCGTCACGATCATGTGGCCGAGAAGTGGGCACCTGACCGGACTCTTTGACGGCGGCGACCGCCGCAACCCGCGTATGTTCTGACAGCCGATCAGCGGTGCCACGGATGCCTGCATCGTCTGCAGAGCGGGACGATTGCGACGTAGCGGGCAGGGACGAGCATGTTCCCGTTTCAGAGTCTGGAGCGCCGATGAAAGAGATGCTGATCGCGGGTCGGGGTGGCGAGGGCGTCGTTCTCGCTTCCCAGCTCCTCGCGGATGCGTTGGCGCGCGCCGGGTACTGGGTCCAGAGCTTTCCGGAGTTCAAGGCCGAGCGGCGGGGTGCGCCGATTTCGGCCTTCCTCAGGTGGGATCGGGACTCGCGGATCCACCGACGGTACAAGGTGCGCGATTGCGACGTGCTCGCCGTGGTCTCGGCCTCACCGCCGTCGCCACAGCTCGTCTGCTCCGTTCGCGCGGGAGGATTGGTCGTCCTCAATCGCGATACCCGCTTCTCGCACGCCGGTGACTTCACCGTCGCTCGTGTGCCCGCCTCCCGGATCGCCCGCCGCCACAACGTCCTGTCCTCAGAGGGCCGGCCGATGGCGAACGCCGCCGTCCTCGGCGCCTGTATGCGATACCTCCTGCCGGGCGACCTGCGGTTCCTCGAGCAGGCAATCGAGGCTCGGATGGGGCGTCTTGCTGGTGCAAACATCCTGGCCGCCAGAGAGGGTTACGCCCGTTGCACCCGCCAGCGCCGGCTCGCCGACGACCCACCCTTCGAGACAGCCTTTGCGCCGACCCGGCGTGGTCATGCCACCTTCCCAGTGAGCACGACCGACTCCCGGGGAAACCACACTGGAACGTGGTCGGAGGAGCGTCCCGTGCTCACCGACGCCTGCACCGCCTGCGCACTGTGCGAGCTGTTCTGCCCTGAAGGGGCAATCGGCCGACACGCCGGCGAGATGTCGATCGACCTCCTCTACTGCAAGGGTTGCGGCATCTGCGAGGTGGTCTGCCCGGTTCGCGGCGCCGTGGGCATGCAGGAGGTGCCCGTATGAGCCGAACCCCGACCGCCGGACGCGTGCTGATGACGGCGGATGAGGCCGTCGCCCAGGCAGTGGTGCTCGCACGGGTTCAGGCGATCGCCTCCTATCCGATCACACCTCAGACGATCATCGTCGAGCGGCTCGCGGAGCTCGTCGGCGGGCGCGACGACGTCGAGTACGCGAACCTCGAGAGCGAGCATTCCATGTTCGGCTGGGCGATCGCCGCGGCGCATGCGGGCGTTCGCGCGTTCACGGCAACCTCGTCGCAAGGGCTGCTGTACGCACACGAACAACTCCACCGGGCAGCGCGGGAACGCGTGCCGCTGGTGGCCGTCAACGTCAACCGATCGGTCTTCGCACCGTGGAGTCTCGAGCCTGACCTCTCGGACAGCATGAGCCAACGTGACACCGGCTGGATCCAGGTCTATTGCTCCTCTGTGCAGGAGGTCTTCGACAGCGTCCTCTTCGGTTACCGGATCGCGGAGAGGCTCATGCTCCCGGTGATGGTCTGCGCCGAGGGCTTTCTGCTCTCGCACACCTCCGAGCTCCTTCGGATCCCCGATCAGGAGGAAGTCGACGCGTTCCTACCGGCCCTGAGTCCTCCCCGTCCATGGTTGCTCGATCCGGCCCGGCCGCGCACATTCTCGGGCTTGCCGGAGCCGAGAGACTACGCAGCGTTCCAGAAGAAGGTCGCCGAGGCGCTCGAGGAGGCTCGAGGCGTCATCGAGACCACTGCCTCCGAGTTCAGCGCGCGATTCGGGCGGACGAAGGTGGGTGCACTCGAAGTGGCCGGCAACCCGCGCGCCGACACGGCGCTGATCACGATCGGGACGATCGGCGACACTGCTCACGAGCTCGTGGAGGACGGCGACGACCTCCTTCTCGTTCGTGTCCACACGTACAGACCGTTTCCCGGACCAGAGCTGGCCGCCGTGTTGACGAACGTGTCCCATGTTGCGGTCGTCGACCGCGCCGTCGCCTTCGGCTCGCTGGCGCCGCTCGGCAGCGACGTCAGGTCGCTCCGGCTCGACCACGCCGAGGCGATCGTGGACTTCGTCTGTGGCGTCGGCGGCACCGAAGTCACGCCGGCGACGCTTCGCTGGGCAGTAGACGCGGCACGCTCGGCAGGTCAGGGGCGGGGATGCTGGGGACCCGTGTTCGTACCGGAAGGGGTGGAGTAATGAGCACGTGGCTCGAGAGCGTCGTCTCGGAAGAGCGGCTCCTTCTTCCTGGCCATCACGCGTGCGCGGGTTGCGGCCCGGCGATCAACATCAGACACGTCCTCGGCGCCCTTGCCGCGGCGACGCCCGAATCGAAGATCGTGCTGGTCATCCCGGCTTCCTGCTGGACGATCATCGCCGGCGTCTGGCCGGTCAATGCGTTCGCCGTGACGGTCTACCTGACGCCTTTCGCATCGGCGGCGGCCGAGGCTTCCGGCATCAAGGCTGCACTTCGCCTGCGCGGTGTCGAGAAGACGCACGTCGTGGTCTGGGGCGGTGACGGCGCCACGTGCGACATCGGGTTCTCGGGCGTTTCGGCGGCGGCCGAGCGCAACGAGGACATCCTCTACGTGCTGAACGACAACGAGGCGTACATGAACACGGGCGTCCAGAAGTCGGGCGCTACTCCGGAAGGCGCCTGGACGACCACGACCCCTGCAAGTGCGCCGCGAGCAGGCCAGAAGAAGGATATTGCCCGGATTCTTGCGGCGCACGGCATACCCTACGTCGCGACCCTTGCAGCCGGGTCGGTCCCCATGCTCCGTGACTTCAGAGCAAAGGTCGCGAGGGCGGCCGAGGTCGAAGGCTTCCGCTTCTTGCACGTTCTCGGCGCCTGCCCGCCGGGCTGGCGGTATCGCGCCGATCAATCGGTGGAGATCACACGACTCGCGGTCGAGTCACGGTACTTCCCGCTCTTGGCCTGTGACGGAGGCAACTGGAGCATCACCTTCAAGCCCAAGCATCCGGTCCCGATCCGCGACTTCCTCGAGGCACAAGGGCGCTTCGGTCATCTCTCGTCGATGCAGGTCGAAGCGATCCAGGCTCACGTCGACGCACGCTGGAGCTCCCTGGTCTCGCTGGGGGCGTAGTGCAGACAGGACGATCATCGATGCCACACACTGTGCCCGAGGCACTCGCGCTCGGGCAGCTCGAGCGACCCGACGAGCCCTGAGTGGGCACAAGTTCCGCATCGTCGGATCTTCCGTGAAACCGCGTACTCCACCACCTCGCCCCTCGCATGGCGCTTCTCGCGGTCTCACATCGACTGCGAACAGGTCGGCCCCTCGACCCGCTACGTTTCGCACGCGGCGTACAGGCGAAGCAGGCACAGCCAGGAGGCAACCCGGCCGGGCGCCTGCGCCGAGCGGTTCCAGGAGAAACCGCCGTAGGGCTGCTTCGCCCGTATCGTGACGAGTCGCGAGCGAACGGTCATATAGAAAAGCCCTACCGGAGCAGGGCTTTTCCGTAGCAGGCCTGTAAGCCGGATTCTGTCGTGGGTGGCCATCTCTCTAGGCCGGCGCTTGCGCGACGGCTCGAGCGGTGTACCCGGTTCCTCGGCGGGCCGCGTCGTCGGAACCTGCTTCACCTTGCACCGGACGGGGTTTG
This sequence comes from Gaiellaceae bacterium, assembly GCA_036555585.1. Taxonomy (GTDB): domain Bacteria; phylum Actinomycetota; class Thermoleophilia; order Gaiellales; family Gaiellaceae; genus DATBLE01. The sequence continues at coordinate 21,447 of DATBLE010000012.1, forward strand.
GCGAGCCGCCGCGTCACCGCGACGCTGGTGGGCTCTTACCCCACCTTTTCACCCTTACCGCCGGCGTCTCCGGAGAGGTTGTCGCCGGAGGCGGTCTCCTTTCTGTGCCACTTTCCGTCGGCTTTCGCCGCCTGGGGTTTCCCCAGCGTCCTGCCCTGCGGTGTCCGGACTTTCCTCGGCGCCCGAAGGCGTCGCGGTCACCCGGCCTGCACGTCCATGGTAGCCGGGCTCAGCCGCCCATGTTGACCGCCCACACGTTCACGGGCTCGATCGTCACCTTGAAGCGGGTCTCTCCCTCGCGGTCGATCTGGCGGAGGTCGGCGCCGTACTTGGCCCCGACCCTGTCCGCGAAGCCGTAGTCGTCGTCGGGCTCGATCCTCGCGCGGCCGCGGATCTCGAGGTAGCGGTACGGGTTGCCGAGGTCGAAGATGAAGAGGCTGCACTCGGGGCGCTGCTGCAGGTTCTTCGTCTTCAGGCGCGCGGAGCTCAGCGACAGGCCGGTCTCGCCACCGTCGTGGAGGAACCAGACTCCGCTGGACGCCGGGAAGCCGCGGGCGTCGATCGTGGTGAGCACCGCGACCTCCGCGCCGAGAAGGTCGAGATGAGACTCGGGGACGTCGGTCATGGCCGGAGTCTTGCATCCCCGGCAGCCGCGAGCCGGCGCTCAGATCGTCTGGGCGGCGAGCCGTTCGCCGACCGCCGAGAGCACCTTCGTCCCGATCGACGGGACGTCGTGGATCAGCGCCGAGAAGCCGGGCCTGGTCAGCACGAGCGTCTGCAGAGGGGAGCCCGCGACGACCGTGGCCGTGCGAGGCACGTCCGAGAGCAGCGCGATCTCACCGACCCAGTCGCCCGCCCCGAGCTCCGCGAGCCTCGAGCCGTCCTTCGTCACGGCCGCGTAGCCGTCGACGATCACGAAGAACTCGGAGCCCGGCTTCCCTTCCCTCATCAACGTCTCGCCCTCCTGGAACTCGACCAAGTCGGCGAGGGTCGCCACCCGCGCGAGCTCGGTCTTCGAGCAGCGGGCCAGGAGCGGGACCCGCGAGAGGAGCTCGATCTTCTGGTCCTTCCGGAAGCGCACGCGTGGATCGTAAACCGCACGTGCCGCGCGGCACAGGGCTCCCGAGCCTCGAGCCGAGCCTCGCTGTTTCCGGAGGCGAGATGTGGATATGCGTTTCCGAGAGATGGCGACGCTCACCGTCCACCCCCGTCCGACGCCCGAGGAGCGCGCGGACGCGCCGGTCGACGTCCAGGTCGACGATGTGGCGATGATCCACGCGGCGATGCTCGAGGACTGGGTCACGCCGCGACAGAGCTGGGCGCTCGAGCTGCGCGAGGGGCACGAGTTCGGCCGGGCGAACAACGTCGAGGCCCACCTCCTCTTCGTCTCCGGGGAGCAGACCTCGTCGCTCCTGTTCCGCCTCGACCAGCTCGACCGCGCCGACGACACGGGTCAGGAGCTGGTGCTTCGCTTCGAGGAGCGCGACGGGATCGCCAAGCTCGTGCGCTGCTCGTCGACGGGCCTCGCCGTCGAGCTGCACCACATCCTCACGACGACGTAACTAGAGCGTCGACGTCCCCGCCTCCCGGGCGAGGGCCGCGCCTTCCGCCTCGAGCTCGAGGCCGCACTGCATGCAGCCGATCCCGTCGGCGCGGTGCAGCAGGAACTCGCCGCAGACGGGGCACTCCAGGCTCGCCCGGCGGAGGATCGCGACCAGCTCCTGGTCGAGCGTGCGATGCAGGGACGCGACCGTCACAGCGAGCGGAACACCCCCGTCACCCTGCCGAGGATCTGGACGTGATTCGCGTAGATCGGCTCGTAGGCCTGGTTCTCGGGCTGCAGCCGGACACGGCCCCGTTCGCGGAAGAACCGCTTCACCGTCGCCTCGTCGGCCGACTCGTCGTCGCCGGCGAGCGCGACGACGATCTCGCCGTCGCGGGCGTCCGGCTGGCGGCGGACGACGACGTAGTCGCCCTCGAGGATGCCGGCTTCCTGCATCGAGTCGCCGCGGACGCGGAGCAGGAACTCCTCGCCGCCGCGCGACAGGGGCTCGGGCACGGAGATGTAGGCGTCGACGTTCTGCTCGGCGAGCAGGGGGCCGCCGGCGGCGATCTGGCCGAGGAGCGGCAGCGCGTGGACACCGTCTCTGAAACCGGCACTACCGCCCTCGTGCTCGACGGGCTCCGCCCTGGCCCGGCCGGTGAGCTCGAGCGCGCGCGGCTTCGTCGGGTCGCGCTTGATCAGCCCGGCCCGCTCGAGGTTGGCGAGGTGGGCGTGGACGGTGGACGGGGAGGCGAGCCCGACCTGCTCCCCGATCTCGCGGACGGTCGGCGGGTAGCCGTGCGAATCGACGTACTCGACGAGGAACTCCCAGATCTCCTGCTGGCGCTTGGTGAGCAAGCCACTCCCTTCGGATGCGAACATGCGTTCGAGAGTAGCGACGTGTTCGGACGCCGTCAAGGGATTCCTCCTTCCCTCGCTACACTGTCGCCCGCGCGCTGGTGGCGGAATTGGTAGACGCGCAAGGTTGAGGGCCTTGTGGCCCATTGGGCCGTGGAGGTTCAAGTCCTCTCCAGCGCACTGGCCAGAGACGACGCGGCCCTTTGGGCCGCGTTTTCGTAGCGGCTCCGCGCAGGTAGGTTGCGGGGCGATGCGGGACGCGTGTGCAGCGGCGATCGACGCGGCGCTCGGCGCCGGAGCGTCGTACGCCGACGCGCGCGCGATCCTGCGGCGGTCGCAGTCGGTCGGCACCCGGAACGGCCGCGTGGTCACGCTGACGGACGCGGAGTCGGAGGGCATCGGCGTCCGCGTGCTCGTCGGCGGCTCGTGGGGCTTCGCCTGCGACCGCCGGCTGGACGCGGCCGGCGGACGGGAGGCTGCGCTTCGCGCCTGCGCCTTCGCGGCCGCGGCCGGCGGAAACGGCACCCGCTCCCTCGCGCCGGTCGAGGCGCAGACGGGCAGCTTCCGCTCGGCGGTCGAGATCGACCCGTTCTCGGTGTCGCTCCAGGACAAGATCGCGCTCTGCCTGCGCGCGGAGGAGGCGCTCAGACGGCCCGAGGTCAAAGTCGCCCAGGCGTCGGTACGCGCCGTCGGCGAGCGCAAGCTCTTCCTCTCCTCGGACGGGGCGGAGATCGAGCAGGAGCTCGTCGAGTGCGGCGGCGGGATCGACGCGACCGCGGTCGGCGACGACGGCGTCGTCCAGGAGCGCAGCTACCCGAGCGCCCACGTCGGCTCGAGCGCGCAGGGCGGCTGGGAGTACGTGGAGGGCCTGGGGCTCGAGCGCGAGGCGCCGCGCGTCGCCGAGCAGGCGGCGCAGCTCCTGCGTGCCGACGAGTGCCCGTCGCTCGTCACCACCGTCGTGATCGACCACGAGCAGATGCAGCTCCAGGTGCACGAGTCGGTCGGCCACCCGACCGAGCTCGACCGGGTCTACGGCACCGAGGCCGCCTACGCCGGCACCAGCTTCCTGCAGCCGGGCGACCTGGGGACGCTGCGCTACGGCTCCGAGCACATGAACATCACCGCCGATCCGACGACGCCGCTGGGCCTCGGCACGTTCGGCTTCGACGACGAGGGCGTTCCGGCCGCGGCGGTGCCGGTCGTCTCCGCGGGCGTGCTGTCGGGATTCCTCACCTCGCGGGAGACGGCTGCACGGATCGGCCACGGCGCCGGCGGCTCGATGCGGGCGGACGGCTGGCACCGGATGCCGCTCGTGCGGATGACCAACCTGCACCTGGAGCCCGGCACGGGCACGCTCGAGGAGCTGATCTCGGAGGTGGCGGAGGGCATCTACCTGGAGACGAACCGCAGCTGGTCGATCGACGACAAGCGGCTCAACTTCCAGTTCGGCACGCAGATGGCGTGGGAGATCAAGCGGGGCCGGCTGACGCGGCTGTTGCGGGACGCGACCTACACGGGGACGACGCCACGGTTCTGGGGCTCGCTCGACCGCGTCGCCGGGCCCGAGGCGTGGGTGATGTACGGGCTGACGAACTGCGGCAAGGGCCAGCCGGGGCAGAGTGCGCACGTGTCGCACGGCGCTTCGCCCGCCCGCTTCCGCGACGTCCAGGTCGGGGTGAAGGCATGAGTGAGCTGCTCGAGCTGGCGGAGCACGCGGTCGCGCTCGCCGGAGCCGGCCAGGCCGAGGCGGTCGTCACCACGGAGCGGTCGGGCTTCGCCCGCTTCGCCGCCGGCGAGGTCCACCAGCCGACGCTGATCGACGACACGGTCGTCCAGCTCCGCGTGATCGACGACGGCCGCTCGGGCGCCGCGAGCTCCAACCGCGCCGACGAGGAAGGGCTGGCCGAGCTCGCCCGGCGCGCACGCGAGGCGGCTGCGGGCGCCGACCGCGATCCCGACCTCGTACCCCTCGCCGAGCCGGCGGCGCTGCCGGAGGTCGAGGGGTACGACGAGGCGACCGCGGCGCTCGGCGCCGGCGACCAGGCCAGGCTGGCCGAGGCCGCAATCGCGGCGACCGGCGACTTCGGGCTCTACGGCTACTTCACGAGCGGCGTCACGGGCCTGGCGATCGCCTCCACGACCGGCCTGCGCGCGTTCGAGCAGAAGACCGACGCCACGTGCCTCGCGCTCGCGGCCGTCGACGGCGCATCCGGCCACGCCCAGCGAACCGCCTGGCGAGCAGGCGAGCTCGACCCGGCCGCGGTCGCGAAGGAGGCGGTGGCCAAGGCGGAGCGGACGCGCGAGGCGGTCGACGCGCCTCCCGCCCGCTACCGCGCAGTCCTGGAGCCGTACGCGATCGCCGAGCTCCTGTACTACGCCGCCTTCGACATGTTCAACGGCCAGGCGCTGCTCGAGGAGCGCAGCTGGTTCGCCGGGCGGATCGGGGAGCGTGCGCTCGACCCGAAGGTGACGCTGGTCGACGACGGGCTCGACCGGCGCGGCCTGCCCCGCGCCTTCGACTTCGAGGGGACGCCGAAGCAACGCGTCGTGCTGGTCGAGGACGGGGTGATCAGGGACACCGTGTGGGACCGAGAGACGGCGGCCCAGGCGGGTCGCGCGTCGACCGGGCACGCCCTGCCGCTCTCCGCCCGCGCCGAGGGCGCGATCGCGACCGCCGTCGCGATGTCGCCGGGCGAAGCCGAGTCGACCGACGAGCTGGCGGAGCTCGTCGGCGACGGCATCTACGTCACGCGGCTCCACTACCTCGGCGTCGTCAACCCGCGCGAGGGCGTGATCACCGGGATGACCAAGGACGGTACGTTCCGGATCTCGGGCGGCAAGGTGGCCGAGCCGCTCGTCAACCTCCGCTTCACGGTCGCGCTGCCGGAGCTGCTCGCCGACGTCCCGGGCCTGACCCGCGACACCCTGCTCGTCAACGAGAGCGACTTCTATGACGAGCGCTGGGCGTACGGCTACCGCGTGCCCGCGATCGCGACCGCCTGCTTCAACGTGACCGGCTCCGGCTCCCGGCCCGGCCTCTGACGTAGCGTGCGCCGTCGCGCGGCACTCGTGCTGGCTCTGGCCCTCGCGGCGGGTGCAGCCAGCGACAGGCTCGAGCCTGTCACTGCCGTGGCGGCGGGCCCACCCGTTCGCCTGACGCTCGCCGCGTCCGTCCCGCCCCGATACGACCCGGCTGCGCCGATCACGACGCCTGCCCAGGTGAGCCCCACGTCCTGGACGGCGCTCGTCACCCTCCGCTGGCCGGGCGGCGGGCTCTGCACCGGGACGTACCGGTGGACGATCGGAGGGAAGCCGGCGGCGTTCGTCCAGCAGCGCAGCCGCCTCAACGGGCTGCGGACGTGCACGTTCGCCTTCGCCCGCTTCCCGGCGCTCGGCCGCCCCTACCGCGTGAACGTGACCGCCACCCGCGGCGACGCGACCGGCAAGGGGCAGGTCAGCGTGACCATCCGCGACACGCTCGTCGTCGGCCTCGGCGACTCGACCGCCTCCGGCGAGGGCAACCCCGACTCCGGGATCGCGCTCGTGCGCTGGCAGGACGCCCGGTGCCATCGCTCGGCCAAGGGCTTCGAGGCGCTGGCGGCGGCCAGGCTCGAGGCGGCGAGCCCGACGTCGTCGGTGACCTTCGTCGGGCTGGCCTGCTCGGGCGCGTCGATCCCGACCGGGCTGCTCGGGCCGTACGCCGGGATCGCCCCGTCGGGCGGCATCGTCCTCCCGCCCCAGGTCGACGCGATGAAGGCGCTGATCGGCTCGCGCCGACCCGACGCCGTCCTGATCAGCATCGGCATCAACGACCTCGGCTTCGGGAGCGTCGCGCGGTTCTGCTTCGACGACGGCGTCGACGCCGCCACCGCCGCCACCGTCGACTGCTGGACGAAGCCGTATCCCACGCCCGCGTCGCCGGAGACGCTGCAGGAGTTCGTCCGCGCCCGGGCGGCCGCACTTCCGGGCCGCTACGCGCAGCTGGCCCAGGCGCTCCAGCAGGCAGGCGTCCCGGCGTCGAAGGTGTACGTGACCGAGTATCCGGACCCGACCCGTGACCAGGGTGGGCAGCCCTGCAATCCCCTGATCCCGTACCTCGACGGCACGCCCTTCGGCTTCCCGGTGCGGGGGACGATCACCCAGACCGAGGCGATCGAGGCCGAGAGCGAGCTGGTCGCGCCCGTGAACAGCGCCCTGAGAGCGGCCGCATCCGCCTACGGATGGCACCTCGTCGCCGGCATCGCGGCGCAGTCGGCGACCCACGGGCTGTGCGCCGTGACCCCCTGGTTCCGCAGCGTCTCCGACTCGCTGGTCACGCAGCACGACGTGCTCGGCACCCTGCACCCGAACGTGCAGGGCCAGCAGGCGATCGCCGGCCTCGTCGTCGCCGCGCTGCTCAAGCGCTGACGATCAGGCGAACCACGCCCGCATCCCTCCTGGCCTTGGCAGTTCCCCGCGCGGGAGCGCGAGCGAGCGGCCGGGCTCCGCCCGGCCTGCGAAGCAACCCAGCTAACTCAGCCGAGGAGGTGGAACAAAGCGACCGTGCAGATCGCGAAGCCGATCGCGACCGCGACCGTCAGGCGGGTGAGGTTGCGCTCGACGATGTGCGTGCCCCCCTGCGAGGCCGGGGTGAAGCCCATCCCGCCGAAGCCGGTGTCCCGGCCGGAGTGCATCAGGATCAGGAGGATCAGCGCGATCGAGAGCAGTACCTGCAGGACGGCGACGAGCGAGAGCCAGAACGAGGCGACGACCACGGACCCAGGGTAGCGCTACGCGGCGACGTCGAGGATGGCGACCACCAGCTCGGCGGCGATCCGGTCCTTGGTCATGTACCCGGCCGCACCCGCCGTGCGGGCGGCGTCCACGTCCTCCTGGGCGTCCGAGCCGGTCAGCATCAGCACGCGCGCGCGCTTGGTGCCGACGATCTTGCGCGTCGCCTCGACCCCGTTCATCCCCGGCATGCTGATGTCCATCAGCACCACGTCCGGCTCGAGGTCGTCGGTCTGCGTGACGGCGTCCTCGCCCGAGGCGGCGAGGCCGACGACCTCGATCCGCTCGTCGGCGGACAGCATGGCGCGCAGAGCCTCGGCGAAGAGCAGATGATCGTCTGCGATCAACACCCTGACTGACACGGCTCCCCCATTGGAACAGAATCGGTCGAAAAGAGGAAGGGGTGAATCGTGCAGGACGCGCGCGAACGGATCCAGAAGCTGCTGATCACCGGAGACAACAGGCTCAAGCAGGGAGTCGCGCCCGAGAAGGTGCGCGCGACCTACGAGGAAGCGCTCGAGCTCGCCCGCGAGGCGGGGCTGGAGGATCGAATCAAGCCGCTGGTGGACGTGCGGCTGGCCGATCTCGATCGCCGGTCGGCCAGCTCCTGATCCATCCGGATCTCATGCGACCCTGAGCGCCGACGCGTCCAACGGCTGCTCGGGATCAAGGAGACCTTCATGAACAAGCAGATGCAACAGTTGCTGGCCGAGGTTTTCGGCACCTTCGTGCTGGTGTTCGTCGGCGCCACCGCCGTCGCCGCCTGGGGCGGGAAGGCAAGTGGCGGGAGCGTGGCCCCTTTCGCTTTCGGCATCGGCCTGCTCGCCGCCCTCTACATGTTCGCGGAGACTTCCGGAGGACATTTCAACCCGATCGTCTCCCTGGCGATGTTCCTCGACCGGCGTCTGGGCGCGCGCGAGGTCGTGCCCTACTGGATCGCGCAGTTCGTCGGCGCGGTGCTCGCCGGGCTTGCACTGTTGCTGATGTCCTCGAGCGGCACCGTCGCTCTGGCGGCGACCGTGCCCGGGTCGCACGGCGTCCGCGGCGCCTTCTTCGCCGAGATCTTCTGCTCGGCGATCTTCGTGATCGTCATCCTGGCGGTGACGAAGAGCGAGGCATCGCGGAGCACCGTCTACGTGGCGATCGGACTCTCGCTACTCGCGATCCACTTCGCGATCGTCCCGTTCAGCGGCTCGTCGGTGAACCCGGCGCGGAGCTTCGGCACCGCCCTCATCGGCAACAGGTGGACCGACTTCTGGATCTACATCATCGCCCCGCCGCTCGGAGCGATCCTGGGCTGGCTGATCTACACGATCGTCGTCAGGGGCCGCACGGACATCCGAGGCGACCTCGAGGCGATGCGCACCGACTTCTCCCGCCCCGGGCCGGATCCCGGGTCGCCCGGCGGCACCGCTGCCTCCTAGCCACTCCGCCTGGAGAGGGCCGCGCCCGCGGCTCTCTCCAGGATCGCCTCGACCCGCTCGGCCTGGCGCCTGACGTCGTGCTCGGCGGCCGCCGCGACCGCCGCGTCGTTCGGGCAGGGAAGCTCGGCCGCCCGGCGGAGGCCGTCCAGGATCGCGTCCTCGTCGAGCGGGTCGACGAGCACGCCTGCCGCGGGCGGGACGAACTCGGGAGGGCCGCCCACCTCGGTGGCGACCACCGGGCGTCCCGCCGCGAGCGCCTCCAGCAGCGACTGGCCGAAGGGCTCGACGAGGCTCGGCCCGCAGACGACGTGCGCCGCGGCGATCCGGCTCGCGATCTCGGCGTGCGGAACGGTGCCGACGAGCTCGATTCCCGGCCGGCCCACGAGCCGCTGCCGCAGCGGCCCGTCGCCGACGAAGGCAAGGGTGCCCTCGCCGAGCCGCTCGAAGGCGCCCGCGAGCCGGAGGACGTTCTTGCGCTCGGTCAGCGAGCCGACGCAGAGGTACGCCGGCGGGCCCGAGGGCGCGGGCAGCGGCCGGAACCGCTCGAGGTCGACGCCGCAGTCCACGACCTCGACCTTGCCGCGCGCGTCGGGCACCTTCGCCTCCAGGTCGCGGCGAAGCCAGTCGGAGACGGCGACCACGGCGGCCGCCCGGCGGACGACGTGGCGGGTGGCGGAGGCGATCCCGAGCCGGGTGCCGACGTTCGCCACGTCCTGGCCGTGCGCCGTGACCACGAGCGGCGCTCGCGACGCGAGCGCGCCGGCGAGACCGGCCGGGACGAGGAAATGCGCGTAGACGACGTCGGGCCGGAACCGGCGGGCGCCCGACCTCACGTCCCGCAGAAGCCGGATCGAGCGGGCGTGGCCGCCGTCCCGCCGGTCGATCACGGCCCGCTCGAGCTCGTGACCGCGCTCGACGAGCGCCCGCTCGAGCTGGGCGACGAACACGCCGAAGTCGGGATCGCCCGGCCCCGGGTACATCTGGGAGACGAGCAGGATCTTCACGCTCGGAGTGTGACGAGCGGCAGGCCGAGGTGCTCGCGCTTCGGCTGCGCCGGTCGTGGCCCGTCCGGACCATCCGTTCTGCGGCCGATTTTCCACAGTCCCTGCACTTCGGGCGGTTTTCGGGGTCAGACCCCCACGGGAACGTCACGAAAGTCGCGCAGAAGCGTCGCGGCTCGTCCCCAGCTTCGTCAGGATCGCTGCGCGTCGTAGGTGCCCCACTCGTCGCGCAGCACGTTGCAGATCTCGCCGACCGTGCACAGCGCTCGCAACGCCTCGCGCATCGGCGGGATCAGGTTCCCGTCATCGCCGGCGACGCGCCGTACCTCCGCGAGCGCCCGCCGGGCGGCCGCGGCGTCGCGCTCGGCCCGAACGCGTGCGGTGCGGTCGAGCTGGCGGCGCTCGATCGCGGGATCGAGATGGTGGAGCTCGACCTGCTCGCCCTCCTCGACCTCCGCGAAGCGGTTGACGCCCACGAGCACGCGGTCGCCTGCTTCCACCTGCTGCGCGTACCGGTATGCGGCCTCCTCGATCTCGGCCTGCACGAAGCCCTGCTCGACCGCCGCGACCGCGCCGCCGAGCTCCTCCACGCGGTCGATCAGCTCGAGCGCGCTCGCCTCGAGCTCGACGGTCAGCTCCTCGACGAAGTACGCCCCGCCGAGCGGGTCGGCGGTGTCGGTCGCGCCGGCCTCGTGCCGGAGGATCTGCTGGGTCCTGAGCGCGATCCGCGCCGCGTGCTCGGTCGGCAGCGCCAGCGCCTCGTCGAACGAGTTCGTGTGCAGCGACTGCGCGCCGCCGCACACGGCCGAGAGCGCCTGGATCGCGACGCGCACGATGTTGTTCTCGGGCTGCTGGGCGGTGAGCGTCGAGCCGCCCGTCTGCGCGTGGAAGCGCAGGGCGAGCGCCCGCTCGTTCGTGACGCCGAGCCGCTCTCGAAGCAGCTTCGCCCACAACCGCCGCGCAGCCCGGAACTTCGCCACCTCCTGGAAGAAGTGGTTGTGGGCGTTGAAGAAGAAGGAGAGGCGCTCGCCGAAGTCGTCCGGCGCCAGGCCCGCGTCGGCCGCCGCCCGGCAGTAGGCGAGCCCGTTCGCGAGCGTGAAGGCGATCTCCTCGACGGCGGTCGAGCCGGCCTCGCGGATGTGGTAGCCCGAGATCGAGATCACGTTCCAGCTCGGCAGGCGCTCGGCGCAGTAGGCGAACAGGTCGGTGGTCAGCCGCATCGACGGCCGCGGCGGGAAGATGTAGTTCCCGCGGGCGACGTACTCCTTGAGGATGTCGTTCTGGACGGTGCCGCGGAGCCTGTCTCCCCCGACCCCCTGGCCCTCCGCGACCAGCTCGTAGAGGAGCAGCAGCAGCGAGGCGGGCGCGTTGATCGTCATCGAGGTCGAGACCTCGCCGAGCGGGATGCCGTCCAGCAGCAGCTCCATGTCGGCGAGCGAGTCGATCGCGACGCCGGTGCGGCCGACCTCACCGGCCGCGCGGGGGTCGTCGGAGTCGAGTCCGAGCTGGGTGGGGAGGTCGAACGCGGTCGAGAGCCCTGTCTGTCCCCGCTCGAGCAGGTAGCGGAAGCGCGTGTTCGTGTCCTCGGCCGAGCCGAAGCCGGCGTACTGGCGGATCGTCCACGGGCGGCCGCGGTACATCGTCGGATAGGGCCCGCGCGTGAACGGAAACTCGCCCGGCAGCTCGAGCGCGAGCCCGGAGACGTCCTCGGCCGTGTAGACCGGCTTCACCTCGATGCCCGACTCGGTCTCCCGCCGGTCGTCCGTCGTCGCCACGCCGTGATCCTATGCCCGCGCCGCAGCGCCCCACCGCAGGCGCACGACCCTGTCTAGGCCGGTGCAAGCTCCGCGTCGCGGCTGACGAGCAACGCGTACCGCCCGCCCCGGGCGAGCAGCTCCTCGTGCCGGCCGATCTCGACGACCCGGCCGTGGTCGAGCACGACGATCTGGTCGGCGTCGCGCACCGTCGAGAGCCGGTGGGCGATCGCGATCGTCGTCCTGCCCTCGGCGAGGCCGTCGAGCGCGTCCTGCACGAGCCGCTCGGTCTCGGTGTCGAGCGAGGAGGTGGCCTCGTCGAGCACGAGGATCGGCGGGTTGCGGAGGATCGTGCGGGCGATCGCGATCCGCTGCCGCTCGCCCCCCGAGAAGCGGTGGCCGCGCTCGCCGACGACCGTGTCGTAGCCCTCCGGCAGGCCGGCGATCACGTGGTGGATGCGCGCGGCGCGGGCGGCCGCCTCCAGCTCGGAGCCGGTCGCGTCCGGCTTGGCGTAGCGCAGGTTCTCGGCCACGGACGCGTGGAAGAGGTACGTCTCCTGCGAGACCACGCCGACGAGGTCGGAGAGCGCCTTGAAGGAGAGGTCGCGGACGTCGACGCCGCCGATCCGCACCGATCCCCGCCCGACGTCGTACAGCCGCGCGGTCAGGTAGGCGAGCGTCGTCTTCCCCGAGCCGGTCTCGCCGACCAGCGCCGTCGTCGTCCCGGCCGCGACGGTGAAGTCGACGTCCTCGAGCGTCCAGGCCTCTCCGTACCCGAACCAGACGTGGTCGAAGTCGACGTCGCCCGGCTCGATCTCGTCGAGCGCGTCGGGCTTCTCGACGATGTCGACCGGCTCGTCCAGGTACTCGAAGATGCGGTCGAAGAGCGCGAGCGAGGTCTGCACGTCGAGGCTCACGCCCAGCAGGGAGCCGATCGGGAAGAAGAGCCGCGTCTGCAACGTCGTGAACGCGACGAGCATCGCCACCGACACGGACTGGGAGCCGTGTGCGAGCGCGAGGCCGCCGAACCAGTAGACCGCGGCCGGCATGATCGCGAAGCTCGTCTGGATCGAGGCCATCACCCAGCGGCCGGCCATGCGCTGCCGGACCTCGAGCTCGGCGAGCCGCAGCGAGTCCGACTCGAACCGGTCGGCGAGCTCGCCGCCGCGGCCCATCGTCTTGCCGAGCAGGATCCCGGAGACCGAGAGCGACTCCTGCACCTGGCTCGAGATGTCCGCCAGCGTCTCCTGCGTCGTCTTCGCGATCCGCCGGCGCTCGTTCCCCACCCGCCTGGTCAGGAGCACGAAGATCGGGATCAGCGCGAGGGCGAACAGCGCCAGCTGCCAGCTCAGGAGCAGCATGCCCACGACGGTCGCGGCGACCGTGGTCACGTTCGAGGCGATCGAGGTCGCCGTGTTCGTGACCACGCTCTGCACCCCGCCGATGTCGTTCTGGATCCGCGACTGCGTCTCGCCCGTGCGCGTGCGCGTGAAGAAGGCCAGCGAGAGCCGCTGCAGGTGGCGGAAGACGGCGGCGCGCAGGTCGTGCATGACCCGCTGGCCGACCTGGTTCGAGAGCAGCGTCTGGATCACCCCGAGGGCGCCGGTGACGATCGCGATCGCGATCATCCCGGCCGCCGCCCACGAGAGCGCGGACGTGTCGTTCTCGCCGATCGCCTCGAGGACGCGCTTCAGCAGGAAGGCCGGGACGACGCCGAGCGCCGCCGACACGACGATCAGCGCCAGGAGGCCGGAGAGCCGGAGCCAGTAGGGCGTGAACAGCGCGCCGACCCTGCGCAGGTTCGCGCGACGCTGCTCGGGGTCCGCCGTGCGCACGGGCGCCTCGGCGGCAGAGTGGAAGAACATGCCCATCTGCTCTGAGCGTACTGTTCGGACATGGTCGTCCACGTGCGCCTGTTCGCCGGGCTGCGCGAGCGCGCCGGGTGGTCCCGGCGCGAACTCGAGCTCGGCGAGGGGTCTCGGGTGGCGGATGTCTGGCCGCTGCTCGACCTCGGCGAGGAGCCGTCCGGCCTCCTGTACGCGGTCGACCACGAGTACGCCGACCGGGATCGCGAGCTCGTCTCGGGCGACGAGGTGGCGCTGATCCCGCCGGTCTCGGGCGGGGCGTTCCGGCTCACCGACCGTCCGATCGACCCGAACGCGGTGGTCGAGGAGGTGGCCGACGACCGGGCGGGAGCGATCGCCACGTTCGTGGGCACGACCCGCGACCGCTCACGCGGCCGCACCGTCCACTACCTCGACTACGAGGCGTACGGCGGCATGGCCGAGAAGGTCATGGCCGAGCTGGCCGACGAGCTGAAGGCGAAGCACGACCTCTGCGCCGTCGCGATCACGCACCGCGTCGGCCGGGTCGAGATCGGCGAGATCTCGGTCGCGATCGCCGTCTCCGCCCCCCACCGCGCGGCCGCGCTGGCCGCCTGCGCCGAGGCGATCGACACGCTCAAGGAGACCGTGCCGCTCTGGAAGAAGGAGGTCTACGAGGGCGGCGAGGAGTGGATCGGACGAGGTTCCTGACCGAGGCTCGCGGCTACCATCATCGGGATGGAGCGGATGGCCCACCCGGGATGGTGCGAGAACCTCGTCAGGGCCGGCGGGCTGAAGCCGGACGAGCGCGTGCTGGTCGTCGTCGACGAGCCGCTGCTCGAGGAGGGGGCCCAGCTGGCGGCGGCCGTCAAGGACGCGGGCGGCGAGCCGCGCCTCGAGCTCTGGGGAGGCGAGCGGCCGCTGGCCGATCCTCCGCCCGGCGTGCTCGAAGGCGGGCACCGGGCCGACCTCTCGTTCTTCATCTCGCAGGCCCCGCGCGGCGACGAGGCCGGGGCGCGCTTCCAGCTGATGGAGGCGGTGATCGGCAACGGCGGCCGGCAGATCTTCATGGGCCTCGTCGACGGCGAGCTCCTGCGCGGCGAGCTCTCCGAGCCTCCTGCCGACGTGGCCGAGGCGGCGGAGCAGCTGCTGGCGCAGCTACGCGGCGCCGAGACGATCCGGGTCCGCGGCCGGGCGGGAACGGATCTCACGCTGCGGGTCGGCGGTCGCCCGTGGAAGACCGACGCGGGCGAGCTCGTCCCCGGCGAGACCGCCAACTTCCCGGGCGGCGAGGTCTTCGTCGCGCCGCACGCCGACGGCGCCGACGGCGTGCTCGTCGCCGACCTGACGGTGCCGTATACGGTCGAGGGCCTGGTCGACGAGCCGGTCACGCTGCGGTTCGAGCGAGGCCGGGTGACCTCGATCGAGGGAGGCCGCGCCGCCGGGATGCTCCGCGAGCTGGTCGAGGAAGCCGGCCCCGGTGCGGACGTGATCGCCGAGCTGGGGATCGGGCTCAACCACGCCCTCGTCCCGCGCGGCCACGTGATGCTGGACGAGAAGGCGGGCGGAACCGCCCACGTCGCGATCGGCCGCAACACCGGCGCCTACGGCGGCGACAACGAGGCGACCATCCACGTCGACTGCATCTTCTCCTCCCCCGAGGTCGAGGCCGACGGCCGTCCGGTCGATATCCCGTAGATGAGGAGGACTTGGCAGAACATGGCTGTGTCGCCAGAACACGCTGGGCAGCCGATCTGCGGCGTCCTCAGTCGCCCCGATAGTTATCCACTATCGAGGCTCCCTGCGTCCTTGCATCTCGACCACCCAGCGTGTCCCGGCGACGAGCAACGTTCCACGAAGTCCTCCTGATGGGCATGCAGCCGGAGATCCCCGAGCGCGAGTACCGCCCGATCCACCCCGAGCCTGCCTGGCGCTCGGTCGCGCGGAAGATCTGGGCGCCGATCGCCGTCCTCCTCGGCCTGATCGTCAAGTTCGGCTTCGCCTTCGCCAAGTTCGCGACGATCTTCGTCGCCGTCGCCGCGTACGCACTGCTCTGGCCCTGGCAGTTCGCGGTCGGCTTCGTGCTGCTGATCCTCGTGCACGAGCTCGGGCACTTCGTCGAAGCGCGACGCCGCGGGTTCAACGCCGCGTGGCCGGTCTTCATCCCGTTCCTGGGCGCCTACGTCGCGATCCGCGACGCCCGGATGAACCCGTGGCAGAGCTTCTGGGTCTCGTTCGCAGGGCCGTTCTGGGGCAGTGTCGGCGCGGCGCTGGTCTGGGGCGTCGGCGAGCAGGACGGGTCGCAGCTGCTCCAGGCGCTCGGCTACGTGGGCTTCCTGCTCAACCTGTTCAACCTGATCCCGATCGGCATCCTCGACGGGGGCTCGATGTGGCGGGCGATCAAGACGATGCGCCTGGGCGGCACGCCCGGCAAGGCGCAGCTCGCCACGGCCGCCTACCTCGGCCTCGCCGCGCTGCTCGTGATCGGGATGTTTGCCGCCCACGTGCCGCAGCACCGCCTCTAGCGAGCGTGGCCGTCGACCGCCGCATCCTCGAGCACGACCACGGGGAGATCGCCGAGCACGTGGCGCTGATCGCCGCCGAGTTGCGCAAGGGGTTCGAGTCCGTCGAGCGGATCCCTCGGCCCGCCGTGACCGTCTTCGGCTCGGCGAGGGCGACACGGAGAGACGGTGAGTACGAGCAGGCCCGTGCCTGCGGGCGGGCGCTCGCACAGGCCGGGTTCGCGGTCGTCACCGGAGGCGGGCCAGGCGTGATGGAGGCGGTCAACCGGGGAGCGAAGGAGGCGGGCGGCTACTCGGTCGGCTTCAACGTCGAGCTGCCGCACGAGCAGGCGCCCAACCCCTACGTCGACCTCGGCGTCACGTTCAACCACTTCTACGCGCGCAAGGTGATGCTCGTGAAGGCGGCCGAGGGGTTCGTGCTCTTCCCCGGCGGGTTCGGCACGCTGGACGAGCTGTTCGAGTCGCTGACGTTGATCCAGACCGACAAGGTGCGCGAGTTCCCGGTCTCGCTGATCGGCGTGGACTACTGGCGGGGCCTGCTCGAGTGGATCGCCGCCTCTCCGCTCGCCGAGCACAAGATCTCGCCCGAGGACATGAACCTGCTGCGGGTGACCGACGACGTGCAGGAGGCCGTGGACGCGGCCCGCGAGTACTGGCTGCGCATGCGCGTCGAGCCGCCGGTGCACGAGCCCGAGAAGGCCGACGCGCAGTAGGTTCCCGCGCGGTTCGGGGGATAGCCCCACCCCCGGAAACCGGCCGGCACCATGGCCGCAGGCGGCGGCCGGAGGCAGCCTTTGGTCAACATCCTCTCGACAGCCACGGAGCCGACCATGCAGATCATCCGCCCCCTCTTCCAGCCACAGACCTACCGCGACCTGCTCTTCGTCGCCGCCGGGATCCCGGTCGCCGCGCTCGCGCTCGGGCTCCTGATCGCCGGCTGGACGTCGATCGCCGTGCTCGCAATCACGCCTCTGGTCGTGCCCCTGCTGCTCGGCTACCGCGCCCTGGTCGGGCTGCTGGCCCGCGGCGACGCGAAGCTCGCGCGCTCCCTGCTCGGCGTCCGCCCCGACCCGCCCGCCTGGTCAGAGGGCAGCGGCTTCTGGGGCCGGGCGAAGGCCGTCGTCCTCGATCCGACCTTCTGGCGCCAGCAGGGCTACCTCCTGCTGCGGATGACGCTCGGGTTCGCACTCGCCGTGGGCGAGCTGACGCTGATCGCGGCCGCAGCCGGCGCACTCACCCTGCCGATCTGGTATCGCTGGTCGGCCCCGGAGTACGGGTCGTGGCACGCCGACAGCCTCGGGCGTGCGCTGCTGCACGTTCCGGTCGGGATCGCCGGTCTGATCGTCGCAGCATGGCTCGCCCGGGCACTCGGCTCCTTCTCGGCCTGGCAGGTGCGGTCGCTGCTCAGGCCCCGCCCCGCGCCGGCCACGGCCGACCAGCAGCGCCGCTCCCGCCGGCGGGCGCTCTGGATCGACGGCTGCACCGCTCTCGGACTCGTCGTCGTGACCACGATCGTCTGGGCGGCGACGGGGGCTGGCTACTACTGGCCCGAGTGGGTGCTGCTCCCACTGGCCCTGCTGTTCGCGATCCACGTGATCGTCGAGCTCGTCACGGCCAGGCTTCCGCGCCGCGACCAGGCGCTGGCGATCCACGGCGGCGTGGTCGCGGCGATCTTCCTCTTCCTCGTCGCGGTGTGGGCGGTGACCGCGCGGGGCTACTTCTGGCCCGGCTGGACGCTGCTCGGCCTCGGCAGCGCCGTCGTCGTCCACTGGCTGATCACCCGCAACCGGCGGCGCGACCGCCTCGCCCGCCGCGTCGAGACGCTGGAGACGACGCGCCTGGGCGCGGTCGAGGAGCAGGACGCCGAGCTGCGCAGGATCGAGCGCGACCTCCACGACGGCGCGCAGGCACGACTCGTCGCGCTCGGCATCAGCCTCGGGATGGCCGAGCAGAGGTTTGCGTCCGACCCGGAAGGCGCGCAGCGGCTCGTGGCCGAGGCCCGCGCCGGCGTGGCGGAGGCGCTGAAGGAGATGCGCGACCTCGCCCGCGGCATCTACCCGCCCGTCCTCGCCGACCGGGGGATCGGCGCCGCGCTGAAGACGCTCGCCGACCGCAGCCCCCTGACGACGACGGTGGCGGTCGACCTGGCCGAGCGACCGCCGGCGCCGGTCGAGACCGCCGCCTACTTCGTCGCCGCCGAGGCGATGGCCAACGCGGCCAAGCACTCCGGGGCCGGCCGCATCGAGATCTCGGTGGGGCGCCGCGACGGGCTGCTGGAGGTCGAGGTCACCGACGATGGGGGCGGCGGCGCCGATCCGGACGGGAGCGGGCTCGCCGGCTTGCGCCGCCGGGTCGAGGCCCTCGACGGCACCCTGACGGTGCGGAGCCCCGACGGCGGGCCGACCACGATCCGAGCGGAGCTGCCGTGCGGATCGTGATCGCGGAGGATCTCGCGCTCCTCCGCGACGGGCTCGCCCGGCTGCTCCGCGACAACGACCTCGAGGTCGTGGCCGAGGTCGCCGACGCCGACGCGCTCGTCCACGCCGTGCTCCGCGAGAGGCCCGACCTTGCGATCGTCGACATCCGCCTGCCGCCCACCTTCCGCGACGAGGGGCTCCGGGCCGCGCTGGAGCTGCGGAGCTCGGCGCCCGAGACGGCCATCCTCGTCCTCTCCCAGTACGTGGAGCACACCTATGCCGCCGAGCTCCTTGCCGAGGCGGGCAGCACCGGCGGCATCGGCTACCTGCTCAAGGACCGGGTGCTCGACGCCGCCGACTTCGTCGACGCCGTCCGGCGGGTCGGCTCGGGCGGCACCGCCCTCGACCCGGAGGTGGTCGCCCAGCTCCTCGGAAACCGCGGCGGGCAGCGGCTCGACGTGCTCACGCCCCGGGAGCTGGAGGTGCTGACGCTGATGGCGGAGGGACGCTCGAACGCGGCGATCGCAGTGGCGCTCGTCCTGACGGTGGGAGCGGTCGAGAAGCACATCGCGAGCATCTTCCAGAAGCTCCGCCTGCCGCCCTCTGAGAGCGACCACCGCCGCGTGCTCGCCGTTCTGGCCTACCTGGGGACTGTCCCCTTCGGGGACACTCCCTAGCGCGCTGCGAACCCGTAGTCGAGCAGCTTCTCGACGTCGCCGTACATGTCGTCCGCGCCGAGGACGACGGCGATCAGGTGCACGTTGCCGCGGTGGGCCGAGGCGACCAGGCAGTGCTTGGCCAGTGTCGTCCAGCCGGTCTTCACCCCGTCCGCGCCGGGGTAGGAGCCGAGCAGGTGGTTGTGGTTCACGTAGACCTTCACGTAGGTCGGCGCCGCCCACGGCACCCGCTTGACCCGGGTGCGCACCACCGCCCGGAAGCGCGGGTTCCACATCGCGTAGCGGGTCAGCGACGCCATGTCCCACGCGCTCGAGTAGTTGTCGCGGTCGAGCAGGCCGCTGGGGCTGCGGAAGTGCGAGTCCTCGAGGCCGAGCGCCTTCGCCTTCTCGTTCATCAGCTCGACGAATTGCGAGCGGGTCCCGCCGGCGCCGATCGCCAGCGCCAGCGCAGTGTCGTTACCCGAGATCAGCAGGGCGCCGTAGAAGAGCTTCCACGCCTCGACCTGCTCGCCTGGACGCAGGCCTTCCTTGAAGGGCTGGACGCGGGTGACCGATCTGTCGACGGTGACGACGTCGTGGGGGCGCAGCCGCTCCATCGCGACGATCGCCGTCATGATCTTCGTCGTCGAGGCGATCCGGAGCCGCCGGTGGACGTCCTTGCCCCAGAGCACCGAGCCGTCGCTCTCGTCGATCAGGATCGCCCCCTTCGCCGTGACCGCGATCCCGCGCGCGGACATGGCGCCCTCCTGGTGGACGAGCGGCTCGCGCTGAGCTGCGGCTGGAGACGCCAGCACGACCGCGGCCGCGGCCGCGAGCAGGGGGAACCGGCGCACGCGCCCAGGGTAGTCCTCGAATCGGCGGATCGACATGAGGAACCGGTGCCGGACCGAGGTCAGGCACCGGCCTAGACTTCGCTCGTGGAGCTGAGAGACCTTCCTTCGGTGGACGAGCTCGCGCGGCGGGTCGACGATCCGCTCGCCGTCGACGCCGCCAGGCGCGTGATCGAGCGCGCGCGGGAGGAGATCCGGGCCGGAGCGGACCCCGGCGACCTGGGCGAGCGCCTGCACGCCGAACTCGAGGAAGCCAGGCGTCCGCGGCTCCGCCGGGTGCTGAACGCGACCGGCGTGATCGTGCACACCAACCTCGGCCGCGCACCGCTTCCCGTGACCGCCGTCGAGCACGTCCGCGCGACTGCGGCGGGCTACTCGAACCTCGAGTACGAGCTCGGAGCGGGCACGCGCGGCTCGCGCCAGGACCACGTCGCCGAGATCCTGCGGCGGCTGACCGGGGCCGAGGGAGCGCTGGTGGTGAACAACAACGCCGCCGCCGTCCTGCTGGCGCTCGCGGCGCTGGCGGAAGGCAGGGAGGTGGTCGTCTCCCGCGGCGAGCTGCTCGAGATCGGCGACGGCTTTCGGATCCCGGACGTACTCGCCCGGTCGGGCGCCCGGCTGGTCGAGGTCGGAACGACCAACCGCACGCGCGCGACCGACTACGAGCGCGCGATCGGCGGCGACACCGCCCTGCTCCTGCGCGTCCACCAGTCGAACTTCCGCGTGGTCGGCTTCGCCGAGCTGCCGACGACCGCGGAGCTGGCGTCCGTGGCGGCGCGCCACGGGCTTCCGCTCGTCGACGATCTGGGCTCGGGCGCGCTGGTGCCGCTCCAGGACGAGCCGCAGGTGCGCGAGGCGCTCGCCGCAGGCGCCGACCTGGTCTGCTTCTCGGGCGACAAGCTGCTCGGCGGCCCGCAGGCCGGCATCGTCGTGGGCCGCGCGGAGCTCGTCGAGCAGCTCAGCCGGCATCCGCTCCAGCGGGCGCTCCGCGCCGACAAGCTGACCCTGGCCGCGCTCGAGGGGACGCTGGCGCTCTACCTCGACCCCGGGCGAGCGCCGCGCGAGGTGCCGGTGCTGCGGATGCTCGCCGAGCCGCCGGAGGCGGTCCGCGCCCGGGCCGAGCGCCTCGCGCGGCTGACCGGCGGAACGGTCGAGGAGACGGTCGCCCGCGTCGGCGGCGGCGCGCTGCCCCTCGCCGAGCTGCCGAGCTTCGCCTGCGCGGTCGACGAGGAGCTGGCCGCCCGGCTCCGGGAGGGCGAGCCGCCGGTCGTCGGCGTCGTCCGCGACGGACGGCTGCTGCTCGACTGCCGCACGCTGGCCGACGCCGAGCTCGACGAGGTCGCCGCCGCGGTCGCGTCGGCACGGACCCGATCGACGGTCGGCGCCGAGCCACGCCCAGGCTCCTGAACGTTACGTGTCAAAGCGTGCTACTGTCGTTCGATGAGTCGCGCGAGCAACCGGCTGAACGTCACGCTCCCCGAGGAGGCCGCGGCGAAGCTGTCCCGCCTCGCCGAGCGCACCCGGGTCCGCGAGGGAACGCTTGCCAGCTCGCTCCTCGCCCAGGCGATCGACGACCTCGATCCGGGTGCCGACAGCGTCGTCGAGATCCTCGACGGGATCCCCGGCGCTTGGAAACGGATCGAGATCGGCGTGGAGCAGGCGCGCACCGGCAAGACGATCCCGTTCGGCGAGTCCTGACGATGGCAAGGCTGGAGTGGAGCCACGAGGCCCGCAACAGCCTTGACCGGATGATCCAGACCCACAGCCTCCCTGCCGACACACGTGCACGCGTCGAGCACTCGCTCCGCCATCTACGCCGCTTCCCGCTGATGGGTAGTCCGATCGGAGGCCGCGCAGGGGGAACGCGTTTCCTGCTCGGCCCCTGGCGGTGGATGATCGCCGTCTACGCGTACCTCGAAGACGAGGACCGGGTCGTAGTCGTTGCCGTCGAGGATGGGCGATCTTCGACAGCATCCGGGCGACATCTCCGCTGACCCATGCCGCTGACCGTCGGCACCGCGGGCCACATCGACCACGGCAAGACGTGGCTCGTCCGGGCGTTGACGGGGAAGGACACGGACCGGCTGCCCGAGGAGCAGGCGCGCGGGATCTCGATCGACCTCGGCTACGCGCCGCTCGAGCTGCCCGACGGCCGCCGGCTCTCGCTCGTCGACGTGCCCGGCCACGAGCGGTTCGTGCGGAACATGGTCGCCGGCGCCACCGGCATCGACCTCTTCCTGCTCGTGATCGACGCGGCCGAGGGGGCACGGCCGCAGACCCACGAGCATCTGGCGATCCTGCGCCTGCTCGCGATCGACCGCGGCGTGGTCGCGGTGACGAAGGCGGACGCGGTCGACGAGGAGACGCTCGAGCTCGCCCTGGCGGAGGCGCGGGAGCTCGCGCCCGAGGCGGAGGCGATCGCGGTCAGCGCGAAGACGGGCGCGGGTCTCGACGAGCTCCGGGCCGCACTCGCCCGGGCCGCCGACGGGGCGGGCCCTTCGCGCGACGAGGGCCCGGCCCGCCTCTACGTCGACCGCGTGTTCACGCTCCGCGGGATCGGCACGGTCGTCACCGGCACGCTCTGGTCGGGCACGATCGGCGAGGGCGACGAGCTGCGCGTCGAGCCGCGCGGCCTCGACCTCCGCGTGCGGAGCGTGCAGGTGCACGACCGCGCGGTCGACCGGGCGGAGGCGGGACAGCGGGTCGCGGTCGCGCTCCCGGGCGTCGAGCGCGACCGGATCGCCCGGGGCGACGCGCTCGTCGCCCGCGGCGCCTATCCGGTCACGTACAGGCTGGACGTGGCGCTGGAGGAGCTCGAGGACGTCCCGGCGGCGGTGACCGTCCACCTCGGCACGGCCGACGTCCCGGCGCGGGTCGCACGGAGCGGTCGCTACGCGCAGCTGCGGCTCGCCCATCCGCTCGTCGCCGCGCGCGGCGACCGCGTCGTCCTGCGCACGCGCTCGACTGTCGGCGGCGGCGTCGTGCTCGACCCGCTGCCGCCGCGCCGGCTCGATGCCGAGCGCCTGGAGCGAATCGAGCGCGGCGAGGTCGGCGCGACCGTGTACGCGCCCGTGCGCGCCGCCACGCTCGGCCACCTCGGCGAGCTCGCGGGCGTCGAGCGGGCAGGCGACTGGGTCTTCTCGCCCGGCTGGCTGGCCGAGCTGCGCGAGGCGACGCTCGCGAAGCTGGCCGCGGCGGATCCGCGCGATCCGGGAGTCGACGCGCCGGCGGAGCCGTGGGCGTCGGCGATCGTGCCGCTGCTCGGGCTCGAGCGGCGAGGCTCGCGCCTGTACCTGCCGGGGACGAGCGCGCGCGTGGAGGGCGCCGACGAGCTGCTCGCCGAACTGGAGGCGTCCGGCCCCGTGCCGGTCAAGGTCGCGGACGCGCAGCTGGCCCGCGCGCTCGAGCAGGAGGGCAAGCTCGTCCGGCTGGGCGGCGACGAGGCGGTGAGCGCGACGGCGTACGAGCAGGCCCGGGCCGCGCTGGTCGCGGAGTGTGCCGCGGCCGGCAGGATCACGCTGGCGCGGTTCCGCGACCTGCTCGGTACGGGCCGCCGCCCGGCGCAGCTGCTGCTCGAGCGCTTCGACGCCGACGGCATCACCCGGCGGGTCGGCGACGAGCGGGTCCTGCGCCGAGCGGCCCGATGACCTTCTGGATCGCGCTCGCGCTGGTGCTCCTGCACGTCGTCCACGGCGCCTGGGCGCTCGTCCTGCTCGTGGGCACGGGCGTGTTCGAGCTCTCGCAGACGGCCTTCTGGCTGCGCCGCACCTCGCGGCACAGCGTCCAGGTGGGCGCCGAGACGCTCCTCGGGCGCGTCGTCGAGGTGGCGCAGGAATGCCGGCCGGACGGCTACGTCCGCGTGCAGGGGGAGCTCTGGCGGGCGCGGTGCGAGCAGGGGGCCCGGCCGGGCGAGCAGGTCCGGGTCACCGGCCGGGACGGGTTGCTGCTGACGGTGGCGCGTGAGCCTGGACCGGGCTGAGGCGCTGGCGCGGCGGATCGGCCCGCCCGACGGGCTGCTGCCGCACGTGACCGGCGAGGACGGGCGCTGGCAGCTGCTCTCGCCGCTCGACGCCGAGGATGCGGCCCTCACCGGACTGCCGTGGACCGGCGGCTTCGTCGCCGGCCAGCTCTGGCTCGCGGGCGAGCACGAGCGGGCCGCTGCCGTGACCGAGCTGCTCAGGCCGCGGGCCGCGCAGCCGACCACGCACGACCTCGGGTTCCTGTTCTGGCCGAGCGCCCTGCTCGGCCTGCGGTCGACCGGCGACGACTGCTACCGCGTGCTCGGTCTCCGCGCGGCGGCGTCCCTGGTCGCCCGGGCGCTCCCGAACGGCGTGATCCAGGTGATCGGCGAGCTCGACGACCCCGCGTACCGCGGCCGCACGATCGTCGACACCTGGCCAAACCTGCTCCTGCTCTGGTGGGCCGAGCGGGCGGGCCTGGCCGAGGCGGGCGAGGCCGCGCGGGCGCATCTCGACGCGACGCTGCCCGCACTGCTGCGCGACGACGGCTCGACCTTCCATGCCGCGCGCCTGGCCGACGACGGCTCGGTGCCGGAGCAGGGGACGATCAACGGCTTCGCCGCGAGCTCGACCTGGGCCCGCGGCCAGGCGTGGGCGATGCACGGGCTCGCCACCGCCCACCGGGCGACCGGGGACTACGGCGAGCAGGCCGAGCGAGCGGCCCGCTGGTTCCTCGACCACCTGCCGGACGGCCTGGTGCCGCCGTGGGACTTCGACGCACCGGCCGGCGGCCCGCTCGACGCCTCGGCAGGCGCGATCGCGGCATCGGCCCTGCTCGAGCTCGGCCGGGAGGAGGACGCCCATCGGCTCGTGGACGCGCTCGTCGCCGGCTGCCTGAACCCGGGCGAGTCCGACGGCGTGCTCCTGCACTGCTGCTACCGCCACCCCCTGGGCCACGGCCTCGACTGCGCGACCGTGTGGGGCGACTTCTTCCTGCTCGACGCCCTGATGCGGATCGAGGCGCCGGAGAGGCGCCTCGATCCGTTGATTCCCGCTGACTAGGCGGCCGGCGGCTCGGCCGGAGGTGGCGGCGCCGCAGGCGGCGCCTTCGAGACGTTGATCTCGTTCACCTCGTCACCCGCGTAGCGTAAGTAGCCGCCGACGGCGATCACGATCGCGAGGATCAGCCCGATCCAGGCCGGCCAGTGCCGGGCCTCGTTGTCGACGAGGAACTTGATCACCGTGAAGAGCAGCACGCCGGCCGCGAGGCCCGTGGTGAGCAGCGCCGCCCTGAACGGCAGCTCCAGCTTCACGGCGAAGATCTGCATCGCCTCCCACGCGACGAGCACGATCGTGAGGATGCCGACCAGCACCCCCCACCCGTGCCAGCCGGACCTGCCGCCGCAGCCGGATACGCCGCCGATGTTCACGCAGACCTGCTGCCAGTCGAAGAACAGGAAGATGAAGAGCAGCAGCCCACCCCAGGCGATCAGGTGCGACGAGCGGCTCATGCCTTTCAGATGATCCATCCGGAGCCTCCGAGGACGAGTGACGATGCGAACTTTCGAGGACAATCGCAAAGGTCCTGCCCGTCAGCAAGCCACGCGGATCGGACGGAGCGCCGAGATTCTTCGCCCGATCAGGCCTTCGCGGGCGCTTGCAGCTCGACCTCGGCCGGCTCGCCGCGGCGCAGCTCGCGCGTCCGCTCGGCCTCGGCGTTCACCTCTGCTCCGACCAGGAGCGCGAGCGCCGTCAGCCACAGCCAGGTGAGCATGATCACCACCGCCGCGAGCGCGCCCCAGGTCTTGTTGTACGACCCGAACCTGCTCGCGTAGAACGCGAAGAGCCCCGAGAGCGCGAGCCAGACGAGGATGCCGAAGCCGGCGCCGAAGGTGAGGAACCGCCAGCGCGGGTGCTCGACGTTCGGGCCGAGGAAGTACATGCCCGCGAAGGCGAAGAGCAGCCCGACGATCAGGATCGGCCACTGGGCTGTCCACCAGAGCCACGTGACGAGCGTCTCCTGCCCGACGGCGTTGCCTACCCAGCGCGTGATCTGCGGGCCGAGCACGAGCAGCCCGAAGATCAGAAGGACGCCGAGCGCGGCGAACCCGATCATGGTCAGCGCCGTGAACCGCTTGCGGACGAACCCGCGCGTCTCGTCGCGGTCGTACGCGACGTTCAGGCCCCACATCAGCGTCTGCATCGCGCCCGTGAGCGTCCACAGCGCCAGCAGCGTCCCGACCACGAGCACGCTGATCCCCGTCCCCTTGTTGTTCGTGACGTTGGCCAGGCTCGTCCGCACCAGCTCCTGCGCCTGCTGGGGCAGGATGTTGTCGAGCCGGTCGACCAGCCTGCCGGCGTCGCTCGGGTCGCCCACGAGCGCGAAGATGCCGACGGCGACCATCAGCACGGACGGGATCGCCAGGAACGCGTAGTAGGCGAGCGCGGCGGCGATGTTCGTCAGGTTGTCGGCGCTCACCTCCTTGACTGCACGCTGGAGGATCGCGAGGTAGTCCCGTTTCGAGAGCTTCGCCGGGGTCGGCTCGGCCAGCCTCGGCTCCTCGTGCTCGGGCTGCGGCTGCGGCCCGGCGTCGCCGGGCGGCGCCTGCTCGTCCTCTCGCTCCCGCGCTCGCAGCCTCATCGTGTTGCCCGCTTCGCTTCCACGCTCTCACCAAGCCGAAACGCGTAGCGTCCCGCGGGTGAAGCGACAGGCGGCGGATCCGGACGCCCTCGCCTACCTCCGGCTGGTCGGCCTCGGTGCGGTGATCGGCATTCCGGCCGCGCTGCTCGCGGCCGTCTTCCTGGCGTTCGTCCACGACCTCGAGCACTGGCTCTGGGACGACCTGCCCGATGCCCTCGGGGCGTCCTCGCCGCCGTGGTACCTCGTGATCGGGCTGCCGGCCGTCGGCGCGTGCGTCGTACTGGCGGCGCGGCGGCTGCTGCCCGGCGACGGCGGTCATCCACCGCTCGAGGGCATCGGCGGCGGGCCCGTTCCGGTCGTGAACGCGCCCGGGATCGCCCTGGCCGCGATCGGCACGCTCTCGTTCGGAGCGGTGCTCGGCCCGGAGGCGCCGCTGATCGCGCTCGGCTCCGTGGTCGGGATGGCGGTGACGCTGTTCGCGCCGCGGGTCGACGACAAGGGCAAGGCCGTGCTCGGCACCGCGGGCTCGTTCTCCGCGATCTCGGCCCTCTTCGGCGGCCCGATCGTGGGCGGGATGATGATGGTGGAAGGCGGACTGGCGATGGGCACGGCTCTGCTGCCAGTCCTGCTGCCCGGCTTCGTCGCCGCCGCCGTCGGCTACGTGCTCTTCGTCGGGCTCGGCGACTGGGGCGGGCTGTCGGCGCAAGGCCTGACGGTGCCGAACCTGCCGCCGTACACCGGCACGCACGTCTACGACCTGATCATCGCCGTCGTGGTCGGCGTGGTCGCAGCGGTGATCGTCGCCGCCGTCCGGCGAACGGCAGCCGACCTGACGCGAGAGGGCACCCGGCGGCTCGGGCTGCCCGTGCTGCTCGTCGGCGGCGGGCTGGCCGTTGGCCTCGTCGCGCAGATCGCCGACTGGCTGGGCGCCGACTCCCAGGACGTCCTCTTCTCCGGCCAGGCCGGCGTGCCGGACGAGGCGACCGCCTCGGCCAGGATCCTGCTGATCCTGCTGGTCGGGAAGGCGATCGGATACGGGATCAGCCTCGGCTGCGGCTTCCGGGGCGGGCCCGTCTTCCCCGCGCTCTTCCTCGGCATCGCCGTCGCCGAGTTCGCGCACACGTGGTTCGACGTGTCGCCGACGCTCGCCGTCGCCGTCGGAGCCGCCGCGGGCATGGCGGCCGGCACCCGCCTGCTGATCACCTCGGTGCTCTTCGCCGGGCTGCTCGTCGGCCACGCCGGCCTGGACGCGATCCCCGCGGCCGTGCTCGCCGCCGCCGCAGCCTGGCTGACCATGCAGGCGCTCGACCGGCGCGCCGCCGCGGCTGCACCTGCGACCGCGACCGCGTAGCGTTTGGCCCATGGTGACGCCGGACGAGATCGGCGAGGTCGCGATCTTCGCCGGGTTGGATGCGGGAGCGCGCGAGCGGCTCTCGCGCGTCGCCGCGGACATCAGCCTGCTCCCGGGCGAGTGGGCAGCGCCCGAAGGCAGCGAGCGGGCGCTCTTCGCCGTGCTCGAAGGACGGATCGAGGCCGTCAAGCTGGTCGACGGTATCGAGCGGGTGGTCGGCGAGCGGGAGCCGGGGGACATCTTCGGCGAGGTGCCGATCACCCTCGGGACGGTGTTCCCGGCTGGCTTCCGCGCGGCGGAGAGCGCTCGCGTCATGCGCGTCGAGCCGCACGACTACTACGCGGTCGTCGCCGTCGAGCCGGACGTCGGGCGGGCGGTGGGCAAGCTGGCGAGCCACCGGATCGGCGGAGCGTCGGGTCTCCAGGGCCTGGCCGCCGAGCCGTCGCCGCCGCGGGCGGTCGTGGTCGGCCATCGGCTCGACCCCGCCTGCTCGGCGCTGCGCCACTTCCTCGACCGCAACCAGATCACCTTCGCCTGGGTGCAGCCGGACGCGGCCGACGCGGCCGAACTGTGGGGCGGCCCGCTGCCCGCGGAGAGCGATTGCCCGGTCGTCCGCGTGATCGACGGGAAGACGGTGGTGCGGCCGCAGCTGCGCCGGGTTGCGGAGCTGCTTGGCCTGGAGACCGAGCCGCTGAGGGCGGAGTACGACACCGTCGTGATCGGCGCCGGGCCGGCGGGGCTGGCCGCGGGCGTGTACGGAGCGTCCGAAGGGCTGCGCACGATCGTGATCGAGCGCGAGGCGCCGGGCGGCCAGGCGGGGGCGTCGTCGCGGATCGAGAACTACCTCGGCTTCCCGTCGGGCGTCTCGGGCGAGGAGCTGGCCGACCGTGCCTTCAAGCAGGCGCGGCGGCTCGGCGCGGAGATCCTCGTCACCCGGACGATCGAGCGGCTCGACGCCAACGCCCGCCAGGTGCACCTGGACGGGGGCGATGTGCTCCGCGCCCACACGATCATCCTCGCCTGCGGCGTCGCCTGGCGGAAGCTGCCGGTCGAAGGCTGCGACCGGCTCCTCGGCAAGGGCGTCTCGTACGGCGCGGCGCGAGGCGAGGCGCCGAGCACCCACGGGCTGGACGTGCACATCGTCGGCGCGGGGAACTCGGCGGGCCAGGCGGCGATCCACTTCTCGACGCATGCCCGCAGCGTGACCATCCTCTGCCGCGGCGAGGGGCTCGAGAAGAGCATGTCGCGCTACCTGATCGACCAGCTCGCCTCGCGGTCGAACATCGACGTCCGCACGCGCACGGAGGTGGTCGCCCTCCACGGCGGCGACGCGCTGGAGGCGATCGACGTGCACGACGCCGAATCCGGCCAGACGACCCGTCTGGAGTCGGGCGGGCTCTTCGTGCTGATCGGAGCCGACGCCGAGACGTCCTGGCTGCCGCCCGAGATCGCGCTCGACCGCAACGGCTACGTGCTCACCGGCTCCGACCTGCGCGCGGCGGAGCGCTGGGAGCTGGAGCGCGACCCCTATCTGCTCGAGACGAGCGTGCCGGGCGTCTTCGCCTGCGGCGACGTCCGGCTCGGGCCGGTGAAGCGCGTCGCCGCCGCGGTGGGCGAGGGCAGCATGGCGATCGCGTTCGTACACCAGTACCTCCGGGAGGCAGAGCCGGCGCCGGCCGGGCGTTGACGCCCCTGGGGGCCGGCACTGCGCCGGACCGGGCGGAAGGGTGACCGCACCGCGGTCGCTAGGCAGCGCGGAGGGGGTGTCGCCACCGCAGGCCGGGAAACCGGCTGTAGTCCCGGTCGGTGGTGATCCACTCGCTGCCCGACTCGATCGCCAGCGCCGCGAAGTACGCATCGGCGACGAGACTGCCGCGTATGTCTGCCTCCCGGCAAAGCCGCTCGAAGATCGGCCAGTGGCGCCGGCCGGAGGCGACCGGCACGACGTTCGGGTGCGATCGCAGGACCGACGCGAAGCCCAGGGCCGACTCGACCGGCTCCGGCGGCGAGAAGATCCGCGGATGCGTCACGACGCGAACGAACGAGCCGAGGACGAGATCGGAGCTGCCGAAGACCTCGTCGCCGTCGACCGCCTCCCGGAGCCAGTCGCGATACGCAGCGTGGCCGGGCGCAGACCGCATGAACGCGTAGACGAGGACGTTGACGTCAACGAGGAGCGTCGGTCGACTCCATCAGATCGAGCAGCGCAGCACTGTCGTCGAGATCGATCCCCGGCAGGAGTGTCCCTGCGCTACGGCTCATAGGGAGCCTCGGGCTGCGACCCGCAGAGCCCTCACGCTGCGCGAGCGCCTGCCTGAGCGCGTCCTCGATCACGGCCGTCAGGGTCCGGCCGGTCTCGACCGCGCGCTGCTTTGCGGCTCGCATGAGCTCGTCGTCCAGCCGGATCGTAGTCCGCATATGCAAGAGCATACCGATCGAGCATCAATATGTCTGCTCGGGCCGTGGTCGATTCAGCGGTCGAGCCGCGAGACCTCGAGGTCGAGATCTCGGACGACGCGCCGCATGACCTCGTCGCTGATCTCGCCGGTGTTGCGCAGCTCGACCACGGCGTGGCGCTCGGCCTCCAGCAGCTCGCGCCGCAGCTTCTGGTACTTCGCCGACTGCTTCTCGATCTTCCCGTCGCCGTCCGGGTCGGTCCTCGCGTTGAAGCGGTCGATCCGGAACCGATACAGGCCCCGGAGCCGCTCGACCGTGTCGTCTCGCACCCAGACCTCGGCCTCGAGCTCCTCGAGCCGCTCGAGCGCCGCCTCGGCCGCGCGGATCCGCGCGTGCACCTCCTCCTCCTCGGCGCCGCCGTCGTCCTCCTCCAGTCGCAGCGCGCGGATGACGAGCGGCAGCGACAGGCCCTGGCCGACGAGCGTCGCCAGCACGACGGCGAACGAGCAGAAGACGATCAGGTCGCGGCCCGGCAGCGGCGCGCCCGCGTCGGTGCGCAGCGGGACGATCAGCGCGGCCGCGATCGTCACCGCCCCGCGCATGCCGTTCCACGCGATGAACGCGGGGTAGCGCCACGGCGGGGAAGGGTCGTGCTCGCGGATCCGGGGAACGAACCAGCGCGGCAGGTACGTCGCCGGGAAGATCCAGACGATCCGCAGCGCGATCACCGCGAGGGCGATCAGCGCCGCGTCGCCGACGAGCGACCAGCCGCCGTGGGCGGAGAGACCGTCGAGGACCGGCCGCAGCTGCAGCCCAACCAGGCCGAAGAGCAGCACGTTGAGCAGGAACGTGAACACGCTCCAGAATCCCTCTCCCTGCAACCGCGTCTGCACGGTGGTCAGCTCCGGCGTGTACCAGCCCATGTAGACGCCTGCGGTGACGACCGCCAGCACCCCGGAGACGTGGAGCGCCGAGGCCGGCAGGAAGGCGAAGTAGCCGGTCAGGAAGGCGATCGTCACCTCGAGCGGAGGGTTGTCGAGCAGGCGCCGGACGCGCCGGATCGGGTACCCGACCGCGAGACCGACCGCGACTCCGCCGACGATGTTGACGGCAAGGTGCCAGCCGGCGTCCCAGACGGAGAACGAGCCGGCGACCGCGGCGACGATCGCCGTGCGCAGGAGCACGAGCGCGGTGCCGTCGTTGACGAGGCTCTCGCCCTCGATGATGTCGATCAGCCGCCGGGGGACGCCGAGCCGCCGCCCGATCGAGGTGGCCGCGATCGGGTCGGTCGGCGAGACGACCGCGCCGAGCACGAACGCCTCGGCCCAGCCGAGGTCGGTGATCGCGTGCGCGACCACGGCGACGCCGCAGGTGGTGAGCAGGACCAGGCCGACGGCGAGCAGCGAGATCGGCCGCAGGTTGCGCCGCAGCTCGCGCAGGCCGGTCGCGTAGGCCGCCTGGTAGAGGAGCGGCGGCAGGATCCCGACCAGGACGACCTCCGGCGGCATCGTCACCTTCGGCACGCCGGGCCCGAAGGCGAGCAGGAGGCCGCCGAGCACGAGCAGGATCGGATAGGGGATCCTGAGCGGCCCGGCGAGGATCAGCAGCGCGGCGCCCGAGAGCAGCAACGCGAGCAGCTGCAGCTCCTGGCGGGTGCCGAAGTCGAAGATCACGAACCTGGATCGGGGACAGGCTGAAGCCGGTCCCCGATGACGTCGCTCACGGGCACCAGGAGGAAAGCAGCTCGCCGCGGTCCCAGCCGGCCGCGTCCGCGCCCGCCTCGTACGCGCTCTGGAGGAACTCGAGCAGCGTCGCCCTCGGGTCGAGTGCGGTCCGCACGTCCTCGTACGGCAGCTGCGCCAGCGAGCCGGTGCCCGACTCGACCCAGCGTGCCGATGCCGGCGACAGCGCCCGTGCGGTCAGGCCGGGAGGCTCGGGCGCCGTGTACGAGTAATAGGTCGGCTTGCGCACCTGGCGGTCGCCGGCCCAGAAGCCGAAGGAGACGACCTCGTGCGTGTACGCCTCTCTCGTCACGGCGTCCGCCTCCGTCAGATCGGGGGCGCGCCGCCCGCTGAACCTGGTCAACGCCAGGTCGAACGAGTGCCAGAACACGTGCACAGGACTCTGCTTGCCGCAGAACCAGCCGGCGAACTCCTCCAGCACGCCTGCGCTCCAGTTCAGGACGTGCCAGAAGCGCTCGACCGCCTCGGCGTCGTACGAGGCGTGCTCGTCGTCCTCGCGGAACGGGGTCGTCATCGGCACCCCGAACGGCCGCTCGACGATCGCGACGTCGAGCCCGAGCCGCGCGAGCGCGGCATGCAGACGTTCGTCGAAGCCGGCGACCGAGAGGTCTCCGAGCGCGAACGACTCCTCCGCCGTGGCCGTCTCGACCACCAGCCGGTGGTCCGCGAAGTCGAAGCGGATCTCGAACGCGGTCCCGTCCTGCCCGTGCAGCAGTCGCGTGGTCAGCCCGCGCACGTCGAGGTAGAGGGGGACGTGCCACCAGTGGTTCTTCGGCGGCGACGAGGCGAGCTTCACCTTGCCGACGATCTGCGCCCAGAGGTGCAGCGTCTCCTTCGTCTGCTCCCACTCCGGGTACGGCAGCGGCGGCAGCGGGGTCATTCGAGCACGAACGCGACCTCGTCCACGAAGCACCAGCTCCAGTCCTCGCCCGGCTGGGCGGAGCGGACGATCGGATGCTCCTGCTCGCGCGCATGCTTCGAGGCGTGGCGGCCCGGCGAGGAGTCGCAGCAGCCGATCTTCCCGCAGGTGAGGCACATCCTCAGGTGCAGCCAGCGGCCCCCGCTCGCCAGGCAGTCCTCGCAGCCGGCGATCGGGTCGGGCAGCTCGGTCACGCGGATCTGGTCGAGATGGGTGCAGGCGGGCTCGTCGGTCATCTCGACCGCACGATACCGAGCGGCCGCCGGGCTCCTCAGCTCGCGGTCAGGCGCTCGCGCTGAGGGACGACCGTATAGCGCGGGTCCTCGGCCGACTGGAACCCGGCGCGAAAGACCGACCAGCGGCGGGCCAGCTCGCCGCCGAGCACGAGCGCTGCGCCCGCCACCGCCGCGGGCCGGCTGCGCGCGCCCGCGGTGCCTAGGAGGGCTGCGCCCATCGTGCTCGCCGTGCGGGCGAGCCTGGCGAAGCGGCCAGCCGAGCCGACGCGGTAGGGCTCGCCGACGAAGCCGAGCCGCCGTTCCATCACCGCCGCGGCGACGTTGGCGGCCGCCGCGCCGGAGACCGCCAGACGCCGCGCGGGCCCGGCCGACGAGGGGGGCGCGAGCATTGCCGCGGCTGCGCCGGCGGAGGCGGCGGCGCTGCCCGCGAAGACGAACGGCAGCTCGCGGCGCCCTTCGTGCCACACGGGGACGGCCGTGTTCGCGACCAGCGCGGCGGTGTAGGTGGCGAGGGGGGCTCCCGTCGCGGCCGAGACCGCTTCGGCGGCACGCTTCAGCCGCGGCAGGCGGCCGATCGCGCCGAGCACGACCCCCGTCGTGGAGGCGCCGGAGTTGGCGAGCAGGATCCAGCTGCCCACGCTCATCGGCGAGGTCACCTTGAACACCCGCAGCATGTTCAGGAAGCGCTCGGGCCGGCCGAGGTCGGAGATCAGGAGCAGCGGCGAGACGGCGTCGAAAACCGCCCCCGTCCGGCTCGCGGTCGTCGCCAGGTGCTCGTTGCCGGACAGCCGCGCCCACTGGCCGAGCACCGCCGAGGCACCGGCGATACCGCCCGTCCAGAAGTACCAGGGGATCTCCGGCTTCCAGACTGGCGGCTTGATCACGGGCCGCCCGTAGTAGCTCGCGGAGGCGCCGTTCTCGCCCACGTTCACGCGCGGCCTCCGAGGAACGCCGCTCCGATTCCGGCGACGAGCGCGACCGCTGCGGACGCCGTCCAGGCCCAGAGGCCCGGCAGGTCGCGGGTGGTGACGACCGGGTCCGGCGGCAGGCCATACACCTCCGGCTCGTCGAGGAGCAGGAAGAAGGCGCCGGCGCCGCCGATGCCGTCGTCCGGGTCGCGGCCGTACAGCTGCGCGCCGTTCCACCCGTCCGCCTGGAGCTTCTCCAGCCGGCGGTCGGCGCGCTCGCGCAGCTCGTCGAGCGGCCCGAACTGGATCGAGTCGGTCGGGCACGCCTTCGCGCACGCGGGCTCGTGGCCGTCCTTCAGCCGGTCGTAGCAGAGCGTGCACTTCCAGACGCGGCCGTCCTGCCCGTCGCCGACCGGCAGCCCGAGCACGGTCGGCGGCGGATCGTCCGAGTGCCGCGGGAGCTCGCGCCGGTCGAGCACCCCGAACGGGCAGGCGGGGACGCAGTAGCCGCACCCGTTGCACACGTCCTCCTGGACGACCACCGTCCCGAACTCGGTGCGGAAGAGCGCGCCGGTGGGGCACACGTCCAGGCAGGCGGCGTGCGTGCAGTGCTTGCACACGTCCGAGGACATCAGCCAGCGCAGCCCGTCGGCGCCGTCCTCGACGAGCAGCGGCTTCTCCTGCTCGATGAAGGCCACGTGCCGCCAGGTGTTCGCGCCGAGCGCCTGGGTGTTGTCGTAGGAGTCGCCGGTCCACTCGAGCCCGTCCTCGGGAACGAGGTTCCACTCCTTGCAGGCGACCTCGCACGCCTTGCAGCCGATGCAGACGGACGTGTCCGTGAAGAACCCGACCCGCTCGTCGGCGGGGGCGCTCACGAGCGCCGCTCCTTAACAGTGCCTGGCACCGTAAAGACCCTGCACAGCGGCGGTTTCCGGGGGTACGTCTTAACAGTGCCTGGCACGGTTAAGGCGGCCCGGCCTGATCGCGCAGGCGAGCGCCTTCACCTCCTGGATGTGGACGTTGGGGTCGAGGACGATCGCGGTCAGGTCGTTCGCGGAGCCGCCGGTGGTCAGCCCGCGGCTGCCCCAGTGGTAGGGCAGCCCGACCTGGTGCGTGACCCGGCCCTGGACCTCGACGGGACGGATCCGGCGGGTGACGAGCACGCGCGCCTCGATCGCGGCCCGGGGCGTCGAGATCGTCGCCCAGCCGCGGTGGGTGAGCCCGGCCTCCTCGGCCAGCTCCGGCGACACCTCGCAGAACATCGCCGGCTGGAGCTCGGCCAGGTAGGGGACGGTCCGCGTCATCCCGCCCGCCGTGTGGTGCTCGGTGAGCCGGTGGGTGGTGAGCACGTAGGGGTAGCCGTCGGCGGCCCCGTCCGCGTACCGGTTCTCGGGCCGCTCGAACTGCTGCCGGGCAGGGTTCGCGCGCTGCGGGTAGAGCGGGTTCGCGAACGGCGACTCCTGCGGCTCGTAGTGCGTCGGCAGCGGCCCGTCCTCGAGGCCCTGCGGGACGAACAGCCAGCTGCGCCCGTCGGCCTGCATGACGAACGGGTGTGAGCCGGCGATCGCGTCCTCGGCCTTCGCGCCGTCGGGCGGAACGTAGCCCGGCTCCTTCGTCTCCTGGAAATCGGGCACGTCGTCACCCATCCACTTCCCCTCCGACTCGTCCCACCAGACGTAGCGCTTGCGCTCGGACCACGGCTTGCCCTCCGGGTCGGCCGAGGCCCGGTTGTAGATGATCCGCCGGTTGGCCGGCCAGGCCCACGCCCACTCGGGAGCGATCCGGCTCTGCTCCCAGTGCGGCTTCCGCCGTGCGGCCTGGTTGACGCCGTCGGCGAAGACGCCGCAGTAGATCCAGCAGCCGCAGCTGGTCGAGCCGTCGGCCTTCAGCTTCGGGTAGGAGTCGAGGTAGTCGCCGGTGGCGAGGTCGCGCCCGTTGATCTCGCCGAGCACGGCCTCGGCGCTCGGCTCCTGGATCTCCCCGTGGGTCGGGTAGTCCCAGGCGAGGGCGTTGATCAGCCGGTCGCGCGGCGCCGCCGAGTCGGCAAGCCGCTCCCTGAGGATGCGGCCGAGGTGGTAGTAGAACCAGAGCTCCGAGCGGCAGTCCTCCTTCGGCTCGACCGCCTGGGCATGCCACTGCAGGAGCCGCTGCGTGTTCGTGAACGAGCCGTCCTTCTCGGTGTGCGTGGCCGCCGGCAGGAAGAAGACCTCCGTTGCGATCTCCTCGGTCTTCAGCTCGCCGGAGTCGATCTCCGGCCCGTCGTGCCAGAAGGAGGCCGACTCGATCTCGACCACGTCGCGGACGACGAGCCAGTCGAGCCTCGCCAGCCCCAGCCGGTGCGCCTTGCCGTTGGCGTTGCCGACCGCCGGGTTCTCGCCGGCGATGATGTACCCCTTCATCTTCCCGTCGAGCATCTGCAGCGTCGCCCAGTACGCGGAGTTGTCGTCGTCGATCCGCGGCAGGTGCTCGAACAGCCAGTCGTTCTCGGCGGTCGCCTCGGCGCCGAAGTACGCCTTCATCAGGCTGACGAAGTACGCGTCCATGTGGCCCCACCAGCCGCTCGGCGCCGAGGACGCCTCCACGTACTTCGCGAAGCCGCCGTAGCTCTCCGCGTGGGGCATCGGCAGGTAGCCCGGCAGGATGTTGTAGAGCGTCGGGATGTCGGTCGAGCCCTGGATCGACGCGTGCCCGCGCAGCGCCATGATCCCGCCGCCTGGCCGCCCGATGTTGCCGAGCAGCTGCTGGACGATCGCGGCGGTGCGGATGTACTGGACGCCGACCGTGTGCTGCGTCCAGCCGACCGCGTAGACGAACGCGCCCGTCCGCTCGCGGCCCGAGCTCTCGCAGATGGTCTCGCAGTACCAGAGGAAGTCCTCGACGCTGCAGCCGGTCGCCTCGGCGACGAGCTCGGGCGTGTACCGCGCGTAGTGCCGCTTGAGGATCTGGAGCACGCAGCGCGGGTGCTGCATCGTCTCGTCCTCCTCGGGCGGCTCGCCATGGACGAGGCCGCCGCCGTGGCCGCCGTGCCCCGACTGCTCCCCCTTCGCCTTGAACCCCTGCTCCCGCTGGCCGGCGGCGCCGTGCATCTCCATGCCCGCGTACTGCCAGCTCGAGTTGTCGTACTGGCCCTGCTCGGCGTCCCAGCCGGAGAAGAGCCCACCGGCGTCCTCGGCGTCGACGAACTGCTCGTCGATGATCACCGGCGCGTTCGTGTAGTTGCGGACGTAATCCTCGAACCAGCGGTCGTGCTCGAGGATGTAGTTGACGACGCCACCGAGGAAGGCGATGTCGGAGCCGGCGCGGATCGGGATCCACTTGCTGGCCATCGCCGTCGTCCGCGTGAAGCGCGGGTCGACATGGATCACCTTCGCGCCGCGCTCCCTGGCCTCGATCACCCACTGGAAGCCGACCGGGTGGTTCTCGGCCATGTTCGAGCCCATGATCGTGATCACGTCCGAGTTGGCGAGGTCGCCGGGGAAGGTCGTCGCCCCGCCTCGTCCGAACGAGGTCCCCAGACTGGGGACCGTGGAGCTGTGTCATATGCGGGCCTGGTTCTCGACGCTGACCACGCCGAGCGCCGTCAGCAGCTTCTTGATCAGGTAGTTCTCTTCGTTGTCGAGGGTCGCGCCGCCGAGGTTGCCGATCGCGAGCGTCCGGTTGGCGGGCTCCCCCGCGTCCGTCCGGTCCTGCCACGTCTCCTCGCGGGTCGCCAGGATGCGGTCGGCGATCATCTGCATCGCCCGATCGAGCGGGAGCTCCTCCCAGCTCGTGCCGTAGGGCGGCCGGTACTTCACCTCGTACTCGCGCAGCGGGCTCTGCACGTAGCTCTTCGAGGCCTGGCCCTTCGGACAGAGGCGCCCCCGGGAGACGGGGCTCGCCGGGTCGCCCTCGATGTGCGTGATCTCGCCGTCGGCGACGTAGACGAGCTGGCCGCAGCCGACGGCGCAGTAGGGACAGATCGAGTGGGCGACCCGGTCGGCGTCGGAGAGGCGCGAGTGGAGGCGCTTCGACCGCTCCGACTGCACCGCCGGGCCGAGCCCGAGCGGGTCGCCGTCGCGCAGCTGCCGCACGACCGGCCACCTCTCGATCAGCTCCACCAACCGCACTTCCGTCCTCCTTCCCGGCGTTGCCCCGCCGGAAACCGCTCGTGCTCGGGCCGGCCCGCCTGGACCGGCCCGAGCGGTTCTGTCCGAGCGAGCCGCTACTGCCCGTGCTTGATGCCGGGCTCGGCCCACTCCAGCTCGATCGCCTCGGTCGGCTTCGCGCCCGGCTTGTTCGCCTTCGCCGAGTACTTGAACAGCGGCAGGATCGTCCGGCCGGCGGTCCCGGCCAGCATCATCCCGGTCGCCGTGTACCAGGCGAATCCGGCCGAGAAGACGAGCACCCAGCCGGCGACGGTCGCCCAGCCCTCGGAGCCGTAGATGAACGCCCCCGCGAGGATGCCGGATCCGGCCGCGAGCGTCGAGAGCACGGAGAAGAGCCCCAGGCTCTCGGCCAGCGACGCGAACGCGCCCGACGCGGTGATGATCGCGAGCGCGAAGAACCAGAACCCGACCTCGGGCTGCTTGTACCAGACGGCGGGCGCGGGAAGCGTGTGCGTCGCCAGCAGGATGTTCAGGATGCCGTAGGCGATCCAGAACGAGCCCCACATGCCGTGCATGGCAGTCGCCAGGCCGTCCCTGGCCCGGTACGACCACATGCCCGCGAGGAACTGCGCCATCCCGCCGAAGACCGCCGCGAACGGCGCGAGGTAGAGCGGCGACGTGTCGTGGTTCCCGTACCAGCCCGCCAGGTTCGCCGCGACGATGAAGGTCGCGGCGGCGAACCCGAACAGACCGAGGATGGACGGCGCGGCAATCGGCTGGAGGAAGATCCGAGGCTCGA
This sequence comes from Gaiellaceae bacterium, assembly GCA_036555585.1. Taxonomy (GTDB): domain Bacteria; phylum Actinomycetota; class Thermoleophilia; order Gaiellales; family Gaiellaceae; genus DATBLE01. The sequence continues at coordinate 60,103 of DATBLE010000012.1, forward strand.
ATCCGTTGTAGTTGTGCCCGTTGCCGATCGCCGGCGCCCGTGTACCTGTCTGGCGTTCGACCGTACTCATTCGACCCACTCCTTCCTGGATAGCTCGTCATACGAGGTATCCAGGGCGCGGAAGGTGAAACGTGCGGGCGGGGGAGCTACGCGGTGTCGGCGCCCGAGACCCGCTCGAAGCGCTCGGCGAGCCGGTCGAATGCCAGGCGGAGCTCGTCGCGGTAGGCGTCCGCTTCGAGCAGTGCGCCCTCGAGCCGGCGCCGGCCCTCGTCGGTCACGTGCAGGTGCACCACCCGCGCGTCCCCCGCGGACGGCTCGCGGACGACGAGCCCCGCCCGCTCCGCCCGGTCGATCAGCTCGGTGACGCCGTTCGGGCTGAGCTGGAGGCGCTGGGCGATCTCCCCCACGCCCGGCCGCTCGGAGCCGTGGCGGGTCCCTTCGATCTGGAGGAGGAGCAGGAACCGCTGCGGGGTGAGCCCGTGACGCCGGGCCGTCCGCTCGACGTGCCGGTCGAAGAGCCGCATCGCCGCCCGGAACTCGGCGATCTGCACGAGCCGCTCGTGGGGGATCGACGCTGGCCCGATGTCGGCCGGTGGCCGGTGCGCGTTCGCCATCAACCGCCATTCTTGCCGCAACGGGCACAGCGAAGGGGTTGATGCGTCCACGGGACCGTCGGTTGCGAGGTCGGCCCGGCGGGAGCGAGACTTGCATCGTCTGCTGCCCGGCCGAAGGGAGGAGAGATGGGGTTGCTTCGCAAGCGTGGCCCTGAGGGGACGCGGTACACGATGCGGGAGAAGATGTTCGCCATCGGCGACGACTTCTGGATCGAGACCGAGGAGGGCGAGAAGGCGTTCAAGGTGAACGGGAAGGCGCTCCGAATCCGGGACACGTTCGTCCTGGAGAGCCCGTCCGGCGAGGAGCTGTTCACGATCCAGGAGAAGAAGCTGAGCATCCGGGACAAGATGGAGATCGAGCGGAACGGCAAGACCGTGGCGACGATCAAGAAGGCGCTGGTCAGCCCGCTCCGGGATCGCTACTCGATCTCGGTCGAGGACGGCGAGGACATGGAGGCGAAGGGGAACATCGTCGACCACGAGTTCAAGATCGAACGCGGCGGCAACAAGATCGCCGAGATCTCGAAGCGCTGGTTCCGGATCAGGGACACCTACGGGATCGAGGTCGCGCCCGGCCAGGACGACGGACTGATCATCGCCTGCACCGTCTGCATCGACCAGATGGGACGTCCCGGCTAGATCCGGACGCGCACGGTAGCCTGGGAGCCGGATGATCCTGTTTCCGGTCGCGTTCGTCTGGGTCGTGTTCGTGGTGCTCTGGGCGCTGCGCCAGACGCTCGAGCCGACCGAGGGGCCGTGGCGTCCCTGGCGGCGGCGGAATCGGGATCCACGCAGCGGCCCGCACGGGCGGCGCAGCGCCGGCGGCGCCGGCAGCAGGAGCGCCGGCCGCTCGTCGTCCAGGCGCGCGGGCGCCGGCCGCTAGCTCGCTGCGCTCACGTCGCCGCGCGACGAGCCCGCTCCGCTCGCTCGACCGCCCGGGCCAGGTCGACCCGCGAGGACACTCCGACCTTGCGAAAGATGTTGCGCAGGTGCGACTCGACCGTCTTCTGGCTGAGGAACAGCTCGGCCGCGATCTCCGGATTGGTCTTGCGCTCGACGACGAGCTGCGCGAGCTGGAGCTCGCGTGCCGTCAGCGCTTCGAGCTCGGTGCCGTCGGCCTCGCCCGCGCGCGTCTGGCGGTGGATGCGATGGCCGAGCTTGCGCAGCTCGCGTTCCGCCTCGTCCCGGTAGCGCAGCGCGCCGGCCGCCTCGAACCGGCGGGCTGCCCGCTGCAGCTCCGCGGACGCACGGTCGCCGTCGCCGGCGTCCGCGAGCGCCCGGCCGGCGAGCAGCCGGGACAGCGCGGACTCGATCGGCGCTCCGACGCTCTCCGCGGCAGCGACCGACGAGAGCGCCTGCTCGGCTGCGCGGGCAGGGTCGCCGGCGGACAGCGTCACGGCGGCGGCCGCCCGCTGGGCCCAGGCGGCAGCCATCGGCAGCTGCACAGCCTCGGCCCATGCCTGCGCGGCGCCGGCTGCGCGCTTCGCCTCGGCCGGGCGGTCGAGCGCGAGCCAGCAGCGCGTGAGCACCTCCAGGTACCGCGCCCTCGGGCTGCCGGCGATGAGGACCAGCGCCTCGCCTCCCGCCGAGCCGAGGAGCAGCTCGACCGCGGACTCCGGCTGTCCCGTCTCGAGCAGGGCGGCGGCGAGGTCGGCGGCTCCCTCGGCCACGTGGAAGTTGCTCTCCGAGTCCCGACTGAGGTCGAAGCTCTCCTGCGCGGTCGCGAGCGCGAGCTCGACGTCCCCGCTCCGGAGCGCGCCGGCCGAGCGACCCAGGAGCGTCCAGATCAGCGCATGCGTGTTGCCGAGCAGGCGCGCCGCCTCGATGCCTCCGTCCAGCAGCTCGGCGGCCTCGGCCAGCTTGCCCCGCTGACGCAGGAGCCCGCCCAGCGTTGCGACGAGGAGGAGGAAGAGCTCACCCTGCCCGGTGGCACGCGCCACGGCCAGCGCGCGATTGGCGTGCCCCTCGCCGTCGGCGTACCGGTCGAGATAGAGCTCCACGCCGGAGAGCCAGGCCGCGGCCTCCAGGTGTCGGGCCAGCTCGTCGTCCGTCAGGGCATCGACGAGGGCCGCCGCCTCCGAGCGATTCGACTCGGCCCGCCCGGCTGCCCCCAGGATCGAGTCGGCGAGCGCGAGCTCGGCGAGGGCGGCCGCGGTCAGAGGCGCGTCTCCGAGGTTCTTCGCCGCGCGCAGCGCGCGCTCGGCCGCCGCGTGCATCTGCTCGTGCTCCGTTCTCCAGAGTGCGTTCACGATCAGCTCGAGCATGAGCGCCACCGCCTCCGGCGAGCCCTGGTCGGGAAGGCTCGCGAGGGCGGCCGTCAGGCGCTCGCGGGCCTGTTCCTGCTGACCGAGGTTGCTCTCCACCCCGGCACAGGCGCGGGCGAGCCTGGCCCGGAGCGCGTGGGCGTCGCCGGGGACGATCTCGAGGGCGTCCAGCAACGCGCCGTGGCTGTCGTCGAAACGGCCGACCGCCGTCAGGGCACGCGAGCGGGCGAGGAGCAATTCGATGCGCTCCTCCGCCTGCGCGTTCGCGGGCAGGAGGCGGAGCGCCTCTCCGAACCAGTGAGCGGCGCTTGCCGGTGCCAGGCGGACGGATTCCTCACCGGCCCGCCGCAGCACCGACACGGCGCCGGAGTCCCCCTCGCGCGCGGAGCGCTCGACGTGATGCGCGAGGGCCGAAGCGGTCGCGCCCCGGGTCGCGAGCGCCTCGGCACAACGTTCGTGGGCGCCGAGTCGCGAGCCGACGGCGGTGGTCTCGTAGACCGCGCGGCGGACGAGCGGATGCCTGAAACGGAAGCGGCGTGGGACGTCCGTGGGCCGAACGAGATCGAGCTGCAGGAGCTCGTCGAGCGCCGCGATCGCCTCGCTCTCCGAGGTGGCGGCCGCGGCCGCCGCCAGCTCGGGCTCGAAGGGATCGCCGGCGACCGCCGCTCCCTCGAGCACGAGCCGGGCGGGCGGCGAGAGGAGCGCCACCTCCTCGCTCAACGAGGCGGCGACCGCGGGCGGGACGCCGCTCTCGCTCAGCACGGAGCTCGGCCCGGCCGCTGACGCGCCCGCCGAGCGGGCGAGCTGCTCGAGGTAGAACGGATTGCCGCCGCTCTCCTCGAGGAGGGCGGTTGCGCGCGGCGCCTCGACCGACTCGCCGAGCAGCTCCCGGGCCTCCTCGGGCGTGAGCGCGCCGAGCTCGACCCGGACCAGCCCACCGGCGCGATGCGCCCGCTCGAGCGCGGCCATGAGCCGCTCGGACCCGCCGCGGGGCCGCAGCGCCAGGGCGAGCAGCACCGGCGCCACTGGCGGCCGCCGGAGCAGGGCTCCGAGCAGCTCGACGGACGCGGCGTCCGCCCAGTGCAGGTCGTCGAGCACGAGCACGAGCGTGCCCGGCGCCGCGAGCTGCTCGAGGAGCGCGCGCATCGCACGGTGCGTCCTGTACCGCTCGTGCTGGCCGGCCACGTCGCGCCCTGCGCCGAGGGCCGAGAGCGAGGGGATGACGTGGGCGAGCTCGGCCTGCGTGTCCCCGTCGAGGCGATCGAGCGAGCGCGGATCGAGCCCGCGCACGTACTCGTCGAGAGCGTCGACGAAGACGGAGAACGGCAGGTCGACCTCGAGCTCCGACGCCGATCCCTGGAGGACGAGCCGTCCGTCCGCGTCCGCGCGCCCGGCCAGCTCGGCGAGCAGTCGCGTCTTGCCGATCCCGGGCTCGCCGACGACCTCGATCGCCGCCGTCCGGCCCTCGTCGAGGGCGCCGAGCGCCTCGCCGAGAACGCCGAGCTCTTCCGAGCGCCCCACGAAATGGTCTCCGAGCACGGGCATCTCGTCCTCGGGGCCGAGGATAGATCAGCGTCTCAGGAACCCAAAATGAGGGTGCAGGATCAGGGTGCTGCCCTGATGCATCGGCGGGTCGTTCGGCGCAAGCTCGGCCGATGACCCGTTACCTGCTCCATCACCGGCACCAGCCCGACGAGTGCGGTGTCGTCTTCGCCTCATTCAAGGGGCACAGGAGCCCGCTGCGCCACCGGCCCACCCTCGCTTCGTGCCGCTCCGGCGGCCATGCGATCTGGTGGACGGTGGAGGCGGCCGACGAAGACGAGGCGCTCGGGCTCCTGCCGTTCTACGTCGCAGAGCGCACGACCGCGACCAGCGTGAGCGAGGTCGAGATCCCGTGACCGGGCAGCCGCTCGCCACCTCCGACCCCGAAGGAGGAGCCATGTCCCCCGCACTCTCCGAGATCCGCGAGCTCGCCGCGCGCGAGGCCGACGGAATCCACATCCTGCTGCTCTGGCACCCCCGCCGGAACTCGGTCTCCGTCTCGGTCGAGGACGCGCGGGCCGGCGAGTGCTTCCAGCTCCCCGTCCCGTCGGACCGCGCGCTCGACGCCTTCTACCACCCCTTCGCCTACGCCGCCTGAGCGGCCCCGAAAGGAGACCCGGCATGTCCCGCACGACCGACACGACTCGCAGGCCGCGCGGCCTGGCCGCCCGCATGGGCCGCTGGAGCGCGAACCACTGGAAGACCGCCACCTTCGGCTGGCTCGCCCTCGTCGTCGTCGCCTTCGGCCTCGGCGGCATGGCCGGCCTGAAGAACCCCGATCCGAACACCGCCGGGCCCGGAGAGTCGGGCCGGATGGACCGGATCCTGCACGAGGGCTTCAAGCGGCCCGCGGGCGAGAACGTCCTGATCCAGAGCTCGACCGCCACCGCCGGCACGCCGGCGTTCGACGCGGCCGTGAAGGACGTCGTCGCCCGCGTCTCGCGTGAGGCCGACGTCCGGAACGTCCGCTCGCCGCTCGCTGCCGGCAACTCGGACCAGATCTCGAACGACCGGCACTCGGTGCTCGTCGGGTTCGACGTCCGCGGCGAGATCGACAAGGCGCCCGACAAGGTCGGCCCGATCGTCGACGCGGTGGCCGCCGCCCAGGCGGCGCACCCGGGCTTCTTCATCGGCGAGATGGGCGACGCCAGCGCGCCGAAGGCCGTCATCGACCAGCAGAACAAGGACCTCGCCAAGGCGGGAGAGCTCTCCCTGCCGATCACGCTGATCATCCTGATCGTCACGTTCGGGGCGCTCGTCGCCGCGGGAATCCCGCTGCTGCTCGCGCTCACGGCCGTGTTCGGCACCTTCGGCCTGGTCTCGATCGCGAGCCACGTGCTCCCGATGGCGGCCGAGACGCAGCCGCTCGTGCTCCTGATCGGGCTCGCGGTCGGCGTCGACTACTCGATGTTCTATCTCCGGCGCGAGCGCGAGGAACGCGCGAAGGGCCGGAGCAAGCGGGCCGCGCTCGAGGTGGCCGCCGCCACGTCGGGGCGCTCGGTGTTGATCTCCGGCCTGACCGTGATGGCCGCGATGGCCGGCATGTTCGTCACCGGCGACGAGCAGTTTGCGTCGTTCGGCGTCGCGACGATGATGGTCGTCGCGGTCGCGATGCTCGGCTCGCTGACCGTGCTGCCGGCGCTGCTCTCGCGGCTCGGCGACAAGGTCGACAAGGGTCGCGTCCGGCGCCGCTCACGTAACGGCGACAGCCGGATGTGGGGCTGGATCGCCGACCGCGTCCTGCGGCGGCCCGCGCTGTTCGCGGCGATCGCGGGCGGGCTCCTGCTCCTGCTCGCGCTCCCCGCGCTCCAGATGCGGATGGCGGAAGCCTCGCCGGACACGTTCCCGGCGCACCTCGAGGTCGTCAAGACCTACAAGCGGATGCAGCAGGCCTTCCCCGGGACGGCGCTGCCCGCGAACGTGATCGTCAAGGCCCCGAACGTGAACGCCCCGGCGGTCCGCGAGGCGATCTCCCGGCTCGAGCAACGGGCGCTCGCGAGCGGACGCGCGCACGAGCCGATCACGATGGCCGTGAACAGGGCCGGCACGGTCGCGAACATCACGATCCCGATCGACGGCGCCGGCTCGGACAAGGCGTCGAACGCCTCCCTGAAGATGCTCCGGGACACGGTGATCCCGGAGACGGTCGGCAAGGTGCCGGGCACGGAGGCCGGCGTCACCGGGCTGACCGCCCAGTGGAAGGACTCGGGCGACCAGTTCCGGTCGGTGCTGCCGCTCGTGGTCGCATTCGTGCTCGTGTTCGCGTTCGCGCTGATGCTGGTCGCGTTCCGCTCGATCGTGGTCGCGCTCAAGGCGATCGTGCTCAACTGCCTGTCGGTCGCCGCGGCCTACGGCATCCTCGTGCTGGTCTTCCAGCACGGGATCGGCAAGGGCCTGCTCGGGTTCACCGACACGACCGGCGTCTCCCCCGTGATCCCGCTGCTCCTGTTCGTGATCCTGTTCGGGCTCTCGATGGACTACCACGTGTTCATCGTCAGCCGGATCCGCGAGCGGTTCCAGCGCGGAGCGACGATGGACGAGGCGATCTCGGACGGGATCCGCTCGACCGGGAGCGTCGTGACCAGCGCCGCGATCGTGATGGTCTGCGTGTTCGCCGTCTTCGCGACGCTGTCGATGCTGTTCTTCAAGCAGTTCGGCGTCGGGCTCGCGGCGGCGATCCTGATCGACGCGACGATCGTGCGGGGCGTGCTGCTCCCCGCGACGATGAAGCTCCTCGGTGCACGGAACTGGTACCTCCCGTCGTGGCTCGAGTGGCTCCCGCACCTCGACCACGGCGAGCTCGAGGTCCTGGACGAGCTCGAGGACGAGCCGGAGCACGCACGCGCTCCGAAGCCGAAGCGCCGCCTGGGCTTCGCGCGCATCACCGGCCTGCTGCTGATCGCGGTCCTCGCCCTCGGGCTCGGATACGTGAAGGCCTCGTCCGGAGGGGACAAGGTGTCCGTCCCTGCGGGCGCGAAGGCCGGTCAGCTGACCCTGCATCCGTGCCGCTACGGCACGGAGCAGGGCAGCTACGCCGCCGACTGCGGCACCCTCGTCGTCGCCGAGAACCGGGCCAGGCCCGGTTCTCGGCTGATCGCGCTGCCGGTGACGCGGATCAAGGCCCGGTCCGCGCATCCGGGAGCGCCGGTCTTCCGGCTCGAGGGCGGGCCGGGCATCTCGAACATGCACTTCGCCAAGGCCAGCCGGATCGCCGGCAACCACGACGTCGTCCTCGTCGGTTACCGCGGCGTCGACGGCTCGGTGCGTCTCGACTGCCCCGAGGTCGAGTCGGCGCTGAAGCGCTCCGAGGACTTCCTCGGCACGAAGTCCTTCAAGGCCTACTCGGACGCCTTCCGCTCGTGCGCGACCCGGCTCCAGGCGCACGGCGTCGACCTCGCCGGCTACGGCGTCGTGCAGCGGGTCGACGATCTCGAGGCGGCCCGCAGGGCGCTCGGCTACGGGAAGATCGATCTCCTCAGCGAGAGCGCCGGCACGCGGACGGCAATGGTCTACGCCTGGCGCAATCCCGACGCGATCGAGCGCTCCGTGATGATCGACGTCAACCCGCCGGGGCACTTCGTCTGGGATTCACGGACCACCGACGAGCAGATCCGGCGGTACGCGCGCCTGTGCGCCCGGGACCTCTCCTGCAGCAAGCGGACGGACGACCTCGCGGCGACGCTCCACCAGGCCGCGACCGACGTCCCCGGCCGCTTCTGGGGCCTGCCGATTCGCAAGGGCAATGCCCGTCTCGCTGCGTTCTGGGGGCTGATGGAGTCGACGTCGGAGGCCGCCCCGCTCTCCTCGCCGATGACGCTCGAGGCGTGGCTCTCGGCCGCGGACGGGGACCCCAGCGGACTGTGGTTCGAGTCGACGCTCGCCGCGTTCGCCTTCCCACAGTCCTTCGTCTGGGGCGAGATGGCCTCGTTCGCCCGGAGCGACGCGGAGGCGATCCAGCGTCACTACGCCTCGCCGGCACGCAGCGGCATCATCGGCGACCCCGGCACCGACTTCCTGTTCGCCCGCGGCGCGCTGATGCGCGCGTGGCCGGCGAACCCGACGGAGAACGAGTTCACCCGGGTCCGCGACTCGGCCGTGCCGACGCTCCTCGTCGGCGGCGAGCTCGATTTCGCGACGCCGCCGCAGGTGGCGACGCGGGAGCTGCTGCCCCACCTGTCGAACGGCCACCAGGTCGTTCTCCGCGGCTTCGGGCACACCACCACCTTCTGGAACGAGCAGCCGAGGGCGAACGAACGCCTGCTGACCACGTTCTTCGACGAGGGCAAGGTCGACGCGTCGCTCTACGTGCCGGGCAAGGTCGACTTCACGCCGGAGGTCACGCAGACCGCGCTCGGCAAGGGCTTCGCCGCCACGATCATGGCGCTGCCGGCGATCGCGGCCCTCTCGCTGCTCCTGCTCTGGCGCCGGTCGCGCAGGCGCGGCCGGATCGGACGCCCGGCGAGCGTGCTGCTTCGCTCGGTGTTCACCCTGGTGCTGGGTCTCGGCGGCTGGTTCGCCGGCCTCCTCGTCGCCTTCTTCGCCTTCCCGGCGCTGCCGCTCGACGACGCCGTCCTCGCCGTCGTCTCGATCGGCGTGCCCGTCGGCCTGGGGATCTACCTCGCCTGGGTCGACCGCGCGAAGGGCGGCCGTACGGTCGGCCTGACGGCGGCGCTCGCCGGCGCGTTCGCCGGCGCCTGGCTCGGCTACAACGCCGGCGCCGGGCTCCTGGCAGTGGTCACGACGATCGTCGGAGCGGCGCTCGGCGCCAACCTCGCCGTCCTCCTGCTCGACCTCGCCCGGGACCGCCGGGTTCGTGACCTGGTCGTCGAAGCAGTGCCGGCCGAGGCGCTGGAGGCCCGTCCTTCGGCCGGTTGAGGGCCGTGGTTGCCACGAGGAGGGCGATCGGAGAGGATTGCCCGACCGAGGCAAGCAGGATCACGAGGAGGTCGACCGGCGGCCGAGCTCGCTCAATCGTTGGTAGCGGCACCCGAGCGCGCTTCGTACAAGCTCCGACGAGAGGTCGGCGCCGTGGGTCTCGTCTTCGCCTCGCTGGGATCGATCATCGGCGCGGGCTGGCTGTTCGGCGCCCTGTACGCGTCCTCGCTCGCCGGCCCGGCGGCGATCGTCGCGTGGCTGCTGGGAGGGGGCGCGATGATGCTGCTCGCCCTCACCCACGCCGAGCTCGGCAGCACGTACCCCGTGGCCGGCGGCAACGCGCGCTTCCCGCACTACGCGTTCGGCGGGCTGGTCGGCTTCACGAGCGGCTGGGTCGCGTTCCTCGGCGCCGTCACCGTCGGCCCGATCATGGTCCAGGCCACCCTCCTGTACGCCTCCGACTACGTCTCCTCGCTGACCACGCTCTCGGGCGACCGACCGGTGCTGACGGCCCAGGGCTACGTCGTCGCGGCGGCGCTGCTGCTGCTCTTCTGCACGATCAACGTCCTGGGCGTGCGCTGGCTGGCGGAGACGAACATGCTCGCCGTCTGCTGGAAGATCTTCGTCCCGGCCCTGACCGTCGTCGCGCTGCTCGCGACCTCGGCTCACGGCGAGAACTTCGGCGCCGGCGGCGGCTTCATGCCCTTCGGCTGGAAGGGCGTGTTCGTCGCGCTCGCCTCCGGTGGGGTGATCTTCGCGTGCCTGGGGTTCGAGCAGGCGGTCCAGCTCGGCGGCGAGAGCCGCAACCCCGGTCGGAACATCCCGCTCGCGATCATCGGCGGCATGCTCGTGGCCGTCGGTCTCTACGTCGCGCTCCAGGTGGCGTACATCGCGGCCATCGACCCGTCGAGCCTCTCCAACGGCTGGGACGCGGTCTCGTTCTCCGGCAAGGGCGAGCTGTTCGGGCCGTTCGCAGGGCTCGCGACGGCGCTGGGGCTCGGCTGGCTCGCGATCCTGGTCTACACGGACGCGATCGTGTCGCCGGGCGGTACCGGTCTGCTCTACACCGGCGCGAGCGCGCGCCTGTCCTTCGCGCTCGCCCGGAACGGCCGGATCCCGGGTGCATTCGCCAGACTCACGCCGCGAGGCACGCCGCTCGTCGCGATCGCGTTCACCTTCCTCTGCGGCCTGGTTCTGCTCCTGCCCTTTCCCAGCTGGCAGGAGCTCGTCGGCTTCATCTCCGCTGCGGCGCTGATCGCGTACGCGATGGTGCCGCTCGCGCTCGGGGCGCTGAGACGCCAGGATCCGGAGCGCCCTCGTCCCTTCCGGCTGCCGGCAGCGTCGGTGGTCGCGCCGGCCGCCTTCGTGGTCGCGAGCGAGATCCTGCTCTTCACGGGCTGGGCCGCGGTCTGGAAGCTGGTCGTGGCGATCCTGATCGGCCTGGCGCTCCTCACGCTCTCGACGCTCACCGACGCGAGCGAGCAGAGACCGTCGCTCGACTGGCGCAGCGCGGTCTGGTTCTGGCCGTACCTGTTCGGCATGGCCGCGATCTCGTACCTCGGCTCGTTCGACACCGGGACGCCGAGCTCGATCCCCCTGATCGGCCTCGACGGCCCCCGCAACGTGCTCACGTTCGGGTGGGACGTGCTCGCCGTCGCCCTGCTCGGCCTCGCCGTGTACGCCTTCGCGATTCGAAGCCGTCTCCCGGCCCGCCGGTCGCTCGAGTACGTCGGCGACCTCACGGCCGAGACGGATTAGCCTCGGGGCTACGCGCTGACTTCCACGACGCGCCGCTGCAGGAAGCGGCGCTCCGGCTCGCTGTCGGCGAGCTCGAGGGCACGCTCGTACTCGGTCCGAGCCTCGTCCGAGCGGCCGAGACGGCGGAGCAGCTCGGCGCGCGTCGAGTGGTAGTACTGGTACCGGTCCAGGTCGAGCCGATCGACCAGGGCAAGCCCGGCTTCCGCCCCTTCCGCCTCGGCCACGGCGATCGCACGATTCAGCTCGACGACCGGCGAGCCGGTCAGCCGGACGAGCTCTCCGTACAGCGCGGCGATCTCCGGCCAGTCGAGCGGCTCGTCCATGTGCAGCGACGCGATCGCCGCCTGGACGACGTACGGCCCGCCACCCTGGAGCACGAGGGCGCGCTCGAGCGCCTCCCGTCCTCGCGCGATCCTGGCCGGGTCCCAGCGCGAGCGGTCCTGATCTCGCAGCAGCACGAGCTCGTCGCCCTCGAATCGGGCCGCGCGGCGCGCGTCGTGGAGCAGCATCAGCGCGCAGAGACCGTGAACCTCGGGCTCGTCCGGCATCAGCTCGGCCAGCGCCGCGCCGAGCCTGAGCGCCTCCGCGGCGAGGTCGACGCGGCCGCCGTAGCCCTCGTTGAAGACCAGGTAGACGACCGCGAGCACCGCCGCCAACCGTTCCGGGAGCAGATGGTCGGCGGGAACGCGGAAGGGGATGCCCGCGTCCTTGATCTTCTGCTTCGCCCGCGAGAGTCGCCGTTTCATCGTCTCCTCGGGAACGAGGAACGCGCGGGCGATCTCCTCGGTGCGGAGCCCGCCGAGCGCGCGCAGGGTCAGCGCGACCTGGGCCTCGAGCCCGAGCGCGGGATGGCAGCAGGTGAAGATCAGCTCCAGCCGCTCGTCGGGGAAGGTGGTCTCCTCCATCTCGTCCTCCACGGCTCCGGGTACCTCGAGCAGGCGCGTCTTCTCGGCGAGCGTGCGGTCGCGGCGCAGGCGGTCGATCGCGCGGTTGCGGGCCGTGACCGTCAGCCAGGCGCCGGGATTCGGGGGCGCGCCGTCGCGAGGCCAGCGCTCGGCCGCGACCGCGAACGCTTCCGGGGCGGCTTCCTCGGCGAGGTCGAAGTCGCCGTGGAAGCCGACCAGGTTGGCCAGGACGCGGCCCCACTCGTCGCGGAAGACCTGCTCGAGCAGGGGCTACCTCTCCACCAGGGGCCGCACCTCGACCGCGCCGCCCATGCGTGCCGCCGGGATCCGCGCGGCGACCGCGAGGGCCGCGTCGAGATCCTCTGCCTCGAGCACGAGGTAGCCGCCGAGGTGCTCCTTCGCGTCGATGAAGGGGCCGTCCGTGAGCAGCGTCTGGCCATTCTCGACGCGCACGGTCGTCGCGGTCTCGGCCGGCTGTAGCTGGTCGCAGCCGACGATCCCGGGCAGCTGCCGGATCGCGAGGTACTCGTCGACGATCGCCTGCCGCTCGTCCTCGGAACTCCGCTCGAACTCCTCCACCGAGCGGCCCGGGTAGTTCAGGAACAGGTACTTCACGGTGACCTCCTTCATCGTGTTGTCGTCTCCACGACGAACGGGGACGGCACACAGGGACAGCCGCTCTTCCTTCTGCGCCTCCGCGCGTCGAGGAGACAGCAGACCTCTTTCCCCGAGCCGGGGGAGGACATGCCGCGGAGCCGGCTGTCCCCACGGCCGTCGTCCGTTCGTGGCTTGGGCGAGACAACGTCCAAGGAGGAACCGATGACACGGAAGATCGCTCTCGACTCGGAGCGGAGGCGCTGGCTGGTTCTCGCGGTGACCGTTGCCGCGCAGTTCATGGTCATCGTCGACGTCGCGGTCGTGAACGTCGCCCTGCCGGCGATCAAGCACGACCTTCACTTTTCCCAGGAAGGCCTGCAGTGGGTGGTCACCGCCTACTCGATCCTGTTCGGCGGGATGCTGTTCCTGGGCGGGCGCCTCGCCGACCTGCTCGGGCGCAGGCGGCTGTTCATGGCAGGCGTGGCGGTGTTCACGCTCGGCTCGCTGCTGTCCGGGCTCGCCTGGTCGGAACAGGCGCTGATCGTCACCCGGGCGCTGCAGGGGCTCGGCGGCGCACTGCTCGCTCCGGCCGGTCTCTCGATCGTCGTCACCACCTTCCGCGAAGGACGTGAGCGGAACATCGCCCTCGGCGTGTGGGGCGCGGCATCCGGCACCGGCGGCGCTGTCGGCGTGCTGCTCGGCGGCGTCCTCACCTCGTACCTGAGCTGGTCGTGGATCTTCTTCGTCAATTTGCCCGTCGGCGCGGCCGTGCTGGCCGTCACCCCGTGGCTGGTACGAGAGAGCCGGGCCCAGCTCGCGCGCCGGCACTTCGACGTGGCCGGCGCCACCTCGATCACGGCCGGCCTGATGGTGCTGGTCTACGCGATCACCCGCACGACTCAGCACGGCTGGAGCGACGGCGCGACGGTCGGGCTGCTGGCGACCGCCGCTGCACTGATCGCGGTGTTCGTCGGGATCGAGGCCCGCTCGCCGGCACCGCTGCTGCCGCTGCGGATCTTCCGCCTGCGGTCGGTCTCCGCAGCCAACGCGGTGATGCTGACGGTCGGAGCGACGGCGTTCGCGCAGTTCTTCCTGCTGACGCTGTACCTGCAGGAGGTCCTGCGGTACTCGGCGGTCGAGACCGGGCTCGCCTTCATCGCGATCTCCGTGACCATCGTCGCGTTCTCGAACGTCGGCCAGGCGCTGACCACCCGGCTCGGCGCACGCCCGGTGCTGAGCGCCGGCCTGCTGCTCACCGGGGCCGGGGCGACGCTCTACGCGCAGATGCCCGCCGACGGGCAGTACTTCTGGGACGCGTTCCCCGGGCTGATCGTGAGCGGGATCGGGCTCGCACTCTCGTTCGTGCCCGTGACGATCGCCGGCCTCACCGGCGTCCGGCCCGCCGATGCAGGCGTCGCCTCCGGCTTGATCAACACCAGCCGGCAGATCGGCGGCTCCATCGGGCTGGCCGCGATGACGACGATCGCCGCCACCGCGACGAGCCGCTACGCGGACAGCCACGGGGTCCTCGCCTTCAGCGGCACAGCGCTGACGCACGGATTCCAGGTCGCCTTCTACACGCTGACCGGCGTCGCCCTCGTCGGAGCGGCAATCGCCGCCGCCTTCCTCGAGTCCAGGCCGAAGGCGGCCCCGGAGACGAAGCCGGTCGAGCAGGAGGTCGTGCTCGAGGAGGCGGCGTGATCGCGGCGGCCACGCCGAGATCCGATCGAGAGGAGGGAACGATGATCGACAGGACAATCAGCCGAAGGATCGAGCTGGCGCACCGCTCGAGCGGCGGAATCGACGTCTACCTGTTCTGGGACGAGCCCACGGGCCGCGTCAGCGTCGGCGTCCTCGACGTGCGAGACGACGAGAGCTTCGAGTTCGAGGTGGACGGCCGGCACGCGCTCGACGCCTTCGACCATCCCTACGCCTACGCGGCCCGGAGAGACGGGGCAGACCTCCGCGCTCTGTCAGCCGGCGCCGCCGCGCCCGACCCGGGCGGCGACACACGGGAAGCAACCACCAACCCGAGGAGGATCAATCATGCACGCACGGATCGATAACCCGGCGCTCATCGTCCCCGGCGCCTTGCAGGCCTTGCAGGGGATCGGCACTGCGGTCAAGCAGGCCGACATCCCGGAGACGACGCTGTATCTCGTCGAGCTGCGCGCGAGCCAGATCAACAGCTGCGGCGTCTGCGTCGACATCCACACCCGCGAGCTCAAGCACGCGGGCGAGCCCGACGAGCGCATCAATACGGTCGCCGCCTGGCGAGATGCCTCGTACTTCACCGAGTCCGAGCGGGCCGCTCTGGCGCTCACCGAGGCGGCCACCCGTCTCGCCGACCGCCCGGACCCCGTTCCTGACGACGTGTGGGACGACGCCGCGCGGCACTACGACGACGCGCAGCTCGCCGCGCTCGTGCTCGCGATCGCGTCGATCAACGCCTGGAATCGCCTCAACGTCGCCACCAGGCAGATCAGCGGAGACTGGGTGGGCCAGTGGGTTGCCGCAAGCCAGAGCGATCGAGAGGCAGCCTGACGCACGCGGTTCCACGACTCCGGCCGTCAGGTGTGGCGAGCGGCGCCGGTGTGCGCCGCTCGCCATGAACAGCAGGCAGCTGCCCTCGGGTACGGAGCGGCGCAGGAGTCGAACCTACCCAGCCTGGGGCTACCAGACCTGACCGGTTTTGAAGACCGGCTGCGGCACCGGCCGCCGCCGCTCCGGGAGCGAGACTAGCGGCGTCAGCCGGCCTGGGGGTCGACGATGATCTTTCCCCGGGCGGTGCGCTCGACCAGCGGCCGAATGCCCAGGTCGACCAGATTGTCGAGCGGGATCACCCGGTCGAGCACCGTCTGGGCGAGGTTGCTGTGCGCGATGATCTCGAGTGATTCAGGGAGGTCGACGTCGCAGACGTGGGCGACGGCAGTCCTGATCTCGACCTCGCGCGTGGTCAGGGCGAAGAGGTCGATCTCGGTCGGCTCGGGCTGCAGGCCGATGATCAGCACCCGTCCTCCCCGTCGCGTTGCCTCGATCGCGGTCTCGGGTGCACCCGGCGCGCCCGACGCCTCGACGACCACGTGCGCTCCGTCACCCCCGGTCGCCTCGAGGACCGCGGCGGCGACATCCTGCGTCGTTGCGTCGATCACCGTTTCGGCGCCGAGGACCTGCGCAGTCCGTAGTCGCTGTTCGTCGATGTCGACGGCGATGAGCGGGGAGATGCCCTTCGCCGCCGCGGCGCCGAGGATGAACGAGCCGATGCCGCCCACCCCTATGACCACGCACGTCTGTTCGGCTCGCACGCCCGTACGCCGCAGCGCATGCAGGGCGACGGCCAGGGGCTGCGCCATCGCCGCTGCGTCGTCGGAGCACACCTCGGGGACCTGTCGACAAACCGCAGCAGGCGTCTTGACCAGCTGGGCCAGGCCACCGTTCAGCTGCAGCCCGAGGGTGAGATAGGTCGAGCAGAGGTTGGTCCGGCCGGCCCTGCACCACTCGCAGTGACCGCACGAGACCGCGGCGCCGGAGACGACCCGGTCGCCGTGCGCCAGGTCGTCGACACCCTCGCCGATCGAGACGACGCGACCGACGAACTCGTGTCCGAGCGTGACCGGCGGTCGGGTCAGGAGCGGGCCGTGAGCCCACTCCGACGAGTCCGTGCCGCAGATCGCGGCGCGCATGACCTCGAGCACGACCTCTCCGGGCCCGGGCTGCCCCGGCTCCGGAACCGACTGGATCCGGATGTCGTGGCGCCCGTGGTAGACGGCAGCCTTCATGCGCCCGTCGCCAGGTGGACCTTGATGTTGCTTCCGGTGTCGCGCGCAGCGTCGAGCGCATCGAGCGCATCGACGAGCGGGTAGGTCGCGGTCACGATCGACGTCGCGTCGACCTTGCCGCTGGCGAGGAAGCGAATCGTGCGGGGCCAGAGGCCCACCGATCCGATCAAGCCGCGGATCCGGAGGGCCTTCGACTGGATCAGCCCGAGCCTGGCCGGCGCCTCGGCGCCGATGTCGATGCCCACGTAGACGATCCGCGCCTCCTGCCCGGCCACCTCGAGCGCACCGGCCATGGCGGCGGCAGAGCCGGCCGCCTCGATCACGACATCGAAGCCGCGTCCGCCTGTGATTTCGGCCACCCCGTCGGAGAAATCCCCGCCGGTCGGGTCGAGGGCGGCCGCCGCGCCGATCTTCAGCGCCTTGTCACGTCGATGTGCCTGTGGCTCGAGCAGCACGACGGTCGCGTTGCTCGCGGCGGCGGCCATGACACAGAGGAGGCCGATCGGCCCACCGCCGACCACGGCGACCGCGTCGGCGGGGTCGACGCCGCCTGCGAGGACAGTGGCGTTGTAGGCGACCGAGAGCGGCTCGACCATCGCGCCCTCCGTGAACGAGAGCCCCTCGGGCAGCTTGTGCAGCCATTCGCCGCGCGCCTTGAAGTACTCGGCGTCTGCGCCGTCGATCGAGAAGCCGAAATGATCCCGCCCGGCCGGACCGACGACGCACTCCCCCACGACGGCGTCGCCGGGCTGCATGCCGCGCACCTCCGAGCCGGTCTCGACCACCTCGCCGCACCACTCGTGCCCCGGGATGATCGGGTACGAGACCGGGATGATGTACCGCCCCTCGTAGAGCTCGAAGTCCGAGTGGCAGATGCCGACGGCGCGGGACCTGACCAGGACCTCGTCGGGGCCGATCTGCGGCTGGTCGATCTCGGCCACGACCGCCTCGTGTGGTGCCTGGAAGATCAGAGCCTTCATCGCTCTCCTCGGTGGTGGCCGGAGCCGGCGCCGTTCATCGAGATCAGCACCTTCATGTCCTCGGTTGCGCCGGAGGTCAGTCGCCGGAAGCCCGATTCGGCCTCGTCCATGCCGAGTCGGCCGGTGACGATGCGCTCGACCGGTAGCCGTCCCGAGGCGATCTGCGCGGCGACCCGCGGCCAGTCGTTGACTCCGTAGCACCAGCTCCCGACGATCGTCAGGTCGTTCAGCGCCCAGAGCATCGGGTCGACCTCGCAGCGCTGCACGTGGAGTCCGACCTGCACCACGGTTCCGCGCCGCCTGACCGACTCTGCGCAGGTCTTGAACGCGGCGCCGAAGCCGGCGCACTCGATCGCGATGTCGACGCCGAGGCCGTCCGTGCGCTCGCGCAGCTCGTTCGGCACGTCCGTCGCCTCAGGATCGAACACCTCGCCGAGATCGAGACGCCGGGCCTGCTCGCGCCGCGACGCATTGGGCTCCGTCATGTAGACCGAACCCGCGCCGGCCGCAGCAGCGCACAGCGCCGCAAACGCCCCGATCGGCCCCGCACCGGCGATCAGCACGCTGTCGCCGGGCCGCACCGGCCCACGAGAGACGCCGTACGCGGCCACGGCGCAGGGCTCGATCAGCGCGCCCTGCTCGTCGGACACGGCGTCCGGGATGCGGAACACCTGGTACTCCTCGAGGTTCGCGAGCTCCGACATGCCGCCCCAGTCGTCGCTGAGACCCGTGCAGGCCATCGTGACGCAGAGGTGCTGGAGGCCGCGGCGGCAGTAGTCGCAGCGTCCGCAGTAGATCAGGGGCATGACCGAGACACGGTCGCCGGCCGCGACCCTGTTCACGGCGGACCCGACGGCGACGACCTCGGCCGAGAGCTCGTGCCCGAGGATCTGCGGCAGCGTCGCCCCGGTCAGCGGATGCGGCGAGGACGGAGTCACGATCGGCCCGCTCGTGTACTCGTGAAGGTCGGTTCCGCAGATGCCGCACCAGCGCGGTGCAACGGTCACCTGCGTCGGACCGGGTGGCCCTGGTTCCTCGACGTTCTCGATCCGCAGGTCGCGGGCGGCATGGAAGCGGAGCGCTCTCACGGGACGATTCGCTCCTCCCGCAGGCGCGCGAACAGGGCCGTGAAGGACGACTCGCTGTCACGAACGCCCTCGAAGCCGAGCCGCCGGCTCCGCCCCATGTCGGTGAAGGTCTCGATCGTGCGGCCGAGGTCGGCGTCCGTGTGCCACCACGACGCGAGCTGATCGACGTCGAAGTCCCGGAGGCCATGGCGGCGGACGACCTCGGGCCAGACCTCGGTCGCGTCCGCCATCTGCTCCTCCAGCGGTGCGGGCTCGACGTCGAATCCGACCGGCTCGACGTCGAGGGCGGCCGCGAGCCTGGGCCACATTCGCCGCCAGCGGAAGACGTCGCCGTTGACGATGTTCAACGCCCGGTCGGTGGCAGCGGGTGTCGTCGAGGCCCAGAGGAGGTGGTCGGCGAGCAGGCCGGCATCGGTCACGTCGGTGACCGCCTCCCACTGCTCGCGCGAGCCGGGGAATCGGAACGGACGATCCGTCTCGCGGCAGATCGCGGCATAGACGGCGAGGGTCACGCCCATGTTCATCGCATTGCCGAGCGCCCAGCCGATCAGCGTGTGCGGCCGGTGCACCGTCCAGGTGAATCCGTCTCTCTCCGCGGCAGCGAAGAGGACGTCCTCCTGGACGTAGTAGAAGTTCTCGTAGGGCAGGCGGGGCTGATCTTCGGAGAACGGCGTGTCGGGCTGCGCCTTCGCGTATGCCTCGAACGGCCCGAGGTAGTGCTTGAGACCGGTCACGAGCGCAACGTGACGAACCGACTTCTCGCCGGAGGTCGCGTCCAGGAGGTTCTGGAGCATGAGCCCGTTCGCCGCGCAGTTCTCCGCCTCGGTCGCCCGCCGCGACCAGGTCGCGAAGAAGACGTGGGTGGGGGCAGTGCCGCGTACCGCTGCGGCGACCGCATCCGCGTCCTCGAGGTCGGCCGCCAAGGGCTCGATCCGGGGGTCGAGGCCGTTCGGGCTCCGGCAGAGGCCGGAGACCTGCCAGCCGTCGGCGAGCAGGCGCCGGGCGAGGTTGCCCCCGCTGATCCCGGTCACCCCGACGACGAGGGCGTGGCGACTCATGCCACCTGGGTGTGCGCTCGGACCGTGCTCCGGCGCACCTGGCTGTAGATGAGGGCCGCGGCGACGATCAGGAGGCCCTGGAAGATGTACTGCCACTTCTGGTCGAGGCTGAGGAACACGGTGGCGTTGAGGACCTGCACGCTCAGTCCCGCGCCCATGAGGGTCCCGATGAACGTTCCGCGTCCGCCCAGCAGGCTTGTCCCGCCGAGGACGACGGCGGTGATCGAGGTCAGGGTGTAGCCCGTCCCCTGTCCCGGGTCGCCGACGCCGAGCTGGGCGAGCAGGACGACTGCGCCGAGGAGGGTGAGGCACGAGGCGCCCACGTAGCCGATGAGCGCCGTTCTGTTCACGGGTACTCCGACCCGCCGGGCCGACTCCTCGTTCGAACCGACTGCACGCAGACGCAGACCGAGCCGCCCCCGCCGAAGGGCGAGCTCCAGCCCCAGCGCGCAGACGACGAACGCGATGAAGGCGACGGGAACCGGGCCGATCTTGGTGGAGATCGCGTCGGTCACCGACGAGGCGATGTATCCGTCGGGAGCCGAGCGCAAGGTGAAGGCCAATCCGCCCAACCCGATGTAGGTGACGAGCGTCGCTGCAACCGGGGTGAACTTCGCGAACCGGATCAACGATCCGTTGAGGAGGCCAACCCCGACGGCCGCGAGGAACATGAGCACGAACCCGAGCGCCCACACCGCCGGCGATTTGCCGTCGAGCACGAAGAACGAGGCAAGGACGACGAGGAATCCGGCGAGCGGACCGACGGACAGGTCAATTCCGCCGAGCAGAAGCGCAAAGGTCTGTCCCAGGGAGATGAACCCGAGCGCCGCGCACGCGAACATCACCGCGTTGATGTTGAAGTCGGACAGATACCGGTCGTTGCGGGAGAGGACGTACGCGCCGAGCGCGAACATGACGGCGGCGAGCACCAGAACCGGCGCGTAGTCCCCCTCGATGAAGCGCGAAACCCGCGAGGAGCCGGCGGTCCGCCGTGCGCGCTGCTCGGCCGTGTGCCCGGTCGCGCTGATCGCGGCATGGACGATCCGCTCCTCCGTCACGTCGCCGCCCTCCAGGGTCGCGACTGCCTTGCCACGCGACATCACGATCACGCGGTCGCACAGGCCCTCCAGCTCGAGGGTGTCACTCGACGCCACGACGACCGGCACACCGCTCGCGGCGACTTCGCGGAGGATGCGGTAGATCTCGGCCCGGGCACCGACGTCGACTCCCTGCGTCGGCTCGTCGGCGACGAGGATCGCGGGCTTCGAAAGCATCGCCCGCGCCATGACCACCTTCTGCTGGTTGCCGCCGGAGAGGGCCGAGACCGGAGCTTCCAGCGAGGGCGCCCGCACGGCGAGCTCGGACAGCTCGTACTCCACGGCGTCGACCTCGCGGCTGCGGCGGACGAACGGGCCGGTGGTCAGATGGTCGAGCGCCGTCAGCGCGGTGTTCTCCCGCACGTTCAGGTCGACCATCAGCCCCTCGGTCAGCCGGTCGGCGGGCATGTAGGCCGCGTTCTTGAGCAACGAGCGGCGGGAGAAGCCCTTGCCGCCGATCTCGACCGAACCGGTGGCGGCGGCTCGCCCCGCGAGCGCTCGCAGGACCGCCGGCTGACCGTTCCCGACGACGCCGGCCAGCCCCACGATCTCGCCCCTCCCGGCCGCCAGCGAGACGTCGTCGAAGCCCTGTCCGCTGAGCCCCTCCACGCGAAGCAGTGCGTCCTCGCCGGGCTCCCCCGCGTGCTTCGGCGGAAAGGTCGCCTCGAGCGTGCGACCGATGATCAGGGCGAGGAGGTCGCCGTCCGAGATATCCCTCACGGCGGACGTCCCGCGGTTCGCGCCGTCGCGAAGGACTGTGACCCGATCGCCGATCTCGCGGACCTCGCCGAGGCGGTGGGTGATGTAGACCACGGCCGTTCCCTCCGCCGCGAGCTTCCGCACGGCGGCGAAGAGCCGATCGACCGAGTCCTGCGAGAGGGGGGCGGTCGGCTCGTCGAGGATCAGCAGCTTCGGCGAGACGGCGAAAGCCTTCGCCAGCTCGAGAAGGTGCCGACGGGCAACGCTGAGCGACGAGACCCGGTCTTCGAGATGGCTGCCGAAGTGGACGTCGTCGAGCAGTGACCGCATCGCCTTCGATGTGTCCGGATCGCGTCTCCGGAGGTGCTCCTCTGCGACGGAGACCCGGAAGTTCTCCGCGACGGTCATGTCCGGCAGGAGCGCCGGATGCTGATGGACGATCGCTATTCCCAACTCCTGAGCCGTCGCCGGTGTCAGGTTCTCGACCGCAGCGCCGTCGAAGACGATCGCCCCCTCGTCCGGGGCCGTCGTCCCCGAGGCGACGTTCATCAATGTCGACTTGCCGGCGCCGTTCTCCCCGAGCAGCGCATGGACCTCGCCGGGAAGAACGTCGAAGGCGACATCCCTCAGTGCCACGACGGCGTCGAAGCGCTTGGTGATCCCGACCATGGACAGCGTCGGGTTCAGAGCGCTCCGGCTGCTCTCGGCGATCACGGTAACGGCCACGTCGCTTCTCTCCGCTCGGCGGTTGCGCGCGGCGGCCCCTTCCGCCGCGCGCAACACCTGTCATCCGCCTATTTCTTCACCAGCTTCGCCTGTGCGACTGCCGGCAGCTTCGCCGAGAGGTAGATGTCACCCGGCAGGTTCGCCCTGCACTCGACGGGATGCGGCTTGCCGGTGAGCGAGTTCTCGAACACCAGCGAGGGGAAGTGCGTGGTCGCCGGCTTCTTGCCGCCGGTCGCAAGCGCTATCGCCCAATCCATCGCGAGGCGTGCGTGGTCGTTCTGCGTCGAGACGGTGAACAGCTTGAACGTGGGATTCGCGGCGTGGTTCTTCTGCCAGAAGCAGCCCAGCACGTTGCCGTCGGACGTCGCGAGCGCAGGGATCTTGCGATGACTCTTCGTGAACTCGGGCAGAGCCCCGACGAGCGACGGGCCGAAGTCGGACACGATCACGTCGATCTTCGGGTACTTGGCGATGGCCGCCGAGAGCACCTTCTGCGTCAGGGCCGGATCCCAGTTCGTCACCTCGAACGGCTGCTCGCCGATGAACTTGTACTTGTTCGTCGGGTCGAGGATCTTGTGAAGGCCCTTGTTCTCCTCGATCCCCTGGCTGTTGCCCTTCGGGCCGCTGAGCATCAGCACGTTGCCGCCCTTCGGGACCGCACGCAGGATCCACCTGCCCCAGTTCTCACCGGCCTGGGAGAAGGGAGTGTCGACGAAGACGTTGTAGTCGACTCCGGCCTTCCCGCCCGGCGTGACCCGATACGGCACGGTCACGACGCCCGCCTTGTACGAGCTGCGGAGCGCAGGCAGGATCGCCTTTCCGGCATCCGGGAACACGACCAGGGCGTTGACGCCCTTGGCAACCATGCCCTGGATGTCCGAGATCGCCTTCTGGGTGTTGCCCTGCCCGTCGGCGTAGTCGATGGACGTGACGCTGGGACACTTCTTCGCCTCGTCGCGCGCAGAAGCGGTGGTGACGAGGCGCCAGCTGTTTCCGCCGAAGCCGTCCGTGAATCCGAGCTTGATCTTCTTCGGGCCGCACCACGACGGCACGGCCGAAGCCTTCCCGGACGACGTCGACTTCGCCGACGACGTCGCTGCGACGACCATCACCGCGCCGCAGGCCAGTGCGAGTGCGAGAAACACGCCCCCTCGCTTCTTGCTCATGTACCCGTCCTCCCTTCCCGTGGTAGTTGCCTGCTCCGTCGGCACGACGACGTGCCGCCTGGTCCGTACGTGGCTCATGTCGGTGCGACCGTGCGAGGGCGAAGTGCGGCCACGCGTCGCGCCAACGCCCCCCAGTCGATCGTGTACAGGGCGACGCCCACGGCCAGCGCTCCGGCCTGCACGAGCGTGCGAGTGGCATAGGTCACGCCGAGCGCCAGGACGAACTGGTCGAGCTGCGAGAGGAAGAGCGCGGCGACCGCGGTTGCGATGATGTTGCCGCGACCGCCCAGCAGCGAGGTGCCGCCGAGGACGACCGCCGCCACCGTCGGCAGCAGGTAGTTGTTGCCCTCGTAGGCGGTCGGCTGGTTGACGATCCCCGCGTGCATGACCGCACCGAGGCAATACAGGAGCTGCGCCCAGAGATAGGCGGCCGTCTGGTGCCGCTTGACCCGGAGCCCGGCCGTGCGGGCAGCGGTCTCGTTGGCGCCCACGCCCTCGAACCGGCGGCCCGGCGGGGTCAGCTTGACCACCGCCGCGACGAGGGCCGTCACGGCGACGGCGAAGTACACCGGAGCCGGGATTCCGAGCCAGGTTCCGCCGCCGACCCGCGCCAGGCGAGCGGTCGTCGTCGTCGGAATGCCGGCCGAGTACCAGAGGACCGCGCCGAAGAGCAAGGCGTTCGTCCCCAGGGTCGCCACGATCGGGTTGAGACGCATCCGGCCGATCAGGAATCCGTTCACCAGCCCGGCAGCGATCGCGGCGAGGAAGGCGATGCCGATCGCCGGCCAGAGGCGGGCGTTGTCGCCCGCCGGGTACTTGGTGACGATCACGACGTACAGCGAGAATCCGCCCGCCACCGACAGGTCGATGCCACCCTGCATGACGACCAGGGTCTGCCCGAGCGCCGCGAGCGCCAGCGCGGACGCGAAGGGCAGCATCGTCAGGATGACGCCGCGATTCAGGCTCGACGAGGCGAAGAGCCAGCTTGCGGCAAACAGCAGCCCGGTCGCGACGAGCACGGTGGCGAGGCCGCGCGAGATCACCCTCCTCGATCCGCGCGGGATGCTCGCCCTGGACCCCTCCGAACCGCCGCTCCGCGTTTCCGGCCTCACCTGGCGGACGATGGTAACGTCCTCCGCGACTGTTCACAAGTCTTAAGATGAACACTTGCTTGGTGTTCTGCCGACATGAACACCGCCGGCGTACCGCCGGCAACTTCTCCGACGGGGGGAGCAATGGGACGGGTGCAGGACAAGGTCGTGATCGTCACCGGGGGAGCGGGGGGCATCGGGGCTGCTGCCTGCAAGGCGATCGCAGCCGAGGGCGCCAAGATCGTCGTCGCCGACCTCGATGCCGGCGCTGCCGAGTCTGTCGCGGCCGAGATCAGGTCCGACGGCGGCACCGCGACATCCGTCGGCGTCGACGTCACCGATCGATCCCAGGTGCAGGCGATGGTGCGAGCCGCCGTCGAGCAGTTCGGTGCGCTGAACGTGATCTTCAACAACGCCGGCATGAATCGGCCGCGCAGCTTCATGGAGGTCGACGAGGCGAACTTCGACGAGATCGTTCGCGTCAACACCTGGGGCGTGATCGTCTGCACGCAGGAGGCTGCGCGCCAGATGATCGCGCAGGGAACCGGCGGCAAGATCGTCAACACCGGATCGATCGCCAGCCGGCAGGGGTACTGGGAGTTCGTTCCCTACTGCGTTGCCAAGTTCGGAACCCTGGCGGTCACACAAGCGACCGCACGCGGTCTGATCGAGCACGGGATCACCGTGAATGCCTTCGCGCCCGGTGTCGTGGACACGCCGATGTGGATCGGGCTGAACGAGGACATTCGAGCGATCCACGACCGCCCCGCCGATGCGAACCCGATGGCGGAGCTCGCCACCGACACATTGGTCGGACGACCCGCCGCACCGGCTGAATTGGCGCCGTTCCTCGTCTACCTGGCGTCAGAGGAGTCCGACTACATGACGGGACAGATGTACATGGTCGACGGCGGACAGATCCTTGTCTGACCGCGCCAGAGCACGTCCCGCCCATCTCGAACGTACGGAGGAGCAATGAGGGCACTCCATCACGTCGGCATCACCGTCGAGGATCTCGACGCATCGATCCGCTTCTACCACGACGTCCTCGGACTCCGGTTCGCCAACGAGCCGAGCCCGTGGTTCGACGGAGACGAGCTGAGTCGCGGCGTGGGCGTGCCCGGGGCGGCCCTGCGCCAGGTGAGCCTGCTGGTGGGAGACACGACGCTCGAGCTGCTCGAGTACAGCAGCCCGCCCAGCGAGACGAACGCACCTCTTCGGTCGAACAACCTCGGCGCGTCACACGTCGCGTTCCTCGTCGACGACATCGAGTCGAGCAAGGCCGAGCTCGAGGCCAAGGGGATCGACTTCTACAGCCCGGTGAACGTCGTCGACGACGGCGTGCTCGCCGGCTGGCGGTGGGTCTACTTCGAGGATCCCGACGGCTATCCGCTCGAGCTCGTCGAAGTCGCCTACTACAACGAGGAGGACCGGCGCGCAGGCATCGCGGCGTACCTGGAGTCGCGGACGTAGCGCGGCCGGGCGGGTCGCAGGTGCTCCTCCCTCCTCGCCTGCGACCCGCCGTTCACTTTGCGCGGCCGCGAGGACGCGTTTGCACAGCGTGATACTTTGGACGGCAGTTCGTTGTTCACAGGGACGGCTGAACATCACGGCGTCGCAATCGCTCGACTGAACAGGGCTGAGGCATAGAGGTAAACAGACGGTGGCCGGCGTCAAGAACTCCAAGGTGAAGGGCACGCGGCGACGCAGGCGGCCGCGCGCCGCCTCCCAGGAGGCGGCGAGCCTCGATCGCCAACGGCTCCGGGACGATCTCGGGCATCGACTCCGGATCGCCCGCGAGGAGAAGAACATCGGTCTGCGCGAGCTCGCCAGGCGGCTCGGCGTGTCCCCCAGCCTGATCTCGCAGATCGAGACAGGCAAGACGGAGCCGTCGATCAACACGCTCTTCGCGATGGTCAGCGAGCTCGAGCTCTCGGTCAACGAGATCGTGTTCGACCTGGAACGCGACGCCGGAGCGGCAGGAGGATCGGACGGCGATGCGACGGCAGCCATGCCCGGAGCTACAGGCGCGGGCAGCGTCGGGCCTGTCGAGCCGCCTGGATCGCCCGTCCAGCGGAAGTCGAACCGCACCGCGATCAGCCTCGAGGCCGGAGTCAGCTGGCAGCGGCTGACCGCGCAGCCGGACCACAACGTCGATTTCCTCCTCCTGCGCTATCCGCCCGGCAGCGAGTCGACGCCGCCGCACTCGCTGATGCGACACAACGGGACGGAGTACGGCTACATCCTGTCGGGAAGGCTCCAGGTCTCGATCGGCTTCGACTCGTACACGATCGGGCCGGGCGACTCGATCTCGTTCGACTGCACCCAGCCGCACCGCTTCGCCACGGTCGGCGACGAGACGGTCGAGGCCGTCTGGTTCGTGGTCGGCCGGAGAAACACGCTGTCGGTCGAGGACGCTCCGACCGACGCCGGGCAGGCCGCTCCCTAGGCGGCCGACTCCTCGTCCTCGCGCCGGGTCACGAAGCCGGCGTCTTCCAGGCTCGCAGCGCCGGCGTAGTACCACGCCATGACGACCTCGGCATCCGAATTGTTCTCGAAGCCGTGGTATTCGTTCTGGGGCACGAAGACTGCCTCGCCTTGACCGAGCTCGATTGCGTCGTCGCCGACATACGCGATCCCGGAGCCGGATACCAGGTACTCGACCTCCTCCGCATTCGGATGGCGATGAATGTCGTGCTTCGCTCCGGGCGGAAAGAAGGTGACTCCGAACACCGTCTTTGCAGCGCCCACGGTGTCCTTCGTGACCAGCCACCGGACGTCCATATCGACCCACCCTCGGTCGGGAATCCCCGGGCTGGACTCGGTCTCACCGACAACAACCTTGTAGGGGTGTTCGTTCAACGTCACAGGCGTCGTCTCCTATTCGCTAAACAGTGTTCGCTGCGACTGTACGAACGACCGATTCGACGGTCAAGTTCTGGCAGCGGTCCCCGCCGCTCGGCAACGAGACCAGCGACGGTCCGGCGAGAATCGCGCGGTGGATCCCCTCGACGACGCGGCCAGGCGGGCGCAGCGGGCGTACGAAGCAGCCGCCGACACCTACGACGCGCCCGCGAACGGCTTCTGGGCCCTGACCGGGCGCTCCACGGTCGACAGGCTCGAGCTCCCGCGGGGAGCGCGGGTCCTCGACCTGCCCTGCGGAACCGGCGCCTCGACGCTGCCGGCGGCGGAGGCGGTCGGGCCCGAGGGGACGGTCGTCGCCGTCGACCTCGCCGCCGGCCTGATCGAGCTGGCCAGTGCGAAGGCGCGTGAGGCTGGCCTGACCAACATCCGCTTCGTCCAGGCGGACATGCGGGCGACGGGCCTCGCCGATTGCGCGTTCGACGCCGTCGTCTGCGTGTTCGGGGTGTTCTTCGTCCCGGACCGGCGGTCGCTGATGCGCGAGCTGTGGCGGATGGTGAAACCCGGCGGGACGCTCGCCGTCACGTGCTGGGGCCCCCACGTGCTCGAGCCCGGCGCGACCGCGTTCTGGAACGCGGTCGGGAAGGTGCGAGCCGAGCTGGTGCGCGGCTTCAACCCCTGGGACGACCTCGTCAGCGTCGACCAGGTGGTCGAGCTCTACGCCTCGAGCGGCATCGACGGCGCGCAGGCGGACCTCGTCGAGGCGGCCCAGGCGCTGCGGTCGCCGGACGACTGGTGGCACGTCGTCATGGGCTCCGGCTTCCGCGGCACGGTCGAGGCGCTCGAGCCGCGCGAGCTGGTCGAGGTGCGCCGGGCCAACCTCGACGCGATGCGCGGCATCTCGGAGATCACCGTGTCGGCCGTCTACGGCCGGGCACGGAAGCCGCTCGCCGGCTGACCGGCCGCGGCGACTCGGCGCCGCCGCGGCCTACCGATCTACCGCCTCGACCGGCTCAGCCGAGCGCCTTCGCCTTGAGCTGGTCGAACTCGGCCTGCGTGATCGCGCCGCTGTCGAGCAGCTCCTTGCCCTTGGCGATCTGCTCCGCCGAGTTGCCGGAGCCGGCCACGGACTTGACGTAGCTGTCCATCTGCGCCTGCTGCGCCTGGGCCTGCTGCATCCTCCGGTCGGCCATGCCGTGGCTGTTGACGATCAGGTAGACGAAGCAGCCGAGGAACGGCAGGAAGATCACGAAGATCGACCAGGCTGCCTTGCCCCAGCCGCTGACGTCGTGACGGCTGAAGAGGTCGCCGAACACGGCGAAGAGGAGCCAGAAGAACAGGATCCAGGCGAAGAGGACGAGCATCGTCCACATGACGTCGCCGAACGTGTAGTCAGCAAGCATCGAAGCCTCCCAAGTCGTGGTTGCACCCCCGAGAAAGCGAAGAATACGCCATCGCTACCGCCCGAATCGCTCGGCGAGCACGCCGTGGCGCAGCCCGCGGTCGCTCACGGTGAGCGAGTCTCGTCCGAGCCTGGCCAGGACCGTTCGGACGATGCAAGCGCCGGCGAGGATGACCTCGGCCCGCTTGGGCTGGAGGCCGACGATCCCGCGCCGCTCGTCGGCGGTGCGCGTCCGGTAGAGCTCGATCTGCCGGTCGACCTCGGCGGCCTCGAGGACGGCGCCCTGGATCACCTTCGGGTCGTACGTCGCGAGCTCGTGCTTCACGGCGGTGAGATTGGTGACCGCGCCGCCCATCCCGACGACCAGGTCGGGCGGCTCCCGGCCGTCCAGCCGGACGAGGTCCGCGGCCATCGCCTCGCGAGCCGAGGCGAGCGTCTCCTCGTCGACGACCCCGTCGAGCCCGAAGCGCTCGGTGAACCGGATGGCGCCGACGTTCACGCTGAAGCGCTCGTCCACCTCGCCGGCGCGGCCGAAGGTGAACTGCGAGCTGCCGCCGCCGGTGTCGAAGACGACCAGCGTGCCCTCGTCGAGCTCGAGCGCGGAGGTCACGGCGAGGTAGGCGAGGCGGCTCTCCTCCTCGCCGGAGATCACCTCGACCTCGACGCCCGTGCGCTCCCGCACGGCCGCCAGGAACACCACGCTGTTGGACGCGATCCGCAGCCCCGCGGTGCCGACGGCCGCGAGCTCGGCGACGCCGGCCTCCCTCGCCTCGCCGACCATGCCCGCGATCGCCTCGACGGTGCGCTCCATCGGCGCCGCCTGGAGCTCGCCCCCGTCGTCGAGCCCCTCTCCGAGCCGCGTGACCTCGGAGCGGTCGACCACCGTCGTCCAGGAGCCGTCCGCCGCCCGCTCCGCGATCACGAACTTGACCGAGTTCGTGCCGACGTCGACGACGGCGTACCTCACGTGCCGAATCCGACCAGCGCCTTCAGCCCGCGGGCCAGGCAGACGTTCGGCCGCAGCGGGAGCCCCAGCTCCTGCACCGCGGCCACGACGAGCGCGGGGTCCTCCGACTCGATCGCGATCGTCCGCTTCGCTCCCTCGGCGGCCCGAATCTCGGAGAGCTCCGCCATCGCGCCGCCGACCGTGTAGTGCTGGCGGTGCTTGTGCACCTCCACGGCCCGCAGCTCGGGCGAGGGCTCGATCAGCTCCGCGACGAGCTGGTCGAGCGCGTACTCGCTGCGCTCGAGCGCCGGCGGCGCGACGCCGAGCGCGTCGAACACCTCCCTCACGCCTTCCGCGGCCAGCGGGTACTCGGCCTTCAGCACCGGCTTCCACTGCTCCAGCCCGTCGTCGTCCACGCCCTGGAGCCGCTTCACGTCCATCAGCCCGTCGCGCACCTTGACCGACGCGTCACTCGCCTTCGAGACGAGGTAGACCTCGTCGCTGTCCTGCACGCGCTCGGCCTCGAGCGCGGCGAGCCGGACGTCGGCCTCGCCGAAGTCGTCGCCGAACGTCCGCCACTCCCAGCGGGGGACGATCACGACGGCTGCTTCAGCTGCTTCGCGAAGTACGTGAGCGCCTTGCGCGTCTTCGTCTGCTGCTCGCCCGAGACGTCGATGCCCCGTGCGGCGAGGAAGCCGCGCACCTCGGCGGCGACCTGGAAGGCCTCGCTCGTCTCGGCGCGCGTCGAGAGCTCGAGGATCCTGGAGCCGTCCGGGTAGATCCACATCTCGACGACCAACCGGCGCCCGAGCTCCTTCGGCGTGATCCGCAGCTTGAGCACGAAGATGGGGCCCAGCACCGAGAGGTCCTCGAGCTCGATCCCGTCCACGTGCGCGGCGTAGAAGGCCCGCTGCTCCTTGGAGAGCAGCTTGCGCAGCGGGCGCTCGCCGCGCACGGTGCCGAGCACGTCGGTCGGCGTACCCTTCATCGTGCCGGAGCAGACGAAGCCGCCCGGGAGCGCGTCGACCTCGACGCGGAAGCCCGCCGAGCGCCGCAGCTCCTCCGGCAGCTCCGCCGGCACGACCGGTCGCAGCTTGACGATCGAGTCCTCCCCCTTGCCCTGGATCCGGCGGGCGCGGACGACGACGCCCTGCTTGTCCAGCGCGAGGTCGGGAGTGTCGAAGAAGAACACCTGCCGGATCTGGGCCTCCAGCGGGTCGAGGCCGAGCGCGCGGATCGTCGAGATCTGGTCGGACTCGGGGACGGTCAGCTTCAGCTCGACGCTGTCGGCCTCCTTGACCAGCGCGAGCAATTCCTGGATCTGCTCGCCGGAGAGGGCGGGGGCTGTCGTCGTTGCCATCGAGGCTCCTTCGGTCAGGGCGCCGCCGGAGTGGCGTCGCCGCGGAACTGGCTCATGTACAGGTCGTGGTAGAAGCCGCCGGCAGCCATCAGCTCGTCGTGGCTGCCGACGTCGACGACGCGGCCGTCGTTGATCGCGACGATCACGTCCGAGTCGCGGATCGTGGAGAGCCGGTGCGCGATCACGAAGCTCGTCCGGCCCTTCATCATCGTCGTCAGAGCCTCCTGGAGCGCCCGCTCGGTGCGCGTGTCGACGCTCGAGGTCGCCTCGTCCAGGATCAGGACCGGGCGGTTGGCGAGCACGATCCGCGCGATCGTGATCAGCTGCCGCTGGCCCTGGCTCAGGTTCGACCCGCCGCCGGAGAGCACGGTGTCGTACCCGTCCGGCAGGCGGGTGATGAAGCCGTCCGCGCTGGCGGCCTTCGCCGCCGCGATGCACTCCTCGTCGGTCGCCTCCAGGCGCGCGTAGCGGATGTTCGCCATCACGGTGTCGGAGAAGAGATAAGGCTCCTGGAGCACCATCCCGACCAGCTCGCGCAGGCTGTTCGTGGTCACGTCGTAGATGCTCGCGCCGTCGAGTCGGATGTCCCCCGCCTGGATGTCGTAGTAGCGGGTGATCACGTTGATGATCGTGCTCTTGCCCGCCCCGGTCGGGCCGACCAGTCCGATCTTCTGACCCGGCTTCGCCGTCAGCGAGACGTCGTGGAGGATCGGCACGCCGGGGACGTAGGAGAAGTCGACGTGGTCCATGACCACGTGACCGTCGAGCTTCTCGACGTCGTGCGAGCGCGGCGTGTCGACGATCTCGGGGCGCTCGTCCAGGATCTCGAACACGCGGGTCGCGCCGGCCCTGGCCTGGAGCGCCATGTTCAGGATCTGCGCGAACTGGTTGAGCGGCCGCGCGAACATGCGCGCGAAGATGAAGAACGAGGCCACCGTGCCGACGCTGACGGTGCCCCTGATCGAGAGCCACCCGCCGGCGAGGGCGACGAGCGCGACGTCGAGGTTGGACAGCATCGCCGACAGCGGCATCGCGGTGAGCGCGACGAAGTTCGCGCGGACGCCGGCAGTGCGCGCCTCGTCGGAGAGCTGCTCGAGCTTGGCCGCCGCGCGATCCTCCACCAGGTACGCCTTGACCGTGCGGTCGCCGGTGATCAGCTCCTCGGCCGCGCCGTTGAGCGCGCCCGTGCGCTCCTGGAGCACGGAGAACGCCGGGCCGGAGAAGTGCGACGTGAGCTGCATCAGCACGAGGATCAGCGGTGCGATCAGCACGACGGCGATCGACAGCTGCCACGACACCCAGAACATCAGCACGGTCGTGATCAGGAGCGTGAACGCCGAGTTGATCGCCGGGTACAGCCCCTTGTCGAACAGCTGGCCGACCGAGTCCATGTCGTTCGTGATCCGGCTCATCAGGTCGCCGATCGGCTGGCGGTCGAAGAACCGCAGCGACAGGGTCTGCGTGTGCTCGAAGACGTCCTTGCGCAGGCGATACATGGCGTCCTGGGCGGCGACGGCGAGGATCCGGCCGCCGGACCACATGCCGAGGAACCCGCCGGCCGCGAACGCGAGCATGATCAGCAGGTCGATCGCGAGCTGCGTCTTGTCCCCGTCCGCGATCGAGCCGTTGATGATCCTGCCGACCTGGACCGCCGGGATCAGCGCCAGCGCCGTGCCCGCGAAGCTGAGCACCATCGTCAGCACGAGCCGGCCGCGCGCGGCGAGCAGGTAGTGGAACAGCCGGCGCAGCGGCTTCTGCTGCTTCTGCTCGGGAACGCGGCTGAGGGTCGTTTCGGGCATTACGCAGGCACCGGCCCCAGCTGGGACTCGTAGATCGACCGGTATTCGGGACTCGACGCGAGCAGCTCCTTGTGGCTGCCCTTGGCGACGATCCGCCCTTCCTCGAGCACGACGATGAGGTCGGCGGTCAGCACCGCGCTGATCCGCTGGGCGACAAGGAAGACCGTGCTGTCGCCCATCAGCTCCTGGATCGCGTCCTGGACGCGGCCCTCGGTGGCGACGTCGAGCGCGCTCGTGGTGTCGTCGAGGATCAGGATCCGCGGCCTGCGCACGAGCGCGCGGGCGATCGAGAGGCGCTGGCGCTGCCCGCCGGAGAAGTTCGCGCCGCGGCGCTTGACCTCGCCGCGGTAGCCGTCCGGGCGGTCCTCGACGAACCCGGCGGCCTCGGCGGCGCGGGCGGCGGTGACGACGTCGATCGCACCCTTCTCCGGGTCGGCGCCGAACTCCAGATTCTCGTCGATCGTCCCGCTGAACAGGCTCGGCTGCTGCAGCGCGGGCGTGACCGTCTCGAGCAGCGACCGCCGCGAGACTTCGCGCACGTCGACGCCGTCGATCGTCACCCGCCCGCCGGTCACGTCGTAGAAGCGCGCGAGCAGGTTGACGAGCGTCGACTTGCCCGAGCCGGTCGCGCCGAGAATCGCCACCACCTGCCCCGGCTCGGCGACCAGGTCGATGCCGCTCAGCACCGGGCTCTCGTTCGGCTTCCCGTCCTTGCCGACGTAGGAGAAGCTGACGTCCTCGAACGTCACACGACCCTTCACCTCGCCGCCGGCGGCCTCGGCCAGGGTCGGGGCGCCTGGCTTGTCCTGCACGTCCGGCTCCTGCTCGAGCACCTCGATCACCCGGCCGACGGACGAGTCGGCAGAGGCCATCTGCGGCAGCAGCACCGACAGGAGGACGAGCGGGATCATCACCGCGACCAGGTAGTTCAGGAGCACGAACACCGACCCGAGCTCGATCTTCCCGTCGATCACGAGGTCGCCGCCGACCCACAGCGCTCCGGCGAGGCCGAGGTTGATCACCAGCAGAAGCGCGGGATTGAGGAAGGCGGCCGAGCTCTGAGCCGCCGTCGCCGCCTTCTGGAGGGCGACGTTCTCCCGGTCGAAGCGGGCGTTCTCGTAGTCGCGCCGGACGAACGCCTGGACGACGCGGACGCCCGCCATGTTCTCCTGGAGCACCTGGTTGAGCCCGTCGAAGCGCGAGAGGACGCTGCGGTACAGCGGCGCGCCCTTCAGCTGGTAGAAGGCCAGCACCGCGATCGTCACCGGCAGGAAGACGAGCATCACCAGCGCGAGCCGGACGTCGACCCAGAGCAGGATCAGGATCGCCCCGACGATCATCAGCGGCGCGCGCAGCAGCGTCGTCACGCTGCTCGTGGTCATCACGCGGACCTGATTCACGTCGGTCGTCAGCCGCACGAGCAGGTCGCTGGTCTCGAGCCGGTCGACGTTGCCCCACGAGAGCTCGGCGATCCGCCGGTAGAGGCGCAGCCGCAGGCG
This sequence comes from Gaiellaceae bacterium, assembly GCA_036555585.1. Lineage (GTDB taxonomy): Bacteria > Actinomycetota > Thermoleophilia > Gaiellales > Gaiellaceae > DATBLE01. The sequence continues at coordinate 94,210 of DATBLE010000012.1, forward strand.
GTGCCCGACCCCCTCGCCGACCTGAGCCGCATACCAGGAGCAGGCGGTGGCGAAGACCATGCTCGCGATCGAGAACACCGCCATGTACAGCGAGCCCTTGATCACCTTGTCGAAGTTGCCGGCGAGGATCCCGTTGTTGACGATCTGCCTGATCGCCAGCGGGATCGCGAGGTCGAAGATCACCTGGCCGAGCAGCGCCCCCTGCGAGAGCAGCAGGCACGTGCGGGCCCGAGGGTCGGCCCACATGGCGCGGAGCAGCGTGCGGAGGTTGGATGCGTGCACTCCCGGTACCGCAGCCCAGTCTGTGCGGCGGAGGCGTCCGGCACGTCATCCAGGTGGGATGATGAGAACGAGCCCGGGGCGGAGATAGGGTTGGCGCCGTGGTTGCCGCGCCCACGCGTTCGTCGCAGCCGCCCGACACGCGCCCGCGAAAGGAGATGACGCCATGAGCGCCCCTGCCACGACCGCACTCGGAGTCCACTCCGAGGTGGGGACCCTCCGTACCGTGATCGTCCACCGGCCCGACGTCGCGCACGAGCGCCTCTCGCCGACGAACTGCCACGAGCTGCTCTTCGACGACGTGATCTGGGTGCGGCGCGCCCGGCAGGAGCACGACGCCTTCGTCGACCTGATGCGCGAGTTCGGCGTCGAGGTGCTGCTCTTCCACGACCTGCTCGCCGAGACGCTCGAGGACGCGAAGGCGCGGAAGTGGGTGCTCGAGCGGCGGCTGCGTCCCGAGGAGGTGACCGCGATCTTCTCGGAGCCGCTGACCGAGTGGGCGACCGGCCTCCCCGCCGCCGAGCTGGCGACGATCCTCACCGGCGGCCTGACCGAGCAGGACCTGCCGGAGGAGATCCGCAAGACGATCGGCCCGGCGATGCAGCCGACCGACTTCGTGCTCCCGCCGCTCCCCAACCAGCTCTTCATGCGCGACACGAGCGCCTGGCTGTACGGCGGCGTCTCGATCAACCAGATGTTCTGGCCCGCCCGCCAGCACGAGACGCTCAACCTGGAGGCCGTCTACCGGTTCCACCCGCGGTTCGCCGGCGCCGACTTCGAGATCTGGTACGGCGGCTTCGACCACGACTGGGGCACCGCTTCGATCGAGGGCGGCGACATGATGCCGGCCGGGAACGGCGTCGTCCTCGTCGGGATGGGCGAGCGCTCGACCGCGAAGGCGGTCAGCATCCTCGCCGAGAACCTCTTCGCGAAGGACGCGGCGCGGCTCGTGGTCGGCGCGCAGATGCCGCGTGAACGCGCGGCCATGCACCTCGACACGGTCTTCACGATGTGCGACCGCGACGTGGTCACGATCTACAAGCCGGTCGTCGACACGATCCTGCCGATCCTGTTCACGCCGGACGGCGACGGCGGGGTCAAGGCCGAGGTCTCCGAGGACTCGTTCCTCGACGTCGTCAAGGCCGAGCTGGGGCTCGAGCGCTGGAAGGTCGTCCCCACCGGCGGCGACGAGTTCGAGGCCGAGCGCGAGCAGTGGGACGACGGCAACAACGTCGTCGCCCTCGCCCCTGGCGTCGTCGTCGGCTACGAGCGCAACGAGGCGACGATCCGCCGGATGGAGAAGGCCGGCGTCGAGGTCCGCGCGATCTCCGGCTCGGAGCTCGGCCGCGGCCGGGGCGGCGGCCACTGCATGACCTGCCCAGTCGTTCGCGAGCCCTGAAAGGAGACGCGATGAGCACCGTCATCGACCTGCGCGGCCGGCACTTCCTGACGCTGGCCGACTACTCGGCCGAGGAGATCACCTACCTGCTCGACCTCTCCGCCGAGCTGAAGGCGGCGAAGAAGGAGGGCCGCGAGGAGCAGAGGCTCGTCGGCAAGGAGATCGCGCTGATCTTCGAGAAGGACTCGACGAGGACGCGCTGCGCCTTCGAGGTGGCCGCGTACGACCAGGGCGCGCACGTCACCTTCATCGGCCCGAGCGGCTCGCACATGGGCCACAAGGAGACGGCCAAGGACACGGCGCGGGTGCTCGGCCGCATGTACGACGCGATCGAGTTCCGCGGCTTCGGCGAGGGCGTCGCCGACGAGCTCGCGGAGTGGTCGGGCGTGCCCGTCTACAACGGGCTGACCGACGAATGGCACCCGACCCAGATCCTCGCCGACTTCCTCACCTTCCGCGAGCACTCGTCGAAGCCCCTGAACGAGGTGATCTTCTGCTACCTCGGCGACGCCCGCTTCAACATGGCGGACACCTACCTGGTCGGCGGCGCCAAGCTCGGGATGGACGTCCGCATCGCGAGCCCGAAGTCGCTGTGGCCCTCGGAGGCGTTCCAGAAGCTCGCGCACGACGCCGCCGAGGAGAGCGGAGCCAAGATCCTGATCACCGAGGACGTCGAGGAGGCGGTCAAGGACGCCGACTTCCTGCTCACGGACGTCTGGGTCTCGATGGGGGAGCCGGACGACGTCTGGAAGGAGCGGATCGAGCTGCTGACGCCGTACCAGGTGAACGCGAAGACGATGGAGCTGACGGGCAACCCCGACGTCAAGTTCATGCACTGCCTGCCGGCGTTCCACAACACCGACACGGAGGTCGGCAAGGAGATCTACGAGAAGTTCGGCCTGGAGTCGCTCGAGGTGACCGAGGAGGTGTTCGAGTCGCCGGCGTCGATCGTCTTCGACGAGGCCGAGAACCGCATGCACACGATCAAGGCCGTGATGGTCGCGACCCTCGCCGACTAGGTGCCGCCGATGAGGGTGGTAGTCGCACTCGGCGGCAACGCCCTGCTCCGGCGGGGCGAGCCGCTAACGGCCGAGAACCAGCGGGCGAACGCGCGGATCGCCTGCGAGGCGCTGGCGCCGCTCGCGCTCGAGCACGAGCTGGTGGTGTCGCACGGGAACGGGCCGCAGGTCGGGCTGCTCGCGCTGCAGGGCGCCGCCTACACCGACGTTGCGGCGTACCCGCTCGACCTGCTCGGCGCGCAGACCGAGGGGATGATCGGCTACCTGATCCAGCAGGAGCTCGGCAACGTGCTCCCGTTCGAGAAGCACCTCGCCACCCTGTTGACGCAGATCGAGGTGGATCCCGAGGACCCGGCGTTCGGGGACCCGACGAAGCCGATCGGGCCGGTGTACACCGCCGACGAGGCGGCCGCGCTCGCCAAGGAGAAGGGCTGGACCTTCAAGCCGGACGGAGACAGCATGCGCCGCGTCGTCCCGAGCCCGCTCCCGAGGCGGATCTTCGGCCTGGAGACGATCGAGGTGCTCCTCCGCGACGGGGCGGTGGTGATCTGCGCGGGCGGCGGCGGCATCCCCGTGATGTACACCCAGGAGGCGGTGCCGGCCGGGCGGCGGCTCGTCGGGATCGAGGCGGTGATCGACAAGGACATGGCCAGCGCCCTGCTCGCCGCCGACCTGAAGGCCGACGTGCTCGCGATCGTCACCGACGTCGACGGCGTGTACGCCGGCTGGGGCACCCCCGACCAGCGGCTGATCGGCCGGGCAACGCCCGAGGAGCTGGCCGGCAGCGAGTTCGCGGAGGGCTCGATGGGCCCGAAGGTGAAGGCGGCCTGCTCCTTCGCCGAGCAGACCGGAGGACGGGCCGTGATCGGCTCGATCACGGACACGCAGGCACTCCTGCGCGGCGACGCAGGAACGACCGTTGAGGCGACATGAGCGAGCAGGTAGCGGCGACGGCACCAGCGACGACGGACGAGAAGCAGTCGAAGGGCTTCGGCCTCCCGGCCGCGATCGCCCTGATCATGGGCTCGATCATCGGCGTCGGCGTCTTCAACCTGCCGACGTCGCTGGCCCCGTACGGCCCGATCACGATCGTCTCGATGGCCCTGACCACGGTCGGGGCGCTCGTGCTGGCCGTCCTGTTCGGCTCCCTGTCGCGCCGGCTGCCGGCCGACGGCGGGCCCTACGCGTACGCGCGCGTCGGCTTCGGCAACCCGCTGGGCTTCATGAACGCCTGGTCCTACTGGATCACCGCCTGGGCCGGGAACGCCGCGATCGCGGTCGGCTGGGTGCTCTACGTCGAGCACTTCGTCAACAAGGACCACGACAAGTGGGCCTCCATCCTGCTCGTGCTGGTCGGGCTCTGGCTGCCCGCGTTCGTCAACCTCTCCGGCGCCCAGAACATGGCCTCGATCCAGATGCTGACGACGATCCTGAAGTTCTTCGCGCTGGCGTTCATGTCTACCGTCGGCCTCTTCTTCATCGACGGCGCCAACTACACGCCCTGGAACATCAGCGCCCAGAGCACGCTCGGCGCGATCGGCAGCGGGATGGCGATCGCGCTGTTCAGCTACATCGGCGTCGAGTGCGCCTCCGTCGCCGCGGGGAAGGTCCGCGACCCGGACCGGAACGTCGGGCGGGCGACGATCCTCGGCACGCTCGCGACCGCGGCCGTGTACATGCTCTCGCTCGTCGCGATCTTCGGGATCCTCTCGAACGCGGAGCTCCAGGCGACCACCGAGCCGTTCTCGGCGGCGGCGAACGAGATCTTCGGCGGCACCTGGGCCGGGGACGTGATGGCGATCCTGGTGATCGTCTCGGGCCTCGGCGCGTTGAACGGCTGGACGATGATCTGCGCAGAGATGCCGCTCGCGGCGGCGAACGACGGTCTCTTCCCGGAGAGCTTCAAGCGGCTGAACAAGGCTGGAGTCCCCGCCTTCGGGATCGTCGCGTCGACCGTGCTCGCCTCGGTCGCGATGGGCCTCAACTACATGGGCACCGGCGGCGCGAACGCGTTCACGACGCTCGTCCTGATGACCGGCATCACCGCCGCGATCCCGTATGCCTTCTCCGCGCTGGCGCAGCTGAAATGGCGCTGGATCGACCGCAAGCAGGGCAACAACGCGCGCTTCCTCCGCGACGCGATCGTCGCCGTGCTGGCGCTCGTCTTCTCGATCCTGTTCATCGTCTACTCCCGGAACACGGGCGCCCAGGGGCAGCGGAGCATCGGCCAGATCTTCCACCACGACTGGGGCTCGTGGGCCGAGTGGATGCCCTTCGTCCTCTCCGGCGTGGCCCTGGTGCTCGGGATCCCGATCTACAAGCGGCAGAAGCGCCACATGACCGAGCCGGGCCCCGTTCCGCCCTACCCGGAGACGAAGGCGTAGCGGTGGCCCCGACGCCGTGAGCGACATCACGGCTCCAACGGCGCCGACCGCCCGGCCGCGCACCCTCTCGCTGAGAGGGGCGACCGTGCTCGGAATCGGCTCGATGGTCGGCGCGGGCATCTTCGCCCTGCTCGGCGAGGCCGGCGCAGTCGCGGGCGCCGCCGTCTGGATCTCGTTCCTGATCGGCGGGATCGTCGCCGGCCTCCTCGGCTACGTCTGCTCGAAGCTCGGGATGCGCTACCCGAGCTCGGGCGGCCTGATCACGTACCTGACCGAGGGCTTCGGACTGGGCCGCGTCGTCGGGATCACGTCGTGGCTCGGCTATATCGCCGCGGTCGTCGTCGTCACCGCGATGGTCGCGGTCTCGTTCGGCGGCTACGCGGTGTCGCTGTTCGTCCCCGACAGCACCTGGTCGGGCTGGGACAACGTCTTCATCAGCGCCCTGCTGGTGGTGATGTGCGCGCTGAACATGGTCGGGACGAAGGCGGTCGCCGCGGCCCAGGCCGCGCTCGTCGTCGGCGTGCTGGCCGTCTTCGGCGTGTTCGTCGTCAGCACGGTCCCGCACATCGACACGGCGCTGCTCTCCTTCGACGACTACCCCTCGGCGTCGAAGATCCTTGCCAGCGTCGCTCTGACGTTCTTCGCCTTCCTCGGCTTCAACGTGCTGACGTTCACCGCCGGCGACATGGAGAACCCGAAACGCGACCTGCCGCGGGCGATGGCGCTCTCCCTCGGCGTCACCACCGTCCTGTACGTGCTGATCGCGATCGGCGTGTTCGGCACGCTGACCGTCCCCGAGGTGATCGGCTACGGCGAGACCGCGATCGCCGAGGCCGCGCGGCCCCAGCTCGGCGACGCCGGCTTCACGGCCATGGCGATCGCCGCGCTGCTCTCGACCGCGGGCTGCACGAACGCCACCCTGTACGCATCGGACAATCTCTGCAACTCGCTCGCGGAGATCCGCGTCTTTCCCGCGTTCCTCGGTGCGGCGTCGCGGCTCGGTCGGCACGGCGGGCTGCTCGTGACGACGGGCCTCGCGCTCGTGATCGCCAACCTCGCCGAGCTCGGCGCGATCGCCTCGGTGGGCAGCGCCGTCTCGCTCGCGGTCTTCCTGCTGATCGGCGTCGCGGGTTGGCGGCGCCGGCACGACACCGGCAGCAACCCCGTGATCGTGCTCGTCGCGATCGCCTTCATCGCCGTCGTCCTCGGCTTCTTCGTCGCCGACACGATCGACAGCTCGCCGGAGACATTCGCTGCGATCGTCGGTACCGGCGCGGTCGCGGTCGTCCTCGACGCAGTCTTCCGGCGCCCGTACGGCGACACCGCCCTCGCGAAGGAGGCATGACATGGCCACAGTGACACCCGCCGAGCAGACGACGGGAGACGCCCCCGTCTGGTTCGCGCTCTCCGGCGACGACGTCGCCCGCGAGCTGGGCGTCGACACCGCGCAGGGCCTGGCCGCCGCCGAGGTCGCGTCCCGCTTCGAGCAGTACGGGCCGAACAAGTTCGCCGAAGCGAAGCCCGAGCCCCGTTGGCGCGCGTTCGTCCGCCAGTACCGCGACGCCATGCAGGTCGTCCTGCTCGTCGTCGGCATCGGCAGCATGTGGCCGCTGCACGAGTACGGCACCGGCATCGTCGTCCTCGGCCTGACGTTCCTGAACGCGGTGCTCGGCCTGCACCAGGAGGGGAAGGCGGCGGAGGCGGTCGCGGCGCTCCAGAAGATGATGTTCATCAAGGCGCGCGCCCGGCGCGACGGCCAGCTCGTCGAGCTCCCGGCGGAGCAGCTCGTGCCCGGCGACGTGGTCGCGATCGAGGCGGGCGACATCGTCCCGGCCGACGGGCGCCTGCTGGAGGCGGCGACGCTCGAGGTGGCGGAGTCGGCTCTGACCGGCGAGAGCCTGCCGGTGTCGAAGTCGGTGGACCCGCTCGAGAGCCCGGACACGCCCCTCGGCGACCGCGTCGACATGGTCTTCATGAACACGAACGTGACTCGCGGCTCGGGGCTGTTCGTCGTCACCGCGACCGGCATGGCGACCGAGGTCGGGCACATCTCCCACCTGCTTGCCCACGAGGAGGAGACGGTCACGCCCCTGACCAGGCAGCTGCAGAAGCTGACCGTGCAGATCCTCTTCATCTCCGGAGCCGCCGTGGTCGTCTCGATCCTCCTCAACCTCTCCCGCGGCGACAGCTTCAAGACCGTCTTCACCGCGGCGCTGGCCTTCGCGATCGCGGCGATCCCGACCGGCCTGCCTGCGGTCGTGACCACGATCCTCTCGATGGGGACGCAGCTGCTGGCGAAGGCGAACGCGATCGTCAAGCGGCTGCGCTCGACCGAGACGCTCGGGGCGACGTCGGTGATCAACTCCGACAAGACCGGCACGCTCACCCTCAACCAGATGACCGCCGTCGAGATGGCGATCCCCGGCCGGCGCTACACCGTCACTGGCAGCGGCTACTCGACCGAGGGGAAGATCGCCCGTTCGGCCGGCCAGTCGGACGTGCCGCTCGACCAGTTCCTGATGCCGATGATCCTCGCCTCGGACGCGGTCGTGCACGACGGCGAGATGATCGGCGACCCGACCGAGGGCGCGCTCGTCGTCCTCGCCGCCAAGGGCGGGCTCGATCCCGAGTCGACGCGCGCGGACCTGCCGCGCGTCGCGACGCTGCCGTTCGACTCGGACTACAAGCTGATGGCGACCTTCCACCGGCTGCAGGACGAGGACGGACGCGACGTCGTCCGCTGCTTCGTCAAGGGCGCGCCCGACCAGGTGCTCGCCCGCGCGACCACCACGCTGGCCGCGGAGGACCTGCGCCCGGTGGCGATCGACGAGTCGATGAGAGAGCGCTACGAGGCCGAGAACCAGCGGCTCGGCGAGCAGGGGCTGCGCGTGCTGGCGACGGCGCGGCGCGACTTCGACCCGTCCTCCTTCGACCCGAACGCCGACCTGCTCGGCTCCATGCAGGAGCTGACCGTGCTCACCCTGGTCGGCATCGTCGACCCGCCGCGGCCGACCGCCAGGGACGCGATCGCCACCGCCAAGAGCGCGGGGATCCGCGTGCGGATGATCACGGGCGACCACGCGGTCACCGCAGCCGCGATCGCGAAGGAGCTCGGCATCGAAGGCCGCGCGATCACGGGCGCCGACTTCCAGGCGATGTCCGACGAGGAGGCGTCCGCCCAGATCGACGAGATCGGCGTGCTCGCCCGCGTCACCCCTGAGGACAAGGTGCGCCTCGTCGACACGCTGCGGAGAAAGGGCGCGATCGTCGCGATGACGGGCGACGGCGTGAACGACGCGCCCGCGCTGAAGAAGGCCGACATCGGCATCGCCATGGGGATCACGGGCACCGAGGTCTCGAAGGAGGCCGGCGACATGATCCTCACCGACGACAACTTCGCCACGATCGTGAAGGCGGTGGAGCTCGGCCGCGGCCTGTACGACAACCTGACCAAGTACATCCGCTTCCAGATGGGGGTCCTCGCCGGGATGGTCATCTCCTTCCTCGGCGCGGCCATCTTCAACGTCGCCTCGGGCGTGATCTTCGTCCCGCTGCAGACGCTGTGGCTGAACTTCACGACGCAGGTCTTCCAGGCGGTCGGCCTGGGCTACGGCAAGTTCGCGGACGACCTGATGGACCGGAGGCCCCGCGCGTCGGACGAGGAGATCCTCGACCGGTGGAGGTTCGCCTGGATCGCGGTCGCCGGCCTGATCATGGCGATCGGCACGATCGGCGTCGGGTGGTACCTGGACGACCGGTACGGCGCGGCGGTCGCGCGCACCGGCGCGCTGACGGTGTTCTCGATCTTCAACCTCGTCTTCTCCTTCACCGCGCTGGACGAGAAGCGCAGCATGTTCAGCCTGGAGGGCTTCTCCGACCGGAAGTTCCTGCTGACGACCGCGATGTCGGTCGCCGCGATCGTCATGGGCACGGAGCTGAACGTGTTCAACCGGTTCTTCCAGACGACCGGCCTGACCCGGGCCCAGTGGGGCGCCTGCCTCGTGATCCCGCTCGGCCTGATCGCCGCGTCGGAGGCGTGGAAGTGGTACCTGCGGCGGCGGGCGCCCGAGCAGCCGGCGGAGCCGAGCGCGGAGCCGTCGCCGGCCCCCGTGCCGACCGTGGCCTAGGGACTGTCCCCGCTCAGGGGACAGTCCCTGCGTTCGGTTAGCCGCACCCCCGAAAAGCAGGGTGGCCCCACTGCGCTCCGAGGCCAGCGGCCGGAGACTGACGGCGATGGCTCCGACCACGAAAGGAATCGAGATGTCGACCTTCAGCCGCCGCGGAACGCTCGCCGTCGTCTGTCTCGCGACGGCCATGCTCATGCTCGACATCGCCGTGGTCAACACGGCGCTGGCGCACATCGCGTCCAGCCTCGACGCCGGGATCACCGGCATCCAGTGGGTCGTGGACGCCTACACGGTCGCGCTCGCCGCGGTCGTGCTCACCTCCGGCTCGATCGCCGACCGCCTCGGACGGCGCCGGGTCTTCGCCTCGGGGCTCGTGCTCTTCACCGCCGCATCGCTCCTGTGCGGCGCCGCGACCAGCATCGAGCTGCTCGACGCCGCCAGGGCGGTTCAGGGCATCGGCGGCGCGATCCTGTTCGCGACCTCGCTGGCGCTGCTCGCCGACGCCTTCCCGGAGTGGAAGGAGCGCTCGAAGGCGCTCGCCGTCTACGGAGCGACGATCGGCGCGTCGTTCGCCGTCGGCCCCGCGGTCGGCGGCGCGATCACCTCGTACCTCGGCTGGCGCTGGGTCTTCTACGTGAACGTGCCCGTCGGCATCGCCGCGATCGCGGCCACGTACCGCTGGGTGCGGGAGTCGCGTGACCCGAACGCCCGCCGGATCGACTGGGCCGGCCAGACGGCGCTCGTCGGCGGCCTGTTCCTGTTCGTGCTCGCGCTGCTGCGCGGCAACGGCGACGGCTGGGGCAGCCCGGCGATCGTCGCCGAGCTCGCCGGCGCGGCGGTGCTGCTCGTCGCGTTCCTCGCGATCGAGACGCGGGTCAAGGAGCCGATGCTGCCGCTCGGGCTCTTCCGGATCAAGGAGTTCACAGGAGCCCAGGTCGCCGCGTTCTCGATCTCGGCGTCGTTCTTCGCGATCTTCCTGTACATGACGCTCTACCTCCAGCAGATCCTCGGCCTATCGCCGATCAAGGCGGGGCTCGTCTACCTGCCCGCGACGGTGCTGATCTTCCTCGTCTCGGGCGCGAGCGCCTCGCTGCTGGAGAAGGTCTCGGCCGGAGCGCTGATCACGGCGGGCCTGGCGCTGGTCGCCGCCGGCCTCGCGCTCGGCGTGCTGGCGACGGCGACGTCGTCGTGGGCGATGCTCCTGCCCGCGCTGATGGTCGGCGGGCTGGGCACCGGCCTGTTCAACCCGGCGGTCAGCGCGGTCGCGCTCGGCTCGGCGCCCCAGGAGCAGAGCGGGCTCGCCGCCGGCGTGAACGACACGTTCCGCCAGGCCGGGATCGCGGTCGGGGTCGCACTCTTCGGCGCGCTGATCCCCGGCTCCGCCGCGCTCGGCCAGGGCAGCGCCGAGTCGTTCGTCGACGGGATGCACACCGCGCTGATCGTGGGCGCGGTGATGGCGGCGGTCGGCGCGATCGCCTGCGTGAAGCTGATCCGGCTGCGCCGCGCCCCCGGCTCGGTCGAGGAGCTGCCGGTGCGCAGCGAGCCGGCGGAAGCGGCCGCGTAGCTAGATGACTGACCGGCAATTCCACGCAGCCGCGGATGGGGGCCTGCACACGGCGCATCGCGGCCGCCTCGCCCGGCACCAAGGCTCACCAGCCTTGCCACCGGTCGAGTCGACCACACTGCTTGGTGCAGACCCTCCCCGCGACCACGCGAATCACCGGTCAGCCATCTAGCCGGTGATCTTCCGGTCGGCGAGCGCGGCGTTCAGGAGCCGGGCGGTGTCGGCTCCGACGATGCCGTCGGGGGCGAGGTTGTTCGAGCGCTGGAAGTCGACCACCGCCGCCTCGGTTGTCTGGCCGAACACGCCGTCCGGCTCGCCGGCCGCGTAACCGAGCGCCGCCAACCCCTTCTGCAGGTCCCGGACCTCGCTGCCGCGGCTGCCGCGGCGAAGGGCGGCGCCCGCCGGGAGCGCGACGCGTAGCGGCTTCGGGGTGGGCTGCGTCGTGGCCGGCGTCGTCGACGTGGTCGTCGTCGCGGACGGCTCCGTCCGGGTCGGCGACCTCGCCGTGGTGGTCGGCGCCGCCGTCGGCTCGGTGCTGCTCCCGCCGCCGCCGAAGACGACGAGCGGAATCACCACCGCCAGGACGACGAGCAGCCCGACCGCAGCCAGCGCCACCATTCGCCGGCGCCGGACGGCCGACGAGGTCCCGGACTGGTCCCCGGAGCGCCCCGGCGCGATGCCCGTGACCAGGCCGATCCTGGACGAGCGGCCGCCGGTCGCGGAGTCCGGGCTCGCCGGGGTCTCCCCGGACCAGTCCAGCTCCTCCAGCTCCCAGTCGTCGACGCGTTCGCTCCGTGGGCCGGTTCCTGCTCGGTTCTCCGGATCGGGCACGAGCACATTGTCCCAGCACCGGCTGCCGGGGCTCGGTTCGTCAGCGACTCCGCCTCGCCGTCTGCCGCTGGAGCACGACCAGGCCGGCGATCACGTACGGGAAGAAGTTGACCGCGTGGAAGAGGATCGCGAACGACAGCGCCTCGGCCTTGTCGATCCCGTACGCCTTCAGCCCGACCAGGGAGGCGGCCTCGAAGACGCCCACCGCTCCCGGCGACGAGGGCAGGACGAGCGACAGGCTGGCCGCGATCGTCACCAAGAGGCCGGCGACCACGGAGAGCCCGAGGTGGAAGCCGAGCATCAGCGTCCAGGTGCTGAGCACGAGCGGGATCCAGGACACCGCGGTCAGCGCCGGCGCGATCATGCCGAGCCGCCAGTCGCGAAGCGAGGCGGCGCCGCGCACGAAGGCGGCGGCGGCATGCTCGGCCCGCTCGAGGGTCAGGAACGGCAGGCCCAGGCGCGCGAGCGGACGGAGCAGCACGAGGAACGGGCGCTCGCCCCAGCGCAGCAGCACCGCCACCGCCGCCACCGTCGCGACGAACAGCACGATCGCGAGGATCGCGGCCGTGCGGAGCCAGGTCACGGGCGGCATCCACGGCACGAACACGAACAGCAGGGCGAGCAGCACCAGGACGTCCCACAGGCGCTCGACGACCACGGTCGAGGTCGTCTCCGCCCGCGAGGTGCCGGCGGTGCGATGGAGCGCGACGATGCGCGCGACCTCGCCCGCCCGTGCCGGCAGGATGTTGTTGAAGAGCTGGCCGAGGAGCGTCGCCTCGAAGGCGGGCAGGTACGGCGGCCGCGTCGCCGCCGCGAACAGGTACTGCCAGCGCCACGCCCGCACGAGCTGCGCCACGAACAGCAGGGCGATCGACGGGACGAGCCACCAGTAGTCGCACTGCTCCAGCGCGTCCCACACCTCGGAGGGGTGGACGTTCCGGACCGACAGGTAGAGGAAGAAGGCGCTGACGCCGAGGCCCAGCCAGATCAGGCCGTGCCGGGCCGCCCGCCGCTGCAGGCTCGCGCTACCCCTCGGGCTCGTCCGGACCGTCATCCGGCTCCGGGGCCGCGGCCAGCTGCGCCTCGAGCTCGGCGATGCGCCCGACCAGCTCGGTGAGGTCCGGATGCGAGACGGCGCCGCTCTCGACGAGGCCGGCGGTCTTGCGGCCGAGCTCGGCGTAGCACTGCGAGAGCTCGCGCTTCACCTGGAGGGTCTCGACCCCCTCCTTCGTCATCTGGGTGACGTTCGCGGTCGCCTCGCGCAGGCGGTTCAGGAGCTTCCGGCCTTCGCTCTCCTCGGCCACGGCCCGATTCTATTCGGACTCTTCGCCGGGAAGCTGCTCCCCGCCGAGCATGTCGTCCATCGCCTGCCGGGCCCGGTCGTGCACGGCGCGGCGGCGCTCGTCGATCGCGGCGTTGGGCTCCTCCGGCGGCGGCTCCGGCTGCGCTGCCGGTTCCGGGTCGGCTCTCGACTCGGCCAGCTTCTGCTTCAGCTCCTCGGCCGGATCGGCAGGCCGGCCCGCGGCCGGAGCCGGGACCGGGGCCGGCCTGCGGCGAAAGCGGCTGAGGACGTACGCCGCGCCGGCCGCGAGACCGAGCCAGGTGAGGAGGCGACCCATCCCTCGATGCTACTCTTCCGCGGACTTCTCGCCTCGCATCGTGCTGAGCCGTTCCCGGCAGCACCTGCACGCGAGGCCGACTCAGACCGAGGGAAGGAGAACGAGGGAACCGTGAACGAGTACGAGATCCTGCTCATGCTCGATCCCGAGCTGGCCGAGGAGCGCCAGACCGAGATCGTCTCCCGCACGCACGAGCTGATCGACAAGGGCGGCGGCACCTGGCTCTCGCACGACGTGTGGGGGCGGCGGCGGCTCGCCTACGAGATCGACCACCGCGCCGACGGGACGTACCACCTGCTCCAGTTCGACGCCCGGCCGGACACGCTCGACGAGATCACGCGCGTGCTGAAGATCACGGACGGCGTCATGCGCCACATGGCCACCCGCCGCGTGAAGGGCGGAGGACGCGCCGCCCCGCCGCCGCTGCCGCCGGTCGAGGAGCGTCCGCGCTACGAGCGGGAGGAGCGCCGCCCGGCTCAGCCTCCGGCGGCCGCCGGGCCCGCGCAGGACGAGGCCGCGCCCGCCGAGCCGGAATCCGCCGACGCGGGAGCGGAGGCCGAGGGGTACGCTGAGCCGACGGAGTCGGAGGCGTCCGCGGCGACGCCGGAGGAGGAGGCCTAGCATGGCGAACATCAACCGCGTGGTCCTGGTCGGGAACCTGACGAAGGACCCGGAGCTGAGGCAAACGAGCGGCGGCACGTCGGTCTGCAAGCTGCGGCTCGCCGTGAACACACGCCGGAAGGACGAGACCGGCCAGTGGGTCGACAAGCCGAACTACTTCGACGTCACGGTCTGGGGGAACCAGGCCGAGAGCTGCGCGCAGTACCTCTCCAAGGGGCGGCCGGTCGGCGTCGACGGGCGCCTGGAGTGGCGCGAGTGGGACGCGACCGACGGCTCGGGCAAGCGCCAGGCCGTGGAGGTGGTCGCCGAGAGCGTCCAGTTCCTCGGCAGCCGCGGCGACTCGGGCGGCGACACGCCGCAGTTCGTCCCCGCCGGTGCCGCCGGCGACAGCGCCGACTTCCCGTCCTCCGCAGCCGACGACGACATCCCGTTCTAGAAAGAGGAATCGATGGCACAGCCGAAACAGCGTGGAGAGGAGCGGTCGACCTCGCGCCGCCGGCCGCCGCAGGGCACGCAGCCGCGCCGGCGCAACTGCCGCTTCTGCCGCGACAAGGTCGAGGAGATCGACTACAAGAACATCGCCTCGCTCCGTCCCTTCATCTCGGAGAAGGGCAAGATCCGCTCGCGCCGGATCACGGGCGCCTGCCGCCGCCACCAGGTGCAGGTCGGCGCCGCGGTGAAGCGGGCACGCGAGATGGCCCTGCTCCCCTACGTCTCGGGGAGCTGAGGCGCGACCGTGGAGGTCATCCTCCTGGAGGACGTCGAGAAGGTCGGGCTCCGCGGCGAGGTCGTGGACGTGGCGCGCGGCTACGCGCGCAACTTCCTGCTCCCCCGGCGGCTCGCCGAGACGGCGACGCCGGCGAAGGTGGCGGAGCTGGAGAAGCGCGCCGGGCAGCGCGCCCGCCAGGAGGCCACGACCTTCGAGCAGGCGCGCGAGCTGGGGGCGAAGCTGGAGGCGACCGAGCTGCGCTTCGAGGTGAAGGCCGGCCCCACCGGGTCGCTGTTCGGCTCCGTGACCGCGACCGACGTGGCCGACGAGATCTGGCGCGTCGCCAAGATCCGGGTCGACCGGCGCAAGATCGCCCTCGGCGACCCGATCAAGAAGGTCGGCCGCTACGAGGTGCCGGTCGAGCTCTTCACCGACGTCACCGTCGACGTGCAGACCGCCGTCGTGCCGGAGGGCGGCGAGCTCACCGAGGGACAGACCCCGGAGGGGTCTGTCCCTGCAGGAACGCCCGAAGAGGCGGAAGCGCCCGAGCCGGACGAGCCGCCGGCAGAACCGGCACCCGAACCAGAGCCGGAGGCGTAAGAGCTTCTCAACAGCCCTCTGTGGAGGGCTGGGGAAATGTGGAAGAAAAGGCCGCTACGAGCGGCCTTTTCTTCCACCGCTCCGTCCGGCCGTCATGGGAACATGCGTTCCGTTCCGCCCGCAAACAGGGCGATTCGCGTCTGTGGAGAGCGGGCTTGTCCAAGCCTGTTCGGCCGCCCCCGGAGGTGGTTGATTTGCCGCATATGTACCAGCTCGCCGAGGCTTCGTCCGCCGACAGGACTGCGCCGACCGCCCCGGTTCCACCGCAGAATCTCGATGCCGAGGAGTCGGTCCTCGGCGCGATGATGCTCTCCCCCGGTGCGATCGGGGCGGTCAGCGAAGTCCTGTCGGCGGGCGACTTCTACCGCGCCAGCCACGGCGTCGTCTACAAGGCGGCGCTCGACCTGTACGCGAAGGGCGAGCCCGTCGACGCGATCACGCTCTGCGACGAGCTCGAGCGGCGCGGGGAGCTGGAGGAGATCGGCGGCCGGGCGCGCATCAACGAGCTCGCCGCGCTCGTCCCGGCGACCTCGAACGCCGGCCACTACGCGAGGATCGTCCGGGAGATGGCCACGCTCCGCGGCCTGGTCCGGGCCGGCCAGGAGATCGCCCGCCTCGGCATGGAACGGGAGGGCCTGGCGGCGGAGGAGCTGGTCGACAAGGCGGAGTCGGTGGTGTTCGACCTCTCGCAGGAGCGCGTCGCCGGCGAGTTCACGCACATCGAGGACCTGCTCAAGGACAGCTTCGAGCGGATCACGGCGCTGTACGAGGCGGGTGCCGACGTCACGGGGGTGGCCAGCGGCTACCGCGAGCTCGACCGGCTGACCTCCGGCTTCCAGGCCGGCAACCTGATCGTCGTCGCCGCCCGCCCGAGCATGGGCAAGTCGGCGTTCGGCCTGTGCGTGGCCGCGAACCTCGCCGTCCGCCAGAACATCCCGGTCGCGCTGTTCACGCTGGAGATGTCGAAGATGGAGGTGACGCAGCGCCTGATGTGCTCGGAGGCGAAGGTCGAGTCGCAGCGCCTGCGCACCGGCAAGCTCGCGCAGGAGGACTGGCCCCGGCTCACGGCCGCCTGCGACAAGCTCTCGAAGGCGCCGATCTACGTCGACGACACGGGCTCGATCACGCTGATGGAGATCCGCTCGAAGGCGCGCCGGCTGAAGATGCGCGAGGCCGGCCTCGGGCTGATCGTCGTCGACTACCTCCAGCTGATGACCTCGGGGACGTCGGTCGAGAACCGCGTCCAGGAGGTGTCGCAGATCTCGCGCTCGCTGAAGGTGCTGGCGCGCGACCTCGACGTCCCGATCATCGCGATCTCGCAGCTGTCGCGAGCCGTCGAGCAACGGCACGACAAGCGCCCGATCCTGTCCGACCTGCGCGAGTCCGGCTGCCTGACCGGCGACTCACGCGTCTACCTCCCCGACAGCGGGCGGTGGACCGCGATCGGTGACCTGGTCGGCACGAGCGGATTCAACGTCCTGGCGATCGACACCGAGACGTGGCGGCTCGAGCCGCGACGGGTGCTGAGGGCTTTTTCGACCGGCAAGAAGCCGGTCTTGCGCCTTCGGACGCGGCTCGGACGCACGATCCGCGCAACCGCGAACCACAAGTTCCTCGCCTTCGACGGCTGGCGGCGCCTCGACGACATGGCGCCGGGAATGCGCATCGCGGTTCCGCGGAACCTCCCCGGGCCGGCCGGGGAGTCGGTGCGCGATCCCGAGCTGGCGCTGCTCGGGCACCTGATCGGGGACGGGTGCACCCTCCCGCGGCACGCGATCCAGTACACGTCGAAGGACGAGGGCCTCGCCCGCCTCGTCGCGGACCTCGCCGTGCGGGTGTTCGGTGACGGGGTCGAGCCCCGCATCGCCCGCGAGCGGAGCTGGTACCAGGTCTACCTCTCAGCGGCGCGGCATCTGACGCACGGGACCCGCAACCCTGTGGCGCGCTGGCTGGACGACCTCGGTGTCTTCGGTCTCCGCTCCTGGGAAAAGCGAGTGCCGGATCTGGTGTTCATGCAGCCCGCCGACGGGATCGCGACGTTCCTGCGGCATCTCTGGGCGACCGACGGCTGCATCTGGGCCGGAACCGAGCGGAACTACCCGGCGATCCGGTTCGACTCGAGCAGCGAGCGGCTCAGCCGCGACGTGCAAGCGCTTCTGCTCCGGCTCGGGATCAACTCCCGTCTGGCGCATGTGCCCATGCCGGGCAAGGGGCGACCGAGCCACCGGCTCGACGTCCAGGGCCGGCCCGACATGCTCACGTTCCTCCACGTCGTCGGCGGCATCGGCACGCAGCGCGCGAACGCGACGGCTCGGATCGCGAGCCGATTCGAAGGCACCCGCCCGAATCCCAACCGTGACTCGATCCCGCGAGAAGCCTGGAGCACGATCGTCGTTCCCGCGATGACTGCGGCAAGCATGTCCGCACGCTCGCTGCAAGCCCGGATGGGCACGGAATACTGCGGCTCGACGCTCTACCGGGCGGGGCTCAGCCGGGAGCGCGCCGCGCGCGTTGCCGAGATCGTCGAAGCGCCGGGGCTGGCGAGGCTGGCGACGAGCGACGTCTACTGGGACGAGATCGTCTCGATCGAGCCCGACGGCGAGGAGGAGGTCTTCGACCTGACCGTGGAGGGCCTCCACAGCTTCGTCGCAGATTGCATCATTTGCCACAATAGTATCGAGCAGGACGCCGACCTGGTCATGTTCATCTACCGCGACGAGTACTACAACGCCGACGAGTCCGACCAGCAGGGGCTGGCGGAGGTGCACCTGGCGAAGCACCGGAACGGGCCGACCGACATGGTCAAGCTCTCCTTCCTCCGGCGCTTCGCCAAGTTCGCCGACCTTGCGAGCCCATGAACCGGTGCCCCGCATGAGGAGGTAGCGCACGGAGGTCCACCAGGTGATCTGGCTCGGTGGGGACGCCACCGACTACGCCGTTCACTGCGAGGCGTGCGAGGAGGACCGGAGCTGGCCCCGCCTGCTCCATCCGACCCTCGTCGAGGGAACGCTTCGCACCGACGCCGACGTCGGCTTCACCACCTGCTTCCGAGGCCACCGCATCCGCGTCCGCCGCATCGCCCGGTTGAGCGTGGTGGCAGCCCGCTAGAGCGCGCCCCGAAGGAGGCGGGGCGCGCAGCGGGCACGCTGGTCATACTCCGGTCGTGTCCGCGACCGTGATCGTCGGGGCCCAGTGGGGGGACGAGGGCAAGGGCAAGATCGTCGACCTGCTCGCCCGTGACTCGGACCTCGTCTGCCGCTACAACGGCGGGCCGAACGCCGGGCACACGATCGTCGCCGACGGCGAGACCTACAAGACGCGGCACATGCCGTCGGGGATCCTGTGGGGCAAGGAATGCGTGATCGGGGCGGGGTGCGTGGTCGACCCCGGCGTCTTCGTCGAGGAGCTGGAGGAGTTCGAGTCGCGCGGGATCTCGACCGGGCTCGTGCGGCTCTCCGGGAACGCCCACGTGATCATGCCCTGGCACCTGGCGATCGACCAGGCCGGCGAGCGCAGGCTCGGCAAGCTGCAGATCGGCACGACGCGGCGGGGGATCGGGCCGACGTACGCCGACAAGGCCTACCGGCTCGGGATCCGCCTCCAGGACCTCTTCGACCCGAAGATCCTGCGCCAGAAGATCGAGGTGGCGCTCGCCGAGAAGAACGTCTGGCTGGAGCGCGTCTACGGCGTCGAGCCGGTCGAGCTCGAGGAGCTGGCCGCGCGCTACGAGGGCTATGCCCAGAGGCTGCGGCCGTACCTCGCCGACACGTCGCTGCTGGTCGACCGCGCGCTCCGGGACGGCAAGCAGGTGCTGCTCGAGGGCGCCCACGGCACCCTGCTCGACATCGACCACGGCACGTACCCGTTCGTCACGTCGTCGCCGACGGTCGCGGGCGGCGCGTGCACGGGGATCGGCATCGGGCCGACGCGGATCGACGCGGTGATCGGCGTGGCCAAGGCGTACGTGACCCGCGTCGGCGCGGGACCGTTCCCCACCGAGATCGAGGGCCCCGACCAGGAGCGCATCCGCGAGCTGGGCGGCGAGTTCGGAACGGTCACCGGCCGCGAGCGCCGCTGCGGCTGGCTCGACCTGGTCGCGCTGCGCTACGCCGTCCGCCTGAACGGGATCACCTCGCTCGCCCTGACCAAGCTCGACGTCCTGTCCGCGTTCGAGCGGCTGCCGGTCTGCACGGCGTACGAGCTCCGCGACGGGACGCGCACGGACGAGTTCCCCGAGCACCAGAGCGACTTCCACTCGGCCCGGCCCGTCTACGAAACCCTCCACGGCTGGGAGGCGGAGCTGCACGGCGGACAGGACCTGCCGCCCGCGGCGCGCCGCTATGTCGACTTCGTCGAGCACCAGCTCGGCGTCGAGGTCTCGTGGGTGGGCACGGGCGCAGAGCGGGAGCAGGTGCTGGTCCGTTGAGCCGGCGGGGCTAGCCGCCGTCGAAGCCGACCCGCGCCGACATGCGGTCCTGCAAGTGGTCGGCGGAGGGCAGCGTCAGCGTCGCGACCGCGAAGCCCGCCGCCAGGGTCGCGGCGGCCAGGCCGAGCCGGAGGCCGAGGCCGGCGATCCGCAGCGCGAGCGCCTCCCGCAACCGGACGAGCCGGACGAGGACGTGGACGCCCACCGCCCCGAACCAGACGACGAAGCTCGCCTTGTGGAGGCCGGCGACCGTCCCGCCCGTCCGGTCCAGAGCGAGCAGGGCGACCCCGGTAGCGAAGAGGACGATCGTCGAGGCAACCGCGACGGGTGCGACGACGACCCGGAGCAGCGGATGGGGCGGCCCGCGCCGCACGTACTCCTCGGCGCCGAGGTAGTAGCGCAGCATGCGCCAGCCGGTGCTCGCCAGCTTCAACGCGACCACCGGCAGGAGCAGCATGCCGACGAACGCGTGCACGGTGAGCAGCGACTCGAGGTTCAGCAGGGTCGCACCCTCGATCGCGAGCAGGACGAGCAGGAGGGTCGCGACGACCGCGGTGAGCTGCTCGCAGACGCCGGGCGGTCACAAGGTGACCGAACCGTCCTCGGCCAGCGTCCAGTGCGGGTTGTGGGCGACCTCCCAGGCGTGGCCCTCCGGGTCTGCGAAGGCGCCGGAGTAGCCGCCCCAGAACGTCGCCGCGCCCCGCCGCAGGACGGTGCCGCCCGCGGCCTCCGCCTCGGCGATCGCCGCGTCGACCTCCGTGGGCGAGCGTGTGTTGTAGGCGAGCGTGATCCCGCCCCAGCCTCCGGCGTCCACGACGCCCGTGTCCTCGGCCAGCTGCTCGCGGCCCCACAGCGCGACGATCGTCCCGCCCGCCTGGAAGAACACGACGTCGTCGCCGGGCGCGGCGTTCGTCGTCCAGCCGAGCGCCTCGTAGAACGCACGTGCCCGGGCCAGGTCGCGGACGCCCAGCGTGACCAGGCTGACGCGCTGCTCCATCAGACCGTCCCGACGGCGCACCACGCGCGGGCGCTGAGCTCGAACGCCCCCTCGGGGGAGCCGAGCCGGCGGTGGAGGGCGTCCGCGACTTCCTGCTCCTGCTCGCCCAGGCCCGCGGCGTGCAGCCCGATCGGGCCGACGCCGCCGGTGAGGGAGCTCCACAGCTCGGCGAAGTCCTCGTAGCGGGAGGAGACGGTGAGATCGACGTCGGCGACGTCGCTCAGACCTGCGGCCCCGAACAGCTCGGAGAGCTGGCCGGGCAGGCCGCCGAAGCGCTTGTCCTCGCCGGGCGCGCCCGGGTCGAGCTCGTGCGCCGCGTCCCAGTACGCGCGGATCAACGTCATGCCGCCGGTCATGTCCCACACGCAGGCGGCGACGCGGCCGCCGGGGCGCGTCACCCGGGCCATCTCCGCGGCCGACGCGGCCGGGTCGGAGACGAAGTGGAAGACGAGCTGCGCGAGCGTCCGGTCGAAGCTGCCGTCCTCGAACGGCAAAACCTCGGCGGGGCCGACACGGATGTCCGATCCCGGTACGCGCCCGCGGGTCGCCTCGACGAAGGGCTCCGACGGATCGGCGCCCGCGACGTTCTCGGCGCCCGCGATCCCGGCGAGCACGGCGGTCAGCGCACCCGGCCCGCAGCCGACGTCGAGGACGCGCTGACCGGCCTCGACGCCCGCCGCGGCGGCGAGCTCCGGCGCGAGCCGGTCGCTGTACCGTCCCATCAGCTGCTGGTAGGCGTCCGCGTCCGCGAACATCGGACGGTCAGAGGCGGGCGAGGTCATCGGGCGTGTTGACGTTGGCGAGCAGGTGGGGGTCGATCATGACAGCTCGCACGTCGAGCTCGGCCAGGGCCGAGCGCAGCGCGAGCTCGCCGGCGGCCAGGCGGCGCTCGAGCACGGGCAGCGCCGAGCGCGAATAGGCACCGGGCAGCGGGCCGGTCTGCGGCACGGCGGCGTCGCCCCCCGCGGCGGCGAGCGCCTCGAGCGCCGCCGGGGTGACGGACGGCGTGTCCACGGGGAGCACGACGCAGCGCTCGTGGGTCGCCGCCCTCAGCCCGGCGACGACGCCGGCGATCGGCGCCCGCACGTCGGTGCCGTCGTCGAGCACGCCGAAGGGCAGCTCGAGCCCGTCCTCGTGCTTGCCGACGGCGAGCCGCTCGGCGCAGAAGGCCAGGGCCTCCCAGGCGATCTCGGCCAGCGTGCGGCCGCCGAGCCGCGCGAGCGCCTTCGGCGAGCCGAACCGCGTGCTCGCCCCGCCCACGAGCAGGACGCCCGTCAGAGCCGGATCCGCCACGACTCGGTGTAGACGTTCACCCGGCCGTCGCGGACGAAGCCGCAGAGCGTGATCCCGCGGTCGGCCGCGAGCTCGACCGCGAGGCTCGAAGGAGCCCCGACCGCGACCATCACCGGGCAGCCGGCGACCGCCGCCTTCTGCACGAGCTCGAAGGAGAGGCGGCCGCTGACGCACAGGATCGACTCCGCCAGCGGCAGGCGGCCCTTGGTGAACGCCCAGCCGACGACCTTGTCGAGCGCGTTGTGCCGGCCCACGTCCTCGCGCAGGCAGGCAAGCTCGCCGCTCGCGTCGAAGAGCCCGGTCGCGTGCAGCCCGCCGGTCGCCGCGAACGCGGCCTGCGCCTCGCGCAGCCGCTCGGGGAGGCTCGCCACGGTCGCGAGCGGCACCTCGAGCGGGCTCTCGACGCGGCCCGCCTCGACCGCCACCGCCTCGAGCGCGCCCTTCCCGCAGACCCCGCAGGACGAGGACGTGTAGAAGCTGCGCCGGAGCCGCTCCGGGTCGAACCCCGGCGCGTCGACGTCGACCGTGTTGGCGGCCAGGTCGTCGGGCAGCCGCGCCGAGGCCGGCCGCAGCCCCTCGGAGAGGCAGAACCCCAGCGCGAGCTCCTCGTCGTGCCCCGGCGTCCGCATCGTCACCGCCACCGGCAGCCCGCCGATGCGGATCTCGAGCGGCTCCTCGACCGCGAGCAGGTCCCGGTGGCCCTCGCCCGGCGGCAGCCGCAGCACCTCCACCGAGGCCGTGGAATAGGGCGGCGCCGCGTCCGCGCTCACGACCGAAGCCTAGTGGGCCTTCGCCGCACCGTCGGGTCTCGGCACCTGCTGGACGAGCCCGAAGTGCTCGCGCGCCCACTCGCGGGCGGTCCAGTCGGCGAGGATCGTCCCGACGTGGCTCCACCCGATCGACATGTCGCGGAAGATCCGCTCGATCCGCTGCCCCGCCCGCGCGTAGCTCGTGCCGGCGGTGCGGAAGATCTGCGCCTGCATCGCCTCCCACGCGATCGTCAGCGCCTCCCGGGCGACCAGGTTCAGCCGCAGGTCCTCCTCGCGGGTGAAGGGGATGCCGTCCTCGACGCTCCGCCGGCACAGCTCGTTCCACTGGTCGGCGACCTGGAGCAGGGCCGCCTCTGCGGTCGCCACCCTGGCGACGGCGGTGCCGTACCAGCGCTGGTAGTCGGGATCGTCGATGCGCAGGGTGACGGGCGGCCGGTACGTCCGGCGCGTGCGCAGCATCTCCTCGTACTCGTCGCACGCGCCCTTGGCGGCTCCGATCATGATCGCCGCGAGCTCGCCCTGGAAGAACGCGAGTGTGCGGCCGGCGTACATCGGGTTGCCGTGGATGCGCGACCCGGGCGTCCCGCCGGCGACGTTCGTGTCGACCATCCACGTGTCCTCGAGGACGAACCGCTCCGGGATGAACGCCTGCTCGAACCGGATGCTGTGCGAGCCCGAGCCCTTGAGCCCGAGCGTGTCGCCCCAGTCGTCCAGCATCGTCCACGCCGCGCGCGGGGCGACGAAGAGGAGCAGCGGGCCCGGCGGCCCGGCGGGGTCGTCACCCTCCGCGAAGGTCTGCCCCATGTAGTGGGTCGCGTAGGGCGCCCCGGACGAGTACGGGTGCGTGCTGGTCAGCTCCCAGCCGCCGTCGACGCGCTTCGCCCTCCCGGCGGGCGCGGCGACCGCCGGGCAGAGGTAGTAGCCGTCGCCGAACAGCTCGGCCTGCACGTCCTCCTCGAACAGCATCCCGGTCTGGAGGGCATGCCCCGCGGGGAGACAGAAGCACCAGGCGGTCGACGGGCACCCGCGGGCGAGCGCGATGGTCAGCCGCCAGAAGGAGCCGAGGTCGTGCTCGAACCCGCCGTAGCGCCTCGGGACGAGCATCCGGTAGAAGCCCGCCTCCTGGAACGCCCGGTGGATCTCCTCCGAGTAGTACGTCCGCTCCTCGGTCTCGGCCTGCGCCTCGACGAGGCGCGGCCGCAGCTCGTCCGCCCGGGCGATCAGCTCGGCAACCGTCGGGATCAGCGCGCGCTCCTCAGCCGCTCGGTCGCCTCGCGGTCGACGGCGATCCCCTCCGGATCCTGCTCGGGGTCGCCGGTCACGACCACACCGTAGTCGCGGGCGGCTCCCGCGACGGTCACGTACCCGTCGCGGACGTCGCGGAGCACGCGCTCGGGCTCGCGCTCGAACGGGTCCCCCCAGCCGCCGCCCGCGGCGGTGACGTAGCGGAGCATCGCCCCGGGCCCTGTCTCCCAGAACGGCCGGCGATACGGATAGCGGTAGACGCCCTCGTCCATCCCCGCCACGTGCGTCTCGTCTCCGTCCTCGGTGATCCAGATCCCGCCGGTCGCGCCGTCGCCGCCGCCGTGGACGCCGAAGCCGGGCGCGCGCTTGTACCGCAGCGACATCAGGTGGTGCTGGGCCGGTGCGAGCCAGAGCGTGTCGCGCAGCATCGAGGCGCCGCCGCGGTTGTAGCCGGCGCCGGCCGTGTCGGGCAGCGGCTCGTGGCGGAGGACGACGACCGGGACCTCGGACTCCACCGACTCGACGGCAACCCCGATCCCGTTCGCCTGGTAGGAGAGCATCTGCGTGTCGGCATCGCCGTGCCTGTTGCCGCCGTAGGCGCCGATCTCGCCGCCGACCTGCGCGGCCGAGATCCACGGCGACCCGTCCGGGCGCACGCCGGTGGCGCTGTGGATGTCGGCGCTGCCGCGGTCGCCCGCGATCGCCGCCTCCCCCACCCCCTGCGCAAGCGCCCGCAGCACCGCAGAGAGCATCACCTGGCTCTGCTCCCAGTAGGCGAACACCGCGCCGTCCGGCGGCAGGGCGCTGACCACCGTCCCCTCCGGGATGACGAGGTCGACCGCGCGCATCGCCCCCGACGTGAACCAGCCCTCCGGGTCGAACAGGTACTTGAACGCGATCCCGACGGTCGTCTTGGCGTCGAGCGGGGTCGCGTTGATGCACGTCCGCGCCTGCCGTGAGGTGCCGCTGAAGTCGACCTCGGCGCGGCCCCCGCGCTTCGTCACGGTCACGCGCACGCGGTACTCCTCGTCGTCGCCGGCGGCGTCGCAGTCGATCAGGTCCTCGCCCACCCAGGTGCCGTCCGGGACGGCCTCCAGCGCAGCCGTCATGCGCTCGGCGGCGGCGTCGCACGCGTAGGCCATCGCGCCGTGCACCGCCGCGGCGCCGTAGCGCTCGATCGTCTCCGCCAACAGGCGCTCGCCGAGCTCGAGCTCGGCGACGATCGAGAGCATGTCCGGCGCCAGGATCTCGCCGAAGCGGACGTTGTCGAAGATCAGGCTCCAGGTGTCCGGGACCGGCTCGCCGCCCCGGTACAGCGCGCGCGGGGACAGCACCAGGCCGTTCTCGTACACGTTCTTCTTCGCGATGCTGAAGCCCGCCGGGACGACGCCGCCCATGTCCAGCTGGTGCGCCTTCATGTTCACGAACCCGGCGAGCTCGCCCTCGTGGAAGACCGGGCGCACGAACAGGAGGTCGTTGACGTGGGTGCCGTTCCGGTACGGGTCGTTGGCGACGATCACGTCGCCCGGGCCGAGCCGGTCGACGCCGTACTCCTCGACCGAGTTCCGCACCGAGTCGGCCATCGTGCCGGTGAAGAGGACGATGCTCGCGCTCATCGCCGGCGTCGGCCAGCCCACGGCAGGCGGTCCCGTGATCGTCGCCGCGAAGTCGTAGAAGTCGCGCAGGATCGGCGAGAAGGCGGAGGTGAGGAGGCGCGCGCACATGTGCTCGACCACGTAGCCGAACCGGTTCGTCAGCACGGTCGCGGTGAAGCGGTCGCAGCCGTAGCGCTGGTCGAACTCGGCCGGGGAGAGGTCGCGGATCACGCCGCCGCCTCGATCACCAGCTCGCCGAGGCTGCCCACCTCGGCCGTCTGCCCGGGGGCGACGAGCGTCGTGGCGAGCCCCTCGCGGATCACCGCGGGCCCGGCGACGCGCGCGCCGGCCGGCAGCGCGCTGCGCTCGTACTCCGCGGCCTCGATCGGCTCCGCGCCGAAGTGACGGAGCTCGATCGTCCGCGGCGGCGCCGCCACACCGCCCGGCTCGCACGGAGCGAACCCGATCTTCTCGGACGGAACGCGCAGCTCGACGCGGTAGCTGACGCCCTGCACCGGGATGTACGGAAAGCGGTTGCCGTAGCGCCGCTCGTAGGTCTCGTGGAAGCGTTCGACCAGGACGGCCACGTCGATCGGCCCGTCGGGCACCTGTACGAACGGCGTCTCCCAGCTCTGGCCGAACAGCCGCCCGTCGAAGCTGCGGCGCACC
This sequence comes from Gaiellaceae bacterium, assembly GCA_036555585.1. Taxonomy (GTDB): domain Bacteria; phylum Actinomycetota; class Thermoleophilia; order Gaiellales; family Gaiellaceae; genus DATBLE01. Next base: position 120,357 of record DATBLE010000012.1, read on the forward strand.
TCGCCCTCCCTGCCCGCCCGCCGGCTCAGGCCGCGCTCCATCTCCTCGAACACGGCCTCGATCCGCGGCGCCGACTCGGGGAAGAGCGGCACGTAGGCGCTGCGGCTGTCGTAGTAGACGAGGTCGCTGCTGAGCAGGCCGAGGGCCGAGAAGTTGCCGGGGTGCGGCGGCACGACCACGCGGCGTACGTGCAGCAGGTCGAGCGCGGCCGGCAGCAACATCGGCCCGGCGGCGCCGTACGCGAGCAGGGTGAAATCGCGGGGGTCGCCGCCCCGGCGCAGGATGACGTTCGTCACCTCCTCGGCGATGTTCGCCGCCGCGATCCGGAAGGCGAAGCCGACCCTCTCCTCGAAGGCGAGCGGCGTGTCGAGCGACTCGAACGCCTCGTGCGCGCGCAGCTCGTCCAGCCGGAGCGCGCCGCCCGCGAAGGCGTCGGGGTCGAGGATGCCCATCAGCAGGGCCGCATCGGTGACGGTCGGACGGGCGCCGCCGCGGCCGTAGCACGCGGGGCCCGGGTCGGAGCCGGCGCTCCCCGGCCCGACGACGACGTCGCCGGAGTGCGAGATCGAGACGATGCTGCCGCCGCCCGCTCCGACGCTGGAGATCTCGGTCGAGAGCGCGTTGATGACCAGGTCGTGCTCGAGCTCGAAGGTGTTGTCGACGAAGGGCGCGCCGTCGACGACCAGCGAGACGTCGGTCGACGTCCCGCCCACGTCGCAGCAGACGAGGTTGCGGTCGCCGAGCGCCTCGCCGAGGTGCGCTCCCGACCTCGTCCCCGCCGCGGGGCCGGCGAAGACGATCCGGAACGGCTTCTCCAGCGCCTCGTCCCAGGGAAGCAGCGTCGCCGCGCAGTCGGCGAAGTTCAGCTCGCCGGCGAAGCCGGCCTCGCGCAGGCCCTCGTCGAGCGCGTGCGCATAGCCGGTGAAGATCAGCTTCATGAAGACGTCGACCACCGTCGTCGAGGCGCGCGCGTATTCCTTCGCCAGCGGCGACGTCTCGGACGAGATCGAGACGGCGACGTCCCCGCCGAGCGTCTCCTGGACGAGCTCCCGGAGCTGGAGCTCGTGGACCGGGTCGACGTACGCGTTGAGGAGGCAGACGGCGACGCCCTCCACCTCGCAGCGCTTCAGCACCCCGAGCTGCCCGCGCGCCTGCTCCTCGTCGAGCGGGAGGCGGAGGCTGCCGTCGGCGAGCAGCCGCTCGGAGATCCCACGGCGCAGGTAGCGCGGCACGAGGGGCCGGGCGACGTCGCCGAACGATCGCCGCCACGACGTGTCGCTCTGGCGTGCCGGCGGCCTCCAGATCCGGCCGCGGTCGAGGATGTCGCGGTGTCCCTCGGTGGTCAGGAAGGCGACCTTCGGCAGCGTCCGCGTGATCACCGCGTTCAGGCCCATCGTGCTGGCGTGGTTGAAGACGGTCGCGCCGTCGAGGCCGAGCCGCCGGGCTCCCGCGAGCACCGGCGCGGCCGGATCGGCCGGGTCGCTCGCGACCTTCGTCACCTCGATCCGGCCGTCGCGGACCGAGACGACGTCGGTGAACGTGCCGCCGACGTCGACGCCCAGCACTAGGTTCGCTGCTCCCGCGCGATCCGCAGCCCGAGCGGGAGGTACGAGCCGAACGGCGGCGCCGGCTCGCGGCTGACCGAGGCCAGGCACGCCTGGCACTTGCGGACGTCGAACCAGCCGCCGTCGCCGAGCACGCGGTACTCGGCCAGCTGCTCGGCTCCGCACTCGGGACAGGCGCCTGCAACCGACCGCCGCTCCACCGAGAGATGGCGCTCGCCCGGGCGCGGGAACGTGTGCGTCACAGCGCCGGGACGATCACGCCGCTGAGATCGCGCTTCTCGGCCGAGGCTCGGAGGGCGTCGTCGATCTCGGTGAGCCGGTACCGCCGGGTGATGATCGGCTCGGGCGTCACCAGGCCGTCCTCCATCATCCGGATGAAGCGCGGCAGGTCGCGGCGCATCCGGCAGTTGCCGTTCTGCGCGCTGAGGATGCGCCGGCTCTGGGCCGCGACGACCACCTGCGGCAGCGTCACCGTCGAGTCCGCGGTCGCGATGCTGGTGACGACCACCGTGCCGCCGCGCCTCGACATCGTCACCGCCTGCGCCTGGGCCTCCGGGACGGTCGCGGCCTCGAGCACGTAGTCGGCGCCGCGGCCGCCGGTCAGCTTTCTCACCGCCTCGACCGGATCCTCGGCCGAGGGGTCGACGAGGTGGGTGGCGCCGAGCGTGCCGGCGAGCTCGCGGCGCTCCGCGATCGGGTCGATCGCGACGAGCTCGCGTGCGTCGGCCACCTTGGCACCCTGGACCATCCACTGGCCCAGGTGGCCGAGCCCGACCACGGCGACGCTGGTTCCCGGCTCGACCCGCGCGACGTTGAACACCGACCCGAGCCCGGTCGTGATCCCGCAGCCGAGCAGGCTGAGCCACTCGTCGGGGAGGTCGGTCTCGACGGGAAAGACCTGGCTCGCGGTCACGTTCATCACCTCGGCGTAGCCGCCGACGTTGCCGGCGGCGCTGACCGGCTCGCCGTTCGAGCGGTCGGCGACGTGCGGCCAGATCCCGCCGCGGTCGAACGTCTCCGAGCACTGCCAGGGCTGCCCCGCCGCGCAGTAGAAGCAGACGCCGCACTCGGACGTGCCCGGGACGATCGCGCGCCGGCCGACCTCGACGTGCTCGACGCCGGGCCCCACCTCGAGCACCTCGCCCATCGAGGCGTGGCCGAGGATCGTCGGCGGGATCTTCCCGAGCTCGCCGCGCCAGTTGACGACGTCCGTCGAGCAGAACGGCGACGCGCCCGTGCGCAGGAGCACCCGGCCGGGCGCCGGGTCGTGGTAGGCGATGTCCTCGACGACGAACGGCTCGCGGAACGCCGCGAGCAGCGCGGCCTTCATCGACCGACTCTATCTCGCGTCGCCTCTAGACTCGGTCTCGTGCGCGTGCTGATCGTCGGTTCGGGGGGGCGGGAGCACGCGCTGGCCTGGCGGCTCGGCCGCGACGGCGGCTCGAACGAGATCCACGCCGCGCCGGGCAACCCGGGCATCGCGGCGCTCGGGACGTGCCATCCCGTGCGGGCCGAGGACGGCGAAGGGCTGCTCGAGCTGGCCCGGGCGCTCGGGATCGAGCTCGTCGTGATCGGGCCGGAGGCGCCGCTGGTCGCGGGTGTCGCCGACCGGCTGCGCCACGGCGGCGTCCCGGTCTTCGGCCCGAGTGCAGCGGCCGCGCGCATCGAAGGGTCGAAGAGCTTCGCCAAGGACGTGCTCGCGGCCGCCGGCGTCCCGACCGTGGCGGTGCTCGACGTCCCCGCGCCGCCGTGCGTCGTCAAGGCCGACGGGCTCGCCGCCGGGAAGGGCGTCTTCGTCTGCGGGACGCAGGCGGAGCTGGACGGCGCCCTGTCCGCCGCGGCCGCGTTCGGCGGGCCGGTCGTGGTCGAGGAGCTGCTGGAGGGAGAGGAGCTCTCGGTCTTCGCTCTCTGCGACGGGAGCAGCACGCTCCCGCTCGCCGCCGCTCGCGACTACAAGCGCGCCGCCGACGGCGACACCGGTCCGAACACGGGCGGGATGGGCTCGTTCTCCCCTGTTCCGGGGTTCGGGGCGCGTGAGGTCGAGGAGCTGGTCGACCGGATCCACGCGCCGGTGGTCGAGGAGCTCGCCCGCCGCGCCGCGCCGTTCGTCGGCGTCCTCTTCGCCGGCCTGATGCTCACCGCCGACGGTCCGCGCGTCCTCGAGTTCAACTGCCGCTTCGGCGACCCCGAGACGCAGTCGATCCTCCCGCGGCTCGACGGGGACCCGGCCGCGGCCCTGGCTGCGGCCGCCGCCGGAGACCTCCGCGGCGTGAGGCTCGAGACCTCCGACCGCGTGGCAGTCACTGTCGTCGTCACCGCGGGCGGCTACCCGGAGCGGGGCGACGCCGGCTCCGCGATCGAGGGGATCGACGCGGCGGAACGGCTCGGCGCGCTCGTCTTCCACGGCGGGACGGCACGATCCGGCGACCGGCTCGTCACCGACGGCGGCAGGATCCTGGGCGTGACCGGAGTCGGCGGCGACCTCGAGCAGGCCCGCGCGCTCGCCTACGAGGGCGTCGCCGCGATCTCCTTCGACGGCGCGCGGCACCGCACCGACATCGCGCTCCCGGAGGCGGTGGGCGTTGCCTGAGCCGCTCGTCGGCATCCTGGTCGGCTCCGAGTCCGACCGCGAGCGCATGCAGGCCGCGATGGACGAGCTCGACGCGCTCGAGATCGCCCACGAGTTCGAGGTGCGTTCCGCCCACCGCAACCCGGACGCGGTCGCCGAGTACGCGAAGTCGGCACGCGGGCGCGGCCTGCGCGTGCTGATCTGCGGGGCGGGCCTGGCGGCGGCGCTCCCGGGCGTGGTCGCGGCGCACACCGACCTGCCGGTGATCGGCGTGCCGCTGCGCTCGTCGAAGAGCGTGCTCGACGGGCTCGACGCCCTCCTCTCGATCGTGCAGATGCCGCCCGGCGTGCCGGTCGCCTGCGTCGGCGTCGACAACGCGAAGAACGCGGCGGTGCTCGCCGCGCGCATTCTCGGTTCCTAGCAGGCGCTCCGTCCGACCGGGACTAGCAGGCGGTGCGGAGCGGCCTCCGTGTCCAGCCACACCTCCATCGGGACGCATGCGGACCGCCTCACGAGGGCGAATCCGAACGGGAAGACGGTGTACTTCCCGACCGTGCCTCTGTACCCCCAGGAGGGTTCCCGCTCGCGACAGGCGACGAAGCGAACGGACGACACGTATCCGCCGTGCATGCTCCAAAGTCCGGCCGTCCCGAGCGCCTCGGGCGCGATCGCGAGAGTCGCCCTCACGCGGGCGGGCAGCACTTTCGGTGCTTTGGTCGCGTACGGCCAGGACGCGTTCCTGATCGGCCACACCGTTCGGATGCTCGGCCAGATGAGCAGCGGGCCGATGGCGACCGCTCCGGTGGCCGGCGGCCTCGCCGGACGGTTCGAGTCTCCGCGGGTCTTGCAGCCGCGCACCTCGTCGGGAACGGGTCGGTCCTCCCTCGGCACCGCCCCGGCAGTCGCCGCCGCCGCTCCGACGCAGAGAGCCGCGAGGACGACCGCCGACCGTCGCGCTGCGCTCACCGCTCGACGATAGCAGCGATTGCCACAAGCGAGCGATCGGGTCGACCAGCCGGCGCTCCCTGCGAAGAGCAGTGACAGGTCTAAGCCTGTCGCTGCCGGGGTCGATCGGGCCCCTCGGAGGCCTGGCGATGCCGACCTGGGTGGGGCCGAGCCTTCCTGAACCCACGCTACGATCATTGCAGTGATCGCCCGCTACTCCCGTCCCGCCATGGCCGAGGTGTGGTCGGACGAGAGGAAGCTCGCGACCTGGCTCGAGGTGGAGCTCGCCGCGGTCGACGCGTGGGCCGAGCTCGGGGTCGTCCCCCGCGAGGCTGCGGAGACGATCCGCGCAGGTGCCGCGACGCCGGCGCCGGAGGAGGTCGCGGAGCGCGAGCGCGAGACCAACCACGATCTCGCCGCGTTCGTCGACGCGGTGCAGGCCGGGCTCGGCGAGGAAGGCCGCTGGGTCCACTACGGCCTCACCTCATCCGACGTGGTCGACACCGCGCTGGCGCTGCAGCTGCGCGACGCGGGCGCCCTCGTGCTCGACGGCGTCGCTCGCGCCCTCGCCGCGGTCGTCGCGCGAGCCGACGAGCACCGGCTCACCGTCTGCATCGGCCGGACGCACGGCGTCCACGCCGAGCCGACGACCTTCGGGCTCAAGCTCGCCGGCTGGGCGTTCGAGCTCGACCGCGGACTCGAGCGCCTGCGCCGGGCGCTCGAAGGCGCGCGCTTCGGCAAGCTCTCCGGCGCCGTCGGCACGTACTCGGCCACCGACCCCGAGCTCGAGCGCATCGCCTGCGAGCGCCTCGGCCTCGAGCCCGAGCCCGTGTCGACCCAGGTCGTCCCGCGCGATCGCCACGCCGAGCTGCTCGCCGCGCTGGCGCTGGTCGCGTCGTCGCTCGAGCGCTTCGCGACCGAGGTCCGCCACCTCGCCCGGACCGAGGTGCGTGAGGTGCAAGAGCCGTTCGGCAAGGGCCAGAAGGGCTCGTCGGCGATGCCGCACAAGCGGAACCCGGTCGTCGCGGAGCGGATCTGCGGCCTTGCGCGCGTCGTGCGCGCCGCGGCGCAGGTCGGCTTCGAGAACGTGGCGCTCTGGCATGAGCGCGACATCTCCCACTCGTCGGCCGAGCGGGTCGTCGTGCCGGACGCCTTCCTGGCGCTCGACTACATGCTCGACCGCTTCGCATGGCTCGTCGAGGGCCTCGTCGTGCTCCCCGAGCGGATGCGTGCGAACCTGGAGGCAAGCCACGGCCTCGGCTTCTCGCAACGCGTCCTGCTCGCGCTGGTCGAGTCGGGGCTCCCCCGGGACGAGGCCTACCGGCTCGTCCAGGAGCACGCCCTCCGCGCCTGGGACGAAGGTCTCGACTTCCGGGCCCTCGTCGAGGCGGACCAGCGGATCGCAGGACGCATCGATCTCGACACAGCGTTCGACCTCGGCGCGTACACCCGCCACGTCGACGCGATCTTCGAACGCCTACACACTCTCACCGAGGAGGCGATCCATGCCTGAGACCCTGACGCACGTCGCCAGCGGCAAGGTCCGCGAGCTGTTCACGATCGACGAGGAGCGCCTGCTGCTCGTCGCCAGCGACCGGATCTCCACGTTCGACGTCGTGCTCCCGACCGAGATCCCCGACAAGGGCCGCGTGCTCACCGGGCTTTCCGCCTTCTGGTTCGCGCGCACCCGGGAGGTCTGCCCCAACCACCTGCTCGGGCTGCGACCAGACGGGCGTTCGACCGAGTGCCGGCGCCTGGAGATGCTGCCGCTCGAGTGCGTCGTCCGCGGGTACCTCGCCGGCTCCGGGTGGAAGGACTACCAGCGCGGCGGCTCCACCTCCGGGCATGCCCTGCCCGAGGGCCTGCGCGAGTCCGACCGGCTCCCGGAGCCGATCTTCACCCCGTCGACGAAGGCGACCACCGGTCACGACGAGAACATCGACGCCGGGCAGGCGATCGCGCTCGTCGGCCGTGAGCGCTACGAGCAGGTCGAGCGGACCGCGCTCGAGCTCTACCGGTTCGCCTCCGACCACGCCGCCGCACACGGGATCCTGATCGCCGACACGAAGTTCGAGTTCGGCCTCGACGCGGACGGCGCGCTGGTGCTCGCCGACGAGGCATTCACGCCCGACTCCTCCCGCTTCTGGCCCGCAGACGAGTACGCGCCGGGCGGCCCGCAGCCGTCGTTCGACAAGCAGTTCGTGCGGGACTACTGCGAGGAGCTCGGCTGGGACAAGACTGCGCCCGGGCCTGAGCTGCCCGACGACGTCGTCGCCGGCACGCGCGCGCGCTACGTCGAGGCGTTCGAGCGGCTGACCGGCGTCGCCTTCGACGACTACGTCGCCGACCCGGAGATCGTCACCCGATGAAGGCCACGGTCCTCGTCCGCCCGAAGAACGGCATCCTCGATCCCCAGGGTGACGCCGTCCTGGAGTCGCTCCGCCACCTCGGCTTCGCCGTCGGGGGCGCCCGGATCGGCCGAGTCGTCGACCTCGAGCTCGACGGCCACGACCCGGCCGCCGTCCGCGGCGAGGTGGAGCGGATGTGCGAGCAGCTGCTCGCCAACCCGCTGATCGAGAGCTACGAGATCGAGCTCGCCGAGCGATGACCGAGCGGGAGCCCCGCCCGGCGGTCGCCGTCGTCGTCTTCCCCGGGTCGAACGACGACCGCGATGCCGCCTGGGCCCTTCGAGCGCTCGGGGCCGACTCGCGGCTCGTCTGGCACGCCGACGAGAGCCTGCCGCCCGACGCCGGCGCGGTCGTCCTGCCCGGCGGCTTCTCGTACGGCGACTACCTCCGGTGCGGGGCGATCGCGCGCTTCTCGCCGGTGATGCGCTCGGTGGCGGCGTTCGCGGCCGAAGGCGGGCCGGTGCTGGGGATCTGCAACGGCTTCCAGATCCTCTGCGAGGCCGGCCTCCTCCCGGGCGTGCTGCGCCCGAACGCGTCGCTCTCGTTCGTCTGCCGCGACGTGGCGTTGCGTGTGGAGCAGGCACGCCCGCCGTTCACCAACCGGTGCGAGCAAGGTCAGCGCCTCCGCATCCCGGTCAAGCACGGCGAGGGCTGCTGGTACGCGCCGCCCGAGCTCCTCGACGAGCTCGACCGGGCGGGGCAGATCGTCCTCCGCTACGAGGCCGGCGACAACCCGAACGGGGCGACCGCCGACGTGGCAGGCGTCGTGAACGAGCAGGAAAACGTCATGGGCCTCATGCCCCACCCGGAGCATGCCGTCGACCCGATGCTCGGCTCGGGAGACGGGGCCCTGATCCTCGCCTCGCTCGTCGACGCAGCTCGTGATCGGATCGCGGCGACCGTCTAGGCGCCTCCCCCCAGTCCGAGCGCAGCGGCCAGCTCCGGATGCTTGGCCAGCTCTGTTCGCAGCCGCTCCAGGTCTCGCTCTCGTAGAGTCACCGGCCCGCGCCGCGAGACGCCGCCGGTCGCGTACGAGAAGCGCACGAGCCGCTCGCCACCGGAGTCGAGCAGCTGGACGACCGAGGCGAATCGCTTCTCGCCGGCACGCTGCTGGACGCTGAGCTCGTCCACCACGGTGGCCGCTCCCCAGGGTGTCGCGCTCGTCTTCGCCATGACGGGCAACGTAGCGAGGAACCTCGAACGCGTCTGTGCCGAAAGTGCGCCCGAAGTGCAACGTCATCTAGGCTCGAAGGCCGTGGCCGTGCCCACCGAGCCCACGCTGATCTGGGTGCAGCGAGCCTGGCTGGACGAGGCGACCGCCTGGATTCGCGACCGCCTGGACGAGCACGGGCTCGAGCCGGCCGGCGAGCTCGAGCAGCCGCACGTCCGCTGGTGGTCGACCGTCCTGCGCGTCCCGACCGACGAGGGCGACCTCTGGTTCAAGGCCAACGCCCCGCCGCACGTATTCGAGGCCGGGCTGCTCGCGATCCTCGAGCGCGTCAGGCCGGGTCACGTCCCCGAGCTCGTCGTTCTCGATCTCGATCGCGGCTGGCTGCTCATGCGCGACGGCGGCGAGCGCCTGCGAGAGCTGGTTCGCACCTCCCGCGACCTCGACCGCTGGGAGGCGCTCCTGCCCGAGTACGCCGAGCTCCAGATCGCGCTGGCGCCGCACGTGCAGGAGCTGCTCGCAGCGGGGGTGCCGGACGAGCGGCCGGCCGTCCTCCCTGCCCACGTCGCCGAGCTGCTCGACGACCGCGACGCGTGCATGGTCGGCCGGGAGGACGGGCTGACGGAGGACGAGTACCAACGCCTGAGGGCGCTCGTCCCCGACTTCGGGGCGCGCTGCGCGGCGCTCGCCGGCTACGGCATCCCGGAGACGATCCAGCACGACGACCTGCACGACGGCAACGTCTTCGTGCGGGACGGCCACTACCTCTTCTTCGACTGGGGCGACAGCTGCGTGTCGCACCCCTTCCACTCGCTCGTCGTGACGATGCGCCAGCTCGTCCACCGGCTCGAGCTGCCCCCGGGCGGCCCGGACATCCTCCGCCTCCGGGACGCGTACCTGGAGCCGTTCGTCCGGTTCGCGCCGCGCTCCGAGCTCGTCGAGGCCGCCGAGCTCGCCCACTACACGGGCACCGCGTCCCGCTCGCTGAGCTGGAACCGGTTCATCCGAGCGCGGGAGCCCGAGTTCCGGTTCGACGACGAGGACGCCGTGCCGTACGGGCTGAAGCGCTTGCTCGACCTCGGCCCGCTGGGGAGCTGGAGCTAGATGCTCCGGCCGCCGAGATCGACCGAGCGCACCGTGTACCGGTGCGGCCGCTGCCCGGCGGTCGTGTCGCTCCAGCTCGTCCGGGTCGTCCGCGCGAGCAGCCGCCCGTCGCGGTAGAGCTCGTACGAGGACGCCACGGGGACGGGGCTCCAGCGCACGCGGATCGTGCCGACGCCGGCCGCCCGCGCCGAGATCGAAGCCGGCGACGGCGGCCGGCAGTCGCCGGCGAACCGCGGACGCCCGGAGAACCACGTGCCGGCCACGCCGTCGCGCAACGCGGCGAGGACGGACTGCCTCGCGGATCCGCCGCCGGGCCCGAGGAGGTCGCGCGGCTCCCACCAGACCGCAGCGCGGACGCGCGGATAGCGGCCCGAGCGGAGCGCGCGAAAGACGTCGCGGATCCAGGCGGGCTTCCGCTGCGCCGCGTCGTCGACCGTGCCGACGAAGGCCGCCGCCGGTCGCCTGCTCAGCCGGGTCAGGGTCCCGTACACGTCCGAGCCGCCGAGCCGGCGCGCGAAGGGCACGATCGGAGAGCTCGAATCGAGCGAGCCGTAGGCCGAGATCGCCAGCCAGTCGACGTACCGGTCGCCCGGGTAGTACAGGCGAGCCGCGTTCCAGGCGGCCCCGGTCGCGCCTGCGTCGGCCTGGAAGACGAAGGCGACGTTGGTCGCGCCCTCTGCGCGGAAGAGCTCGACCACGTGCCGGTAGGCGTCGCGGTACCGCTCGGCGCCGTCGGGATAGGTCGGGTCGCCGTAGCCCTCGGTCTCGCCGGCTCCGTTCCAGCGTGCGTTCCACGGTCCCCAGTCCTCGTTCACGTCGGCCCCGAAGGACAGCAGCAGCGGGACGCCGAGGTTGCGGGCGCCGTCGGCCCACGCTCCGAGCCGGTGGTCGAAGGCGCCGTCGACGATCGCCTGGAGCGTGTACCGGCGCTCGGGGCCGGACTGCGCCGTACCGGGAGCGTAGGCCCCCGAGGTCGGCAGGAAGGCCACGTAGGGCACCGCACCGCCGCGCCAGATCGACAGCACCTGTCCACGCGGAAAGGCCAGGCCCCGCGACCACGGCTGCGACAGGGCCACCCACGAGAGGCGATTGCCCACCTGCTGCTCGAACGCGGCGACCCGCGACGCACGGAGACCGCCGAGCGCCGGGGCCGCGCCGAGGTACGCACCCCGCGACGGCGGCAGGACCTTGCCGCACGCCGCGACCTCTGCGCCTCGGCCGGGAGCGGCCAGCCACGCCGCCGTCGCGGCCGCTGCCAGCGCACACGTGAACAGCGACCGCCGCGCTCCCCTCACGCGTCAACGCTAGCGCGTTCGCCGTGGGCCGCGAAACCGGAGCGTGCACGGCGCGGCCTCCCGGTTTCCGGCCCGTCGCAGCGGGTATCCGACGACGACCGTGAGCCGGAGGACGAAGACGCCGCTCGTCGCGCTGATCCAGGGGCTCGTCGCCGGGCTCGCCGGCAACGCCGTCTTCACCGGCTACCAGGCCGTGCTCGGCAGGCAGAGCGGCGCGAAGCAGCCGCGCCGCTGGGCCGACGCCCCCGAGCCGGCGCAGGTCGGCAAGCGGGTCCTCGAAGGCGTGTTCCTGCGCAAGGTGACCCTCGCACAGGTTCCGAAGCTCACCCAGGCCGTTCACTGGATCTACGGAACCGGCTGGGGCCTGGCCCACGGCGTGATCCAGGAGTCGGTCCGGCAGCCCCTCGTCAGCGGCGTGACGCTGGCGACCGCCGTCACCGCGACCGACTACACGCTCCTCCCGCGATGAAGCTGTACGACCGGCCGTCGGAGTACGAGCCGAAGACGCTCGCGAAGGACTTCGGCAACCATCTCGTCCACGGCCTGGCGATCGCCGGCGCCTACCTCCTGCTCGACGCGGCCTTCTTCCGCGAGCGCTAGCGGGCGACGCCCTCGAGGCTGCGAGGCGGAAGCGGCGGTCCGACGATCTCGTTGCCGTACTCGGCTCCCACACGCCTGAGCTTCTCCACGTCGGGTGGCCCCGCGGGCGGCAACCCCTCGGCCTCCGGCGGCCTGCCGGCCTCGGCGAAGAAGCGCTCGCCACCGCCCGGGCTCAAGAGCGTCAGCATGCGGGCCGGCCGGTCGCCCTCGACCACGAAGGTGTGCGGCACCCCGCGCGGGAGGAACGCGTAGGCGCCAGGCCCCGCGGAGAACGTCTCGTCGCCGCAGACCATCGTCAGCTCGCCTTCGAGCACCCAGAACGCCTCGTCCTCGCGGTGGTGGACGTGGAGCGGCGGGGACGACCCGGGCGCGATCAGCGACTCGAAGAGCCCGTACGCCCCGCCGGTCGTCTCCGCCGTCGCCTTGATCGTCATCCTGTTCGGCTGGAACCACACGGCCTCGCCTTCGCCTGCCGGAACGAACGTGCCTGCCATCGACCCCTCCTCGGATTGATGTGCACATGTGTGCAGTAAGTGCACAGATGTATACTCACGACGGTGAGCGAAGTCAAGGAGGGACGGCCGAGGCAACGAGAGCGGACGCGTCAGGCGATCGTCCGGGCCGCGGCGGAGCTCCTGGACCAGGGCCTGCACCCCTCGGCCGGCGAGATCGCCGCAGCGGCCGGCGTGTCCCGCAGGACGTTGTACCTCCACTTCACGACGGTCGAGCACCTGCTCGCCGACGCGGCGCTGGAAGCGGCCCGCGAGCTCGTCGAGCCGGAGTTCGAGCCAGCCGACGATCCGGCCGAGCGGCTCGAGGCCCTGGTCCGCGCGATGCAGCGGAACTCGGGCGCCACCGAGGAGCTCGGCCGGATCATCATCCGCCACACGCTGGATGCCGCCCCCGGCGACGGCAGCCGGCCCCGGCGCGGGTACCGCCGGATCGAGTGGCTCGAGCGGGCGCTCGAGCCGGCGCGCTCCGGGCTCGCGGCGAAGGACTTCGAGCGGCTGGTCTCGGCGCTGACCCTGCTCGTCGGCTGGGAGGCGATGATCGTCCTCCGCGACCTGCGCGGCCTGACCCCGAGGCAGGCCGAGGACGTCTCGGCCTGGGCGGCCGACGCCCTCCTGGCCGCTACGCGCCGTGCTCGATGAGCTCGACGCGGTCGTGGTCCAGCTTCACCGTCGGCACGGTCAGCGTGGAACGATCGTGGGCAGCCTGGCGGCTTTCGCGCCATGCAGCAGACGCGTGTCGTAGGCGATGAGGCCACCGAGGGCAGCTCCGAGGGCCTGAGCAGATGCGATGTGAATCGCGTCCAGCGGGCGCAGCTTCAGCGGCTTCAGGTGGGCGGCCGCGTCGAGAATGGCGTCGTCGATCGCCAGCAGATCGAGGTCCGCGACGACGCGCTCAGCGAGGCGACGCGCCGCCGATCCCGCCGGAGCACAAGCACGCACCAGCTCTGTGCGGACGAGGGCACTCGAGATATGCCTTTGCCACCGTCTGAGCTCGACCGCCAACGCAGCCGACTCCGCCTCGGCGAGGACAAGCTTCACCAGCGCCGACGTGTCGAGATAGACGGCCGGCGATGCGCTCAAAGAGGCTCTTCGCGCTGCTCCTCCAGCGCGTGCGTTCCGTCACGGGAGATCGACCTCGCCAGCGGCCTGACTTCGGTCAGCATGCCGCTTCCGCGTCTCAACTTCCCCTCCGCGACCAGCCGGTCGAATGGATCGGCCCGGTCGGCCCAGGGCGACAGCACCGCAACAGGACGACCGTGCTCGGTCACAGTCAGACGCTCCCCGGAGCGCACCCGACGCAGGTAGCGGCTCAGATCCTGGCGCAGCTCACGGATACCGACACGGTCGTCCACGCACCGAAATGTAGCACATTTGTAGCTACATTTCTGGGCGTGGCCTAACCGATCTCGATCAGCTCGATCCGGTACGAGTCGGGATCGCGCACGAAGCAGAGCCGGTTGCCGCCGTCGCGCACGGTGTACGGCGGGCGCTCCGGCTCGATCCCCTGCTGCGCGAGCCGGGCGAGCGTGCCGTCCAGGTCCTCGACGCCGATCGCGACGTGGCCGTAGCCGGTGCCGAGGTCGTAGGAACGACCGTCGTGGTTGAAGGTCAGCTCGAGCACGTTCTCCTGGTCGCCGATCGAGAAGAAGTAGTTGGTCGCCTCGAGCTCCCCGTTGCGGACGATGTCCATCTCGCTCGCGAACCGGAACCCGAGCGCCTCGTAGAACGCACGACTCTTTGCCGGATCGGTGATGCGAACCATGGTGTGGAGGAGGCGCTCGATGCGCATGATCCTACCCCTCGCAACAGCGCTCGAGAGCATCCGCCGCCGGCGCGCAGCGATGCGTTGGCGTCGACCAGCTCTGCCCGGCGATCAGGGACGGACGGCGCGGTAGCCGACGCCGCGCACGGTCTCGATCATGCCGGCGTGCCGTCCGAGCTTGCGTCGGAGGGCGCTGATGACGGTCTCGATCACGTTGCTCCCGCCGGTCCAGTCGGTGCCCCAGACGTCGCGGAGGATCGCGCGACGTTCGACGGCCCTGCCCTCGCGATCGAGCAGGTAGCGGAGCAGATCGAACTCGAGTGGCGTGAGGTCGACGCGGGCGCCGTCGATCACGAGCTGGCGCTGTTGCTCGTCGAGCAGTTCGTCGTCGAGCTCGAGGTCGCCCGCGACGAGCCTGCCGAGCCAGCCGTCGACCGAGGCAGGGCCGAGGTCGAGGGCGAGCACGTGGTAGGCCACGCCGCCGAGGTCGACGGGGCCGCCGCGCACGGGGACGAACCCGAGCGGCGCCAGCGTCGGCCCGTGCTGCTCGATCGCGGCGACGACGGTGTAGACGCGCCGCAGCTCGGGTCGCAGCGCCAGGTACTCGCGCTTGATGTCGAGCCAGCAGGCGGCCTGTGCCGGGGAGAGCCCCTCGCCCGTGTCCGCGGCGAGCATCGAACGGATTGCGAGCGCGCGTCGCTCACGTCCGAGCGGGTCGCGCCGTAGGTCGTCCCGGATCAGGGCGGCAGCGGGGTCGCCGGCTGCGAGCGGGTGCGGCAGTGCGTCGGGGTCGCAGACGCAGACGTACGCCTCGACGTCTCCGCCGCGTCCACGGGCGACGCGGAAACTGGCCGGCGCGTGATCCCACCAGGTCTCGACCAGCCTGGCGGCCTCGCGCGGCTCGTGCCGACGCGCGATCGCCGCGATTCGCGGCCCGTCACCGGCGCGGGCCGGTTCGAGCAGGTGCGTACGCCGGCCCGTCGGGAAGAAGGACTCGCGTACGAGCGGCTGCTCGAGCAGGTACAGCGCGTCCGCGGTCGCGCGCCAGAGGTCGTTTCGGCCGGCCTCGGACAGCTCCCGTCGCAGAACGTGCCAGGCCGCGACCCGATAGCGCCGGTACGTTGCCGGATCGGTCGCCTTCAGCGAGGCGGCGACGGCCTCGCGGATCGTGTCGTGCAGGACGAGCCCGTCCGGATCGGACTCGACGAAGGGCAGGCGGCGCAGCCGGTCGAGTGAGAGATCGGCGTCGTCCCCGTCGAGCATGGCGGCCAGCAGCGCCCGCGTGGGTCTCCGAACGACCGACGCGGCGTCGAGTGCCCACCGGGTCTCGCGGTCGAGACCGGCGAGGTAGATGCGCGTCAGCTCGTCGACGACGGCGCCGGTAGCGAGCGACTCGAGGTCGAAATCGGGGCGGTTTGCCAGCGCAGCGGCGGATAGGCGCAGCGAGAGCGGATGGCCGCGAGCGATCCGGTCGATGCGAGCGGCGTCGGGAGGCGCGACGCCGGCACGGCGCAGCAGCTCTTCGGCCTCGTCGCGGCGGAGGTTGCCGAGCGGCAGCGGCTCGAACAGCTCGCCCAACTCCGCAGGCCAAGCCGAGACCGGCTCGTCACGACCGGCGAGAAGGAGACGGGAGGTGTCGGGGACGCTCGGCAGCAGCACTTGGCGGATCCAGTCGTCGAGGAGCGCGAGGGCCTCGTAGTGGTCGACGGCAAGCACGGTCCGTGTCGCCCGCGCGCCGAGCGCGGCCGCGACCTGCGGGAGCGGGCCAGGCTCGCGGCCGAGCCTCGCGGCGAGCACGTCGACGAAGCCTCTCTCCGTCGGCTCGATCGTGCGCCCGTCCAGGGACACGACGGCGGCGCCGCGCTCACGCGCGTCCGCTGCGAACGCCACGAGCAGCGTGGACTTACCGACCCCGGCGAGGCCGTGGACGAACACGGCAACCGGCACGTCCTCGAGGACGAGGTCCAGCAGAGCGGCCCGCTCGCGGTCGCGGCCGACGAGCCGGGCCGTCTGCTGGTCGAGTAGCACGCCGAGCGTCGATCCCACCGCCTGCCAAGTCTAGGCAGCAGCCTCCGTGGCGGACAGCCGGGCAAGGCCCCGCGTGGTGAGTGCGGTGGGAGCAGCGAGCGTGTCGAGAATCGACGAGCGGAAGCCGGCGAAGGCCGGGTTCCGGCGGGCGGCCGTGAGCAGCTCGCCGTCCGCGTAGTCCTCGGCCGCGGCGCGGTCGGTCCAGAGGTAGACGCCGCCGTACGTGTTCTCGCCGGGATCGGCGAGCCATGCCTTTGCGATCAGCCCGGGCAGGCGCGCGAACGCCGGGGCGATCCGCTCGGCGTGGGCCTCGTAATCCGCAGGGTCGATCCCGGCGAGCTGGAATTGAACGATCTGCACCACCATCACTGCCTCCTGTCGTTGTCGGAACGGGTGCCCTCTCGACGCTAGCTCGGGCCGGCCGTGCGTTCCTCAGAACTTCCTGAGCGCTTCCTGAGGACCATCGCGCCGGTCCTCGTGAAGCCCCGGCCACGACCCACGAAGCCGGCAACCACGTCCCGTTGTCTCGACTAGGCGCGGGGAGCGGGTCGAGGCAGGCTGAACGTCGGCTGAGCTCCGCCTCGTCGTCCGGGAACGCGAAGAAGCACCGGCGGGCTCAGAGGAGTACCGTTCAGGGATGGCGACCGCGACCCGCGAGCACCTGCTCGTCCGCGTCGAGCCGCCCTCGGCGCGGATCACGCT
This sequence comes from Gaiellaceae bacterium, assembly GCA_036555585.1. Taxonomy (GTDB): domain Bacteria; phylum Actinomycetota; class Thermoleophilia; order Gaiellales; family Gaiellaceae; genus DATBLE01. The sequence continues at coordinate 137,015 of DATBLE010000012.1, forward strand.
GAACCGGCCGGAGAAGCGGAACGCGCTCTCGCTCGCGCTGATGGAGGAGCTGATCACGGCGCTCGAGGAGGCCGGCGCCGACCCGGAGGTGCGCGCGATCGTGATCGAGGGCGCCGGCCCGGCGTTCTCGGCGGGACACGACCTCGGCGAGATGGTCGGCCGCGACGCCGCCTTCTACGAGCAGCTCTTCGACGTCTGCACGGTGATGATGGAGACGATCCACCGCCTGCCGCAACCCGTGATCGCCAAGGTGCACGGGATCGCGACCGCGGCGGGCTGCCAGCTCGTCGCCGCCTGTGACCTCGCGCTCGCCGCGACGGGAACGCGCTTCGCGACGCCAGGCGTCAGGATCGGCCTCTTCTGCTCCACGCCGATGGTGCCGCTCTCACGCGCGGTCGGCCGCAAGCGCGCCCTCGAGCTGCTGCTCACCGGGGAGCCGATCGACGCCGGGACGGCGTGCGAGTGGGGGCTGATCAACGGCGTCGTCCCGGGCGAGGAGCTCGAGGACGTCGTGCAGGACCTGGCGGCGAAGGTCGCCCGCTCGAGCCCGCTCACGGTGCGCATCGGCAAGCGGGCGTTCTACGAGCAGATCGAGCTCGACGAACGCGGCGCGTACGAGCTGACCCGCGGCGTGATGGCCGCGAACGCACAGGCGGACGACGCGCAGGAAGGCATGTCGGCCTTCCTCGAGAAGCGCGACCCGACCTGGTCGGGCCGCTAGGCGCGACCACCCCGGCTACACCGTGATCGTGAGCGAGGCGATCAGGCCGGCCGCCGGCTCCAGGCGCATCGTTCCGGCAGGCTCGTCCGGTGCGGCGAGCCAGGCATAGGTCGCGGTCGTCCCGGTCGCGTCGAGGAGGCGCACCTCGTCGTCGGGCGGGCGCCCGCGGTACGCCGCGACGATCTCGTCCCGGCCGGCGAACGGCCCGACGCCGGTGCCGTCGAGCTCGAGCACGGCGTCGGCCGCGAAGCACTCCCCGAGCGGGTCCCAGTCGCCGGTGCGGACGCCCTGGTTGTGGCGCGCGACGTACTCGTAGAGGAGGTCGACGCCGGGCGCGAGGCCGAGATCCTCCCGGACCAGGCCGAAGAGGATGCCGTCGGACCAGGCACCGTGGCGCAGGTATGCCTTCCGCTTGACCCCTTCGCGGACGAACCCCGCCTGCTCGGCGTGGGCGATTCCGCGCTCGTTGAAACCGTAGACCTCGAGCTGGAGGCGGTGGAAGCCGAGGTCCAGCAGAAGGTGGCGCTGGAACGCCTGCGCGGCCTGCCGGGCCACCCCCCGGCCGCGGAAATCGGGATGCATCGCGAGGCCGCCGAGGTTGGCGATCCGGCTTCGCTCGCTGAAGGTCTCGAACTCCATCAGCCCGCCCCGCACGCCGTCGACCTCGATCACGAAGACGCCGAAGGACGCCGGCTCGGCCTGCGAGCGCTCGATCCGGGCGAGCACGTCCTCGCGCTCGTTCGAGCGGTGCTTGGACAGGAACGGCTCGACCTCGTCGCGCGCCAGCAGCTCGACGGCGAAGTCGAGGTCGGTAGGGCCGGCCCTGCGAATCACGCGGCCTGATCCGCTACCGGCCGGCGCTGCGGGCGCCACACGCCCGAGCCGAGCGCCACACCGCCGAGGATCAGCCCGAGGCCGACCAGCATCGACGGCCGCAGCGGCTCGTCGAGGATCAGCGATCCGTACAGCAGCGCGAACGCCGGGATCAGGTACGTGACGAAGGAGAGCCGCGCCGCGCCGAAGAGCCGCAGGATCCTGAACAGGAGCAGCTGCGCGACCGCGGTGCCGAGCACGGCCAGCCCGAGGAGGGACGCCACCGGCTTCCACCCCGGCGTGTGGTCGGGCAGCTGGAACAGGGCGAACGGCAGCAGGAGCAGACCGCCGTAGAGCATCGACGCGGTCGCGAGCACGGGCCCGGATGCACGACCGAGCGCGTGTTGGCCGTAGAGCCCGCCCGCCGCATACGAGACCGAGGCGAGCACAACGGCGAGCGTCCCCGCGACCGCCCAGCCGCCGCCCTCCGGGTGGATGCCGGCGAGCACGCCGACGCCGAGGAGACCGACGAGGATGCCGACGAGCTTGATTCCGCTCGAGCGCTGGCTCGGGTTGAACTTGATCGCCAGCAGCGCGACGAAGATCGGAACCGACGCCTGGGCGATCGCGGCGACGCCGGAATCGATGTGCGTCTCGCCCCAGGCGATCAGCGTGAACGGGATCGCACCGTTGATCGCGCCGAACACGAGGCCCTCGCGCCAGGCCAGGCGCACGCCCAGGAGCGCGTTGCGCGCACCGGTCGTCGCCGCCAGGAACGCGAGCAGGAGCAGACCGGCGATCAGGAGGCGCAGCGTCATCAGCACCGTCGGCTCGAAGTCGCGCACGCCGACCTTGATGAACAGGTACGAGGCGCCCCAGATCGCCGCGAGCACGAGGATCAACGGGCCGTAGCGGCGGGACATCCCTTCACGGTAACGCGGCCGGCACCGTCGGGCTTCCCGGCTACGATGAATCCCTGAGCCAGGTCGCGGAACCGCTCCACCGCACGCTCGGTCTCACCGACGGGGAGCTCGACCGTATCCGCGAGCTGATCGGCCGCGACCCGAACCACTTCGAGCTGGCCGTGTTCTCGCTCCTCTGGTCCGAGCACTGCGGCTACAAGCACTCGGCGCTCCTGCTGCGACGGTTCTCGAGCGACGGCGAGCGCGTGCTCCAGGGGCCGGGCGAGAACGCGGGCGTGCTCGGCCTCGGCGACGGCGAGGCGGTGGCGTTCAAGGTCGAGTCGCACAACCATCCGACCGCGGTGGAGCCCTTCCAGGGCGCGGCCACGGGGGTCGGCGGGATCCTCCGCGACATCGTCGCCATGGGCGCGCGCCCGGTGGCGCTGCTCGACGGCCTCCGCTTCGGCGGGCCCGGACACGCATTCGACCGCGCGGTCGCCGGGATCGGCGCCTACGGGAACTCGGTCGGCGTTCCGACCGTCGGCGGCGAGGCGTTCTTCCACGAGAGCTACGCGGACAACTGCCTCGTCAACGCGATGTGCGTCGGGCTCCTGCCCGCCGACCGCGTCAAGCGCGCCCGGGCGCAGACGCCCGGCCACCTGCTCGTCCTCTACGGCGCGACCACCGGCCGCGACGGCATCGGCGGGGCGAGCGTGCTGGCCAGCCAGGAGCTGGGCGAGGGCGCCGCCGAGAAGCGGCCGTCGGTGCAGATCGGCGACCCGTTCACCGGCAAGAAGCTGATCGAGGTCTCGGTCGAGCTCGTCCGGGACGGGCTGGTCGAGTCGCTCCAGGACTGCGGCGCCGCCGGGCTCGCCTCGGCGCTCGCCGAGATGGCCCGCGACGGCACCGGCGTCGACGTCCAGCTCGACCGCGTGCCGTTGCGCGAGGAGCTCGAGCCCTGGGAGATCATGATCTCGGAGTCGCAGGAGCGGATGGTGGCAGTCGTCCGCCCGGAGTTCCTCGAGGCGGTCGAGACGGTGTGCGCCCGCTGGGAGCTGCACTGCGCCTCGATCGGCGAGGTGACCGACACCGGCGAGCTGCGCGCCTTCCACGCAGGCGAGCCGGTCGGGGAGATCCCCGCCCGGTTCCTGACCGACGAGGCGCCGCGCTACCGGGTCGAGACGGCCCCCCGCCCGACCGCGCCCGTGCCGCCGGACCCGCTCGGGCCGTACGTCGAGGACGCGCTGCTCGAGCTGCTCGCGTCGCCCAACATCCGGTCGCGGTCCTGGATCTACGAGCGATACGACCACCTGGTCGGGTCGCGGACGGTGCGCCGCCCCGGCCTCGACGCGGCGGTGCTGCGGCTGCGGCCCTCGCTTCGAGGTCTGGCGCTGTCGCTCGACGGGCCGGGGCGCATCGCGCACGCGGCGCCGCGCGTGGGCGGCGCGCTCGCGGTGCTGGAGGCGGCGCGCAACGTCGCCTGCGCAGGCGGCGAGCCGATCGGGCTGACCGACTGCCTCAACTTCGGCAACCCCGAGAAGCCGGAGATCGCCTGGGAGCTGGCCGAGGCGATCGAGGGGATGGCGCGCGCCGCCGAGGCGTTGCGCATCCCGGTCGTCTCCGGGAACGTCTCGCTCTACAACGAGACGGACGGGCGGGCGATCCTGCCGGCTCCGGTGGTGGGCTGCGTGGGGCTCGTGCCCGACGTCCGCACCGTTCCCGCCCGCTGGCGAGAGGGCGACGTCGTGCTCCTCGCCTCGGCGCCGAAGCTCTCCGTGTCGCTCGCCTGGTCCGAGTACCAGGCGCTGTACGGCGAGCCGGGTGGGGGCAGGCCGCACCTCGATCTCCCCGCCGAACGTGCGCTGATCGAGCTCCTCTGGCGTTCGGCGCCTATCCTGTCGCTCGCGCACGACGTCTCGGCCGGAGGGCCGGCGGTCGCGCTCGCGCAGGCTGCGCTCTGGAGCGGCGTCGGCGCCGAGATCGAGCTCCCGGACGAGATCCTCATGTGGTTCGGCGAAGGGAGCGGGCAGGCCGTGATCGCCTGCGCGCGCGAGGACGTCGCTCACCTCGAGGGCGTTCCCCTGCGTGAGCTCGGCGTGGTCGGCGGCGACCGTCTCCTGGAGATCCCGCTGGCAGAGCTGGAACGAGCCTGGCGCGGCTGATGTGCGGCGTGCTCGGCATCTGCGCCCCCGACCGCGACGTCGCCCGGCTCGCCCACTTCAGCCTGCACGCGCTCCAGCATCGCGGCCAGGAGTCGGCCGGGATCGCCGTCTCCGACCGCGGCCACCTGACCGTCCTCCGCGAGATGGGCCTCGTCACGCAGGTGTTCGACGAGCAGAAGCTGAGCGGCCTCCGCGGCCAGCTCGCGATCGGCCACACGCGCTACTCGACCACCGGCTCGGCTCAGTGGTCGAACGCGCAGCCGATCGTCCAGCACGGCCGCGCCCGGACCGTCGCCCTCGGCCACAACGGCAACCTCGTCAACGCCGGCGAGCTGCGCGAGGAGCTCGCCGGCGACGGCGTGAAGCTCGGCTCGAGCTCCGACACCGAGCTGATCGCGGCGCTGGTCGCGAACGACCCGGCGCCGCTCGACGAGGCGGTCGCGAACGCGATGGGGAGGCTCGAGGGTGCCTACTCGGTGACCGCGCTCTCGGAGGGGAAGCTGCTCGCCTTCCGCGACCCGCACGGGTTCCGGCCGCTCGTGCTCGGGCGGCTCCCGGATGGCTGGGTGGTCGCCTCCGAGACCTGCGCGCTCGACCTGGTCGGCGCCGAGCTGGAGCGGGAGCTGGGCCGCGGCGAGCTGGTCGTGGTCGACGAGCGCGGCGTGGAGTCGCGGCAGGCGGTGCCGGCGGCCGACGGCGCCCTGTGCATCTTCGAGTTCTTCTACCTCGCCCGCCCGGACACGCGGCTCGAGGGCGTCGAGGTGCACGCTGCGCGCGTGCGGATGGGCGAGCGGCTGGCCGCGGAGGCGCCGGTCGACGCCGACCTCGTGCTGCCCATCCCCGACTCCGGCACGCCCGCGGCGATCGGCTTCTCGCGAGCGACCGGAATCCCGTTCAGCGAGGGGCTGATCAAGAACCGCTACGTCGGGCGGACGTTCATCCAGCCCGACCAGGAGCTGCGCCAGCAGGGCATCCGCCTGAAGTTCAACCCGCTGGCGGAGGTGGCGGGCAAGCGCGTGGTGATCGTCGACGACTCGATCGTCCGCGGGAACACGACCCGGCAGATCGTGGCGATGCTGTTCGACGCGGGCGCGAGCGAGGTGCACGCGCGGATCTCCTCGCCTCCCGTGATCGGGCCGTGCTTCTACGGCATCGACCTGGCGGACGAGGAGGAGCTGATCGCCTCGTCGAGGTCGGTCGAGGAGGTGCGGGCGTCGATCGGCGCGACCTCGCTCGCGTACATCTCGCTCGCCGGGCTCCAGTCCGCGACGGCGCGGCCGGCCTCGTCGTTGTGCCGGGCCTGCCTGACGGGCGACTATCCCACGCGGATCCCCGAGGGCCGGCGGCTGGCGAAGCTGCGCTTCGAGCCGGCCCGCGCGTAGCTCAGGCCGCGTGCCCCGGCACGTGGACGATCTCGAGCTTGATCCCGTCCGGGTCGTAGAAGAAGACGGCGTAGTACCCGGGGATGTACGAGTACTCCTCCGGCCCGCTCTCGATCGTCACCCCGCGGGCGCGCAGCCACTCGGCCCGCTCGTCGACCTCGAACCGCGAGGGCGCCTCGAAGGCGACGTGGTGGAGGCCCACGCGGTAGCGGTCGAACGGCTGCTCGGCGGGCGTCTGCGCCTCGCGGAGCCCGAGTGAGCTGCCGGGGCCGGAGATGTACCAGATCGTCTCGCCGCGCTCGCCCTCGACCTCGCCCACCCGGTGCCAGCCGAGCGGCTCGAGCAGCTGGCGGTAGAAGGGCAGGCTGCGGAGAATCGAGCTGACGACGAGGTCGACGTGGTGGAAGCCGGTGGAGCGCACCGCTTCGGCCTCATGATCTACCTCGGGCCGGATACCCCTTCGCCGCGGCCGTAGCGAACGGCTCTCGTCGCCGTCCGGCTGTCGACGCCCTGCTCGAGCAGCTGCTGGCGCTCCTCGCTCTCGCGCGCCCAGCGCAGGAAGAGCCACGCGAGCGCCCCGAGCGTGACCAGGGAGCCCTCGAGCATCATCACCCCGCCGGCGATCCCCTGGTCGGCGTGCGGCGAGATGCCCCAGCGGCTCGCCTGGTGCAGGTAGGTGGTGTAGAAGGCCCCGCCCGACCAGATGAAGATGTTCCCCAGCACCGTCTCGACGAGACGGACGGCGACGATGTACGCGAGCTTCATGCCGGTGCCGAACCACTCCGGTCCCGGCAGCACCTCGATCACGGGCGCCCACATCAGGCAGCCGCAGGTGAAGAAGAGCAGGTGCTGGAAGGCGTGGATCGCCGTGTGGTGCAACGCCGCCTCGTAGGCGGCGGGCAGGTGCCAGAGCAGGAGGTTCGCCGCCCAGATCGGCAGCGCGACCAGCGGATGCGTCAGGAAGCGGAGGCGCAGCACCCACGGCAGCGCCAGCACGGGCCGCAGGATCGGGCCGGTCAGCCCGGCCACGAAGCACAGCGGCGCCAGGTCGCCGAGCAGGATGTGCTGGATCATGTGCACGAAGAAGAACTGCTGCTCGCCGAGCTCATGGATCGGCGAGGCGACCGCCATGAACGCGAGGAAGAGCCCGAACCCGAAGACGAGCCGGCGCCAGAGCTCGACCGGCGTGCCGCGCGCCGCCAGCGTCGCCGTGCGCCGGTAGTAGAGGAAGCCGGAGGCCGCGATCAGCAGGAACGCCGCGGGGTCGAACGTCCAGCTGGTCAGGGGCGACGGGCCCACGGGGTCAGTGTAGGGCCGGGTCCCTGCTTAGACTCGCAGGGGTGGGCACGGAGCCGACCTACGAGGCGGCAGGGGTCTCGCTCGCGACCGCTGAGGCGGTGGTCGAGCGGCTGCGGGCGGCGGTCGAGTCGACCGGCGCGTCGGGGTTCGGCGCGTTCGCCGGGCTGTACCCGCTCGACGAACGGCGCCTGCTCGCCGCCTCGATGGACTCGATCGGGACGAAGCCGATGGTCGCGCGCGGACGTGGGCTGCTGCGCAACTGCGGCGCCGACATGGCCGCGCACTGCATCAACGACGTCGCGACCACGGGTGCGGAGCCGCTCTTCCTGCTCGACTACGTCGCGGCCAGCCGGCTCGAGCTGGACGAGGTCGCCGAGCTGGTCGAGGGCGCGGCCGAGGTCTGCCGGGCCGCGGGCTGCGCTCTCGTCGGCGGCGAGACGGCGGAGCTCCCGGGCGTCTACCGCGAGGGCGAGCTCGACTTCGCCGCCACGTGCGTCGGCCTGGTCGACCGGCGCGACCTGATCGACGGCTCGCGGGTGGTGGCGGGCGACCGGGTGGTCGGGTTCGCGTCCGCCGGGCCGCACGCGAACGGCTTCTCCCTCGTCCGCCGGGTGCTCGAGACGGAGGACTACGACGGCGGCGACTTGCTCGCGCCGACGCGGCTGTACCTCGACGACGTCCGCTCGCTCCGACGGGACACGGACGTGCGCGCGCTGGCGCACGTGACCGGCGGCGGCATCGAGGGCAACCTCGCGCGGGTGCTGCCGCCCGGGCTGCGGGCGGAGATCGACTGGGACGCCTGGGAGCGGCCCGAGGTGTTCGGCTGGCTCGGGCGCCACGTCGACGAGGAGGAGCTGCGGCGGGTCTTCAACCTCGGGATCGGCTACTGCGCCGTCGTGACCGAGCCCGCCGGCCGTCCGGTGATCGGGCGCGTCGTGTGATCGGCGTCCTCGTCTCCGGCGAAGGGACGAACCTGCAGGCCCTGATCGACGCCGGACTGCCCATCGCCGCGGTCGCGTCGAACAAGACGGATGCGCGAGCGCTCGAGCGCGCACGTGCAGCGCGGATTCCCGCCGCCGTCTTCGAGGACGAGCGCGAGACGGCCGACTGGCTCGAAGGGCACGGCGTGAGCATGGTCGTCCTGGCGGGTTACATGCGCCTGCTGTCGCCGGCGTTCCTCGAGCGCTTCGACCCGATCGTCAACGTCCATCCCTCCCTGCTCCCTTCGTTTCCGGGCCTGCGCGCGATCGAGCGGGCCGTCGCCGCCGGAGTTCCCGAGACCGGCGTGACCGTGCACCTCGTCGACGAGGGCATCGACACCGGGCCGGTGCTGCGGCAGGAGCCGGTGCCGGTCGAGCCGCGCTCGACGCTCGAGGAGCGAATTCACGCCGTCGAGCACCGGCTGCTGCCGGAGGTGGTGAGAGAGCTGTGCGCGCGCTGATCTCCGTGTACGACAAGAGCGGCCTGGGTGAGCTCGGGCGCGGCCTGGACGAGCTCGGCTGGGAGCTGGTCGCGAGCGGCGGCACCACCGCGTTCCTCGAGGCGGAGGGCCTGACGGTGACCCGGCTCGAGACGCTGACCGGCTTCGCCGAGCTGCTCGGCCACCGGGTGGTCACGCTCCACCCCGCGGTCCACGGCGGCATCCTCGCCAGGCGGGACGTGCCCGAGGATCTGGCCGACCTCGCCGCGAGCGGCATCGAGCCGTTCGACCTGGTCGTCGTCAACCTCTACCCGTTCACCGAGACCGCCTCGCGGCGCGGGGTGACGGAGGAGGAGGCGGTCGAGATGATCGACATCGGCGGCCCCACGCTGCTCCGCGCGGCGGCCAAGAACTTCCGCCACGTGGGCGTGGTCGCGCGGGTCGAGCGGTACGAGCGCGTGCTCGCGGAGCTGCGCGAGACGGGCGGGCTGTCGCTCGAGACGCGGCGCTCGCTCGCCGGCGAGGCGTTCGTCGTCACCGCCGCGTACGAGTCGGCGATCTCCGCCTGGTTCAACGAGCGGGAGGCCTTCCCGGCGGGGCTGATCCCGACGTTCTGGAAGGAGCGGAATCTCGCCTACGGCGAGAACCCGCACCAGCGGGCGGCGTACTACGCGGAGGCGGGCGCGCGCCGCCACCTGCTCTCGCGGGTCGAGCAGCTGAACGGCAAGGAGCTCTCGTACAACAACCTCAACGACCTCTCGGCCGCGCGTCGGCTGGCCGAGGAGTTCACGCTTCCCGCCTGCGTGATCGTCAAGCACGCCAACCCGTGCGGGGTGGCGGTGGCGGGCTCGATCGAGGACGCGTATTCGCGCGCGCTCGGCTCGGATCCGGTGTCCGCCTACGGGGGCGTGGTCGTGCTGAACCGGCCGGTGCCGCTCGAGCTGGCCGAGCGGATCGCCGAGCAGTTCGTGGAGGTGCTGTTCGCGCCGGGGTACGAGGACGGAGCGCTCGAGGTGCTGCGGCGAAAGGAAGCGGTGCGCGTGCTCGACTCCACCGAGCGGAGGAACCAGGCGCCGGACGAGCGCGACTACCGGCGCGTGGTCGGCGGCCTGCTGGCCCAGGATCGCGACGGCGACGTCGAGGACCGCGAGGGGATGGTCGCGGTCTGCGGCGAGCCGGCCGAGTCGGACTGGGGAGACCTGCTCTTCGCCTGGCGCGTCTGCAAGCACGTCACCTCGAACGCGATCGTGATCGCCAGGGACCTGCGGACGATCGGCATCGGCGCGGGGCAGATGTCCCGCGTCGACGCGGTCCGGCTCGCCGTCGAGAAGGCGCGCGAGCACGGCCACGACCTGGCCGGCGCTGCGCTCGCCTCCGACGCGTTCTTCCCGTTCCCCGACGGGCCGTCGCTGGCCCTGGAGGCCGGCGTGCGCGGGATCATCCAGCCGGGCGGCTCGAAGCGCGATGCCGACGTGGTTGCCGCGGTCGAGTCGGCGGGCGCGACGATGGTCTTCACCGGCCGCCGCCATTTCAGACACTGAGGGACAGCCCCTCAGGGACTGTCCCTGTAGCGTCCCCGGACGAATGGATGCGCCGACCTTCGACGACGTCCTCGCAGCGCGCGAGCGGATCTCGCCCTACCTCCGCGAGACCGCATTGAACCGCTACCCGGCGCTCGACGAGCTCGTCGGCGCCGAGACCTGGGTCAAGCACGAGAACCACCTGCCGGTGTGCAACTTCAAGGTGCGCGGCGGTGTCAACCTCGTCTCGCAGCTGTCCGACGACGAGCGTCGCCGCGGCGTCGTCACCGCCTCGACCGGGAACCACGGCCAGTCGATCGCCTTCGCCGGCAGGCTCTTCGGCGTACGCACCGTGATCTGCGTGCCCGAGGGCGCGAACCCGGTCAAGGTCCGCTCGATCCGGGGGCTCGGCGGCGAGATCGTCGAGCACGGCCGCGACTTCGACGACGCGCGCGAGCACTGCGAGACGCTGGCGCAGGAGCACGGCTACCGCTACGTCCACTCCGGCAACGAGCCGCACCTGATCGCGGGCGTCGGCACCCACACGCTCGAGACGCTCGAGCGGCAGCCCGACCTCGACGTGCTGATCGTCCCGATCGGCGGCGGCAGCGGCGCCGCCGGCGCGTGCGTGGCGGCCGCGGCGATGCGACCCGAGCTGCGCGTGATCGGCGTCCAGGCGGCAGCCGCGCCCGCCGCCTACCGCTCGTGGAAGGAAGGCGGCATCGCCCAGGACCGGATCGCGACCGCCGCCGAGGGCCTGCAGACGCGCGTCGGCTTCGAGCTCCCGCAGCAGATCCTCCGCGAGCGCCTCGACGACTTCGTGCTTGTCTCGGAGGACGAGCTTCGCGCGGCGACGCTGCACATGCTCGAGCTGACGCGGAACCTGATCGAGCCCGCCGGCGCCGCGCCCCTCGCCGCGGCCCTGAAGCTCGATCTCGCGGGGCGGAAGGTCGGCCTGATCGCCAGCGGCGGGAACATGACGCTCGATCAGCTGCGGGCACTGCTCGCGTAGCGGACGAACTCCAGCGTCCGCTCGACCGCCTCGGCGGTTGCGGGCCGGTGCCAGCGGGCCACCGGGTCGGGCCGCTCGTCGAGTGCCCGACGGATCAGCGCCGTCCACTCCGAATCCAGGGCGTCGACGGCCCACTCCCCGGCCGCTCGTTTCGAGACGACGGTTCCGTGCTCCGCCGTCCAGAGCACGCGGCAGAGCGAGATGACGATGTAGGGCTGCTGCCAGGCGTTCATGACCTGCAGCGAACACGCCCAGTCGACCCACTCCCGCGTCCGCGCGCGCGCCTCCTCCCGAAGGACGTCCGCCGGAACGGGATCGACGAGCTCCTTCGGATGCGGCCCGGCGAGCGAGATCCCGTGCTCGCGGAGCGTCCACCGGACGTACGAGGTGTTGCAGTGGTCGTCCCGGGCGAGCTCCTGCGAGCCGTGGTCGAGGAAGAGAAGCTTCGTCCGAGCCGGATCGGGCGTTCGCAACAGCTCGCGGTCGATGTAGGAGCCCTCGAGGTGCTGCGCCCAGCGATCCGGTATGAGGAAGAGGCGGCGGTGGAGGGCGTCCAGGGCGGGGCGCTCCGGCTCACCTACCTGCTCGCCGGTGACGACCAGCCAGTCGACGTCGCTCCACTCGTCTGCCTCGCCGAGGGCGAACGAGCCTTGCAGGTAGATCCCGACGAGATTGGAACCGAGCACCCCGGCGACTCCCGAGACGAGCTGGCGCAACACCTCGTCCAGCTCCGGGAACGGAGTCCACATGCGCACGAGCGTAGACTCCGCGCGTGGCGGCCGAGGGCACCATCCCCTACGCGGGCGGCGAGACCTGGTACCGCATCGTCGGCGACGGCGAGGAGCCCGGCAAACTGCCGCTCCTCTGCCTGCACGGAGGGCCGGGCGCGCTGCACGACTACCTCGAGCCGCTCGAGGCCCTCGCAACGACCGGCCGCCGCGTCGTCTTCTACGACCAGATCGGCTGCGGCCGCTCCTGGACGGAGAGCAAGCCCGCGGACTTCTGGACGGTCGAGCTGTTCGTCCGCGAGGTCCAGGCGGTCCGGGACGCGCTCGCCCTCGACCGGATTCACCTGTTCGGCTCGTCCTGGGGCGGGATGCTGGCGATGGAGTACGCGCTGACGAAGCCGGCGGGGCTCGCGAGCCTCGTCCTCTCCTCGTCGCCCGCGAGCATCCCCGTGTGGGAGGCCGAGACGGGCCGGCTGCGCCGGGAGCTCCCGCCCGACGTCCAGGCCGTGCTCGACGAGCAGGAGGCGGCCGGCACGATCGACTCGCCCGAGTACGAGGCCGCGACGATGGAGTTCTACAGGCGCCATGTCTGCCGGGTCGACCCGTTCCCCGACTACGTGCTCCGCACCTTCGCCGGGCTGCAGGAGCACCCCGAGGTCTACCTGACCATGCAGGGCCCGAACGAGTTCGTGATCACCGGGACGCTGAAGACGTGGGACATCACCGGCCGCCTCGGCGAGATCGAGGCTCCAACGCTGATCACCACCGGCGCGCACGACGAGTTCACGCCGGTCCAGGCCCAGGCGCTGAACGCAGGGATCGAGGGCTCCGAGCTCGTCTCGTTCGAGGACGCGTCGCACATGCAGTTCGCCGAGAGGCCCGAGCGCTACCGCGAGGTGGTCGCGGGCTTTCTCGACCACGTCGAGCGGGGGTAGGATCGAACCGGGTGGAACGCGAGTTCCCGACCCTCCTCGACCTGATCGGCTCGACGCCGATCGTCCGTCTCCAGCACATCGGCCGGGAGCTCGGCTGCACCCTGCTCGCCAAGCTCGAGTACCTGAACCCGGGCGGCTCGAACAAGGACCGGATCGCGCTCAGCATGATCGAGCAGGCCGAGCGCACCGGGAGGTTGAAGCCGGGCGGGACGATCGTCGAGCCGACCTCGGGCAACACGGGCGTCGGGCTCGCCCTCGCCGCGGCGATCAAGGGCTACAAGATGATCTTCGTCGTCCCGGACAAGGTCGCGCCCGAGAAGATCGCGCTGCTGCGCGCGTTCGGCGCCGACGTCGTCATCTGCCCGACGGCGGTGGATCCCGACTCGCCCGAGAGCTACTACCTCGTCTCCGACCGCCTGGCCGAGGAGATCCCGGGCGCCTACAAGCCCGACCAGTACTCGAACCCGGGGAACCCGGACGCGCACTACCGGACGACCGGCCCCGAGATCTGGGAGCAGGTCGGCGACGAGCTCGACGTGGTCGTGATCAGCGTCGGCACGGGCGGCTCGATCACCGGCACGGCGCGCTATCTGAAGGAACGGAAGCCGGACCTGGTCGTGGTCGGCGCCGACCCGGAGGGCTCGATCTACTCCGGCGGCCCGGTGCACCCCTACCTGGTCGAGGGGATCGGCAAGGACGGCTTCCCGGAGAGCTTCGACCCGTCGGTCGTCGACGAGTACGTGCGCGTCTCCGACCGCGACTCGTTCCTGACGACTCGGCGGCTCGCGCGCCGGGAGGGGATCCTGGCGGGCGGCTCGGGCGGGACGTCGGTGTTCGCGATGCTCGAGGTGGCGAAGCGGCGCGGCCCGGGGACGACGATCCTGACGACGATCCCCGACGGCGGGCGCGGCTACCTGTCCAAGATCTACGACGACAACTGGATGCTCGAGCACGGCTTCCTCGAGCGCCACGGCCCCCCGGACACCGTCGAGCAGGTGCTCACGTTCAAGCACGCCGAGAACGGCGTCCCCGACCTGGTCACCTGCGAGCCGCACGAGAAGCTCGGCGCGGCGATCGAGCTGATGCAGCGCTACGGGATCTCGCAGCTGCCCGTCGTCCGGAACGCGCCCGCCGAGACCCTCGCCGACGTGATCGGCTCGCTCAACGAACGGACGCTGCTCGACCGCATCTTCCGCAACCCGGATGCGCTCGGCGAGGACGTCGCCGCCGCGATGCAGCCGCCGCTCGCCGCCGTCGACGTGCACGACTCGGTCGACGAGGTGTTCGCCGACCTGCGCGAGCGCAACCAGGCCGTCGTGGTCGCGCGCGAGGGCAAGCCGCGGGCGGTGCTCACGCGGTCGGACCTGCTCGAGTACCTCGCCCACCGGCGGTAGGCGTGCGTCTCTACAACTCGCAGCTCTCCGGAAACTGCTGGAAGGTGCGGCAGATCCTGGCGCTGCGCGGGCTCGACTACGAGCGGGTCGAGGTCGACGTCTTCGACCGCTCGAACCGGCCGGAGCTCCTGGGCGGCAAGAACCCGGCGTTACGCGTGCCGACGCTCGAGCTCGACGACGGCGAGCACCTCGCAGAATCGAACGCGATCCTCTGGTACTTCGGCGACGGCTCGCCCTACGTGCCGGCCGACCGGCTGGAGCGGGCCCGCGTCCTGCAGTGGATGTTTTTCGAGCAGTACGAGCTGGAGCCGACGGTCGCGGTGGCGCGGTTCTGGATCACGCTGCTCGGCAAGCGCGAGCAGCACGCCGCCGAGCTCGAGTCGAAGTGGCGCGCCGGCAACCGTGCGCTCGCGGCGCTGGACGGCCACCTGGACGGCCGCGAATGGCTCGTCGGCGACACGCCCACGATCGCGGACATCTCGCTGTACGCGTACACGCACCTGGCGGCGGAAGGCGGCTTCGACCTCGCGCTCTATCCACACGTGCAGGCGTGGATCGAGCGTGTCGCCTCCTCGCCGGGCTACGTACCGCTCGACGCGTAGAGCACCACCGTCGCGACGGCCAGCGCCGCGGCCACCACGGGGACGAGGCGCCGCTCGTGTGCGCGCACACCGGCCAGCTCGCCGGCGAGGAGCGTCGCGACCGATCCGTGCTCGGTCGCCAGAGCGCCGACCGAGACGCCCGCCAGCGCGGCGTACGCCGCGGGCCCGCTCAGCGTGGCCGCGATCGCCGCGGAGGCCGGGAGGTTGTTCACGGTTGCCGCGACAGCCGCCGTGACCGCCGCGACCCCCAGCGACACGCCCAGCCCGCTCGACCGGATCCCGGGCACGTGCCTGGCCACCGGGATCAGGACGACTAGCAGCGCGGAGAGCTGGAGGCCGAGCCGTGCGACCGCGCCGAGCCCGGCACCGACGCGCACCTGCGTCGGCGCAGCACGGCTCCACTCGGCGCCGCGCCCGAGCCAGGCGGCGCCGGCGGCACAGATGACGGCAGCCCCGACGGCGGCGGGCAGCGCACGCAGCGTGTAGGCGCCGAGGCCCTCGTCGAGGCGTGCGAGGACGACGAGGTTTGTCGGGTTTCCCTCCGGCAAGCCGAGCGAGAAGGCGTTCGCGACGGCGACCATGCCGAGCAGGAGCGGCCGCACGGCCGCTCCGCGCCGCCCGAGCTCGAGCACGACCGGCACGAGCAGCACGACCGCCCCGTCCAGCGAGACGAGCGCCGTCGCGGCCGCGCTGCTCAGGCAGACGAGGACGTAGAGGAGCGCGGGACGCCGGCGGGCTCGGCGGGCAAGCGCCTCCGCGACACGGGCAGCGAGCCCGAGCCGGACGGCGAGAGCGGACAGCCCCACCGCGACGGCCAGGAATCCGATCGCAGGCCCCGTGGCGGCCACCGACGCCACGAGCGAGCCGGCCCCGAGGAGGACGGCGAAGGCCGCCGTCGCGACGACGACGGCCGTCGCCGCCCACGAGCGCGGCCGGACGACCGTGACGGTGACGGCTGCAGCTGCGAGAATCACGTCGATAACCAAGCTTGACTGTCAAGTTTACTTAACTGATGACTCCCAAACCCGTTCACGATGCAGCGGAGGCATTGGTGGCGACGGCGCCGCTCGCGACGCGCTGGATCCAGCGGTTGCTCGGCGCACACCAGCCTCCGCTCACCGTGGCGCAGTTCCTCGCCCTCCGCGCGGTCGATGACGGCCAGGTCGCCGCGGCCGACCTGGCCCGGCGAACCGGCGTCTCGGGAGCGGCCGTCTCCCAGCTGCTGGCCGAGCTCGAGCGCGAAGGCCTGCTCGAACGGGCTCCCGCCGCCGCCGACCGGAGGCGGCTCGAGCTCGCGCTCACCGGCCGAGGGCGGCGAACCCTGGCCTCGGCGCAAGCACGGCTCCGGACGCAGATCGGCGAGCTCCTGGCCGCCGTCCCGCGTCCCGAGGCGGACGCCCTCGCGCGCGCGCTCGGTCACGTCGAGAGCCTGCTTGCCGGCACTCCTCCGCCGCGCCGCCCGCCGCCGAAACATCCGCCGCCGCACCGGCGTTGACTACCGGCATGGAGACGGTCTCGCTCGGGCAGCTGCGGCGCTACGTGGTCTCGCACCAGCGCTACGCGACCCGGTTCCGGCGCGCGCGGGCAGACGACGTCGCCGAGGCGATCCGCCGCCTCGGGTGCGTGCAGCTCGACTCGATCTCGACCGTCGGCCGGGCGCACCGGCTGACGCTCGGCTCGCGGATCGGGGCGTACCCGGAGCCGGCCGTCTCGCGACTCCTGAAGGCGGGGCGGATCTTCGAGTACTGGGCGCACGAGGCCTGCCTCGTGCCGATCGAGGACTATCCGCTCTTCAAGCGGCGGATGGAGCACCTCCGCGAGCGCCACTGGTGGGGCCGCGAGCACGACCACGACCCCGAGGTGAAGGAGCGGGTGCTCGACGCGCTGCGCACGAACGGGGCGCTGCCGACCCGGTTCTTCGAGGGCGGCGGCGGAGGCGGCATGTGGAACTGGAAGCCGGAGAAGCGGATCCTCGAGGACCTGTTCGCGGCGGGCGAGGTGGTCGTCGCCGGCCGGGACGGCTTCCAGCGGCTCTACGACCTGCCGGAGCGCGTGATCCCGCGCGAGCAGCTGGAGGCGCCGGTGCCGTCGGAGGAGGAGTTCCGGCGCGGGTACGCCCTGCGGGCGGTGCAGGGCCGCGGCGCCCTGACCGAATCGGGCATCGCAAAGCACTGCCGGTTCCAGGGCGGCGTCAAGGCGATGCGTCCGATCGTGGACGGCCTCGTCGCGGAGGGGCTCGTGCGCCGGGTGGCGGTCGACGACGGCGGCCCACCGGTGGTCGTACCGGCGGGCGCCGAGCTCGACGGAGCGCCGGCCGGTGGCGTCCTCGTCTGCCCGTTCGACAACCTCGTCTGGGACCGGGCGTTCCTCGAGCGGATCTTCGGCTTCGTCCACGTGATCGAGGTCTACAAGCCGGCGCCCCAGCGGCTGTACGGCTACTACGTGCTGCCGTTCCTCTACGGCGACCGGCTGGTCGGGCGGGCGGACCTGAAGGCCGACCGAGCCGAGGGCGTCCTGCGCGTCCGCGCGTTCCACCTGGAGCCGAAGGTGCGCCGCTCGGGCGCGCTCGAGGCTGCGCTCGAGCGGGCGCTGGACCGCCTGACGCGCGTGCTCGAGCTCGAGCGGGTCGCCTGGTCGCTCTCGTGAACGAGGTCTCGCCCGACGAGGCACGGCGAATCGCGGTTCGGGCGCAGCTCCTCGACGGCTCGGCGAGCCGGGTGCTCGACACCGTGCGCCAGCTCGGCTTCCTCCAGGTCGACCCGATCTCGACAGTCGCGCCGCCACAGTACCTCGTCCTCTGGAGCCGCCTCGGCCCATACGACCGGGCCGAGCTCGACCGGCTGCTGTGGCGGGAGCGCAAGCTGGTCGAGCTCGACGCGTTCGTCTACCCGGTCGAGGACCTGTCGCTGCTGCTGGCACGGGCGCGGCGGCGGCGAGAGGACAACGCGCTGGAGCGCCGGATCCGGTCGTTCCTCGAGGAGAACGCAGCGATCCGCCGGTACGTGCTGCGCGAGCTCGACCGGCGCGGGCCGCTGCTGTCGCGGGAGATCGAGGATCACGCGACCACGAAACGCGAGCCGCACGCCTGGTGGGGCCAGCGGAAGATGGCGCTGATGCTGATGATCCTCAACGACCGCGGCGAGGTGGCGGTCGTCGGCCGGCAGCAGGGTCAGCGCCGCTGGGATCTCGCCGAGCGGTGGTACCCGGCGGTCGAGCGCGTCCCCTGGCCCGAGGCGCGCCGCCGGCTGGAGGAGAGGCGGCTGCGCTCGCAGGGTGTCCGCCTCGAG
Source organism: Gaiellaceae bacterium (assembly GCA_036555585.1). Classification (GTDB taxonomy): domain Bacteria; phylum Actinomycetota; class Thermoleophilia; order Gaiellales; family Gaiellaceae; genus DATBLE01. The sequence goes on from DATBLE010000012.1 coordinate 155,192, forward strand.
CAAGGCCGCTGGCTCGCGCATCCGGAGGCGGTCGACGGGCCGGTCCCGCCGCGGCGGGTGACCTTCCTCTCCCCCTTCGACCGGCTCGTCCACGACCGGGATCGCGCCGAGGCGCTCTGGAGCTTTCGCTATCGGCTCGAGATGTACGTGCCGAAGGCGAAGCGCGAGTACGGCTACTACGTCCTGCCGATCCTGCGCGGCGACCGGATCGTGGGCCGGATCGAGCCCGTCCACGACCGGAAGGCGGGGCTCCTGCACGTCCGCAACGTGTGGTGGGAGGAGGGCGCGCGTCCCGTACCGCTCGACAGGCCCCTGAAGAGTCTCGCGCGCTGGCTCGGAGCTACGATCGCCTGATGGACTTCGAGACCCGCGCGATCCACGAGGGACAGGAGCCGGATCCCGCGACCGGCGCCGTCACGGTCCCGATCTACCAGACGTCGACGTACGTCCAGGAGGCGGTCGGCGAGCACAAGGGCTACGACTACTCGCGGACGGCGAACCCGACGCGGCGCGCGCTCGAGACCTGCCTCGCGTCGCTGGAAGGCGCGGAGTACGGCTTCGCCTTCGGGTCGGGGATGGCTGCGACCACGACGGTGATGCACCTCGTCTCGCCGGGGGATCGCGTCGTGGCCGTGAACGACGTCTACGGCGGCACCTACCGGCTCTTCGCGAAGGTGTACGAGCCGAAGGGCTACCGGTTCGACTTCGCCGCGTACGGCCGAGTCGCAGAGGCGATCGACGAGCACACGCGGCTCGTGTGGCTCGAGTCGCCGACGAACCCGCTGCTGAACGTCGTCGACATCCGGGCGGTCGCAGACGCGGCCCACGCGGCCGGCGCGGTGGTCTGTGTCGACAACACGTTCGCGACGCCGTACCTCCAGCGGCCGCTCGAGCTCGGCGCCGACGTCGTCGTCCACTCGACGACCAAGTACCTCGGCGGCCACTCGGACCTCGTCGGCGGCTTCGCCGCGACCAACGATCCGACGGTCGCCGAGCGGCTGGCGTTCCTCCAGAACTCGCTCGGCGCGGTCCCGGGCCCGTTCGACGCCTGGCTCGTGCTGCGCGGGCTGAAGACGCTCGCGCTGCGGATGCAGCGGCACTGCGAGAACGCGCGGGCGGTGGCGTCGTTCCTGAGCGATCATCCGGCAGTCGAGCGCGTGCTCTATCCGGGGCTTCCCGATCATCCCGGCCACGAGGTGGCGGCGCGACAGATGTCCGACTTCGGCGGGATGGTCTCGTTCCTGGCGCCGAGCGTCGAGGACGCCGTCGGGCTCGTGGCGCGGACGCGGATCTGGAAGCTGGCCGAGAGCCTCGGCGGCGTCGAGAGCCTGATCGAGGTGCCGTCGGCGATGACGCACGCATCGACGGCGGACGCGCCGTTCGCCTCGCCGCCGAACCTCGTGCGGCTCTCGGTCGGGATCGAGTCCGCCGCCGACCTCGTCGCCGACCTCGAGGCCGCCCTGGTCCGCTCGGCGGCGACGGCCTAGTCCGTTCCGGCGCTCCGGGGCGTTATCCACAACCAGCGCCTGGCACCAGCGGTGTGACAAGTGTGTAACGACTCGTCCACAGGTCGGCGTTCCCGCTGGGAGAATCGGCACATGTCCGGCCCGGACCTGATCGACCTCCGTCACCAGGGCGACCGTGTCGTCGGCTGCTACCTGCTGGAGACCGACGACGGCCTCGCCCTGCACGACTGCGGGCCGACCACCTGTCTGCCGGCGCTGAAGCAGGCGCTCGCCGACCGCGGTCTGGAGCTCACCGACGTCCGCCACCTGCTCCTCTCGCACATCCACCTCGACCACGCAGGCGCCGCCGGGACGATCGTCCGCGAGCATCCCGGCCTGCGCGTCCACGTCTCCGAGATCGGCGCACCGCACCTGATCGACCCCGCGAAGCTCGAGGCCAGCGCACGTCGCCTCTACGGCGAGGCCTTCGACATCCTCTGGGGCGAGCTGGCGCCGGTGCCGCCGGGCAACGTGGACGTAGTCGGCGACCGGGTCGTCGGCCTCGACTGCTTCCCTTCGCCCGGCCACGCCGCTCACCACGTCTGCTACCTCCACCGGGACGGCACGCTGTATGCGGGCGACGCCGCCGGCGTCCGCATCCAGCCCGGCGCGCACGTCTGGCCGGTCTGCCCGCCGCCGGAGTGCGACGTCGAGGCCTGGTTCCGGACCTTCGAGGGGATCGAGCGCCGCCGGCCCGAACGCCTCGCCCTGATCCACTTCGGCGTCGCGGGCTCGCCGTCGGAGCACCTGGCACTCGCCCGCGAAGGCTTGACCAAGTGGGCCGAGCGCGGCCGGAAGGGCCTCGACGAGCAGGCGTGGGTGGACGCGGCCAGGCACGACCTCGTCGCGGTCGTCGGCCAGGAGGAAGCCGACCACTGGCAGCGCGCCGCGCCCCTCTGGCAGTCCTACCTCGGGATGAAGCGCTACTGGGACAAGAAGGCAGAAGCGGTCATCTAGGGCCGCTCGCCGATCGATCTCAGGGAGCCGCGAAGGTCGTAACCGCCAGCGTCTTCTCCTCGCGGCCTTCCCGGTAGTCCGGGCCGAGCTTCTCCTCCAGCGTCCGCTCCAGCTGCCCGGAGGCGGCCAGCTCCTCGACGATGTCGGCGCCTCCGATCAGCTCGCCGCGCACGAAGACCTGCGGGATGGTCGGCCAGCCGGACTGGGCCGTGAGCTCCTGGCGGATCGCCGGGTCGGGCAGGACGTCGACCGCGGTGACGGGGGCGCCCGCGCGACGGAGCGCCTCGAGCGCCCGCAGCGAGTTGCCGCACATCACCATCTGGGGCGTCCCCTTCATGAAGAGGGCGACGTCCTCGCCTTCGATCACCTGCCGGATGTTCGAGCTGAGCTCACTCATGACGTCCCTTTCGTCTTGATCCGCAGTTCGTGGATGGTGCCGTCCCCGAGCGGCCCGGCCAAGGCCTCGTTGACGAGCCGGTGCTGGTCGAGCAGCGACAGCCCGGCGAAGCGCGGGCTCGAGACGGTCACCTGGAAGTGGTCGCCCGTGCCGGTGCGGTCCTGCACGTCCAGCTCCGACGCGTCCGGAAACGCCTCCACCAGCAACGCGCGAATCGTCTCGGCGGCCACCGGCCCATGCTAGCCACCAGGGCTTCCTGGAGGGACAGTCCCCTCCGGGGGACAGTCCCTTTAGCGACCGATAACGGCGCGGAACGCGCGCAGGTAATCCCCGACCATCCGCTCGGGCGAGAAGTGCTGCTGCGCGTAGCGGACGAGCTCGAACGGGTCGAGGGCGTCCGCCTCCTCGATCGCCGCCGCCATCAGCCGGTAGTCGTCGACGATGATGCCGCTCCGTCCCTGCTCGATCACCTCGGGGACGGCGCCCCAGCGGGTGGCCACGACCGGCGTCCCGCACGCCATCGACTCGATCATCACCAGGCCGAACGGCTCCTCCCACTCGATCGGAAACAGCGTCGTCCGCGCGTTCTGCAGCAGCTCGACCTTCTCGCCGTGGGTGACCTCGCCCAGGTACTCGATCTCGTCGGAGAGGTGCGGGGCGACGTACTCGTCGAAGTACTGCTGCTCGAGCGGCTCGCGCTTCTTGCCGGCGATCTTCAGCGGCAGGCCGGCGGAGAAGGCGACGTCGATCGCCCGGTGGCAGCCCTTGTCGGGGCTCATCCGGCCGAGGAAGAGCAGGTAGTCGCCGCGGTGCGGCTTCACCGGGTAGAGCGAGAAGTCGAGCGCGTTCGGGCAGTTCGCCACCCAGGGGAAGTGCGGCTTCGGCTTGCGCTGGTTCATCGAGATCGAGATGAAGCCGATCCGCGGCGCGACCTCGGCGATCTGCTCGTAGATGACGCCGCCCTCGCCGTCGAGCGGGCCGTGGATCGTGTGCAGGACCGGCCTCTCGATCAGTCCTCCGATCGCCGCGGCCGGCAGCCCGGAATGGTCGTTGATCACGTCGAACTCGTCCGCGCGCGCGTACGCGGCCAGGCAGTGCTGGAGCTCGGGGAGGGTCTGGCCGATCCGCGCGCTCGGCGCCGTCGGGAAGACCGAGGAGAGCTTCGCCCGGGTGTGCGAGTCGCCGGAGGCAAAGAGCGTGACGTCGTGGCCGGCGTCGGCCAGCCCGTCGGCGAGCAGCCAGACGATCCACTCGATCCCGCCGTAGCCGGTCGGCGGCACCGGGAACCAGACCGGGCTGATCACGGCGATGCGCAGCGGGCGGTCGCTCATCTCACGGTCCCGGTCATGCCCGCTCCACCGTCACCCGGCCGTCCTCGACGCGGACGTCCCAGGACCGGCCGAAGGCCCGGACCCCCGACAGCAGCAGGGAGCCCGCCCACTCGGGCAGCTCGTCGACCACCGTCGTCCGCAGGCTCCGGTCGGCGCGGTCGGGCTCGAGCCCGAGCAGCACCTGCAGGAGCAGGACGGGAGTCCCGGCCGCCCAGGCCTGGGGCCGTGCGGCCGTCGGATAGGCGATCGGGAACGGAGTCGTGTCCCTCGACAGGCCGGCGAACACCTCCGGCAGCTCGAAGTCGAAGTAGACGGCCGCCTCGAGCATCTGCCGGACGATCCGCAACGCCTGTTCGCGCCGGCCGTAGCGCGCGAGGCCCGCCGCGATCAGGGAGTTGTCGTGCGGCCAGACCGTACCGTTGTGGTACGAGAGCGGGCTGTACCCGGCGTCCTCGGTCGACATCGTCCGGACGCCCCAGCCCGACCAGAGCGAGTCGCCCGACAGCGCCGCGACCACCTGGTCGACGCGACCGGGCGGGACGATTCCGCTCCAGAGCAGCTGGCCGATGTTGGAGCACAGCGAGTCGACCTGCCGCTTCTCGGCGTCGAGCGCCAGCGCGTAGTGCCCGCGCTCCTCGACCCAGAACGCCTCGTCGAACCGCCGCCGCAGCCGGTCCGCCCCGGCCTCGAGCCGATCGGCCAGCTCCGGGTCGTTCCACGCCTCGCGCGCGAGCTCGGCCGCGCGCCGCTTCGCGTCGTAGACGTACCCCTGCACCTCGCACGGCGCGATCGGCGCCCGGGCGAGCCGCCCGTCCGCGAAGCGCTGCGAGTCGCCCGAGTCCTTCCACGACTGGTTCTCGAGGCCGCGCTCGGTCCGTCGCCGGTACTCGACGAAGCCGTCGCCGTCGAGATCGCCGTGCTGGTCGATCCACGCGAGCGCGCGCAGCGCCGGCTCGCGCAGCTGCGCCGCGAGCCCCGTATCGCCGGTCCAGCGCCAGACCTCCGACAGCAGGATCAGGTAGAGCGGCGTGGCGTCGAGCGTCCCGTAGTAGCGGGGGAACCAGACCTTGGCGGCCTTGCCGTGGCGGACCTCGTGGACGATCTTCCCCGGCTCGGCGTCGATCTTCGGATCGTCTTCGACCGCCTGGAGCTCGGCGAGCACCTCGAGCGCGCCGTGGGCGAGCTCCGAGCCGAACAGGAGCGTCTGGTAGGAGGTGATCAGCGTGTCCCGGCCGAAGACCGTCATGAACCAGGGCATGCCGGCGGCGGGCAGGCGCGCGATCCCGCCGTCTCCGCCGCGCATCCGCAGCGAGGCGAGGTCGGAGACCGACCGCGCGAACGTGTGCTCGAGCGCATCCCAGCTCGCGTCCAGCTGCGGCACGCGCAGCTGCCAGGCGGTGAGCGAGTCGTGCACCCGGGCGCGCTCCTCGCCGAAGCGGCGCGGGCTGACGCGGCCGGCCGCCTTCCGGCGCCGGACGCCGCTGGGCACGACGTACGTCGTCACCTCCCAGCAGGCACGGGGCTCGAGCTCCACCCAGTAGCGCATCGTGCCGCCCTCCACCTCGCCCGGCTTGGAGAACCCCACCTGCGTCCGCGCGCCGTCGCCGCCGTCGTCCGCCAGCACGAACCTGGTGCGCTCCTCGTCGAAGTCGGGCGTCGCCGGCTCGGGCAGCGGCTTCGCGCGCAGCGGGTCGCCGAGCGCGAAGTCGCGCTCCTTGACCGCGAAGATGTCCGCGAAGTCGCTGGCGACGTGAATCGCGAGCTCGAACGACACCGGCTGGGTGCTGACGTTCTCGACGACGATCCGTTCCTGCATCGCGTCCGAGACGAACCGTTCCCTGACGATCGCGACCGAATCGTGCGCAAGTCCGCGCACCGGCGGGTTACGGAGGTAGAACGCCGCCGAGAAGTAGTCGACCTTCCCCGACGAGAGCAGCAGGGGCGCCGCCTCGTTCACGGTCAGCCGGAAGAGCGACAGGAAGCGGGTGTCGCGGGCGAAGAACCCGCCCGTCTCCTCGAAGATGTCGCCGCGCTCGTCGCAGATGCAGAACGTCGAGCCTTCGAGAATCGTCAGCGCCATGCCATTTCTCCTTCGGAGAACTGGCTAGACCCGATGAATCCGCCCACCACTCGTCTGGGCCAGCGCCTTCACCACGATCTCGTCAACGTTTACGTGCAGCGGGCGCGTCAGCGCGAAGAGGATGCAGTCGACGACGTCCTCGGCGGTCAGCGGCTCCACCCCCCGGTAGACCGCGCTCGCCTTCTCCTCGTCGCCCCGGAACCGCACGAGCGAGAAGCTCGTCTCGGCGAGCCCGGGCGCCAGCGCGGTCACGCGGATCGGGCGGCCGAGCAGGTCCTCCCGCAGCGCCTGGCTGAACATCGCCGTCGCCGCCTTGACGGCGCAGTAGACGGCGGCGTTCTCGTACGCGCCGCGGCCGGCGATCGAGTCGATGTTGACGATGTGCCCTCCGTCCCTGAGGTGCGGCAGGCAGAGCCGTGTCATCCGCATCAGCCCGTGGACGTTCGCCTCGATCATCCACTCCTCGTCCTCTTCGTTCGACTCCCAGAACGGGTAGCGGCCGAGCGCGCCGCCGGCGTTGTTGACCAGGATGTCGACGCCGCCCCCGAGCCCGTCGAGCGCAGCCGAGACGAAGCGCTCGCAGCTCTCGGGCTCGGTGACGTCGAGCTCGTGGACGACGTCGCCCTCGAGCAGGTCGACACGGCGTGCGCCGACCGCGACCTTGACGCCCGCGTCGCGCAACGCCGCCGCGGCGGCCTTGCCGAACCCGCTGGAGGCGCCGGTGACGATCGCGGTCTTGCCCTCGAGCGGGATCGCAGGCACGGCCGGAATCTATCGATGCAAAGGTGAGCGGCGGCGGAACGACGGCCCGAGCTGGACCGTGCCTGGTGCGTGCTCGACCTGGAGCGTCGAGTGGTGGAGCTCGTACCGCTCGGCGAGCATCGCCTCGAGCCCGCGGCGGACGCCGTGGCAGTCGGCGCCGGGAGCGACCAGCACGTGCGCCGAGAGCACGGGGAAGCCGCTCGTCAGCGTCCAGACGTGCAGGTCGTGCACCTCGCGTACGTCGGGGACGGCCACGATCGTCCGCGCGACCTCGTCCGGGTCGATGTTTCCGGGGGAGGCTTCGAGGAAAATGTGCGTCGAGTCACGAATGAGCCCGAAGGCGGCCCAGAACATCAGCCCGGCGACCACCAGCCCCGCGATCGGGTCGACGCGGTCCCAGCCGGTGAGCAGGATGATCAGGCCGGCCACGGCGGTGCCCACGAACGCGAGCAGGTCGGTGGCGACGTGCATGAACGCCCCGCGCACGTTGAGGCTCTCCCGGCTCGCGCGGGACAGGAGGGCGGTCGCGACCAGATTGACCGCGATCGCCGCCAGAGCGACGACGAGCACGACGCCGCCGCGGACGTCGACCGGGGAAACCAGCCGCCTGATCGCTCCGTACACGATCCAGATGCCCACGAGCGCGAGCATCAGGCCGTTCGCCTGCGCCGAGAGGATCTCCAGCCGCCGGAACCCGTACGTCCAGCGCCCCTGCGCCGGTCTCGCGGCGAGGGTGGCGGCCACGACCGCGAACCCGAGCGCGAGCACGTCCGAGATCAGGTGCCCGGCGTCGGCGAGCAGCGCGAGCGACCCCGCGACGATGCCGGTGACGATCTCGCCGACCATCAGCCCGGCGATCAGCGCGAGCGCGCCGATCAGCAGCCGCTGGTCGGCTTCCAGGCGGTGCTCGTGGTCGTGCGCGTGCATCACCGACAGGCTAACCCGGGGACCAGAACACGCGTCTACACTGCGCAAATGAGTAGTGCGGACGCTGTCCAGCCGCCCGCGCTCGCCGCGCCCGACGAGCAGCGCGCGCTGAACGACCAGTGGCGGGCGTTGCGCCGCTCGGCAACGATCGTCGCGGTGCTCTGTGCCCCGGCCGTCTTCCTCTGGCTCTGGCAGATCCAGGACGTGACGATCGGCTGGGCGGTCGTCGCGACCGCGCTCGGCGTGTTCGCGTTCCGCGGCCTGCTCGACCTGATCTTCCGCCGGTTCATCCCCTGGCCGAGCCTGTTCGCGGTCGACGACCCGCGCGTTCGCGAGGAGGACGTGGTCAACCGGCGCCGGGCGTGGTTCTGGCATTCGGTCTTCAAGTTCTTCTTCATCCTCGCGGTCATCGTCACGGTCGTCTTCGTCGTCCAGTGGATCTTCGGCGGCGACGTCACCTGGTGGGGGACCGCGAGCTCGATGGCGAACGGCGTCGCCGACGCGATCACCAGCCGCACCTGGTGGACGCAGGCGTTCCTCGTCCTCTTCCTGTTCCTCGCCAACTTCCTGATCTTCATGGGCCCGATGATGCTGATGGGCATCTCGCAGATAAAGGGCTTCGAGCCCGGCGACGCCAACTGGGGCGTGAAGCTCGAGGACGTCCGCGGCCAGGCCGAGGCGAAGGAGGAGGTGCGGCGGATCGTCAACCTCTGGCAGTCGGGCGAGGCGTTCGAGAAGGCGGGAGGCCGGCGCGAGCGCGGCATCCTCTTCCACGGCGCGCCGGGCACCGGCAAGACCATGCTGGCGAAGGCGATTGCTACCGGCTTCAACTCGCCGTTCGTCACCATCCCCGGCTCGGGGTTTGCTCAGACCTTCATCGGGATCGACGCCCTGATCGTCCGCTACCTCGCCCGCAAGGCGAAGCGCCTGGCCGCCAAGTGGGGCGGTCAGTGCATCGTCTTCATCGACGAGATCGACGCGGTCGGGATGCGGCGCGCGTCGCTCGGCGGTGGCGCGCCGTCGATGACGACCTCGACCACCGGCCGGTTCGACGACCACTGCTTCTACGGGCCGTACGGCGCGTTGACGGCGTCCGGCGACCTGATCCTGGAGACGCGCGGCTGGCGCGACCGGATCTTCGCCGAGCGCGAGCCGTCGGGCCCTGCGCCGTATCCCGGCTGGTACGCGCGGATGGCCGGAATCGTCAACCAGGCCTTCCCCGGCATGTTCGGCGGGATGGGCCAGCTCGCGCTGAACCAGCTGCTGGTGACGATGGACGGCATCGACAACCCGCCCTTCTGGCGTCGCTTCTGGACGAACCGGATCAACAACTTCCTCGACGCGACGTACGTCGTCCCGCGGCGGGTCCGGGACATGTCGCTGCGCCTGCCGCCCGCCAGGCCGGCCGGCAACCAGATCTACTTCATCGGGGCGACGAACGTCCCGCTCGAGGCGCTCGACCCGGCGCTCCGCCGCCCGGGCCGCATGGGCCGCCACGTCTGGTTCCGGACGCCGACGAAGCAGGACCGCGAGGACATCTTCAACCTCTACCTCGGCCGCGTCAGCCACGACCCGGAGCTGGACACCGAGCGCTCCCGCGACGAGCTCGCCCGCATCACCAACGGGTACGCGCAACCGCTGGATGCCGAGCTCTTGACCCCGGCAGGCTGGACGCGCATGGGCGACGTGCAGGTCGGCGACACGGTGATCGGAGCCGACGGACGACCGACCGAGGTCGTCGCCATCCACCCGCGAGGAGAGATGGACGTGTTCCGGGTCAGGTTCAACGACGGCACGTCGACCGAATGCACCGCCGACCATCTGTGGACGGTGGAGGCCAACGACCCCCGGATGGTGCAGCGCACGTTCACTCTCTCCGAGATCGTCGAACGAGGGCTCAGGTGGTCGTCCGGGGGCAGCAGGATGTACCTGCCGAAGACCGGCCCGGCCGAATTCGAGGGGCACGGCGAGCTGCCGCTGGATCCGTACTTCCTGGGGCTGCTGCTCGGGGACGGCGGGTTCACGTCGACGACGCCCGACTTCTGCACGGCCGACGCGGAGAGCCTCGCGGCTGTCGGCGCTCTCGCGCCGGCAGGCGTGACGCCCACGCAACACGGACCGATGAACTGGTGGCTGTCGGCGGGCCCGCGCGGCGGCGTTCAGCGCGGCAGGGTCAATCCGCTGACCCGGGCGCTGGGCGAGCTCGGCCTGTGGGGGGTGAGCGGACACGAGAAGTTCGTGCCCGCGCAGTACGCGTGGGCGGCGCCCGACGACCGGCTTGCGCTGTTGCAGGGCCTGATGGACACGGACGGGAGCCGGGACTACCGGCGTGGAACCGGCGCCGAGTTCTACTCGCACTCCCGGCGGCTCGCGGACGACGTCGCCTTCTTGGCCCGGTCGCTCGGGGGGAGCGCCCGTGTGCGGGCGAAGCGGGACGGTTGGCGGGTCGCCGTGGACCTCCCGGAGGGGCTGATCCCGTTCCGGCTCTCGCGGAAAGCCGCCGAGTACCGCGCCTCCAGGAAGCCGTTCAGGAAGCGTCTCGTCGGCGTCGAGGCGATCGGCCGGAAGCAGGTGCAGTGCATCACCGTGGCAGCCCCGGACGGCCTCTACGTCACGGACGGCTACACGGTCACGCACAACTCCCCCGCTATGGTCGAGCAGGTCTGCTCGATGGCGCTGACCCGGGCGCACCACGACGGGCGCGACAGCTTCACCCGCGAGGACATCATCGAGGCGATGACGACCGTCGAGTCGGGCACCGCCGTCGGGGTCGAGTACATCCCCGAGGAGACCCGGGCGGTGGCGATCCACGAGGCGGGCCACGCGGCGGCGGCGCACGTCTTCCTCAAGGGGGCCGAGTCGACGCGGATCTCGATCCGCATGCGCGCCGGCTCGCTCGGGCATCACCAGGCACTCGAGAAGGAGGAGCGCTTCAGCTCCTGGAAGAGCGAGGAGATGGCGAAGCTCGCCTGGACGCTGGGCGCGCTCGCGGCCGAGCAGGTCTTCTACGGCGAGAACGCAACCGGTGTCGGCGGCGACCTGCAGAGCGCCACCGGCCGGTCGGCGTGGATGGTCGGCGTGTCCGGCATGGGCCCCGACGCGATCCCGATCGACACGACGGCGCGGCGCAGCGTCGAGAAGCGCGAGGAGGAGCGGAAGAAGCTCGCGAAGCGGTTCGAGTCGATCGGGCTCCAGCTGATGAACCGGGCGAGCGGCGACTTCCAGCACGACTCGATCGCCGCCGTCCTGCGCGACTTCGACAAGCGCCAGCTCGCCGCCCAGATCATCGGCCAGGCGTACGTGAACGCCTACCAGCTGATCGCGCAGAACAAGGACGCCGTCGAGAAGATCGCCGACCACCTGGTCGCCCGCAAGGAGCTGTACGGCGACGAGCTGATCGACCTGCTCAACTCGGTGGGGCTGAAGGAGCCCACGGTCGACCTGCGCAAGGAGGAAACTTGGCCGACATTGTGAGCGAGCAGCCCGCCCCCCTCGCCCGGCCGAAGCCGGGGCCGTCGGTCTCGCGCCGCAAGTTCGGGCTCGCGTACCTGGCGCTGGCGGCGATCGTCGGCGCGGCGGTCGGCCTCGTCGTGGTCTTCGCGACCGACGACGGCGGCAAGAAGACGAAGAGCGAGGCGTGGTCGACGTGGAAGCCGTCGTCGACCGGGACGCTCGGCGTCCGCGAGATCGCCCGGCACGTCTCGCCCGACTACCGGCTCCCGAGCGGCGCGCTGCTCACGTCCGTGATCGCCGGACCGATGGTCGTGCCCTCGTCGCAGGGAGCGATCCCGGTGACGGCGATCCTGGTCAAGTCGGGCGTTGCCGGAGTCCGGCAGGAGCGGATCGACGTCGCCTTCCCGGAGTCGGGCGTCTTCTACCAGCTGTGCGGCCAGGGAGCAGGCTGCACGATCCCCGGCACCTCGAGCGTGGCACGGGGGCAGCTCGTCCGCCGGGAAGCGGTCGAGCTCGCGCTCTACACCTTCCACTACCTGCCGCAGACCGACTACGTGCTCGCGTTCATCCCGCCGCCGCCGGGCGTCGACCAGACCAACCCGAACTACCGCCGCGCCCTGTTCCTGCCGCGCACGGCGCTCGCCGGGCAGCTCTCCAAGCCCCTGACCTCGACGATCAAGCCGGACAACGCACCGGTGTCGCCGGGCAAGCTGCCGCGGGGCCAGGGCACGCGGATCGACAGGCTCACCGCCGGGCGCATCCTCCACTACGACTTCCAGCAGGCCGCCGACCAGAGCGTGCTGGTCGTCCTGTCGCCGATCGAGAGCTGAGCTCCGCCGGCGAACGCGCCGCGCTGGCACGCGCGAAGGCGCGGCTCGACCGGCTCGACCTCTACCCGCATCCCGTGCGCATCGAGCGGGTGCTCGTGCTGGTCTGGCCGTGGCTGTTCCGGCTGCCGTGGTTCCGACGGTTCGACGGCTACGCGGCCTGGAACGCCGTCTTCCTGCGGCTGCCGGTCGCCGCCGCCGGCGACGACCTGGTCACGCACGAGCTCTGCCACGTCTGGCAGATGCAGCACCGGCCGGTACGGATGCCGCTCTCGTACCTCCGCGGCTACGCGCGCAACCGGTACGAGCTCGAGGCGCGGCGGGCGGTCGAGCTGACCCGCTGACGCCTCAGCTGACCGTCTGCTCCCGCGGCCGGCGGCGGCCGCGCCGGCGCTTCCGGCCCGCGCCGGCTCCGAGCTCGGCCTCGATCTCCTCCAGGCTGCGGCCCTTGGTCTCCGGCACCTTCCAGGCGAAGAAGAGGACGGCCAGGATGCCGAGTCCGGCGTAGACGAAGAAGGTGCCGCCCTTCCCGGCCGTGTCGATCAGCTGGAGGAAGGTGAAGGAGACGAGGAAGTTGAAGCCCCAGTTCGCGACGGTGCACACGCTCATCGCCGGGCCGCGGATGCCGAGCGGGAAGATCTCCGCGATCATCAGCCAGAAGACCGGCCCCAGCCCGACCGCGAACGAGGCGATGTAGAAGATCAGCGAGGCGAGCGCGAGCCAGCCGACCTGCTCCTTGATCGCCGCCACCTGGAAGAAGAGCCCCAGCCCGACGAGCGCCACGGTCAGCCCGGCCGTGCCGACGAGCAGAAGCACGCGGCGGCCGATCCGGTCGAGCAGCAGCACGGCGACGACGGTGAAGACGACGTTCGTGATGCCGATGAACACCGTCTGGCCGATCGCCTTCGAGGTCGACACGCCGGCGAACTGGAAGATCGTCGGCGCGAAGTAGATCACCGTGTTGATGCCGACGATCTGCTGGAAGATGGCGAGGCCGAGCCCGACGACGAGCAGCGGCCGGACCGACTTGCCGAGCAGGTCGCGCAGGCTCTTCGACTCGCGCGCCACGTCGTGGATCTCCTCGATCTCGTCGTCCACGCCGCCGGCCGGCCGCGCCCGCTCGAGCACCTCGCGGGCCTCGTCCTCCCGGTCGTGCTCGACCAGCCAGCGAGGCGACTCGGGCAAGAACACCATCCCGACCGCCAGCGCGATGCCGGGAATCGCGCCGAGCCCGAGCATCCAGCGCCAGTTGTTCGAGATGCCCTTCAGCGCGAAGTCGATGATGTACGCGATCAGGATCCCGCTGGTGATCATCAGCTGGTTGAAGCTGACCAGCCCGCCGCGAAAGCGCTTCGGCACCATCTCGCCGATGTACATCGGCGCCACGAACGAGGCGGTGCCGACGCCGAGCCCGAGCACGAAGCGGGCGGCGATCAGCGTCCAGACGTCCGGGGAGAGCGCCGACCAGATCGCCTCGACGGCGAAGACGCAGCCGGCGACGATCTTCGTCGGCCGGCGCCCGATCTTCCCGGCGAGGTAGCCGGAGATCACGGCCCCGAGCATCGCGCCCAGGAGCAGCGAGCCGATGATCGCCGACTGGTCGAACGTGCTGGCGTCCAGGTCGGTCTTGATGAAGAGGAGCGCCCCCGAGATGACGCCGGTGTCGTAGCCGAACAGGAAGCCGCCGATCGCCGCGATCGCCGCGAGCGCGACGACGAAGGCATTGGTCTCCTGGTGCAGATCTTTGACGAAGGAGCTCACAAGTACCTCGTACTACGAGCTTCCCGTCCCGTCAGCGCCGAAACACCGGGCGGCGGCGATCGCCCAGGCGACCGCCGCCGCATGCGTGGCTCAGCCCGCCCGCTGGTCGCGGCGCGCCCCCGCCTGCACGAGCCGCTTCGGCTGTGCGTCGGCGGGCGGCCGCTCGCGCGGCACGGGATCCACTACCGGCTCGACGATGAGGAGCCGCTTCAGGCGACCGATCTTCATCGAGGACCTCCTTTCCACGCCGCGGCGCGCCGTTGCGCCGCGTCGACGATCTCCTCTCCCGAGCAGTCGAGCACCTCGACCGTCACCCCGTAGCGCCGGAGCAGCGCCGCCAGCTCGCTCGGCGACCAGTGGCACCGGTTCCGGCGCGTGGTCGTCGGCACGTAGACGGCCGCCGGGTACGCATTCGTCGCCCGCCAGCCCCGGGCGCACTCCAGCACGCTCCCCCACAGGGAGACGAGCCCGAAGACGCGGGCCACCTCGCCCGGCATGGGGTCACGCAGGTACTCGGACGCGGTCTGCGCGTCGGCGCCGTAGATGCCGCACTCGCAGCGCTTCGCCGGAGCGACGTGGTCGACGCCGTTTCGCCGGCGGATGTGGAAGACGCGGCGGTGGTGGCAGGTCGCGAACAGCGGACGCCGCGGCTCCCAGAAGTCCGGGAAGAAGATGCTGCGCAGCATCGGGCCGTCCGGCTGGTCGTAGACGCACCAGGCGCGCCAGGCGCGCACGGGCTCGGCGTAGTCCGGCGCAGCCTCGGCCGTGTCGGCCGCAGAGGGCGCATCGCTGTCCTGTCTCCTCCGGAAGAGCTTCACGTCTCGCCTTACGAGTGATCTCAACCGGCGGCGTTCTCGAAACAAGTCACCCGACTACGATCCAGTCGTGGCCCTGGCGGAGGATCTTCGGGATTGTCTGTCCGAGATGCTCGCCTACCCGGCGCCTGACGTCCCCGACGGTTCCCTCGAGCCGGTCCGGTTCTTCCGCCAGTGGCTCGCGGAGCGCAATCTCGGGCTCGCGCCGATCGCCGAGCCGGCGTCGTTCGACTGGCCCGGCCAGTGGATCGCCGTGATCGACGGGGGCCGACACGCGCTCGTCATGTTCGGCTCGCCGTCGGGTGTCTGGCTCGATCCCGCGGACGCTTACGGCCCCGGAGCGCAGATCACCGGCGGGTGGATGCTGACGCCCCTCGACCTGCAGCTTCCGACGCGGATGCCGTACGGCGGCGAAGCAGGCGTCGGAGCGGTCGCGGGGATCCTGGTCGCAGCGGCCGCCGAGGCGCCGCTTCGGCGCGTCGCTGCCGTGCAGGCCGTTCCCGGGCGAGGGCTCGCCGGCGACCGGTACGCCGACGGACGAGGCACGTTCAGCGCGCCGGGCCGCGGCTACGAGCTCACGCTGGTCGAGGCCGAGGTGCTCGACGAGATCGACCTCGCCTGGGAGGACGCCCGCCGCAACATCGTCACGACCGGGATCTCGCTGAACGCCCTCGTCGGGAAGCGGTTCCGCGTCGGGCCGGTCGAGTGCGTCGGCAGGCGACTGGCAGAACCGTGCGCCCACCTGGAGAAGCTTGCGCGACCAGGGTTGCTGCGACCCCTCGTCCACCGTGGCGGCCTTCGCGCGGACATCCTCGCGGGCGGCACGATCTCGCTCGGCGACGAGATCTCCTAGTCGACCCTCGCTCATCAGCCGCGCGCCCAGAGGCCGAGTGACGGATTCGCGATGTGGAAGAACGGCTCCCCGTCCCGGTCCCGCCGAGGGCCGGTTGGTGTCGTGCCGTCGACGCCGAGACGTTCTAGCTCCGCCGGGAGGAGGCGCCACCGATAGCCGACACCCTCGACTTCTTCTGCACCGAGGCCGCCGTCGTCGGGGTCGGTGCAGTACGTGATGCCGAACCGTCCCTCGCTCGAGCCGTGGATGAGGTGTGCGGCCGAGCCCAGGCTGGCCGCGAGATCCGGGTCCGACTTCACCGCCGCGAGCGTCGCCGGCGTGCCCCGGTAGCCGTGACGCCGGATCAGCGTGTCGATCCACGGATCCTCGCCGAAGCGCGCGACACCGGGCGCGAGGACGATCAGCTCGCCGCCGTCGGTGAGAGCCATCCGCGTGCGGTAGACGGCCTTGTTCGCAAGCCAGGTCGTCCGGTATTCGGCGGAACTCAGCCAGCACGTGACGCGCCCGAGCGGCTCGGGCACGATCGTGACGTTGCACAGCCGCGCGAGCTCGGCGGCGGCTTGGTAGGCCGCCCTACCCGAGTCCCCGGACCCACCACGACCGGCGAAGAGGCCGCGCTGGATGACCCCTCCCACGGTGTCCTCGGTGACCGTGAGCAGCCACAGAACGTTCAGCCGTGGGACGAGGAAGCGGTCGAAGGCGGCGTCGATCGCGTCCCGCACGGGGCTCTCGGCGCGACCCATGATCTTCTCCATGTCGCAGACGGCTCCGAGGAAGTGGCTGCGGTGGATGGTGGCGCCGCCGCCGAGTCCGATCACGACGTTCTTCGTAAACCCCGCCGTGCCGATCACCTCGTGCGGGACGACCTGGCCGATCGAGACGACGAGGTCCCACGCCTCGAAGAGCTGCTCGTCGGATTCGACCGGGATCGCTTCGGCATACCGGCCGCCCGAGAGCATGGCGACCTCCGCGGCGGAGATCTCCCCGAGGCGCTCGAGGCCGTCGAGCCACCGGTGCACGAGCAGACGCTCGTACGGGATGCGGTCTCCGAAGAGCAGGTCCGCCTCTGCCGGGCTCATCGGGATGTGCGTTCCGAGCGCGGGCAGCACCCAGACGTCGCAACCCGCCGCGGTGAGCGTCTCGTAGAGGCAGCCGGCGATCTCGCCCGACCGGGAGTGCAGTCTCGTGTGGTCGGGGGGCACGAGCAGGACGCGTCGCGCGCCCGCGCCGACGATCTCCTGCTCCGCGATCCGGCGGACGTGCTCGTCGAGCTGCTCCGGCGTGATCACGCGATCGACGCCGCCGTCGGCGAAGAGTGGCGAGACCGCCGTCCCGGGACGCAGAGAGGCAAGAACGCGCTCCGCAGCGGCCAGCACGGCGACGGGATCATCGTCCGCGGGAAGGACGGCGACGTCCGTCTCGTCCTCGCCCGGCGGCTCGCCGGGCGAGCCGTCGAGGTGAAGGAACCTCACCCCTCCCGCCGCCCGGAGCGCGTCTCGATAGCTGCGCCGGAGGGCTGGACAGGCGACGACGACCTCGTCGCCGTCGCGCATCGCCATGCGGAGTTCAGCGAGCCATGGCCGGCGGTCGTCGTCGTCGTCGAGCGGCACCCCTGCGGCCATCTTCGCGACGCTCGCGTCCGGGTGGAATCCGTCCGCGTCGAGCAGAGGCACACCGAAGCGGTCCGAGAGCGCGCCGGCGAGCGTCGACTTCCCCGAACCGGCGACCCCCGTCACCACGATCCGGCCTACGCCCACAGCCCGAACCAGCGTGTCGCATTGTCGACGCAGATCCCGCGCACGATCGAACCGAGCAGCTCGAGGTCGGGAGGGATGAGCCCGCGGTCTGCGTCGCCACCGATCGTGTCGCAGAGGATCCGGCGAAAGAGCTCGTGCCGGGTCATCGAGAGGAGCGAGCGCGAATCCGTCACCATCCCCGTGAAGCCCGCGAGCCTTCCTGTGCGGGAGAGGACGTCGAGTTGCCTGCGCATCCCGTCCTCATGGTCGTTGAACCACCACGGCGGCCCCCACTGCACGAGCGGAGCGACGCCGGGTCGCGAGAATGCTCCCGCAACCGTGGCGAACAGGGTGTCATCGGCAGGGTTCGCGTTGTAGAGAACCGTGCGCGGGAGGCAGCCGTCCCGCTCCAGTGACGAAAGGAAGCGAACGAGACCGGGCCCCTGCCTCCGGTCGCCGACGGCGTCGGCACCGCTGTCCGGCCGAACGCGGGACGAGAGGTTGCGGCGGGGGCCCAGGTGAAGCTGCAGGACGCCCTGAGAGTCGGCTGCGAGCCGCGCCGCGAGCGCCACCACCTCGAGCAACACCGCGTCCCGGCCGGGACGGTCCGCAGCTTCGCCCGACTTCACGCGCCGCACGGCCGCATCGGCGCGCGCCGGGTCGCGCTCGCTCGCCGGCAGGCTCGCGAGGCCGTGATCGCTGGCACGCCCCCCGGCGGCGGCGAAGCGCTCGTAGGCGCGGGTGAGCGCTGCAAGCAGCGACTCGAGATCCTCGACGGGCCCTGAAAGGCGTGCGGCCCACGCGTTCCATGCCTCCGGGTCGCCGAGCAGCACGTGCGCGGCGTCCGGGCGGAACGTCGGGATCATCGTAGGCCCAGCCCCGGTCTCTCGGTGAAGGCGATGAGTGTCGAGGTCGTCGGCGGGATCGTCGGTCGTCGCGACCGCGGTGACGTCGAACCGCTCGAGGAGCGCTCGCGCGGGCAGCTCGGGCAGGCGCCGGTTGACCTCCTCCCAGATGTCGCGCGCGGTGCTCGGGCCGAGCGGAGCGTCGATCCCGAAGACGCGGCGCAGCTCGAGGTGGCTCCAGACATACAAGGGGTTGCGAATCAGGGACGGCAACGCCTCGGCCCACGCCGCGAACCGCTCCCACGGATCGGCGTCACCGGTCACAAGCCGTTCCTCCACCCCGGCCTGGCGCATCGCCCGCCACTTGTAGTGGTCGTCGTCGAGCCAGAGGTCGGTCAGGGTCTCGAAGCGCCGATTGCCTGCGATGTCCCCCGGCGGCAGGTGATTGTGCAGGTCGACGATCGGCAGGCCCGCCGCAACGTCGTGATAGAGCAACCGGCCGGTCTCGGTCGAGAGCAGGAAGTCGTCGTGAAGGAACGCGCTCACCCGTTGTTACGGCGGCTCATACTCCGCTGAAGGCGCCGAAGCCGCCGTCGACGGGCACGACGACGCCGTTGACGAAGCGCGAGGCGGGGCTGCACAGCCAGAGCAGGGTCGTCACCAGATCGTCCGGTTCGCCGAAGCGGCCCGCGGGCGTGTGGTCGACGATCGTGCGACCGCGGGCCGTCAGGTCCCCTGCCTCGTCCAGCAACAGTGCTCGGTTCTGGTCGCCGACGAAGAAGCCGGGAGCGATCGCGTTGACCCGAAGCCGGTCGCCGAAGTTGCGAGCGCAATCGACGGCGAGCCAGCGGGTGAAGTTGTCGACGGCCGCCTTCGCGGAGCCGTAGCCGACGACACGCGTCAGGGCGCGCTGAGCCCCCATCGACGAGACGTTGACGATGCTGCGCGACTCGTCGTCGCTCGCACCACGCGGGACCATGGCTGCGCCGAAGACCTGGCACGGAAGGACCGTGCCGAACAGGTTGAGGTCCACCACCTTCCGCAGCGCGTCCGCGGGCAGGTCGAAGAACGTCCGCCCCTCGTCGAGCGTCGCCTCCGGCGCGTTCCCGCCGGCGGCGTTGACGAGAACGTCGATTCGCCCGTGACGCTCGAGCACCTCGTCTCGCGCGCGCTGGAGCTGGGGCCGGTCGAGCACGTCCGCCGAGAGCGCGAACGCATTTGCGCCCGCCGCCGCCACCGTGTCGGCGACGCGGTCAGCGCTCCGGGCGAGGACGCCGACGGCCGCGCCTGCGGCTGCGAGGGCGCGCGCGAGTGCGGAGCCGAGCGCGCCGCTGCCGCCGGTGACGACCGCGACGCGGCCGGTGAGGTCGAACTGCGAAGAGGGCATCGGCCTACGTTAGCCCGCCTACGTGATGACCCGAATCGACGCCAGGCAAGGCTCGTTCCGCCGACCAGCAGCGGCGTCACCTCGCGTGCCAGGTCTTGCGTCGCAACATCCGCCGCCGCGGCCGACCTGGCGGCCGCGGCTCGGATCGAGCCGCCTCAGAGGCGCGGCCGAAGGCCGCTGCCCCGAGCAGAAAAGCGAAGCGGTGCGAGGGAGAAATGGGCGGTACTGGGCTCGAACCAGTGACCTCCTGCGTGTAAGGCAGGCGCTCTCCCAACTGAGCTAACCGCCCCGGCCCGCACACACTAGCCACGGCGGTCGGCGCCCACACGGCGGCGCGCGCTTCGGACCGCAGTGACAGGCTTCGAGCCTGTCACTGCTTCGGCGCCCGCCGCTCAGCGGCACTCGGCGCACAGGCCGCGGATCTCGACCTCGTGGCCCGTGGTCGTGAAGCCGTGGCGTCTCGCCTGTTGCTTGACCCACGCGTCGAGGTCGCAGTCCGGGAGCTCGACCACGCAGTGGCAGCCCGTGCACACCAGGTGGTGGTGATGGTCGTCGGCACAGAGCCGGTAGCAGAGCTCGCCGGCGTGGTGCGAGAACGTGTCGACCGCGCTCCGCTCCTGGAGCAGGCCGAGCGTCCGGTAGACCGTGGCCAGCCCGACGTTGGTGCCCTTACGGCGCAGGCGGTCGTGGAGGCCTGCCGCGGTGACGTCGTTGTGCTCGCGGGCGAGCTCCTGGACGACGAGGACGCGCTGCGGCGTCTCCCGGATGCCGTGCCGGGCGAGGACGTCAGCCGCTTGCCTCGAGGCCCTCATGTCGCCTAGCATAGCGGCGTTGAGATTGAGAATCATTATCATCGTACTGAGCGCGATCGTCGTCGGGACGGTGGCCGCGGCGTTCGCCGCGGGCGGCGATGCGACGGGCCGCGACCACGACAGCGTCGTCGCAGCCTTCTATCCCCTTGCCTACGCGGCCGAGCAGCTCGGCGGGCCCCGCCTTCGAGTCACCAACCTGACTCCGGCCGGCGCGGAGCCGCACGATCTCGAGCTCTCGCCCGCAGACGTCGCGACGGTGAAGGCCGCCCGCCTGGTGCTGCTGATGGGCCACGGCTTCCAGCCGCAGGTCGAGCGTGCAGCCCGCGGGTCGAACGCCCGGGTCGTCAGCCTGCTCGACGCGCCCGGACTGCGTCGGATGGGCGACGACCCCCACGTCTGGCTCGATCCGCTCCGCTACGCCGTCCCCGTGCGGGCGATCGGGAAGGTCATGCACGCGAACGCCGCGCCGCTCCTCGCCCGGCTGCATGCGCTCGACCGCGCATACCGAGCCGGCCTCGCCCATTGCGCCGCCCGCGACCTCGTCACCAGCCACGCGGCGTTCGGCTACCTGACCCGCCGCTACGGCCTGCGGCAGATCGCGGTCGAGGGCCTCGTCCCCGAGGCGGAGCCCGCTCCACGCGACCTCGCCCGGGCGGTGGCGACGGTCCGGGCCAGCGGTGCGACGACCGTCTTCACGGAGCCCCTCGCCTCGCCGCAGGTCGCGCGGACGGTCGCGCGCGAGAGCGGGACGACGGTCTCTCCGCTCGACCCGCTCGAGGGGCTCTCGCCGAGAGCGCTTGCAGCCGGCGCTGACTACTTCACGGTGATGCGCGCCAACCTCGCGGCGATCAGGAAGGGACTCGGATGCCGCTAGCCGTCGAGCTCGACGACGTCTCGTTCGGCTACGACGCCCGGCGGCCGGTCCTCGAGGACGCCAGCTTCGAGGTGCCCGCGGGCCAGTTTGTCGCGATCGCCGGGCCGAACGGCGGCGGCAAGACGACCCTGTTGCGGCTGATCGTCGGCCTCGTCCGGCCCCAGTCCGGCACGGTCCGCGTCTTCGGCGAGCCGGTCGGCGCCGCGGCCCGGCGCGGGCTCGTCGGCTATCTGCCGCAGCGCGCCCAGCTCGGCATCGAAGCGCCTGCGACCGTCCGCGAGGTCGTCTCGGCCGGCCGCGTCACCCGGCGCCGCCTGTTCGGGCCGCTGAGCTCCGACGACCGCGACGCCGTCGACGCCTCGATCGCCCGGGTCGGGCTCTCTGCGCAGGCCGACGAGCCGCTGGCCACGCTCTCGGGCGGCCAGCAGCAGCGAGCGTTCATCGCGAAGGCGATCGCGGGCCGGCCGCGGCTGTTGATCCTCGACGAGCCGACCACCGGCGTCGATGCCGACGCTCAGGACGCCCTCGCCGCCCTGCTCGCGCGGCTCCACCGCGAGCTGCACGTGACCGTCCTCTACGTGTCGCACGAGTTCGGCGCGGTCGAGCACGTCGCCGAGCGTCTGCTCCTCGTCCGCGGCGGCGTCGAGTTCGACGGCCCTCCGTCCGCCCTGCCCGAGCGGTGGCACGACCCCTCCCACGCCCATGCTTGACCACGAGTTCATGCGGCTGGCGTTCGGCGCTGGCGCCGTCGTCGGCGTGCTCGCGCCGGCGGTCGGCTTCTTCCTGGTGCAGCGGCGGATGAGCCTGATCGGCGACGGGATCGGCCACGTCGCGTTCGCAGGCGTGGCGCTCGGCTACCTGCTCGGGATCGCGCCCGTCGCGACGGCCCTGGTCGCCTCGGTGGCCGGCGCGATCGCGGTCGAGTGGCTGCGGGCGAACCGCCGGACGGCGGGCGACCAGGCGCTGGCGCTCCTCTTCTACACCGGGATCGCCGCCGGGGTCGTGTTCGTGTCCTCGGCCGGCGCGCTGAACGCGAACCTGTTCTCGTTCCTGTTCGGCTCGATCCTGACCGTCACCCGCGGCGGCCTCCTGCTCGTCGCCGTGGTGGGCGGCGCGGGCATCGTCCTGATCGCTGTCCTCTACCGGGCGCTCGTCGCGGTCGCGCTCGACGAGGAGGGAGCCCGCGTGTCCGGCCTGCCGGTGGGAACGCTGAACGTCGTGGTGGCAGGGCTCGCCGGGGTCACGATCGCGCTCTCGATGCGGATCGTCGGGATCCTGTTGATCGCGGCGCTGATGGTGCTGCCGGTGACCGCCGCGGGACGCCTGGCGCGAAGCGTGGCCTCGACGTTCGTGCTCTCGATGGCGATCGGGCTCGGCTCGGTCTTCGTCGGCCTGACGCTGTCGTACTACGCCGACCTGGCCCCCGGCGGCGCGATCGTCCTCGTGGCGGCGGGTGCGTACGTCGCGGCGGCGGCCAGCACCCGTCTAGCCTTCCGGGCGTGATCATCAGCTCTTCGAGAAGGAGATCGGCCCGCCGGAGCGGGCCGATCGGTGAAACCGCACTTCGGTTCTGTGAACCAGGTGCACGATTGATACCCGTCTCGGATTCTACAGGGCGCACGACGCCGGATACGAGCGGTCGCCGGCCGCCGGCCCTCGCACACCCTGAAACCGCGGAAGGCGCCGGAGTCGAACCGGATCCGGTGGCAAGCCGGCTGGCGGAGCAGGAAGCTCAGTAGCCGACGTAGTTCTCGGCTAACGAGGTCGCGGCTACGCGCGAGCCGACCACGTAGCGCAGCTGCGACTGGCGCAACCGGTAGCCGAACGGGTCTTCGCCGGGCGGGAGGTGCAGCATGGTCGTCATCCACCACGAGAAGTGCTCCGCCCGCCAGACCCGGCGGAGGCACTCGGGCGAGTAGCGCTCGAGCACGGCGTTGTCGCCCGAGCGGTACCAGTCGACGATCGTCTCGGCGAGCAGGCGCACGTCGCCGATCGCGAGGTTCAGGCCTTTCGCCCCGGTCGGCGGGACGATGTGGGCCGCGTCGCCCGCCAGGAACAGGCATCCGTGGCGCATCGGCTCCGCCACGAAGCTGCGCATACCCGTGACGCCCTTCTCCAGCACAGGGCCCTCGGCGAGCGTCCAGCCCTCGAGCCCGACCCGGGTCTGCAGCTCCTCCCAGATCCGCCCGTCCGGCCAGAGCGCGAGCTCCTCGTCGGGCGCGCACTGGAGGTAGTAGCGCGAGAGCTGCCGCGTGCGCAGGCTGAGCAGGGCGAAGCCCCGCTCGTGCGTGCAGTAGGTGACCTCCTCGATCGACGGTGCGACCTCGGCGAGGACCCCGAGCCAGCCGAACGGGTACTCGCGCGAGAACTCGGTCAGCACGCCGGCCGGAATGCTCGGGCGGCAGACGCCGTGGAAGCCGTCGCAGCCCGCGATCACGTCGCACTCGAGCTCCTGCCGCGCCCCCTCGTGGACGAACGTGATCCTCGGTCGGTCGGTCTCCAGGTCGTGGACCGCGACCTCGCCGACCTCGAACAGCAACGGCCGGCCCGTCGCGAGCCGCGCCTCGATCAGGTCCTTGACGATCTCGGTCTGCCCGTAGATGACGATCGACTTGCCGACCAGCGCCTCGAGGTCGATCCGGTGCCGCTCGCCGTCGAACTGGATGCCGATCCCGGCGTGCACCTCGCCCTCGCGCTGCATCCGCTCGCCGACGCCCGTCTCGACCAGCAGGTCGGACGTCCCCTGCTCGAGCACGCCCGCCCGAATCCGCGCCTCGACGTACTCGCGGCTGCGATCCTCGAGCACGACCGAGTCGATGCCTTCGAGGTGGAGCAGGTGCGCGAGCATGAGCCCGGCCGGACCGGCCCCGACGATCCCCACCTGCGTACGGGTCACGCGCCTTCCTCGTCCAGCACCCGCTGGGCGATCGCGAAGGCCGAGTTCGCCGCCGGGACGCCGGCGTACACGGCCGTGTGGAGGAGCACCTCCTTGATCTCGTCGACGGTCAGGCCGTTGCGGAGCGCGGCGCGGACGTGCATGGGCAGCTCGTGCTCGCGCCCGAGCGCGACCAGCAGAGCCAGCGTCATGCAGCTGCGCGTCCTGCGGTCGAGGCCCGGCCGCGACCAGATCTCGCCCCAGGCGTACCTGGTGATCAGCTCCTGGAAATCGGCGGTGAACGGCGTCGCATTCTCGCTCGCCCGGTCGACGTGCTCGTCGCCGAGCACCTCTCGCCGGACCTTCATCCCCCTGTCGTAGGCGTCGTCCGTCACGCCGTCTCCTCTCCGCTCAGATGGGCGAGCGCCGCGCGGTTGAACGCATCCGGCTGCTCGACGTTGAGCAGGTGCGCTGCGTCCGGGATCACGGTCACGCGGGCGCCGGGGATGCCGTCGGCGATCAGCTGCGCCTGGTCGGGCGGCGTCGCGGGGTCGTCGGCGCCTGCGAGCACCAGCGTCGGCGCCGCCACCGAGCCGAGGTCGGCGCGGAAGTCCCAGTCGCGCAGCGCCTCGCAGCACGCGGCGTAACCCTCGGGCGGCGTGGCGGCGAGCCGCGCGCGCTGCTCGGCGATGCCCGGGTACGCAGCCGTGAACCAGCGGCCCATGGTCGCGTCCGCGATCGGCTCCATGCCCTCGGCCCTGACGAGCTGGGCCCGCTCGATCCAGCGCTCCGGCGGCCCGAAGTACGCCGAGGTACCGGCGAGGACGAGACGGTCGATCCGTTCGGCGACGTTCTTGCCGAGCCACATCCCCACCGTGCCGCCGAGCGACAGCCCGCAGAACAAGAAGCGCTCCACCCCGAGCTCGTCGAGCAGCGCGAGCAGCTCCCTGCCGAGCAGCTCGACCGTGTACGGCCCCGGTGGGACGTCAGAGCGCCCGTGTCCGAGCTGGTCGTAGCGGAGCAGCCGGAACGGGCCCGCAAACGCGGGCACCTGCGCATCCCAGAGCTCCAGCGTCGTCCCGATCGAGTTGGAGAGCACGAGGACGGGCACGTCCTCCGGGCCGTCGAAGCGGTAATGGAGCGCGCTCACGCCTGGTCCCGGTAGTGCGCGAGGGCGCGATCGACCAGCGCCTCCGCCGAGCCCACGTCGCCTGCCAGCCCGGCGGCGTTCTCGGCCATCCGCGCCTCGTCGACCTCCAGGCCCTCGAGCGACCGCCGCGCCGCCGCCGCCGCGCCGCCCGCGAAGGCGAGCGCGGACGAGAGCGCGGGCCACTCCGCCTGCCAGGCGCCGGCCGCACGCTCGAGCTCGTGGTCGCCGCCGGTCAGCAGCCCGGCCTGGGCGTGGACGAGGCGTGCGCAGGCACGCGCGAGCACCGCGGCCGCCGGGTTCCGCTTGTGCGGCATCGAGGAGGAGCCCCCTCCCGCGGCCTCGGAGACCTCGCCGACTTCGTTCTGCGCGAGCAGCACGACGTCGAGCCCGACCTTGCCGCACGCCGCGGCGACCGCGTCGAGCGCGCCGGCCAGCTCGGCGACCGGGCCGCGGTCGGCATGCCAGGGAACGACCGGCTCGTCGAGCCCGAGCTCGGCGGCGAACCGCGAGGCGAGCTTCGGGTCGAGCGTTCCCACGGGCCCTCCCAGCTGGGCCGGCAGGCGCACTCCGGCGAGCCGGCGCCGGGCATCGACGAGCGCCACGAGCCACCGCGCCGCCTGCGACCCGAAGGTGACAGGCGCTGCACGCTGGAGCAGCGTCCGCCCGGCCGTCACCGTCGCGCGATGCCTCTCGGCCAGCGCCGCGCAGGCCGCGGCTGCTCCGTCGAGCTCGGGCAGGATCAGCGACCGGGCGTTGCGCGCGACCAGCATCGCCGCCGTGTCGAGGATGTCCTGGCTCGTCGCCGGGCCGTGGGCCTCCGGCGCGCGCTCGCGGAGCGCCCGCGCCAGCGGGACGACCGGGCTCGCGTCGGCTCGCCCCTCCTCGCAG
Organism: Gaiellaceae bacterium; assembly: GCA_036555585.1. Classification (GTDB taxonomy): domain Bacteria; phylum Actinomycetota; class Thermoleophilia; order Gaiellales; family Gaiellaceae; genus DATBLE01. The sequence goes on from DATBLE010000012.1 coordinate 181,427, forward strand.
AGCGCCTCGACGTCGTAGTGCTCCGGCCGGAACACGTCGTCCGGCACGTCCGCACCGGTCACGCGGGCCAGCGCCCGCTCGGCCTCCAGCATCGCCGCCAGCCACGCCTGGTCGGAGACCGCCTCGCGCAGCGGCGCCGGCACGTACAGCGGCCCGAAGGTCGTCAATGCGCGAAGAAGACGGTGTGGCCGTCGCCCTGCATGCGGATATCGAACCGCAAGGCGCCGTCCTCCGCCTCGGCGACGAGCGTCGCACGGCTCGTCTCGTCGAGACCGGCGAGCACCGGATCGGCCGCGTTCGCGTCCGCGTCGTCCGGAAAGTAGACGCGGGTCAGCTCGTGCTTGAGCAGGCCGCGTGCGAAGACGAGGACGTCGAAGCGCGGCGCCTCGCCGGGAAACGTCCCCGGCTTCGTGACGACGAACGAGAAGCGCCCCTCCGAGTCGGTGCCGCTCCGTCCCCAGCGCCGCCCGACCGGGTCCCAGAGCTCGACCATCCCGTCCGGGATGGGCGTCCCCTGCCCGTCGACGACCACCCCGATCAGGCGCAGCGCAGCCGGGTCGCGGGGGTCGGCGAGCTCGTTCTGGGGCGCGCGGGAGAGGCCGATCGAGTAGAACGGCCCGACCGTCTGCGACGGCGTCCGCGGCAGCGTCACCGCGGGTTCTCCAGCGGCGTGGTGCCCGCGCCGCCGCGGCCCATGACGATGTCCCACTGGTAGCCGAGCGCCCACTCGGGCTGGGTGGTGTCGAGGTCGAAGCGCGCGACCAGGAGCGCTCGCGCCCCGGGGTCGCGCACGGAGGTGGCGATCGGGTCGAACTCCATCAGCGGGTCGCCCGGGAAGTACATCTGCGTGACCAGCCGCTGTGTGAACTGCCGGCCGAAGATCGAGAAGTGGATGTGGTTCGGCCGCCACGCGTTCTCGTGGTTGCCCCACGGGTACGAGCCCGGCTTGATCGTCACGAACCGGTAGCGCCCGTCGTCGTCGGTCAGGCAGCGGCCCGCGCCGGAGAAGTTCGGGTCGAGCGGCGCCGGGTGCTGGTCGACCTCATGGCGGTAGCGGCCGCCGGCGTTCGCCTGCCAGATCTCGACGAGCGTGCCGCGGAGCGGGCGGCCCTCCTCGTCGAGCACCCGGCCGGTGACGATGATCCGCTCGCCGATCGGCTCCCCCGGGTGCTGCCGGGTGAGGTCGTCGTCGAGCTCGCCGAGCGCGTCCTCGCCGAACACCGGGCCGTCCAGCGAGTGGAACTCCTCCGGCAGCGTCACCAGCGGCCGCTCGGCCACCCGCCACCGCGTTGACCGGTAGCCCGGGTAGTCGACCTGTACCTCGGGGCCGGCGTCCGGATCGTCCGGGAGGACGACCGGCGATTCGCCTTCCGCCATCAGCCGCCTCCTTTCGTTCGCAGAGCACGGAGCGCATCGAGCTCGGCGTCGGTCGGGGGCTCGGTCTCGCCGAGGTCGTCGGCGACGAGCAGATCCCAGCCGGTTGCGGCCAGCACGTCTCCGACCTCCACGCCGGGGTGCACCGCGACGAGCGCGAGCTCGCCGTCGCGCCGCTCGAGCAGGCCGAGGTCGGTGATCACGACCCGGAGGTTGTCGCCGAGGCTGGTGGTGAAGTCGAGCTGCTCGACGAAGGCGCGCGGCGAGTGGCGCAGCAACACGAAGACGTGCTCGACGCCGAGCGCGATCTCGGGTGCCCCGCCGCCCCCCGGCAGCCGCACCGCAGGGGCCTCGTACGGGCCGATCACCGTGCTGTTCAGGTTGCCGTGCCGGTCGATCTGAGCGGCGCCGAGGAAGCCGACGTCGATGCGGCCGCTCTGCAGCCAGTAGCTGAAGATCTCCGGCACCGACACGACAGCGTCGGCGGTCTCGGCCAGCTCCCCGTCGCCGATCGAGAGCGGGAGCTCGACCGGCTTTGCGCCGATCGTGCCGCTCTCGTAGATCAGCACGCAACCGGGCGCATGCGTGTGCCGCGCGAGGTTGGCGGCGAGGCTGGGCAGGCCGATCCCGACGAAGCAGACGTTGTCGTCGGTCAGCCGGCGCGAGGCGGCGACCGCCATCATCTCGTCCGCGGTGTACGTGGCCGTCACGGCCGCGCTCATGCGCGCTCCTTAACGGTGCCAGGCACGGTAAAGACCCTGCTCGGAGCGGAGTTCCCGCCCCTGTTCTTAACAGTGCCTGGCACGGTTAACGCGGTGGATGCGCTCACGCCGGAACGGCCTCGGCCAGGCTCGCCCGGTAGCTCTCGACGTCGGCGGTCTCGACCACGTGCCGGCGCATCCAGGCGAGGAACGTATCGCGGTCGCGGCTGATCTCGTCCCAGGCGACGTAGAAGCCGTTGTCGCGCTCGTAGTAGCCGTGTGCATACGAGGGATGCGCGCCGTGCGGCGCGAGGCAGACCGCGTCGAGCACCCAGCCGGGCAGGACGAGGCAGCCCGGCCTGGGCTCGAGCTCGTCGACCATCTCCTCCACGGTCGCGATCGCGCGCTTCGAGGCCAGCACCGCCTCCTTCTGCACGCCCGTGATCCCCCAGAGCTGGACGTTGCCGCGCCGGTCGGCCTGCTGCGCGTGGATGATCCCGACGTCGGGCCGGTGCGCGGGGACGGCGGCGAGCTCCTCCCCCGTGAACGGGCACGTCACCCGTTCGACACGCGTCCGCGAAGGCAGGTCGCCGCCCCGGTAGCCGCGCAGGACGCCGAACGGGAGGTTGGCCGCGCCGGCGGCGTAGGCCGCGGCCATGCCCGCGTGCGAGTGCTCCTCGAGCTCGAGCGGCGCAGGCCAGCCGTGCTCGACCGCGTCGCGGAAGCGGTGGAGGGAGCCGACGCCGGGATTGCCGCCCCACGAGAACACGAGCTTCTGCGCGCAGCCCATCCCGATCAGCTGGTCGTAGACGATGTCGGGCGTCATCCGGACGAGCGTCAGGTCGCGGCGCTCCTGGCGGATCAGCTCATGCCCGGCGGCGTGCGGGATCAGGTGCGTGAACCCCTCCAGCGCGACGACGTCGCCGTCGCGCACGTGCTCGGCGACCGCATCGCACAGCGGGGCGATCGTCGCCATCAGCGGGAGAGAGGATGCGTCATCGCGGCGCCAGGGACGCTATGGCTCCGTCTGTCCACTTGTCAATACACCTTCCCAAGTATTAGAACAACAGGCGGTGCAGCAGCGGGAACGAACCTCGTCGGGGCGTCGTGCCCACTCGCAGTCGCTGGAGCGAGGCCTGGCGATCCTCTCGTCGTTCACGTCGGTCCGGCCGTTGCTCGGGGTCAGCGAGCTGGCCCGCGAGGTCGGCTTGAACAGGAGCACCACGCACCGCTACATCGCCACGCTCGCCGCGCTCGGCTACCTCCAGCAGGACGCGTTGACCAAGAAGTACCGGCTCGGGCCCCGGGTCGTCGACCTCGGCTTCTCGGCGATCAACTCGATGGAGCTGCGCGAGATCTCCGCGCCGCACCTCCAGCGGCTGAGCGACGAGAGCGGGCACACCGTGAACATGGCGATTCTCGACGGGGCCGACATCGTCTACATCGAGCGCTGCCGCAGCTCGCGCAGGGGCCAGCGGGAGATCGACCTCAACCTGCACGTCGGCTCGCGCCTGCCCGCCTACTGCACCTCGATGGGCAAGGCGTTGCTCGCGTTCCTGCCCGACGAGGAGCGGAACGCGGCGGTCGAGCGCGTGCAGTTCAGCAGGCTCGGCCCGAACACGCGCACGAGCCGCCAGGCGCTGCTCGAGGACCTCGAGCGCGTCCGCGCCATCGGCATCGCCGTCAACGACGAGGAGCTCGCGTACGGACTGCGGTCGATCGCCGTGCCGGTCCGGGGCGCGTCCGGCGACGTCGTGGCCGCGATCAACCTCGCCGTGCACCGGACGATGGTCTCGCTCGACGACCTGATCGTGCGCCTCGGCCCCGCCCTGACGCGCTGTGCCGGCGAGATCTCCGCGCGGCTCGGCTATCGCAACCCGGCCTAGCCACGACTCACGAGACGCCGAGGAGGGCCTGGGCCGTGGCGCGGTCGCCCCGGAACTCCCGGGTCGTCGCCCGGTACGACACCTCTCCCTTCGTCATGATCACGACGCGATCGGCGAGGGCGACGGCGACGTGCAGGTTCTGCTCGACGACGATCGCGGAGAGGCCCCGCTCGCGCAGGCCGGCGATGGTCTCGGTGACCAGGTCGACGAGCCGCGGCGCGAGCCCCTCGGACGGCTCGTCGAACAGCAGCACCTTCGGGTTGGCGAGCAGCGCGCGGCCGATCGCGACCATCTGCTGCTCGCCGCCGGAGAGCTCGTTGCCGCGATGCCGGCGGCGCTCCCGCAGGCGCGGGAGCAGCTCGTAGACGTCGTCGAGCGTCCACTCGGCCGGGCGGCCGGCCACGGCCCGCCGGGCGAGCTTCAGGTTCTCCTCGACCGTCAGGCGCGCGAAGATCCGCCTCCCCTGCGGAACGATCGCGATCCCGGCCCGCGCGATCTCGTGCGCGTCCTCGCCGACGAGCTCGCGACCTTCGAGCCTGATCGACCCGGCCCTGGCGCGCACGAGGCCCATGAGCGTGTTCACCAGCGTCGTCTTCCCCACGCCGTTCCGCCCGAGCACGGCGACGACCTCGCCCTCGTGCACGTCGAGGTCGATTCCGTGCAGGACGTCGCCGGTGTCGCCGTAGCCGGCGCGGACGTCCCGGATCTCGAGCAGCGCGGTCACGAGGTGAAGAGCTGCTCCATCCGGTCGCCGGGGCCGAGGTACGCCTCCTGGACGACGGGCGACGTGCGGATCTCCTCCGGCGGACCGGTCGCGATCAGCCGTCCCGCGTCCAGCACCGAGATCACCGTCGCCAGCTCGAACACGATGTCCATGTCGTGCTCGACGATCATCAGCGTCAGCTCCTGCGGCAACCCGCCGATCAGGGCCATGAACTGCCGCGCCTCGGTGCGCGACATCCCGGCGGTCGGCTCGTCCAGGAGCAGCAGGCGCGGCTCGGTGGCCAGCGCGAGCGCGACCTCGAGCTGCCGCCGGTGCCCGTACGACAGCGATCCGGCGTCGGTCTCGCCCAGGCCGGTCAGTCCGACGAGCTCGAGCAGCTCCTCGGAGCGGTCGTCGACGTCCCGGAAGCGGCCGACCGGGAGCACCGCGTTGCGTGCATGCCCGAGCTTCCGCTGCACCGCCACCGCGACGTTCTCGCGCGCCGTGAGCTCGTCGAAGAGGCTCGAGTGCTGGAACGTCCGGCCGACGCCGAGCCGCGTGCGCCGGTGCGGCCCGCGGCGGGTGACGTCGACGCCGAGGAACCGGATGCGCCCGGAGGTCGCCCGGACGGTTCCGGAGATCAGGTGGAAGAGCGTCGACTTGCCGGCGCCGTTCGGCCCGATCAGCGCGTGGCGCGAGCCCGCTGCGACCTCGAGCGTCACCGAGTCGACCGCGCGCAGCTCCCCGTAGCGGCGGCCGACGTCCGCGAGCTCGAGCACGGGCGTCATCGCACCACCCTCCGCTGGAGCCGGCGCCCGCCGCTCACGAGCCCGCCCGGCAGCAGGTATACGACGAGCACGAAGACGGCGCCGAGGACGAGCTGCCAGTGCGACGAGAGCGCGTCGGAGAGCTGGTCGCGCATGACGTAGTAGAAGGCGGCGCCGAGCACGGCGCCGAGCAGCGTCCGCTGGCCGCCGATCACGATCACGACCACGGCCACCGCGGAGACGTCGAACGACATCCCGTCGGGCGAGAAGTACTTCGACTGCTGGCACGCCAGTGCTCCCGCGAAGCCGGCGATCGCGCCGGCGAGCGTGAACACCGCCAGCTTCGAGAGCGGCACGCTGTAGCCGAGGGAGCCCATCCGCTCCTCGTTGCCGCGGATCCCGGCCAGCGCGCGCCCGAACGGCGAGGCGACCACGAACTTGAGCGCCACGTAGCCGACCAGGAAGACGCCGAGCGTGTACCAGTAGAAGTGGTCGCTCGGCACGAGCCAGCTCGAGCTGCCGCCGAGCGTCGGCGCCGGGATGCCGTAGATCCCGTTCGAGCCGCCCGTGAGCGACGTCCAGTTGAGCGCGAGCACCCAGAGCAGCTGCCCGAAGGCGAGCGTGAGCATCAGGAAGTAGACGCCGCGGGAGCGGACCGCGAAGACGCCGGTGACCAGCGCGACGCCCGCGGCGACCCCGAGCGCGACGGCGAGCTGCGCGAACGCGTTCGGGGTCACGTGCAGCGCGAACAGCCCGGCTGCGTACCCGCCGACCCCGAAGTAGCCGGCGTGGCCGAGCGAGGGCAGCCCCGTGTAGCCGAGCAGGAGGTCGAGACTGGCTGCGAAGAGCCCGAAGATCAGGATCTCCGTGAGCAGGAATGTGCGGTAGGTGTCGAGCATCGCCGGCGCCGCGACGAGCAGGGCGAGCACGGCGAGCCTGGTCGCGAGCCCGGCCCGGGTCACTTCCCGAACAGCCCCTGGGGCCGGGCGATCAGGATCAGCGCCATCGTGCCGAAGAGCGCGAACGGCGCGGCCTGCGGCAGGCCGTGCTCCTGTCCGAGGGCGACGCCGAGCGACTGGGCCTGCCCGATGATCAGCGACGCGACGAACGCCCCCGGGATCGAGCCGAGCCCGCCGACGACCACGACGATCAGCGCCAGCAGCAGCACGTCGTCCCCCACGCCGGGGGTGACCTGCTCGATCGGCCCGCCGATCACCCCGGCGAAGGTGGCGAGCGCCGAGCCGGCGAGCACCACCGACAGCGTCGCGAGCTTGACGTTGTGCCCGAGCGCCGCGACCATCGCGCGGTCCTCGATGGCCGCGCGCAGGATCGCGCCGAGCTGCGTGCGCTCGAACACGACGTAGGTCACGACCGCGATCACGAGCCCGACGACGATCACGCCGAGCCGGTACGACGGGTAGTAGTGGCCGAAGATCACCTTGCTCGGGCGCAGGAAGCCCGGAGGGGTGATCGTGTGGAAGTCGCGCCCCCAGATGATCGTGACCAGGTCCGCGACGATGAAGAAGAGGCCGAGCGTGAGCAGGACCTGGTCGAGGTGGCCGCGGTCGCGGACGGGCAGCAACGCCCCGGCGAGCACGAGCCCGAGGGCGAGGCCGAAGACGATGGCGATGCCCGCGGCGAGGATGAACGGCAAGCCCTGGTGCTCGACGAGCTGGTAGCCGAGGTAGGTGCCGAGCAGGTAGAGGCTCCCGTGCGCGAGGTTGATCACGTCCAGCAGGCCGAAGATCAGCGAGAGCCCGATCGCCAGCACGAAGATGAGCATCCCCAGGGCGACCCCGTTGAGGATGGCCGAGAAGTTCTGGTCGAAGAAGTTCGCGGCTAGGAGCGACGCCACGGCGTCAGATGGTGATCGATTCGCCAAACGCCGGCCACCGAGTTCGGGCCCGGCGGCCGGCGTTCGGCGTCACGGGGCCCGGCTAGGCGCCAGGCTCCTTGAAGATCCCCAACGTCGAGACGAGCGGTTGGGTGTAGTTGGACCCCCGCTTGACGACGTTGCGGAGGTAGACCGGCTCGACCACGTTGTGCGTCTTCGTGTCCATCGTCAGCTTGCCGCCGGGTGACTGCCAGGTGCCGACGCTCGCCATCGCGGCGAGGAAGCGCGCCTTGTTGCTGGTGTCGCCGTGCACCTTCCGGACGGCGAGGTCGAGGAACTGGGCGGCGATGTAGCCCAGCTCGGCGAACGCCGAGGGCTCGCCGGTGCCGAACTTGTCGTACTGCTTGAGGAAGAGCACGTTCTCCTTGTTCTTCAGCGTCGGCGCCCAGTTCGCCGTCGTGCGGATGCCGAGCGCGGCGTCGCCCTGGGCGTCGAGCACGCTCTGGGGATCGGTCATGTTGTTGCTGCCGAAGAGCTGGAACTGCTTGTCGAATCCGAACTGCTTGTAGGTCTTGACGAACTTGATCGCCTCGCCGCCGCCTGCGGTGAACGCCCAGACGCCCTTGGCGCCCTTGTCCGCCGCCTGCTGGAAATACGGCTGGTAGTCGGGCGTCACCGGGAACGGCGTCAGGATCGTCGCCCCGAGCGTGCCGCCCGCCTTCTCGTAGGCGTCCTTGAACGCGGCTGCCGACTCCTGTCCGGCCGCGTAGTTGGCGGTGATCGCGACGACGCCGCTCTTGCCGATCACGCGCGCCGCCCACGGCCCGAGCGGGACCCCGAGCTGGTAGTTGGAGTAGGAGGTCCGGAACATGTAGGCCGACTTGCGATCCCGCGAGAGGGCGTTCGCGGCCGCGTTCGCGATGATCGTCGGGACCTTCAGCTGGTCGATGGTGTCGCGGACGCCGAGCAGGACGCTCGAGAAGAAGATCCCCTCGATCACGTCGACGTGGTCCTCGTTCACGAGCTTCTGCACCTGCCGGATCGCCGTCGCCGGATTGTTGCCGTCGTCGGCGTCGATGAACTGGACCCTGCGTCCGCCGATCCGGTGGCCGTGGGCCAGGACGTACGCCACGAAGCCGCGCCTGACGTCGATCGGCGGCGCCGAGTTCGGCCCGCTCAGCGTGAGCAGGTTGCCGATCCGGAGCGGCGTCGTCGCGGTCTTCCGCGTGATGCCGGCCCACGCACGCGACGAGCCCGCGAGCGGGACGCTCGCGATTGCGGCGCCGGCACCGGCGCGCTTGAGCAGCTCGCGGCGGTCCATGGACCCCCTTGTAGTGTCGTCGCTCACCTTCCCTCCTTCGGTCGCCCAGACGGCGCGAACGTACAGCGTCCTCGTATTGGCGTCAAGATCTCCGGAAAGATTGTGGCGAATCTTGTTGACGAATTCCTCCCGGAGGCCTAACCTCGCCGGGATGAGCGCAGGATCGACGGCGGAGCGTTCCCGGAACGGGGCGCAGCACGTCTACGAGTCGCTCCGGGCGGCGATCGTGCGCGGCCAGCTGCAGCCCAACGAGCGCCTCGTCGAGGCCGACCTGATCAGGATGCTCGAGGCCCGCCGCTCGGCCGTGCGGACCGCGCTCGTCCGGCTGACACAGGAAGGGCTGGTCGAGCACGAGCCGAACCGCGGCGCGAAGGTGCGGCTGATCGACGAGCACGAGGCGGCGGAGATCCTCGAGTCGCGCATGGTGCTCGAGGGGCTGGCGGCGAGATATGCGGCGCGCAACGCGACGAAGAGGAACGTGGCCGAGCTGCGCGCGATCCTCAAGCAGATGCGCTCGTTGCTCGACGCAGGCGACCTGCTCGGCGTCTCCGATCTGAACGCGAGGCTGCACGCACGCCTGCTCGAGATCGCAGGACACGGCACGGTGTCGCGGCTGGTCGCGACCCTGAGCTCGCAGCTCGTGCGGTTCCAGTACCGGACGATCCTGTCGCCCGGCCGGGCGGAGCAGTCCCACGCCGAGCACCGGTCGATCGTCGAGGCGGTCGCAAAGGGCGACCCGGACGCCGCCGAGCAGGCCGTCCGCGACCACCTCGCCCACGTCGTCCAGGCTCTCCGAGCCCAGAGCCCGGCGACGGTCGGCTAGCCCACGACGATCGGTCAGCGCAGCGCCGGCGCGCCGAGAACCGAGTCGAGCAGCCCGGGATAGCGGGCGTCGACCTGCTCGCTCCTGAGGGTGTTCAGGCGCCGGTGACCCTCGGCGCGGGTCTCGATCAGCCCGGCGTCGCGCAGGACCCTGAAGTGGTGCGAGAGCGTCGAGCGGGAGACGCCGAGGTGGGAGAAGGTGCCGCACGCGTGCGCCTCGCCGTCGGCCAGCTCGCGCACGATCGCGAGCCGGACCGGGTCGCCGAGTGCATTCAGGATTCTGGTCAATTCGATTTCGATCACTGTCGAAATAAACGTCGCTCGGTCCGCGTTATTTCGATTGTCGTCGAAATCAGCAACGAGGGGAAGGCGGATGCGGGCACGGACGACGACGATCGGAGCGCTCTTCGCGACCTCGACCGCGCTCGCGTGGGGCGGTCAGTTCGTGGTCGGGAAGTCGGCGCTCGGGACGGTGAACGCCTTCCCGCTGACGACGGTCCGGTACGCCTTCGCCGCGGGGATCTGGCTCCTCGTGCTGGTCGCGGTCGAGGGACGCGGGGCGCTTCGCCTCGGTGAACGCGGGCTGCGGCTTTTCTGGCTCGGCACGCTGGGCTTCGCCGGCTTCAACCTGCTCGCCTACACCGGCCTCGCGCATGCCAGGCCGCAGAGCGCCTCGCTGATCGTCGCGCTCGGCCCGCTCCTGACCGCGCTCGTCCTCTGGCGGCGCACCCGCGTCCGCCCGCCTGGAGCGACGTTCGCCCTGCTCGGCGTCGCGCTCGCCGGCGTCGCCCTCGTGATCAGCGGCGGCCAGCCGGCCTCGATCGTGGACGGCTCGATCGGCTGGGGCGACGCCCTCGTCTTCGCGGGCGTCTTCAGCTTCGTCCTCTACGGTCTCGGCGCCGCGGACCACGCCGAGCTCTCACCGCTCCGCTACACGGCCCTGACCGCGTCGCTCGGCTGGCTGACGGTCGCCGCCGCCACGGCGGTCGCCGTCGCCTCGGGGCTCGTGGCCTTCCCCTCCGGCCACGAGCTCTGGTCGGTCTCCCCGCAGATCGCCTACCTGACCATCCCGGGAGCCGCGATCGCGGTGCTCACCTGGAACGCGGCGATCGGCTCGATCGGCCCCCAGAACGCCGTCCTCTTCGGCAACCTGATCCCGGTCACGACCTTCGCGATCGAGATCGCCCGCGGCTACCGGCCCGGCGCGGTCGAGCTGGGCGGGGCGGCCCTGACGGTCGCTGCCCTCGTGGCGAACAACCTCCTCGCCCGCCGGCCGCGCCGAAGCGTGCAGCCGGAGCCCGCCGAAGAGCGCGAGGGAGAACTCGAGCTCGCACGAGCTGCGTAGGAAGTGCGCCAACTCACGCGCAGACCGACGGCACGCTCGCTGACGCCCGACGGTGAACGCCGGCGTCGGAGGGATCGTCATGCGAGCCGAAGGCGAGCGGATCTTCGGCGGCCATGCCCCCGGCGGGATTCGAACCCGCGCTACAGCCTTGAAAGGGCTGTGACCTGGGCCGCTAGTCGACGGGGGCAGGCGCAGGCAGGATTGCAGATCCGCTCAAGGCCTCGGCGGGCGGAGCCGATCCGGAGGATATGGCCCCGGTCACCGAGCCCCACGTCGACCTCGCCGACCAGCGCTCCCTGCTGCTCGGCCAGACGGTCGGCCTGCCGAGGTTCCCCGGCGGTGAGCGTCCCGCTCCCGAGTCACGGGGGCGGCGGCGGCTGATCCACGGCATCTCGGCGCTGGCCGTTCTCGCCACGTTCGCGTACCTCGCTTGGCGGATCGCCTACACGATCGACCTCTCGTTCTGGTGGATCGCCCTGCCGTTGCTCGCGCTCGAGCTGCACAACGCGCTGGGGCTCGCCATGTTCACGGTGGCACTCTGGGACGTCGACGCGGGACCGCGCGTCGGGCCGCGCGACACGACCGATCTCCGAATCGCGGTCCTCGTCCCCACCTACGACGAGCCCCAGGACGTCATCCTGCCGACGATCGCCGCCGCGGTCGCCCTCGAGCCGGCACACGAGACGTGGGTGCTCGACGACGGGCACCGAGCCGAAGTCGAGCAACTGGCGCAGGAGCTGGGCGCCCGCTACCTCGCGCGCTCGAGCAACGAGCACGCCAAGGCAGGGAATCTCAACAACGCCCTCGAGACGGTCGACGCCGACATCGTGGCCGTCCTCGACGCCGACCACATCGCACGTCCGGACTTCCTGCGCCACACGATCGGGTACTTCGACGACCCCGACGTGGCGCTCGTACAGACCCCGCAGGACTTCTACAACCTCGACTCCTTCGAGCACCAGGTACGCGGCCGGGCGAAGCTGTTCAACGAGCAGTGGGTCTTCTACCGGGTGATCGCGGCGGGCAAGAACCGGTGGGGCGGCGCGTTCTGGTGCGGCACGGGCGCGCTCGTCCGCGTCGCCGCGCTCCGCTCCGTCGGCGGCGTCGCCACGGGCACGGTCACCGAGGACATCCACACCACCATCCGCCTGCACCGGCGCGGCTGGAAGACCGTCTACCACAACGAGGTGCTCGCCCGCGGCCTCGCCGCCCGCACCGCCGGCGAGTACCTGCTGCAGAGGCGCCGATGGGCGACGGGCGCGATGCAGGTGCTGCGCCGTGAGCGGCCGCTGACCGGCCCCGGGCTCTCGTTCGGGCAGAGGCTCGGCTACGCGACGACGCTCTGGGGCTGGTTCGACGCGTGGCGCAGCCTCGGCTACATCCTCCTCCCGGTTGCGGTGATCGCCACCGGTGCGGTGCCGATCAACGCGCCGCTCGCGGTGTTCGGCCCCCTCTTCCTGTCCGTCCTCGCAATCCAGTTCGTGGCCCTGCGACTGCTCGCGCGCGGCCACTACCCGCCGATCCTCTCGATCCTGTTCGAGTTCCTCCGCATGCCGGCGGTGCTGGCGGGCACGCTCGCGCTCGTTCGTGACCGGCCCCGCGCGTTCAAGGTGACGCCGAAGGGCGTGTCGGCGGATCCGCATTCGAAGGGCCCGGTGCCGATGGTGACCGTCGCGCTGCTCGCCCTGTCCGGCATCGCGCTCGTCTGGTTCGTGCTCACCACCGCCGGCCTCACCGCCCAGAGCTATGGCGTGCCAGGCGCGGTCTACGGCGCCTGCGTCTTCCTGCTCGCGAACGCAACCCTCCTCGCGGCGTCCGCGTCGCGGGTCCGCCGGCTGCGGTTCGCGCGCGAGCGCCGCGCCGGAGTACGGCTGCCGGTCCTGCTGGTCGGCGCCGTCGACGGCGCCCGGTGCCGGCTGCTCGACCTGTCGCTGACCGGGGCGCGGGTGGTCACCGCCGACTGCGAGGTTCCCGAGCAGATCGCGCTCTCCATCGACCTCGCAGGCACGCGGGTCACCCTCGACACGATCGTGCGCCGGCGCCTCGAGGCGGCCGGCGGGAGGGTCGAGCTCGGGCTGGAGTTCGCGGCCGGCCAGTCGGTAGCCCGCGCACGGCTCGCGGTCGCCCTGCTCGCGACGAACATGGGCCGCAAGGCGCCGCGCGCCGCCCCCGCCGCCCGGCCGGCTCCGGCCGCCTCGCCGCCGCGCCGGCCTGCAGTCAGGAAGCGCCAGCTCGCCCAGCAGCCGTCCGTCCGGTGACGTGGGGAGGATTCCGGGATGGCGATCCCGGACGAGGCCCCGACGGCGGAGGAGCTCGCCGAGGGCGTGCTCCGGCGGCTGGTGCGCGGCGGGACCTGGGAAGGGGTCGCGAACGAGATCGCCTGGAAGGCCGTGCAGGCGACCGGTTCCGACCGGTCGTGCCTGGAGTGGCTCCCCGGCCTCGTCGAGGACGCGCTCTCCGAGCGCGCCGAGGGCCTGGAGTTCGCGCTCGACCGCGAGCAGGTCTCGGCCAGGCTCGAGCACCTGCGAAGCTGGCCGCAGGACCTCGCGGGCGCGGAGACGGCCGCCTCGCTGGCCGCGAGCGAGGAAGCCGCCGCCGGCGCCGCGCTCGCGTACCTCCAGGTGCTCGAGTGGGCGATGGAGCTCCTTGCCCGGCGGCTCGCACACGAGCCGAAACCGCGTCGCGCCCGGCTTCGGCTGCTCCGGCGCGGGCCGTCGGAGTACGAGGCCGAGCTTCCTCCGCTCGTCGCCGAGAGCCTCGACGACGGGCAGCCACGGTACGGCTGGCCGAGCCGGCCGGAAGCCGCCTGACCGGACCCAGCTCGGCGGCGAGGCCGACGTCCGGCGTGCCGCAGCCGCGCTGCCGAATCGGTGGGTGGACGTCGCCGAAAGCACGCGCCGCGAAGGCGATCGGCGACGAAGGCGCGGGCGCGATTGCGGGATATGCAGCCACTTTGAAGCCTCGCCGTGGACGAAAACCGGCCGCTCCCCCAAACGAGGGATTCTGCGCAAAAGGGGTTTGCGTTCGCGTGGCGGCGGGTAGCCCCGCGCACTTGGACACGGCCAGCGTGGACACCCAGCCACGGAATCCGACGAGGGGAGAGGGAGGAGCCGAGCGTGACCTTTCGCGACTTTCTGCGCGTCGCCTACCGGCACAAGCTGCTGATCGTGCTGCTGACGCTCTTGGCGGGAGTCGGGAGCTACCTCCTCTCGACCAGGCAGCCGGCTCGCTACGAGGCGACCTCGCTCGTCCTGCTCAGCAGCGCGAACGTCCCCTCGATCGTCACGAACACGCCCAACCCGAACGCCGGCATCCAGCCCGAGCGGGTCGCCGCCACCCAGGCCAAGCTCGCTCGCGTCCCGGTGGTCGCGCGGCGGGCACTGGGTCTCGCCCGGCTCCGTGACCGGACGCCGGAGCAGCTGCTCGGCGTCTCGCAGGTCTCGTCGGATCCCGTCAGCGACCTGCTCTCCTTCTCCGTCCAGGACGGCAAGCCGCGGATCGCGGAGCGGCTCGCAACCGCCTACGGACGCGCCTACGTCGGCTACCGCCGGGCGGTCGACGCCGCCCCGTTCATCAGCGCGAGCCGTCAGCTCGACCGGCGGCTCGAGCAGCTGAAGGACGCCGGGCAGGGCCGCTCGAACCTCTACGAGTCGCTCGCGGGGCAGCGGCAGCAGCTCCAGTCGATCGTCGCTCTCCAGACCTCGAGCGCCAAGCTCGTTCGGCCTGCCGACGAGGCCGCCAAGGTGCAGCCCAAGCCTGCCCGCGCGGTGGCGATCGGCCTGCCGGCGGGGCTTCTGCTCGGCCTCGCGGTGGCTCTGCTCGCACACGTCCTCGACACGCGAGTGCGGACATTGGGCGGTGTAGCAGGGGTGCTCGGCTTCCCCACGCTCGGCTGGCTCCCCTCTGCGCCGCGCCGTTACCGACACCAGCTCGTGATGCTCGCCGACCCGACCAGCGCCTACGGGGAGGCGTTCACCTCGTTGAGAACGGAGGTCGACCTCGCGCGGCGCGTGCACGGCGGCGAGGTGCTGATGATGACGACCGTCGCGCGCCGGACGCCGGGCGTCAAGTCGTCCGCCGTGGCCAACCTCGCCGTCGCGTTCGCGCGTGCGGGGCTGAACGTGGTGCTCGTCGACCTCGATCTCCGGCAGCCCTCGCTGGCGCGCCTGTTCGGCTTGACGCCGCGCAACGGCGTGACGGAGGTCGTGCGCGGTCGCGTCGACGTGCACGAGGCGCTCCAGCCAGTGCTGATCCACGAGCCCGTGAACGGCGACCGGAGACACAAGACCCTGAGCCGTGTCGAGTTCGGCGGCACGCTCCGGGTCCTGCCGGTCGCGAGCCGTCCCGCAAACCCCACCGACGTGCTCGCCACCCGCGGCGTCGGGGCAATCCTCGAGCAGCTGCGCAGCCTGTCGGATCTCGTCCTCGTCGACGCACCGCCGGTGCTCGAGGGCAGCGACGCATCGGCGCTGAGCACGCACGTGGATGCGATGCTCGTGATCGTCGACGTCGGCCGCGACCGCCGCGGCCAGCTTGCCGAAGCCCGCCGGCGGCTCGCAGCCACCTCCGCGACCGTCCTCGGCCTGATCGGCACCGCCAAGGAAGACGGAGCGGCCGCCTACGCGCCCGGCCGGCTCGAGAGCGACACCGGCGTGGAGGTCCTCCGTTGAGCACCTCGGTCCGGCAGCCGCACGCGCCGGTCCGCGGCGCGCTGCCGCCCGCCGAGACGGTGCCGATGAACAAGCGGACGCGCGAGATCCTCGAGCGTCACGACCGCGCGAACGCGTGCCGGCGCACGCGGCAGCTGACCAGGCTGCTGATCGTCGCCGACTGCCTGGGCCTGGTGGCCGCGCTCGCGGTGACGCGCTTCGTCTACCCCGGCGACAGCCTGGTCGCGGGCCGGTACAGCAGCGTGGCCGAGCTGACGCTCTTCGCCGCCACGCTCCCCTGCTGGCTGGTGGTCGCGAATCTCTACGGCCTGTACAGCCGCGACGCGCAGCGGGCCGACCACTCCACCGCGGACGACGCGGCGGCCGTCCTGAACATGGTCACGCTCGGCGCGTGGCTCCTCTACGTCCTCGCACGGGTCACGGGCGCCGCCCGGATCGAGCCGTCGAAGCTGATCGCGTTCTGGGCGGCGGCGATCGTCGCCATCCTCGTCGCACGCGCTCTCGCCCGGCTGATCGCCCGGCGGAGCATCGCCTTCGTCCAGAACAGCATCATCGTCGGGGCCGGCTCGGTCGGGCAGCTGGTCGGCCGGAAGCTGCTCCAGCACCCCGAGTACGGGATCAACCCGGTCGGGTTCGTCGACGACCACCCCGAGCAGCACCAGGGAGGCCGGCTCGGCGTGCTCGGCGAGACAGCCGAGCTGCCCGAGCTGATCCGGCGGTTCGACATTGAGCGCGTGATCGTCGCCTTCAACTCGGGGCCGTACGAGTCGACGTTGCGCGCCGTGCGGGGGCTCGCCGACCAGGGCGTCCAGGTGGACATCGTGCCGCGGCTCTACGAGGTCGTCGGCGCCGAGACCACCGTGCACGCCGTGGAGGGGCTGCCGCTGCTGTCCGTCCCGCCGGCGGGGCTCTCGTGGTCGTCGCGGGCGCTGAAGCGCGGGCTCGACCTCGTCGTCGCCTCGGTCGCGCTGCTGATCCTGGCACCGCTCTTCGCCGTCGTCGCGCTGCTGATCAAGCTCGACAGCCGCGGCCCGGCCTTCTTCCGGCAGCCGCGGATCGGCGAGAACGGCCGGCCGTTCCGGATCTGGAAGTTCCGGACGATGACCGTCGACGCCGACGCGCGGAAGTCCGAGTACGCGCACCTGAACATGCACGAGGGCCCGAACGGCGACCCGCGGATGTTCAAGATCCCGGACGACCCGCGGGTGACGCGCGTCGGCCGGGTTCTGCGCAGGTTCTCGATCGACGAGTTCCCGCAGCTGCTCAACGTGCTTGACGGCCAGATGAGCCTCGTCGGGCCGCGCCCGCTGATCCCGGACGAGCACCGGTTCGTCACAGACTGGGCGGAGCGGAGGCTGGCCCTGCGTCCCGGCATGACCGGCCTCTGGCAGGTGCTGGGGCGCAACGGGATCCCGTTCGACGAGATGGTCCGCCTCGACTACGTCTACGTGAACACGTGGTCGCTGTGGAACGACCTGCGCCTGATGGCGCGGACGATCCCGGCGATCTTCGGCGGGAACGGGCGGTACTAGCGTGGCGACGGCGGTTTCGAGCGCCTCGAGGGCGCCGGCGCGCAGCATCGCCCGGACCGGCGTGCTGACGGTCGCAACCACCGCCTCGACCCTGCTCGTCAACCTCGCCACCGGCATCCTGATCGCCCGCGTGCTCGGGCCGTCCGGGCGGGGGGCCCTGACCGCCGTGCTGGCCGCCCCGCCGATCGTCGCCTGGGTGTTCGAGACGGTGGTCAAGTCGCTGTACGCGACCCTGGCGATCGCGATCCTGTTCGCCGGGACGATCGCCGCGGTGGCCGGCCCGGCCGTGCGGATCGTTTACGGCGCGGACTTCGCCGGCAGCGTCGCCCCGCTGCGGATCCTGCTCGCCGGAACCGTGCTGTACGCGGCCGCAGCCGTCGTCTGCTCCGGGCTCTACGCCCTCAACCGGCCCTTCACGAGGCTCGGCCGTGCCTGAGCGGGCGCAAGCCGGGACCCGAGGACGGCGACCGCGCGTCGCGCTGGTCGCTCACGGGATCCACGACCACGGCGGCATGGAGCGCGCCTTCGCAGAGCTAGTCCGGCGAATCCACGACCGGTACGAGGTGGTCGTCCTGTCCGCCGACCTGGGCGAGGACCTCCGCGAGCTCGTCGAGTGGCGCCGCATTCCGGTCCCGAGGAGACCGGTGCCGCTGCGGTTCGCCCTCTTCTACGTGATCGCGGCCGTCCGGCTAGCGGCGACTCGCGCCGACGTCGTCCACACCCTCGGCGCGATCGTCCCGAACGCGGCCCACCTGGCCAGCGTCCACTTCTGCACGGCCGGCTACATCCGCAGCGCCGGCGGGCTCGCGCCGCCGAGCGCGCCCGCCCTCCGGCGTGCCAACACCGCGCTTGCACGCCTCCTCTTTCTGGCCGCTGAGCGCTGGACCTACCGCCGTGCGAGGGTCGACAGGCTCGGCGCAGTCTCGCGCGGCCTGCAGCGAGAGCTCGCCGAGAGCTTCCCTGGTGTCCCCATCCTGCTGACCCCGAACGGCGTCGACCGGTCGCGCTTCCGGCCCGACCCGAACGCCCGGCGCGCCGTGCGGGCACAGCTCGGGATCGAGGACGACGACGTAGTCGCACTCTTCGTCGGCGGCGACTGGCACCGGAAGGGTCTCGCACTGGCGATCCAGGCAGCTGCCGAGGCCGGCTCCCGGGCTCCGATCCGCCTGCTCGTTGTCGGCCGGGGAGACGAGCGGCGGTTCACCACCCTCGCGCACGGGCTCGGCATTGCGCAGCGCGTGCACTTCCTCGGCCCGCGCTCCGACACCGAGCGCTTCTACGCCGCGGCCGACGTCTTCCTGCTGCCCTCCTGGTACGAGACCTTCTCGCTCGCCGCCTTCGAGGCGGCCGCGTCCGGCCTCCCGATCGTCGCCGCCCCCCTCAGCGGCGTCGAGGAGCTGGTCGGAGACGGCGACGCGGGAATGCTCGTCGAACGCGATGCGGGCGCGCTCGGAGAGGCGCTGGCCGCGCTCTCTGCCAGCCCGGAGACGCGGCGTCGCCTCGGTGCTTCGGCACGGGAGCGGTCGGCCGCCTACACGTGGGACCGCTCTGCCGACGCGGTGCTCTCCGTGTATCGCTCCGTCCTGAGCGGCGCATCCGCACCGAAGGAGGCCACGTCCCTATGACCGCCGCGACCGCACTCGTCCGTGGCGGGGGCCGCCTGCTCGTGCCCGCCGGGCTCGCCGGTCTGGCCGCGCTCGCGCTCGTCGCCGTCGCGTACACCGCCTCGGAGCCTTCGCAGCTGCGGACCGCAGTCACCATCGCACTCGTCCTGCTCGCCACGGCGGTCGGCCTCGCCTGGCCCGAGCGCCTGCTGTACGGGATGGTCGTCTGGCTGGTCGCGCTGGGGCTCGTCCGGCGGCTGCTGACGATGGCCGTGCCGGCGGACGGGCCCGATCCGCTGCTGCTGGTCGAGCCGGCGGCCGTCGCAATCCTGCTCCTGGTCACGGCAAACAGAGCGCGACCGTCCCGCACGGCGCTCACGTTGAGCGTCGGGGCAATGTCGATCCTGATCGCGGCCAGTGCCCTGAACCCCGCGCAGGGGAACGTGCGGGTCGGCGTCGCCGGCTTGCTGTTCCTGCTCGTGCCGACGGCCGGCTTCTGGATCGGTCGGACCCTTTGCACCGACGCGGTCTTCGCCAGGGTTTTGAAGCTGGTCGCCGCGCTGGCCGTTCCGGTTGCCGTCTACGGGCTCCTCCAGACCTTCCTCGGCTTCCCGCGCTGGGACCGCATCTGGATCCTCGACGTCGAGCGCGTCTACCAGGCCCTCAACGTCGGCTCGACGATTCGCCCGTTCGGGAGCCTGCCCTCGTCGGCCGAGTACGCGCACCTGATCGCGATCGCCCTCGCCATCTGGCTCGCGTTCGGCCTCCGCGGGCTGCGGCTGCCGCTCACTGTGGCGACCGCAACGATGCTCGGCGCAGCGCTCATGCTCGCGTCGAGCCGCCTGGTCGTGTTCCTGACGGCGGCCGCGGCGATCGCCATGCTGGTGGCCCGCCTGCGCGTCTCCTCGGGACTGGCGGCGGGGCTCGTCCTGGCGAGCATCCTGGCGACGTCGGCCGTAGTCGGGAGGCTCGCGCCCGACTACTACGCGCCGGGCGCGACCGGCGACCTGGTCGCCCACCAGACCGCCGGCTTGGCCAATCCGCTCAACCCGTCGTCGTCGACCTTCCTGATCCACCTCTCGCTCGTGACCGAGGGTCTCGACTCAGCGCGCGCCCACCCGGCCGGGATCGGCGCCGGTGCGGTCTCGCTCGCCGCCGGAAAGCTCGGCGGCTCCGGGCTGCAGACGGAGGCAGACCCCTCGAACCTCGCGGTCGCCACCGGTGCTCCGGGGCTGGTGGCCTACTTCGTACTCGCTGCGATCGCGTTCGTGAGGACGTACGGCCTGGCCCGGGCGCGTCGCGACGCGCTCTCCCTGAGCGCGCTCGCGGTGGTGACCATCGTCTTCCTGCAGTGGTTCAACGGAGGGCAGTACGGCATTGCCCTGCTGCTGTGGCTGACGCTCGGCTGGGTCGACCGGACGTCCACCGTGGGGGAGGGCCGCGGGTGAGCACCCTGCGCGTCGCCTTCCTCGGTCACTCTGCGAAGCTGTCGGGAGCCGAGCTCAGCCTCGTCGAACTCGTCGCCGCGTTCGAGGACGTCGAGCCGCTGGTCGTCCTCGCCGAGGACGGGCCGCTCGTTGAGCGGCTCGAGCAGGGGGGCGCGATGGTCGACGTGCTGCCTCTCGGCCGGGAGGTCCGCGACATGCGGCGGGAGTCGCTGCGCCCGACAGGGGCTCGGTTGCTGCTCGCCGGTGCGAGCACCGCCACGTATTCCGCCCGGCTCGCCCGCCGCCTGCGGGCACTGCGCGTCGACCTCGTCCACGCGAACACGCTGAAGGCGCTGCTCTACGGCGCTGCGGCGGCCAAGCTGACCCGCACGCCGCTGGTCTGGCATGCGCACGACCGGATCTCGGAGGACTACCTGCCGCCTGCCGCGGTCCGACTCGTGCGCCACGCCGCACGCAACGCGACACGCGGGGTGATCGCGAACTCGAAGGCGACTCTGGAGACGATCGGACCCCTGAACCACCCGACGGCGATCGTCCCCGAGCCGGTGCGGGTGGACGCCTTCAGGATCCGCCGGAGACGATCGCCCAAGGAGCCCTTCACGGTTGCGATGGTCGGCAGGATCGCGCCGTGGAAGGGGCAGGACGTGTTCCTGCGCGCGTTCGCGAGCGCGTTCCCGGACGGCGAAGAGCGCGGGGTGGTCGTGGGCGCACCGCTGTTCGGCGAGGAGGAGTACGAGCGCTCGCTCCGCGAGCTCGTCGCCCAGCTCGGCCTCGGCGACAGGATCGAGCTTCTCGGCTTCTCCGACGACGTCGCCGCCGAGCTTGCATCCGTCGACGCGCTCGTCCATGCCTCGGTCATCCCCGAGCCCTTCGGCCGTGTGATCGTCGAGGGCATGGCGGCCGGGCTGCCCGTGGTGGCGGCGGCCGACGGCGGGCCGACAGAGATCGTCACCGACGGCGTCGACGGCCTTCTCTATCCGCCGGGCGACATCGCCGCGCTGGCCGGCAATCTGCGCCGATTGGCCGGCGACCCGGAGGTCGCAGACCGGCTGGGACGCGCCGCGACGGAGCGCGCGCGGGCGTTCTCGCCCGCGCTGGCCGCCGCCACGGCGGCCGAGCTCTACCGGCGGGTCCTGTCCGAGCGGGAGGCGGCGGCCGCGTGAACGTCGCGCTTGCGCACGACTACCTGACCCAGCGCGGCGGGGCCGAGCGTGTCGTCCTGTCGATGATCGACGCGTTCCCGAGGGCAGACGTGCACACGCTCCTGTACGACCCGCGCGGGACCTTCCCGGAGTTCGCTACCGCTCGTGTCCTGCCATCGGCGCTCAACCACGTGGGGCCGTTCCGCCGGAACCACCGGCTCGCGTTCCCGGTGCTGGCCGGCGCCACGGAACGCCTGCGGATCGACGCCGACGTCGTCGTCTGCAGCTCGAGCGGATGGGCGCACGGCGTGGAAACGACCGGAACGAAGGTCGTGTACTGCCACTCGCCGGCGCGCTGGCTCTACCACCCGGATGCATACCTGCGCGGCGCCGGACCGGGAGTGAGGCTCGCCGCCCGGTCGATGCGCAGCCCGCTCGTGCGCTGGGACCAGC
The DNA here is from genome assembly GCA_036555585.1 of Gaiellaceae bacterium. Lineage (GTDB taxonomy): Bacteria > Actinomycetota > Thermoleophilia > Gaiellales > Gaiellaceae > DATBLE01. The sequence goes on from DATBLE010000012.1 coordinate 203,029, forward strand.
GCGCCGCGCTCACCGCCGACCGCTACCTCGTCAACTCGACGCACATCGCCCAGTCGGTCCGCGACGTCTACGGCATAGAGGCCGAGGTGCTCCCGCCGCCGCCGGCGCTGACCCCCAACGGGCGTCGCCAACCGGTCGGGCGGCTCGAGCCGGGCTTCGTCCTCTGCGTCTCCCGGCTGCTGCCGTACAAGAACGTCGACGCGGTCGTGAGCGCGTTCGACCGGCTCCCGCAGGAACAGTTGGTCGTCGTCGGCGACGGACCCGAGCGCGAGCGCCTGGGCAGGCTGGCCGGCCCGAACGTCACCCTGCTCGGGAGGGTCGACGACGCGAAGCTGCGCTGGCTCTACGAGCGGGCGGCGGCCGTAGTGGTCGCGTCCTTCGAGGACTACGGGCTCACCCCGCTCGAGGCGGCCGGATTCGACACGCCCACCGCGGCGCTTCGCTTCGGAGGGTTGCTGGACACCGTCGCCGACGGGGAGACCGGTCTCTTCTTCGGGGAAGCCCGGCCCGAGGAGATCGCCGCCGTGCTCGGAGAGGTGCTCCACGAGCGCTGGAGCGCCGAGACGCTGGAGGCCCACGCCGCCCGCTTCTCGCGCGAGCGCTTCGTCGGCCGGCTGCGGGAGATCGTGGAGGCCACGGCGTGAGGGTCCTCCGCGTCTACCCGACGGCCAACGATCCGCGGCAGCGGCGCCGCGACCTGGCGCTCGCGCAGCTCGGGGTCGAGACCGCGATCGTCGCCCCGTACTCCTACGGCGCGGACTGGTCGCCGGCGCCGATCGAGCCCGAGCTGACCCACTGGCGCTCCCGCCTGCTGAACGAGAAGAGTATTCCGCTCCACCTGTGGGATCCGCGGGCGCTCGAACGCGCGGTCCGGGAGTTCAACCCCGACCTGGTGGACGTCCACGAGGAGTGCTACTTCCCTGCCGGAGCCCAGGCCGTTCGTGCTGCTGGCGGCCGCCCGGTGACGATGTTCGCCGCGCAGAACATCTCGAAGCGCTATCCGGCCCCGATCAGGTGGATGCGCCGCTGGGTGCTGGGCCGGTTGGCCGCCGCGTACCCGTGCAGCGCCGAGGCAGCCGTCGTGCTGCGCGAGTGGGGCTACCGCGGCCACGTGGAGGTCGTCCCCTACGGGGTTGAGGACGAGCTTTTCCAAGTGCGGCCGCGCGGCGAGTACGTCGGCTTCGTCGGCAGGCTCGTGCCCGAGAAGGGCGTCCGAGACCTGCTCGGCTTCGGCAGCCGGCTGCTCTGCGTCGGCAGCGGTCCGCTCGAGGACGAGGTGCGTTCGGTCGGAGCCCGGATCGAGCTCGCGCAGTCGCTCGAAGAGCTGGCGGCCGCGTTCGAGCGCATGGCCGTGCTCGCGATCCCTTCACTGACCACCCCAGGCTGGAAGGAGCAGTTCGGCCGGGTTGCCGTCGAGGCGATGGCCGCCGGCGTTCCGGTCGTCGCCTACGACAGCGGAGCGCTCGCCGAGGTGCTCGGCGACGCCGGCGTCCTCGTCCCCGAGGGCGACCGCGCCGCGCTCGTTGCGGCGATCGAGGCGGTGGTCGACCGGCCGGACGGCGTCGGGGAGCGAGGCCGGGGGCTCGCCTGGCAGCGCTACCGCTGGCAGGCGGTCGCGAAGCGGATGGTCGGCATCTACCGAGAGGCGCTCGCGTCGCGATGAGCGAGATCACGGCGCTGATCACGACCCGGAACCGCCGCGACGAGCTGCGCGGCGCGATCGCCTCGGCGCTGGAACAGACGTGCGACGTCGAGGTGATAGTCGTCGACGACGCCTCCACCGACGGGACCGTCGAGCTGGTCGAGCGGGAGTTCCCGGAAGTCGTCCTTCTCCGGTCGGAGGCGCCGCGAGGGTACATCGTCCAGCGCAACCGGGGCGTCCGCTCGGCCACAGCGCCCGTGGTCGCGATCATCGACGACGACGCCGTTCTCCAGTCGCCACGGACGCTCGAGCAGGCGCTGGCCGACTTCGACGACCCCCGCATCGGCGCGGTCGCGATCCCGCACATCGACATCGGCCGGAGCGCTACGCCGCGGCTCAGCGCGCCGACGCCGGACGGAATCTTCCTGACCTCGGAGTTCACCGGAACTGCCTCGGCGATCCGGCGCGACGTCTTCGCCGCCGTCGGCGGCTTCCGCGAATCGATGTTCCACCAGGCCGAAGAGCGCGACTTCTGCCTGCGCATGCTCGAGGCCGGGTGGGTCGTGCGGGTCGGCCGCGGCGACCCCATCCACCACTACCTCTCCCCGGCACGCGACCTTCGCCGGATGGATCTGTTCGGGCGCCGGAACGCGATTCTCTGTGCCTGGTACAACGAGCCACTCCCTGAGGCGTTCGTCCGGATGGCCGAGATGTCCGCGCTCGGGGTCGTCTCCGGCGTACGCGTCGGCCGGCCGCTGAACGCCCTGCGCGGCCTCGCCTTGGGCTACCGGGACTGCTGGCGGCAGCGAGCCGAGCGAAAGCCTGTCCGACGCCGAGTAAACCGCGCCTTCAGGCGCCTCTGGAAGCAAGGCCCTCTTCCCCTGGCCGAGATCGAGCCGCTGCTCGCCGCCCGATGAAGGCGAGCGTCCTCACCCCACGCAGCGGCCTGGCCCTGTTGCTCGCGCTGGTGCCGCTGCTCGTGGCCGGAGGGCCAACCGCCGATGCCCGCTCCGCGGGGCTAGCCAAGACGATCGAGGATCCGTACCGGGCCTCGCAGCAGACGCTGGTCGCATTCGGGGAGCGATCGCACTGGCTGCAGCCCTGGCGCGGCTACCTCGAGACGGTCCCGGCCGCGCGGGTCGCCCAGGGGCTCGGGATCGTCTTCAACCCGCCGCCGGGCAAGGCCGACCGGGTGGCCGGCGAGGCGGCCGCGGCGGGGATCCACCACGCAAGGCTCGAGATCAGCTGGTGCAAGGTTTCCTATTCCGAGCCGGCCAGGCTTACAGGGATGGCTTCGATCCGCACGTTTCTGCTTGCGCTGAAACGGCACGGGCTGCGGCCGCTGATCCTGCTGAACGGCAACGACGGGTGCCCCGGCCCGCTCCGCCGGCAGCGGGTCCGGCTCGCAGCGGCCGGCCGGCCCGGCGACCGCCAGATCGTGCTCGACGCTGGCTCCGTGCGGGCCATCACCCCGGGACGTACCGGCCTCGACGCCCCGGGCGGCAAGGCAGCCGCGTACCTCGTCACCGGCGTCTCCGGGACGAGGGCGACGCTGTCGCGGCCGCTCGGACAGAGCCTCCCGGCCGGGTGGCAGGAGGCGAGCACCCTGCGCTACGGACCCTTCACCCGGCCCGGCGACCCCCTGTTCGAGGAGACCATGCAGGGCTGGCTCGAGTACGTCGGCATGGTCACCTCGGCCGTGAAGCAGATCCTCGGCGACGACCGGTTCGACGTCGAGGTCTGGAACGAGCTCTCATTCGGATCGGATTTCCTCGACGCGAACACGTACTACAACCCGCCGGCGACGGAGACGAGGCCGAGCGAAACCGAGCGTGCCCTCCTCGAGCAGACGGTCGCCTACATCCGCGACCCGAGCCACGGTCTGCCGGACGTTGGCATCGGCGACGGGTTCTCGAACGAGCGGCCGTGGGAGGCCGGCTCTAACGTTCCTCCTGGCCTGACGGCGATCGACAAGCACCCGTATCCGCCCCACCGCTCGTTCCCGAAACAAGCCGTGTTCAACCGGGTACAGCCGCTGGACGCGCTTGGCCACGTCGACGGCACGCCCGACAACAAGGGGCGCTGGCACGACGCATTCATCCCCGCCTATACCTCGTTCTTCCCGGAGTACTTCCTCAGCGCGATCCAGACCGAGACGGTGATCCGCGACCTCTCGCCGATCACAACAAACGTGTATGGCATTCCACACGGCCGGACCACCCACGCGGCGGGCTCTGCGCCCCCCGCGGTGTGGCTGACCGAGGCGGGGATGGACCCTGCCCGCGTTCCCGCCTCGGTGCTGCCCTCCTTCCACGCCAAGGGTGCCCTGCGCTGGGCAACCGCCTGGATGAACAAGGGCGCGACGCGCGTCTACTTCTACGCGGCCAGCTCGCCGGGCTGGGGGATCGTCAACTCCGAGGCAAGGGGCGGCGGCTTGCCGCTGCGCGCGCTCGGACGCCTGACGCGCGCGCTGCACGCGGGCGCAGCTCCGATCTCACGGCCGCGCTCGCTGTCGCTGCTCGCGGTCTCCGACCCGGGAGGCCACCGTCAGTTTGACGGCGACGGGACGGCGGCTCATCCCCCGCTCTACGACGCGGACGTCGTCGGCTTCTTCCCCTTCCAGAGCTCCAACCGACGCCTGGTCGCCGCCATCTACGTGATGACGCGCGACCTGACGCACGTCTACCGGCCCGACCTACGCGCGTCGGATCCGCGACGGTACGACCTGCCGCCCGAGTGGTTCCGCCTCACGATCGGTGGTACTGGCGGCCTGAGGCCGATTTCGGTCACCGATCCCCTGGTCGCCCGGTCGACCGCATTCCGAGTCGTGTCGCGAACCGACGACCGGCTCGTCCTCGACATCGCACTCACCGACAGCCCGCGACTTCTCGTTATCGGGTAGCCCGTAGCCGTGATCGAGAAGCTGCCACCTCCGCTCATCCGCCTCGGCGGCAGGATCGAGCACTGGATCCCCGCGCTCTCTCCGGTGATCCGCCGGACGGTGCGGGCGCGTCAGGTGTCGGACGGCGTGATCGCCCACGGCGCCGGGAAGGGCCTGCGGTTCAACCCGGGCGGGGCGAACCCCGGTTATGCCCTGGGCACGACCGAGCCCGGCGTCCAGAAAGCGCTGATCGATCTGCTGGAGCCGGGCATGACCTTCTACGACGTCGGAGCGAACATGGGCTTCTTCTCGCTGATCGCGTGGCGGCGCGTCGGGCAGCACGGTCGGGTCCGCTCGTTCGAGCCGCTGCCGGAGAGCGCCCGCACGCTGCGCCACAACGTCGCTCTGAACCGCGCCGAGAACGTCGAGGTGGTCGAGGCGGCAGTCGGCGCGGAGCCCGGCCGCGCGCAGCTGGCGGTGACCGCCGAGTCGGTTCAGGCGCACCTGGCCGAGATCGACACGGACACGCCGACGATCGGCGTCGTAAACGTCGACGTGACTGCGATCGACGCGGAGCTTGCCGCCGGACGCCCCACGCCCGACGTGGTCAAGATCGACGTCGAGGGCGCGGAGCTTCGGGTGCTGGCGGGCATGCGGGAGACGCTCGAGCAGCACCGGCCCGCCCTGATATGCGAGCTGCACGGAACGGCGCCCGAGGTCTGCGACTTCCTGGAGGCGCTCGGCTACCGACTGGACGCGCTAGAGCAGGTCAAGTCGATCAGGACGCACGACGGCCCGCTCCACCTCAGGACCGTTGGAGACGAGCGGTGAAGGTCCTCCTCACGGGCCTCCCTGCTCGCGGGCAAGACGGTGCGGTTTCTCGGCTGGCAGTTGGACGGCTCCGACCTCTTCATCGCGATGGATACCTCGATCCGCTCCGACCAGCTGCGGTTCCTGCAAGAGCTCCCGATCCCCGACGCCGTTGCCACGCCTCCCGTGTTCCCCACCGCCTGGCCGTCTAGCTGATGGAGTCAACTACTCCAACCACTCCTGTTCTTCAGCGCGACGCGGCGCAGATGCCGCGCCGGACAAGCTTCTTCGTCCGGGCCGGTCTTCTGACCATGGTCACCTCAGGTGGGACGCTCGTCCTCAATCTCATCACGGGCATTCTGATCGCCCGCGTTCTCGGGCCCGACGGCCGTGGCGCGGTGGCTGCTGTGATCGCTGCGCCGGCGATCCTCTCGTGGATCTTCGAGATGGGCTCTGGGTCGGCGGCGGTCTACTACCAGTCCCGGCATCCTGGCGATGCCGGCTCGCTCATCGCTACGTGGCTCGTCATGTACCTTCCGCTCGCAATTGCCGGAGTCGTCACCGGCGAGATCGTGCTGCCGCACCTGCTCGCCGCACAGAGCGAGCACACGCTCATGTTGGCGCGGATCATGATGTTGACGCTCGTCCTGGTATTCCTCGCCGACTTGATGTACGGGATCAACACCGGCGATCAGGACTTCGCCTTTTACAACTTGATGCGGTTCGCACAGCCACTCGCCATCATGGTCGCCTGCGGAACTCTCTGGCTACTCGGGCTTCTGAATGTGACGACCGCGGTTGTGGCGAACGCCGGTGCGCTCGCGCTCTCGACCGTACTGGTGAGCACGCACATTCTCCGTCGGCACGGACTGGCTCGACCGTCGATCGCGATCGGCCGCTCGACTCTCTGGTATGGCCTGCGTGCGCACAGCATGTATACGGCGTCGCTTGTCAACGCCCGCCTCGACCTCTTGATCATTCCCGCGTTCGTGGGCGCCGCGAGCGTCGGTTTGTACAGCGTTGCCACGAACGTGTCGTGGATCGTGGTGATCCTCTCGGGCGCCGTCGCGACTGTCGTGTTTCCGACCGCAGCTGCCCGTGGCCCCGAAGGGTGCCACGCGATCGTAAAGTCGCTGTACGCGACGCTAGCGATTGCAACGCTCATTGCTGCGGCACTCGGCACATTTGCGCAATTCGGCGTTGAGCTGATCTACGGCACGGAGTTCTCCGGCAGCGTCGAACCTTTGCGGATCCTTCTTGTAGGAGCAGTGATGTGGGCAGCCGCCGGCACCCTTTGCTCCGGGCTCTACGCGCTCAATCGCCCCTTCACCGCAGCGATAGCTCAGCTGAGCGCGGCGGCCGTGACGGTTACGGGCTTGACGCTATTTCTCCAACACGGAGGCATCCGCGTGGCCGCAATCGTCTCGACTGTCGCCTACACGCTCGTGTTCGTGATAGCCCTCATCCTCTACCGCCGTGCGTCGGGCCTGCGCTGGCGTGACTTCGCACCAACGCCGTCCGTGATGCGCCTCTGGGTCCGGCAGGCAGCGCGCGGCGCTCTCGGCCGTGCTTAGCTCGACGGTGAGTTCTCGGTGCGGGTTATGAAGGTTCTGCTCACCGGCTTGCCCTACTTCACGCGCCGCACCGCCCGCTATCTCGCCGAATACCGATCGCGGTCCGACCGCTTCATCGTTGTCGACCTCACGACGCGTGGTGGACAGGCACGCTTCATGGTCGAGATCGCTACGGCGGACGCCGTCTTCTGCCATTGGGGCACGCTGGTCCGCTCCCGCGCCTTCGAGCACGCGTTTCGGCTTCGCAAGCGAGTCGTCCAGTACTGGCTCGGCACGGATGTGCTCGACGCGTCCAAGGTCGTCGGGAACGGCGCAGCCCATGAGCGCTATGTCCGCGACTGCGTCCACGTCTGTGAAGCGCCGTGGACGCGGGATGAACTGTCAACTTTGGGAATCCACGCAGAGGTTCTTCCGATCGCCCCGATGAGCTCGATCGCACCTGATGTCACGGAGCTCTCCGAGCCGCCGGAATTCTCGGTTCTCGGCTATGTCGGCCAGGATCGTCTCGACTTCTACCGACTGCCAGATTTCATCCGTCTGGCCGAGGATTTTCGCGACGTCCGGTTCCGGATCGCCGGCATCGACTCGGTTCCCAACGCGGTTCCAAGCAACATGCAACTGCTGGGTTGGAGCGACGATGAGTTTCGCCTATATCGGGGCTGCGCCGTCTATGTTCGTATCCCCGAGCACGATGGTTACAGCTACTCGGTCCGTGAGGCGCTTACCTGGGAGCGCCACATCGTCGCGAGTTATCCGTACCCGCACTGTCGCCATGCACCCGACTACGCATCGCTGAAAGCGCACGTGCACGACCTCAAGGAGCGCTTCGAGTCGGGACGTCTAGGTCCGAACCGCGATGGAAGGAAGTTCGTTCTTCGGGAGTTCGACGACCGGAAGGTCGTGAGCGACCTGAGGCGCACGCTGGTGCCGACCACGTGACTGGGCGCGCGAGAGAGGGTCGGTTGACCGATGAGGCGTACTGGGACGAGTACTGGAAGCGTCACGTCGCCGCTCTGCCGATGGAGATCGAGCGACGTCACGATACGCTGCAGGTCAACGCGATCCTGGACGTCCTCGAAGCGCATCTGGCACTGTCTCCGGCACTGAGCGCACTCGAGATCGGCGGCGCACCGGGCCAGTATCTCGCGTATCTCCACCGGCGCTTCAGCTATCGGTGTGCCATCGTGGACTTCTCAGCCCATGGTTGCGACGTCACACGACGGAACTTCGAGTTGCTCGGGATTCCCGTCGACGTCCTCGAGTGCGACGTCCTCGACCCCAGCCTCGATATCGGACGTTTCGATGTCGTGTATTCCCTGGGTTTGATCGAGCACTTCGACGAACTCGAGCCGATTTTCGCCGCGCACGCAAGGCTCGTCCGTCCGGGCGGGACACTCGTTCTCGGTGTGCCGAACATGCGCGGCGTCAACGCGCTCTTCATGAAACGGCTCTGTCCTGGGCGGCTTGCCGCCCACAACACCGGTTCGATGCATCCCGAGAGCTGGGCCGCGTTCGAAGGTGACCTCGGACTCGAGCGACGCTTCTTGGGCTTCGTGGGCGGCTTCGAGCCGAGCGTCTTCGCCGTCCTCGAGCCAGACGGCAACTATCGAACCGCGCTCTACAAGGTCGCGCGGCTCCTCGTCCGTACCGTCGGCACGCACCTCCCTGTGCTTCGCCGCGTCAATCATTCGAACCTGAGCGGTTACCTCATGGGCGTGTGGCGAGTGCCCGAGACCAGCAGAGCACACACGGCACACCCTGTGGGCGGCGGCTGAGAGAGTCAGTGTTGCGGCCATGAGTTGTGGCCTGACCGCCAACATTGCGCGACATCTATTCCGTCCGCATGCGCTGTTCGGCAACCAGCCCGTCGAAGACCCGCGCAAGATCTGCAGTGAGGCGCGCCCGGTCGAATGGGCGCAACAACTCGACACGGTCCGCGTTTCTCCGGCGCCGGGCGTCGCGGTGCTCCACCAACTCCAGCACTCCCCGCACGATGGCCTCGGTGTCATCGGGGTCGCAGACCACCGTCCACTCGGCGCGCTCGAGGACGTCACGCACATCTCCCGCCGGCACTGCAGCAAGGATGGGCCGGCCGGATGCCATGTATTCGTAGGCCTTGCCGGGGAAGATCGTGGAGCGGACGCCTGCCGGCAGTGCGTGCATCGGTAGGAAGAGCGCGTCCGCGGATGCCATCAGCGTCACTGCCTGCGTGTGCGAGACGAAGCCGTGCATTTCGACCAGGTTGCTGCAACGTGCGCCCTTGACCATCGCCGCTTCAACCGGCGTCAACACCCCGGCGAGATGGACTCGAATACGAGCACCGATCTCAGGATGCTCCGCCAGGATGCGATCGACCGCTGCAAGCAGAAACATCGGCGACCGCGGTCTCAGGTCGACCCCGGGATCGGTACCACCGAGCATCCGTCGCACGCCGCGACGCGGCGCGTGAGGGTAGTAGTAGAAGTGGCCTGCGTGCACGAGATGGAAGAGATCGTCAGATCGAGCTTCGACCGCGAGGTCGAGTTCCTTCGGGTCGAACCCGTTTCGGATCTCGATTGTCCGTTCCCGGAGTTCGGGGAACGTCTCGCGCACTCGCGCCAGGGTCCCCGGCGTGGGCAGCACCACGGCAGCGGCTGACGCGAGACGCCGGCGCATGAGCTGGCGGTCCAGCCACCACTGAAATCCGGTCGGGTAGGCGGCGTACTCGTCAACTGCCCAGGGATCGCGGAGATCGGCGACCCACGGTATGCGAAGGCGACGAGCGATCGCCGCCGCCGGGGCCGCCGAGGAGTACGGCGACATCGACGCATAGACGACGGAGACATCGCGAGCGGCGCGGGCGGCGTCCAGAACGCCGCGGCTCCACCAACGGTCGAAAGAAGTGGGAGCGCAAACGAGCTTCCTCAGCCGCGACCGCATCGCCGATTCGCCGACAGGGACCGGTCCGGGCACGCGCACGACCGGCACGTCCGCCAGCACATCCTCGGCACTGCCTTCGTCTGTGGGCCCCCACCGCTCGCCTGTCTGTCCCGGACCGGTGAGGACCAGGGGGTCATACCCGTAGGCGGGCAGGTTGCGGACGAAATTCACCGAGCGTTGTACACCCCCTCCGCCGAGTGGAGGGAAGTAGTACGCAATGAACAGGACTCGCATGCCCTGATCGTAAGCAGTGCATGGCCGCCCGAGCACTCCGCAGACAGGAACGGCGGATCAGGCAAGATCAAACGAGGCTTTGGCCGCGGCACCTCACCTCCTGCGACGGCTCTGGCGAGGCGGACTTCAGCTCGTTGCCCTCGCCGACCCGACGGTCCCGCTCGTGGTCTCGAAGCTCGAGCATCGCCCCTTGACGATCACGATTGCCTCGGTCTACCGCGCGCGGAACGCCGCCAACGTGGCGCAGATGGTCGAGCCACTGACGGCCGTAGATGCCTCGGTGCGGCTCTGGTCCCTGGATGACGTGCCGCACAGCCTCCAACGGTGGACGCTTGGCTCCGGGCCGGGCAGCCGCTTCGAGCTCCTGAACTGTCTGCTGGCCGACGCCGTCCCCGGCTGGACCGTACTCGCCGACGACGACGTTCACTTCAGGCGGGGAAACATGCTGGACCTGATCGGGATCGCGGAGCTGCTCGGGCTGGATATCAGCCAGCCTGCCCACGCGCTCGGCAGCAATGTCTCGCACTCCTTCACACGCACGGCGCCCTTCTCGGTCGCGCGGCTGACGTCGTTTGTCGAGATCGGCCCGATCGTCGTGTTCAGCCCCGCTGCCCTGCCGCACGTCGTGCCGCTACCCGAGCAAGGAATGGGTTGGGGAACGGAGGTCGCGTGGTCCGATCTTCAGCGAACGTCGGGACTGAAGCTCGGCATCGTCGACGCGGTTCGCATCGATCATCTGGGGGCCGTCGGCCTCGCATATTCGAGCGAAGACGAATTCGCGCGACTCCGCGAGATCTTCGCCGACCACGGGATTGCCGGCTGGTCGAGTCTGCAGCGGACTCACGGTTACTTTCGCCCGTGGAACCTCCGATCGGACAATCGTTGATTCCACAGAGCGATGTCGCTGGGGAACGGCACACGGAGTACCGATGACACCGTAGAAGTCAAGGTCGTCGTCGGAACCTCGGGCCCTGTAGGCGGCTACGCTGCCAGGGTGCCGCGCGGCTACATGGAAGGACCGGCGAGCGAGGAGCGCGAGGCGGAGCTCGAGCGGCTCGAGCGGCCGCAGCCTCCGCCCGTCGAGGAACGGGCCGCCGTCTACGGCTCGACGGCGGACGACCCCGCCAAGCACTTCATCGGCTGGCTGGACGACGTCGACCCCGACGAGCTCTTCGCCTCCGGCGAGGCGTGGGGCCTGTCGGTCGTGCGCCGCGCCGTCTAGCCGCGGGCAGCCTTCTCGCGCTCCCAGGCATCGAGCACCTCCTCGACGTACTGGCGCTGCGCCGTTGTGAACGGCGCGTCGGCCAGCAGCCGCCGCGCCTCCACCGGATCGTCGTTCTCGACTGCAGCCTCCAGGTGCTCGCGCGCGGGCAGCGGCTGACGGAGCTGCCGCCGCAGCCAGCGCAGCAGGCTGACGCGGGCCTGGTCCATGGGCCGTTTCTATACTCGAAAGCGCGCGGGCCGGTAGCTCAGTTGGTAGAGCAGGGGACTTTTAATCCCAAGGTCGCAGGTTCGATCCCTGCCCGGCCCATCTAGGAAAGGCCTGCTCAGGCAGACCTTCCCTGCGTGCAGGTCACAGCCGAGAAGTCCCTGAGGGTACACGTGGGGTACGGGCCGAAGTCAGACCGGGAATACACCCTCCATCCTCGCGGCTTGGAGCTTCCGCTCGGCACGTCCCCAGTGGCCGTAGATGTCGGTGGTCACCTTCAGCGAGGAATGGCCGAGGTGGCGTGAGAGCCAGGTGATCTGGGCGCCGCTCTCGAGTGCTCGCTTCGCAAAGGTATGCCGGAAGCTGTGGAACGTCCTCCGCTCGTGGGTGGGCCCAGCTCGAGGAACGCCGGCCTTTCTCATCGCCGGATAAAGCTCGCGCCGGAGAATGGTGGACGGTGAGGGATAGACGTGGTAACCATCATCGGGCCAGAGCGTGCGATAGACGGCAACGCGGGCGCCGAGTCCAACGAGCGCGGCCAGCAAACCGCGCCGGCCTGCCCGGAGGATTAATCCGTCCGGCACGCCGGAAACATGCAAGGCAGAAGCCCACCCGCCGCAAGTCTCAACCAGCGGGCTCAGCGAAATGGGGACTGCACCTCGAGTTCGTCGGTTACTTCAGGGTCTTGAGGTAGGCGACCAGTTCCTGGAGTTGGCTGTCGGTGAGGATCCCTCCCCAGTGCGGCATGCTCACGATCGGTGCTTTGCCGATCACGCTGCCGCTGCGGATCACGTCGGTGATCTTCTTGTCGGTGTTGAACTCCTTGCGAAAGTCCTGGCCGGAGAGCGGCGGGATGGTCTTGTCAGGCGACTGCGGGTTCGGCACGCCGCCGAGGCCGTTCGGGCCGTGGCAGTTGATGCAGCCGTACTTGACGTAGAGGACTGATCCTGCGACCGCCGTGCCCTGGTTGTTGGGGACTGCCGGGGGCTCGGCGGTCGGAACTGCCGGCAGGCCGGCGCGCAGATAGGCGATCAGATCAGAGACCTGGGTTGCGGAGATCACCTGGCCCCAGACCGGCATGTACGGCTTGGTCGGGTTCGCAGACTCTCCCAGACCGTGGTCGATAATCATCCGCAGCCGGGCTGCGCCCAGCGTCTTGCCCGCGCTCGTGAGCGCCGGGACGTCGGGGGAGACCCCGCCTTTGCCCTGCATACCATGGCACTGCGCGCAGGCGAACTGGACGAAGACATGAGCGCCGGCGGCGACGTGCGGATCGACTGCCGCCTGTGCGCCTGTGCTCACACTGGTCGACTCGATGGTCACCGTCTTCGTGGACCGGGTCGAATGGCCGATCCCCCAGCCGGCGAACGCCGCGACGACCGCCAATCCGATCGCGATCAGAACGATCGCCGCCTCGATCGTGACCGGCGAAACCTTTCGCTTGCTCATCTGTTCGTCCTTCCCAACCGGATGTTCACGGCGCTGCCCTTGCCGAGCTGCCAGGAATACACCGCTTCCGCCAGCTGGGGACAGCCATCGAGGCATGCGTCCCAGCGGAGTGCGTCCCGCCGTCCCCTGCCTCTGAACCGGAGGCCGTCCGGCTCGATGAACAACCCACCCCGGGCATACGAACGACCCGGCTGCTCCATGACCGGATAACTGCGCGAACCGGGAAGGCCGTTGTCCATCCACGCACCATGAAGACCGAGTGCGCCGCCTCCATCCGCCGAAGCCCGGATTCGTCTTACGGGGCTTCTACGTACGCGCTCCGAAAGCCCGCCGACCGCGCCGTCGGACGCGACGGCCCGGTTCGTGCTACGACGGATACGGCGCCAGCCGTCGCAACGTCGCTAACACGTCCCCTGCGTGAAACGGCCACATAAAGAGCGCCCGCTCAAAGCCGCGCGCGTCGATTACGTACGCCGCCTCCGTGTGTGAGATCTCGTGCACGCGCACGCCCGCGATTCGCTTTGTCGTCACCAGCACGCCGACCCGATAGCTCCGCCACGCGCGCGCCAGCTGCCGGTCGCTGCCGATCGCCCAGCGCCACTGCGGCACCAGTCGCCACCTCGCCACGTCCTCGAGCAGGTTCCGGCGCGCGTTCCCATACACGTTCACGCTCACCGCGACTATCCCCGGACGCGAGCGCGCCGGCAGGCTCCGCACCAGCTCGTTCAGCTGCTTCGCCTCCAGCGGACAGAAGTTCCGACACAGCGGGTCGATGAAGGTCACGATCACCGGCCGGCCCCGGTAAGCAGCAAGCGAAACAGGCTTGCCGACCTGGTCGACCAGCCGGAAATCCGGCGCGCGCCGTGTACCCGCCGCCCAACTCACCGGCGGCGGAGTCGCCCCCACCGCTCCGACGCCGGCACCGGGCGCCGTTGCCGGCCGCCGCGACGCGTGCAGCACCGCGAGCAACGATCCCACGAGAACACCAACAAGCACGACCGCGCCCCAGACGAGCCACCACAACCGGCGCGACGACGGCCGAGAGCCACCGGCAACGGAGGACGGGCCCGCAGACATCGCGCTCCTGAGTATGGCGAACATCTCTCGATCACATCCGGCCAAAGACCGCGGCCGGGTCTACGCCGGCCGCCTCAACCGACGCCGTGCGACTGCTCCCGCGGCTCGAGCAGATCGAAGAACACCGCCAAGCCGACAGCGGTGGCGGCAGCGCCCGCCGCAATCGTAAACGCGACCGAAAGCCGAGCAAACGCGGCCGGCAACGCCGAAAGCACGACCCCGTGCAGAAACACCGGCACCCTGCTCAGACCAACCGACAGACCAAGCAACCCCAGCGCGCCACCGGCAACAGACCGCGCATCCGCGGAACCACGCGCAACCACCGCAAGCCCGACCAGCACGAAGACAAACTCGTTCGCCCCCTCAATCCACGTCCCCGCCGATGCGCTCGCCGCCAGCGCGAAGACGGCTGCGACTGCAACCGTGCCTGTAGCGGTCGCGACTCCGAGCGCGACCAAAGCATTTCGGCGCAGCGCCTGACCACGCACGAGCAGCAAGGCGGTTAACGCGACGAACGGCACGACCAAAGCTAGCCACGGCCAAAGCGAGGGAGCCGAGATGCGCCAGACCTCGCCCTCGAGCGAGACGCGGCGACCATCGACGACAAGCGGGATTGACCACTGCCTACGCGGCACCCCCGGCGGCAGCGCTCGCACTCGCGCGTCGTGCCAGATCGCCGTGGGCCGGTCCGACTTCAGATACCAGCCGGACGCGATAGGCGCGGCAGCGTGCGCTCGCCCCAACAGCCCGAGGGCCGCCGCTGTCGGCGACGACGCGTTCACCGTCACCCCTTCCGCACCGATCCGGAGAAATGGTTCTCCCGTGTATCCAAGCGCAACAACCGTGTGGCCTCGCCGCACCGTTAAGCCCAGCGCTTGATCGCTTTCGTAGACCCGCACTGCGAAGGCCACGCGTAGCGCACCCTGCAACGGAAAGACCCTCGCACGGTAATCAACAGCAACGGCGCCGGTCCGTAGGTGCGCGCTCGCCGGCGGCGGTACCACGAGCGCCAAGAAACCGACCAGTACGAGCAAGCCCCCAGCCACCCGGAGGCGGACGTCTGACCTGGCCCCCCTCTCCGAAGACGGCGCTGAATTACCCAAGCTCGTTCGACGATACGCCCTCTCGGCGCCAAGACAGGAAGAGTTCCAAGTAACCGCATACGCGCACGTGGTGAAGGCACCCGCACTCAGACGAGCCCACGCGATGGCGGCGAGCTGGCGAAACGAAGTGAGCGCAGTTGTGGCGGGGTCTCGCCGTCCCGTTCTGGCTCAAGGCAGGTCGGCACACTGGGTGGAACCGTCCAGCAGGACATGAGGGTTCCCACCTGACCGTTTTCCTCCCTCAGCGATCGGACTCGAGAAGCTGTGGGATTGCAGGGGAATCGTTGTGGATTCCACAGCGAATGGACCTCACCGGACTCAAACCCTGACTCATACGCCAAGGGATTGACCATCCCATGCTTAGGATGGCTATGCGTCGCGCGCCGCTTCCAGACGACGCGTGGGATTGACGATCCTCTCACAGTCTTGCGACTCACAGTCTTGCGACATCGGACCGACAATCCCGCGGGCGGAAGGCGTGCCTCCTACGGGCTTCAATCGATAGTTGCTTGACCTACTGGTCTAGCCAGGTCGGCCCATCTGGTCGATGCAGACCGTGCAGGCGAGGATCAGTGCGTCGTCCTGATCGGGTGCGACCTCGATCCCGTAGGTGTCCCTGACCCGGAACCACCGCTTCGAGATCTCAGCGATCTTGTCTCCGCCCTTCTCGATCTTGAACTCGTGGTCGACGATGTTCCCCTTCGCCTCCATGTCTTCGCCGTCCTCGACTGAAATTGAGTAGCGGTCACGAAGCGGGCTGACCAGCGCCTTCTTGATCGTCGCCACCGTCTTGCCGCTCCGCTCGATCTCCATCTTGTCCCGGATGCTCAGCTTCTTCTCCTGGATCGTGAACAGCTCCTCACCAGACGGACTCTCCAATATGAACGTGTCCCGGATTCGGAGCGCTTTCCCGTTCACCTTGAACGCCTTCTCCCCCTCTCCGGTCTCGATCCAGAAGTCGTCGCCGATGGCGAACATCTTCTCCCGCATCGTGTACCGCGTCCCCTGCGGCCCACGGTTCCGAAGCAATCCCATCTCGCCTCCCTTCATTCCGACCGAAACGAGTAAGTCTTTCGCACCACACTTACCCGACATCCGAAGAAACCCGGAGTCGCGCATCCGGCTCTGCGTCCTGGATGTCGGCGCCGCTAATCTTCGTCCGTCAGGGAGCTGCTGCGTCAGCAGAGGGCGAGGGGTACCTCTCCGGTCGTTCGCCAGACCACATCTCGCCGCGGCTACCTCGGCGCCGGGGCGAGCCCTTGTTCCGTCAGTGCGGGATCACGAGACCTACAGCGGCGTACTGAAACGCAACTGCAGCGATAGCAAGTGCGTGGAACAGCTCGTGATAGCCAAAGACGGTTGGGAGGAAATCAGGCTTCCGGCGGGCATAGACGGTGGCGCCAGCCGTGTTGAGGATGCCGCCGGTTAGGAGGAGCGAAAGCGTCACTGCTCCGGCGCGGTTGAGCTGCGGGAGCATAAGGGTACCCACCCAGCCAAGCGCAACGCTGATGACGGCTGAGAGCCACTTTGGCGCGGCGACCCAAATGAGCTTGATCAGGATCCCAAAGGCCGCGCCTGCCCAGACGGTGGCAAGAATGCTCCTTTGCCAGGCACCGTGCAAGACGAAAAGCCCGAAAGGCGTGTAGGTCCCCGCGATTAGCGCGAAGATGCCAGCGTGGTCGAGTCGACGAAGCCAAAGTCGGGTTTTGGGCGACCAGGTGACACGGTGGTAAAGCGCACTCGCACCGAACGTTGCGACCACAGTGCCCGCGAAGATGCCAGCAGCGAGCTGCGCGCGAGCACCAGCGGCGGTCAGGCCCAGTCCGATGCCCAACGGGATCGTTGCCTAGAACGCCCACTCGTGTAAGACGCCGCGAAGACGAGGCTTCAATCCGGCCGCCGGGGCAGGTTCGGCCACGCCCGGCACCGTACCTGGAGAGTTCCGAGTGGACGGACGAGAGAATGACGTCTATTCGTGGCTGCCGACAGCCACGCTCATTGCGGGTGGCTCTGCAGCCGCCGTGTCCGCCGCTCGGCTGACCAGGAATGTGCGCTCGGTATCGCGGCGAGTTGGCCGGTGCCTTCCCACACTTGCCGCGGGTGTTCGGCTTCTGACTCGGCCGACCCTTGGATAGTTGGTGCTGGCTCGTCTGCTCGCCAGCGGAGTGAGCGAACGTAGAGCTCGTAGGCTGCGAGGGCGGCTCCCAGCAAGACGGCTAGGATCGCCAGGGAGATCGGGAAGGTTGCGCCGCTTGAGCGGGCCGCGCGAACCCGCGGTTCGAGCGTCTTCTTCAAGTTGAAGACCGATGCGCCCTCGATCCGTTCGAGCCAGCGTCGGTCTGATCGGAGGGTGTTCGGTAATGGCATGACACGTAGCCGGATGCCCGCTCGGTCGAGGCGGATCAGCTCGCGCTTGAGTGCCCGGAGGTCGGAGGGTGGTCGCCGAGGTCGCTGATCAGCAGGACTGTCCCTCTGATGCGGTCGCGTTGGAGCGCGGCCGGGCGGCGGCGAGGCCGGCGGAGATCTTCGTGCCTCCGCTGAAGCTGGGCTGCCAGGGGGTTGGCGTTTCCGTATGGCGGTGTTCGTGCACGAGCGCGCCACGCCGCTTCTCCGGCGGGGTGAAGGAGTGAGCGAACGGAAGAAGCTGGTTGGCGGGCGTTCCCGGCGGAAGGGCCTCTGGGCCGAGTCGGAGAAGATGATCAGACCACGGAGCCGCCGTTTCGTGCCAGCCGCGACAGGGTCTTGCCGCTCACGCTGGAAGAGACACCGCCGACGCTGCCCGAAACGTCGAGGACGACCTCCGTCGTCGAGCCGCCGTTGGTTGCGGTGCCGGACGCTTCGTCTCCGCTGCGCGGCGCCACTGCGACCGCAGCGGCGATCAAAACGATGAGCGAGACGGTCAATCCGAGTCGCACGCGCCTGGCGCGCCCCGCCGCGCTCGGCAGAAGGTGTGCATCTGCGATCGGGATCGGGGGGCGCACATTGGGGTGTTGCCGCGTCAGTCGACTCAGCAAACGCGAGAAACTACGGCTGCTCAGCGCCGACCGGCACGGAGCGCGGAGAGCCGCTGGCGAGCCTGGCGGAGCCGGCGACGGTTCCACGCGCCGACCAGCCAAACTGATGCGACCAGGACCACGAAGGCGAAGAGAGCGGCGGGCGCCATGCCGAAGGGCGAGAGCACCGTGCCTGCGAATGCGGCCACAGCGAACGGCGCAAGAGTCGGCAGCCCTACACGGCCGCGCGAAAGCATCGTCTCGAGGCTAGTCGGTCGGCCGGTCGTGGCAGAAGCCGCGGAGCCTGCGGGTCGGCTGCGTTGCCCGAAGGGCCTCCGTCCGTCTGTTAGAACCACTGCTGCCGTTTGAAGTAGGCGAGGAGCAGGGCGACGCCGATCACTTCGAAACCGATGCCGTAGACGAGGAACGCTTCCCAGCTGGCGATGTGGCGGACGAGGAAGCCGAAGTTCTGGCCGAAGAAGCCGGTTACCCAGGCGAGCGGCAGGAAGATGGTGGCGATGATCGTCAGCTGCTTCGCAACGACGTTCGTCCGGTTCGAAACCGTGGACAGGTAGACGTCCATGGAGCTGGTCAGCAGGTCGCGGTAGGTGTCGATCAGGTCGCTGATCCGGATCAGGTGGTCGTAGACGTCGCGGAAGTAGCGTTCGTCTTCCTCTTCCATTCCGGGGAGGTCGGCGATACCGCCCGTTAGGCTGGCGAAGAGGTCGCGTTCGGGGCCGATCGCCTTGCGCAGGCCGACCAGAAGCCGCTTGAGCCGGAAGATCTCCTGGAGCTGCTTGTCGTCGGCCCGCAGGAAGATGTCGTTCTCGAGGGTGTCGATGTGGTCGTCGAAGTCGGCGAGGATCGGGAAGAAGCTGTCCACCAGCCCGTTCACGATCCGGTAGAGCAGGAGCGCCGGCCGCTCGATCGGCTTCGCCCTCTTCGCGTACCGTTCCCGGATCTCGAGGAAGGCGGGGCAGTCGTCACGGTGGATGGTGACGAGGTAGTTCGCCGAGTAGAAGCAGTGCACTTCGACGAGTCGGTCGTCGTCGGGGGCGGCGCCGTAGACGACGAGGAAGACGTAGTCGTCGTACTGGTCGAGCTTGGCCCGCTGGCCGAAGTGCTCGGAGTCCTCGAGTGCCAGCGGGTGGAACTTGAAGACCTCGCGCAGTACGTCGAAGTCGTCGGGATCGGGTCGGTGGAGATCGAGCCAGAAGAACTTGCCCTCGGCGAACAGTTTCTCGACCTTCTCGCGGCGGAAGTGGCTCTGGGAAGCGTCCTCGCCAACGATCACATGGCGAGCCTGATCGGCCGGTGTGTCCGGAACGTTGCTCACGGCGAGCGGATTCGGCCGGGGGTGGAGAAACCCTGCTTGCCGTCCGGCTGTGCCTGCATCCTGGCCGGCGATGCCGGACACGGCCGAACCGGCGCAGGCGAAACCGGACTCGGCCCGCCTGCTCGAGGCCGCCCGCGAGGCACGAGACGAGGCTGCGCCGTTCGCGTTATCCGCGGCCGCCGCCCTCGTTCTCCTCGCCTTCGTGAGCAGGCACGCGAGCTGGGAGTTGCTCGGTCATCAGCTGTGGTGGATCTGGCTCGTCGTCGCAGCGCCCTATGTCTGCCTCGCCGCCGTCCTTCTGCTCGGCCTGGCGAGGCTGGTAGCGCACGACCATCGACGTGAGATCGTGATCGGGCTTCTGGCGCTCGTCTGGGCGGTCAACCTGCTCGGCGTGGCCGTCCTCGTCACTTCGCTGCTGTCGCACTCGGGAGGTCAGATCACGGGCCGGCAGCTTCTCCTTAGCGGTGCGGTGGTGCTGGTCAGCGATGTGATCGCGTTCGGGCTCGCCTTCTGGGAGCTCGACTGTGGCGGGCCAGTTGCTCGAGCGCTCTCGACTTCGCCGCGCAAGCCGGACTTCCAGTTTCCGCAGGACGAGAATCCCAAGCTCGCCCGCGAAGGCTGGGCGCCACGCCTCTGGGATTACCTCTACGTTTCGCTGACCAACTCGATCGCCTTCAGTCCGACCGATGCGATGCCGCTCACGCGCTCCGCCAAACGGCTCATGGCGGCCGAATCGGCACTGTCCGGAATCACGATCCTTCTCATCGCCGCGCGCGCGGTGAACATCCTCAGCTGAGGGCCGGGCGCGCTGGTCAGGAAGCGCCGAAGAGCCCGAACCGTCGGCCGGGCGGTGGGATCAGCATCTCGAGGACGTCGTCGACCGTGATCACGCCGATTGGGTGCTCAGCTTCGTCCAGCACGGGCATCACGGTGAGGTCGTAGTCGGTCATCGCGCGGGCAACGTCGCCGAGGTCGGCGTCGGCTCGCACGCTGCGATGGTGGCTGATCAGCTCGACGAGAGGAGCCTCGGGTACAGCGCGGATCAGGTCTGGCAGTGAGACCGCGCCACGGTAGCGGCGGTGCGTGTTGATGACGAAGATCCATGCGAGCGCTTCGCTCGGCGCCGGGGACGTTCTGACGCGGTCGAGTGCTTCCTCTTGCGTGGCTTGCGAGTAGAGGGCGACGAACTCGGGGCTCATCAGGCCGCCGGCGGTCATTGGTTCGTAGCCGAGTAGCGTGCGCAGCCGTCGTTGCTGGACGGGCGGGAGCAGGTCGACGACTCGGCTGCGGCGTTCGTCGTCGAGTTGGGCGAGCAGGTCGGCGGCGTCGTCGGTCTCCATGCGGGCGACGAGCTCGGCGATCTGCGTGTCGTCGCGGTCTTCGACGAACTCGCGCTGGTGCTGGTCGCCGAGCTCTTCGAACACGTCGGCTTCCAGCTCGGGGTCGTGGTGGACGGCGGCGATGATCTCCTCGCCTTGACCGTGTGGCGCCGCCTCAACGAGGTCGGCGATCTCGGCCGGATGGAGCCTGGCGAGCTTCGGGCTCGGAACGCGGAGCTGGATGGTCGGGATGTGGCCGGTGAACGGTTCGAGGCTGGCCCAGTCGAGGAAGCCGGTCGTGCGGATCCGCGGGGCGATCGGCTTGGGAAGGAGCCGGCGAATCAGGCTGTGCACACCGACGTCGACGCCGACAACGCGCCACCACCCTTCGATTCGGGCGATCTCGATCTCGTTGGCGCGGACGAGGCGCGCCCCGTCGACGTTGATCAACTGCCGATCGAGCAGGTCGTGCTTGAGGAGCACCTCGCCTTCCCGCCTGCGGAACGGCTGCAGGTCGAGCCGCAGACCGCTCATGATCACCCGACCGGCTTGGATGTCAGCGATGCGCTCGGCGGGCACGAACACCTGTCGGCTTGCGACGTGAGCGACCACCGCGCTCACCGGCGGGTAATCGTCGTCTCCGAGCCGGACGAGGAGGTCGTCGACCTTCCCGATCCGGCCGCCGCTCGAATCGCGGAGCGCGCCGCCGACAACCAGCGAGAGGTGCAGGATGGCAGGCGTCGTGCTCATGGCAGCACGTAGGTGGCGACGAGGGCGATCGACATGACGCCGATGACGGCGGTGACGAACCAGCCGAGCCCGCTCAGGAGGCGCCCACCGGCGAGCTCGCCCAGTAGGCCCGCCCGGCGGCTGAGCAACATGACGAAGACGAGGATAACCGGCAGCAACAGGCCGTTCACGACCTGGGCCAGGAACATCACGTGGATGAGCGGCAGGCCGGGGATCAGCACGAACACGGCGGCGAAACCGAGGAAGAAGGCGAGCAGTCCGTAGAAGGCAGGCGCCTGCCGCGGCTTCAGATCGAGGCCGCGCTCCAACCCGAGTGCCTCGGTCGTCGCGTAGGCGCTCGTTAGCGGGACGACGCCCAGACCGAGGAAGGCGGCGCCGAGTAGTCCAAGGGCGAAGATGGTTTCGGCGGAATGGCCGGCTAGCGGGCCGAGTGCCTTCGCCGCCGCCGCCGCGTCCGGAATCGACATGTGCCCATGCGCCCAGAGCGTCGCCGCTGCCGCGATCACGATGAACGCAGCAATCGTGTTCGTCAGGAACGCGCCCAGAGCGACGTCGAACCGCGACGTCCGGATGTGTTCCGGCGTGAGCCGCTTGTCAGCGCAGTACGACTGGATGAACGCCTGCCCCCAAGGCGTGATCGTCGTCCCGACCGTCCCGACGACCGCGAGCAGGTAGGCCGAGGTCACCTGCCCATGCGGGGCGACCAGGTATTCGCCAGCCTTGCCCCAGTCCGGATGTGCGAGCACCGCCGAGACGAGATAAGCAACCGACACCCCTGCGCCGACTGCGAGAAAGACGAACTGGATGCGCATGAACCCCGCTCTCGCGAGCAACACACCGACGACCAGCACCGCAACAACGACTGACACCGGCACCGGCACGCCAAAGAGCGACAGCGCCGCGCCGATCCCGGCGAACTCCGCAAGCGTGGTCCCAAGGTTCGCGACCAGCATCGTCACGATCCCGAGCGCCGCCCAACGGATCCCGAAGCCCTCGCGGATCAGGTCGAGAAGGCCACGCCCAGTGACGAGTCCGAGCCGCGCGCCCACCTCCTGCGTGACGAACAGGGCAAGCATGCTCGCGAGCACCACCCACAGAAGCGCGTACCCGAACTGCGCACCCACGACCGAATACGTCGTGATACCGCCGGCGTCGTTGTCCGCGAAACCGCTCACCAGGCCCGGGCCGAGGACAGCCAGGAACGCCAGCTTCGGCAACTGCACACCGGCCACCCAGCCAAAGCCCGGAAAGGCCCGACGGCGGAGCACGCGCGGACGTCTCCGCGGCACCGCCACCCGCAGCCGGTTCACGAGTGGCCCCTAGCGCGGGCGGCGGGCGGGCGCGCGAGCAGGACGGGGACTCGGAGGCTCATCCATCCACACCGTCTGCTCGGGACCCTGCCACGTCATGGCGTCGCTGACCCTATCACATCCATGCACGTATGCGCATGTATACTTGTGAGCGTGGGTCAAGGGGTGAGCGGACGGCACAAGGCGGTCGGGTCTGTCGATGCTGCGACCGCGCGGCTGGTCGCGCAGACGCTGCAGGCGCTCGCCGCTCCGAACCGCGTCCGCATCCTCGCCCGGCTGCGTGAGTCTCCGTGCGCGGTCGGCGAACTCGCCGCCGAGGTCGGCATGGAGCAGCCGGCGGTCTCCCACCAGCTCCGCATCCTCCGGCATCTCGGGCTGGTGGTCGGCGAGCGCTCCGGGCGGAGGGTCGTCTACCAGTTGCACGACGACCACGTCGCCGCGCTGCTCGAGCAGGCCGTCTACCACGTCGAGCACATCCGGCTCGGCGCTGTCGATCGTGTCCCGCGAGCGTCATGAGCCATCACGCGCACGCACACGACCACGTCCACGGGCTCTCGCCCCGTCGATCGTCCGCTCGCGCGCCGGAATCCGCGCCGTCTCGCTCAGTCCCGCCATCCTGACCGTCACTGCCTTCTCGCAGACTGCGATCTATGTGACGGTGCCGAGCGTTGCGCTCCTCGCCGACTTGATCCACAACTTCGGCGACGCACTGACCGCAATTCCGCTCGGGCTCGCCTTCTTCCTGCGCAGCGCCCGCGGCGAGCGCTGGGCGGCATCGCCGTCGTGGCCACGATCTTCGTCAGCGCGATGGTCACGCTCGTCCAGACGGTCGAGCGCTTCATCCACCCACAGACCCTCACCCACCTCTGGTGGCTCGCCGCCGCCGGAGTCATCGGCTTCGCCGGCAACGAAATCGCCGCGCAACGCTCACAACCTGCAAACAGTCCCTGCTCACACCTGAGGCAGTCAGGTGCCCGACAAGCCGGGACTGCAGATGCGTACGACCTGCAGCTTCGGATTCGGCTTGGACAGGCCACCCCGCGAGCGGTGCGCGCCTCCTCCGCCCTACCAGGATTCACGCACAAGCTGGACCTCGCCGGTGCGCTCACATTGCTCACATTTGCAGGACTTTTAATCCCAAGGTCGCAGGTTCGATCCCTGCCCGGCCCATAAGCGAAAGCCCCTGCAAAGCCCTGGTTCGCGCCAGGGCTTTTGCTTGCGCGAGCGGCCCAGAACTCCGTGGGGGCAACATACGGGACAACACAGCTCTGGATACGCGCGCGCGAGAGGCGCACATGCAGGAATGCGTCGCCAGTTGCCCAGGCGTGCCTCATGCGAGCGCGGGGCCGGGTGGAGCCGGGCACAGGCAGGTTCCTTCAATAGTTGAGGGCGAGGCTGCGACTTTCCCGGCCAGCAGGGGCAGTCGTTTCTGTACCTCCTGGCCGGTACCCGAACCGCGGTCGCCCCGCCACGTACGCCCCGAAGTTGCAGAGCGTCTTCTTGCCGACGCCACCCTTGTCGCGAAGCCAAACGGGGCGAGCGTCATATGCGCCAGTGTTGCTCCTATGTCAAGGCGGGGCTCGCTTTGAGCGTGTTGAAGACGACGTGGACAAGCAGTCGCTTCAGGCAGCGGAGCGCTTCGCGGCGGCTTTTGCCTTCGCTGCGTTTGCGTTCGAGGTATTCGCGTGCGGGTGCGTAGCAGCGCGCTTGCGTGATCGCGATCCGGTAGAGCGCTGCGTTCAGCTGTCGGTTGCCGCCGCGGTCGAGTCGGTGGCGCTGTGTGCGTCCTGAGCTCGCTTCGAGCGGGGCGATGCCGCCGTGCCGAGCGAGTTGCGCGTCGCTCTTGAAGCGCTCGATCGGGCCGATCTCGGCGAGCAGCTTCGCGGCCGTGAGGGCGGCGCAGCCGGGCAGCTCGAGCAGGGCCGGCGCAAGCTTGGCGGCGCGTTGGTCGAGCTCGTGGTCGAGCTCGCCGATCGCCCGGTTCAGCGCGCGGATGCTCGTGACGAGCTCGCGCGCGAGCCGCACCTGCAGCTCCTGCTCGCGCCGCGCCAGCCAACGAGCAACGCGCTCCAAGTGCGAGGCGCGCTCGAGTCGTCGCAACGGCACCTCGTAGGTCGGGTCGAGCTGGTGCAGATGCCAGCGCAGCCGCTGCTGCGTCCGCCTGCGCTGGTCGACGAGGTCGTCGCGATGATCGACCAGCAACTTGAGCTCCCGCTAGACGCGTTCATCGGGCCGCGGCCGGCTCAGGTCCGGTTCGCGGATCGCCGCCCGCGCGATCGCGAGCGCGTCGATCGGGTCCGACTTGCCGCGCGTCCTGCCGGCTCGCCGTTCAGGCACCGTCAGCTTCGGTGGCACCCGCACCAGCTGCTCGCCGACGCCGAGCAGCTGCCGCTCCAGCCATCCGGTCAGCTGCCGGCAGTCCTCCACCGCCCACAGCCGCTCCGCGTCGAGCGTCGCCGCCCAGCCGAGTAGCTCGTCGCTGCCGGCCGAGACGACCATGTCAGCGAGAGGCCGGCCTGCCTCGTCGACGCCGACCGCGGTCACCGACCGCTTGTGTACGTCCCGTCCGATCACGATCATCTGCATCGCCTCCAAGCCGTTGGGGGCGATCGGCGAGCGGACAGACCTCAATCGAGGCCGAAGGCCACGCTCCTATCAGGTCACGCTCGACGGTCTCGGTCGGCGGCGGCGACACAACGCTGGAAAGTCAGACCAACGAGTCGACATTCGGAATCGAGTCAGCCGCCGCCGACCGAGTCTCCGCCAGCGATCGGACGCCGCCACAGCCGCGACGATGACATTGAGTTCGGGAATGACCTCTGAGCTGTCCTGGAACCACGGCAATTGCGGGCGTCAGTAGTTCGTGGTAGTCGAAATCGGGGCAGGCCCTGCTGTCGGAGAGACTCCGGTTGAACGATGCTGGGGAGGTGCTGAAGTCGATTCGGAGGTGCTCTGATGGCTGTTGCAACCCCACCACAGCACGAGCAGCCGGTCGAAGCGGATGCGAACGCGGCGCCGGTTGACGAAGCGCGCGAATATGCAATCGCCAGTGTGAGGCGCAAGCGGAAGTTCGCCCATGACTTGGTCGCATACGTCGCTGTCAACGGCCTGCTGTGGCTGATCTGGCTGATCAGTGGCCACTCGACCGCCGGCAGTATCCCCTGGCCTGCATGGGTGTCGATCTTCTGGGGGTTCTTCCTTGCTCTGGACGGCTGGCGCGCTTACGGCGGATGGTCGGCGAATCTGAACGCGCCCATCGCCGAGAGCGAGATCGAGCGCGAACTCGATCGCACGCGAAGCCGCTGAAGAAAGGACAGCGAGATGGCGAAGACCTATCGCCTGAGCCTCGGGGTTCGGCTGATCAACTCCGTGTTCCGGCTGATGACAAGGCTCGGCCTTGGAGCTTCCTACCGATATGTCCTCACGGTCCCTGGCCGTACGACCGGACGCCTCTATTCGACGCCCGTGGATGTGATCGAGGCCGAAGGCGACCGCTGGCTGGTTGCGGCGTACGGGCCGTCAAGCTGGGCGCGGAATACACGGGCTGCTGGCGAGGTCACGCTCAGTCGAGGTGGGCGGTCTGAGAAGTTCAGGGTCGTCGAGCCAGACGCGCAGACGGCAATCCCGGCGCTCCGAGCCTATATCGACAAAATCAAAGTAACGCGTCCGTACTTCGACGCAGACCCGGACTCGCCTGACACGACGATCGCCGCGGAGCTGAAGCGGCACGCCGTGTTTCGACTAGAGACGGAGACAATTCAGGCGAGCGAACGCTGATCTGCGCGAGCGTACTGTCGCTTGAGAGCCAGTCAGAGATCCTTGAAAGGCAGTCAGGATGAAGGACAACTCTGTAGTAACCGGCCCGGCGGTGACTTCGGCGCTCAAGTATGGGAGGGTTCGACCCGCGGGGTCAGAGCCGACCTGAGGAGACGACCATGTACGCAGTTATCCGCGCATACTCCGGAAGCCGCGAGCTCGCCGACACGCTCGCCGAGCACACGGAAGACATTCGGCAAGTCATCGGCGGCATCAACGGGTTCAAGGCCTACTACCTCCTCAAGATCGCCGAAGGAACGACCACGATCAGCGTCTTCGAGGATCAAGCCGGAGCGGAGGAGTCGAATCGCGCTGCCGCCGCGTGGTTGGCCGAGAACCTGCCAGACCTGGAAGTCGCAGCACCATACGTCACGGCCGGCGAGGTGCTCGTAGGCTTCTAAGTCGCTGAACTCTTTCCCGGGGCGTAGCCGCCGCTCCAGCCTAGAGAGGCCTCTCGGGGATCACGGACAACTACCTACCACCGAGCACATCGGGGCAACTAGAGGGCAACCCGGCCCACCGAACCTGACCGAAACCGCGGGCCCTCCAGAGCGGAGCAACCCCGCATCGCTCCAATGGAACCGAAACTGACCGAACCTCTCGCGACCTTCTCTTACTCCCAAGGTCGCAGGTTCGATCCCTGCCCGGCCCAATCACCGAAGACCTGCAAACCGCCTCTTCGTCTGCTCCCGTTGACTCCACACCTTGAGCCTTCGGACTTTTTGGTCCCGGTTGCGCCCCGGGGTTGCAGTCGCGACCGCTCACGGGCCTCAGTCGGGGATCAGTCCACGCGGCACCAGGCTCTGAGCAAATCCACGCCCTCGACTCGCGCCCGCGCAATCAGCCGGCGCTCCTCGCTCGGCGAGAGTCGAGGTGAATAGTCCGAATCGAGTTCCACCTTCGTATCGGCGAACACGCGCCCCGCGACAAGGTTGAACGGATCGCGGCCCTGGCCACAAACGCGCGGAAGAATCGTTCGTTGCCCTCGGCCCGGCCGATCGCTCCACTCGATGCTGTCCGTTCCCGGGTCGTAAAGGAACGCCACGTCCGCGAACTCGGTCTCAGAGCGCCTCGCCCGAGCAATTTCACGTTGTGAGGATGAGAACTGTGCGTGAGGGATCGGGTGAGACACCACAACGGATGATAAGAAACCTCACGATGCTCGACCCGCAACGACGGGCTCAGCCATGACGCGGGCCTGCGCGTCTCGGAGTAGAGCTCGACTGGTGGATGTCAGCGTCGGGTGCGGGCCCCGGGCCCGACCCGGTCGACGAGTCGCCACGCCGTCGGCAGGACCGCCGCGGCGAGGTAGAGCTTGAACATGTCCCCCGGCACGAACGGGTAGAGCCCGTACTCGAGGGTCTTCTCGAGGTTCGTGCCGAGGACGACGGCGAGCCACGGGAGCCCGACCAGGTAGATGATCACGTTCCCGGTCAGCATCGCGCCGATCGAGGAGGAGAACCGGCGGTCCCAGCCGTGCTCGGCGAGCAGGCCGGCAGCGGCGGCGGCGAGCACGAAGCCGACGATGTACCCGCCGCTGGCGCTCGTGATCACGTCCCAGCCCGAGTCGTGATGCGCGTAGATCGGCGCCCCCGCGACGCCGAGCCAGAGGTAGAGCAGCGCGCTGGCGGTGCCGCGGAGCGAGCCGACCGAGGCACCGACGAGGATCACCGCGAACGTCTGGCCGGTGATCGGCACCGGCGTGAACGGCAGCTTGACCGAGAGCTGGGCGGCCGCCGCGATCAGCCCCGTCCCGGCGAGCACGAGCAGCACGTCCGTCAGCAGGCCGGAGCGCGGAAAGACGGCGACCCTGAGCGTTGCAGCGTTGGAGTTCATCCGTGTTCCTCTCGGTCGTGGAAGCGGCGCGCCGCGAGCGGGCCCGATTATCTCACTGTGCCTCGAAGAAGAAGAGCAGCTCGGACAGGGTCTCCCCTGGCGCCTCCTCGGGCAGGAAGTGGCCGCAGTCGAGCGCCCGGCCCCGCACGTCGTCGGCCCAGGCACGCCAGATCTCGAGCACGTCGTCGTACAGGCCCGGGAGCCTCCCACGGCCGCCCCAGAGGACGAGCACGGGGCAGGCGATCCGCTTCGAGCCGCGGTCGGCCTCGTCGAGCGCGAGGTCGAACGTCGCACCGGCCCGGTAGTCCTCGCACATCGCGTGGATCGTCTCCGGCCGGCGGGCGCAGCGGAGGTAGTCCTCGAGCGCGTCCGGCGCGAACAGCTCGCGCGCCTGGTAGCGCTGCCGGAAGTAGAACGCGTCGGGAGCGGCACCGATCATCCCCTCCGGCAGGCCGTCCGGCTGCGCGAGGAAGAACCAGTGCCAGTAGGCAAGGCCGAAGCGGGCGTCCGCTCGGCGGAAGGCCTCGCCCGTCGGGACGATGTCGAGGACAGCCAGCCGCTCGACTCGCTCCGGACTGTCGAGCGCCAGGCGGTAGGCGCAGCGAGCGCCGCGGTCGTGGCCGCAGACCGAGAAGCGCTCGAAGCCGAGCTTCCGCATCAGCGCCACCTGGTCGCGCGCCATCGCCCGCTTCGAGTACGGCTCGTGGTCCGGCGCCGACGCCGGCTTCGAGCTCTCGCCGTAGCCGCGCAGGTCGGGCGCCACGACCGTGAAGCGCTCCGCGAGGCCGGGGGCGACCGCGTGCCACATCATGTGGGTCTGGGGGTGGCCGTGCAGGAGCAGGAGCGGCGGACCGCTTCCTCCATGGCGGACCCGCAGCGTCGCCTCGCCCACGTCCAGTTGCTCGAGCTCGAATCCGGGGAAGAGCGGAGCCACGCCGCATTCTCTCTGTGAGAAGCTGCGGACGTTGAGCAGGGCGGTCGTCACCGGGGGCGGGTCGGGGATCGGAGCGGCCACGGTCGGCCGCCTCCGCCAGGACGGCATGCGCGTCGCCGCGCTGGACGTCGACGGCGGGCGGATCGACGAGGTCGACGCCGATGCGCACGTCGTCGCGGACGTCACCTCCGAGGACGCCGCCAAGCGCGGGATCGACGAGGCGGCGGCAGCGCTCGGCGGGCTCGACGTCGTCGTCGCCTGCGCCGGCGTCGCCGGCCGCGGGACCGTGGAGACGACGCCGCTCGAGGAATGGGAGCGCGTCTTCGCGGTCAACGTCCGGGGCGTCTACCTGACCGCGAAGGCGGCGATCCCGCACCTGCGGGAGGCGGGCGGCGGCGCGATCGTCGTCGTCGCGTCGCAGCTCGGGCTGGTGGCGGCGGCGAACGCGGCCGCCTACTGCGCGTCGAAAGGAGCCGCGGTCATGCTCGCGCGGGCGCTCGCGGTCGACCACGGCGCCGAGGGAATCCGGGTGAACTGCGTCTGCCCGGGGCCGACGACGACCCCGCTGCTCGAGTCGTACTTCGCGCTGTCGGCAGACCCCGACTCGGAACAGGCACGCTATGCGGAGGCCCAGGTGCACGGCCGCTTGATCGAGCCCGAGGAGATCGCGGACGCGATCGCCTACCTCGCTTCACCGGGCGCGAGCTCGACGATCGGCGCGGCGCTCGTGGTCGACGGCGGATACTCGATTCGGTAAGGAGAGACATGGCAGTCATCACCGGCAAGGACGAGGAGCTTCTGGTCGGCGGCCGCTGGATCGCGGCCGAGTCTGGCGCGCGGTTCGACGTGACGAACCCGGCGACGGGCGAGACGGTCGGCACCGTGCCGGACGCCGGCGAGGAGGACGTGCGCGCAGCGATCGAGGCCGCTGCGGACGCGCTGGAGGGCTGGAGGTCGCTGGCTGCGATCGAGCGCGGGCGGATCCTGCGGCGGTCTGCGGACGTGATCCGCGAGCGCAAGGACGAGATCGCAGCCGTGATGACCGCCGAGCAGGGAAAGCCGCTGGCCGAGGCGGCCGGCGAGGTCGACTACGCGGCCGGCTTCCTCGAGTGGTTCGGGGGCGAGGCGGAGCGGGTCTACGGGCAGGTCGTCCCGGCGGCGAACCCGGCCAACCGCGTCCTGGTCCTGCGCCAGCCGGTCGGCGTCGTCGCGGCGATCACCCCCTGGAACTTCCCCGCCGCGATGATGACCCGCAAGCTCGGGCCGGCGATGGCGGCAGGCTGCACCAGCGTCGTCAAGCCGGCGAGCGCGACGCCGCTGACGGCCGCGCTCGTGCTGCGTGCGATCGAGGACGCCGGCACGCCGCCCGGGGTCGTCAACCTGGTCACCTCGCGCTCGTCGGGGATGGTCGCCGAGACGATCTTCTCGGATCGCCGCGTCCGCAAGATCTCGTTCACGGGCTCGACGGAGGTCGGTAAGGAGCTGATCCGGCTGTCTGCGAACCAGGTGAAGCGGCTCTCGCTCGAGCTCGGAGGGCACGCTCCGTACCTGATCTTCGAGGACGCCGACCTCGACCAGGCGGTCGACGGGCTGATCGCCTCCAAGTTCCGGAACGCAGGCCAGACGTGCGTCTGCGCCAACCGCACGTACGTCCAGAGCGGCGTCTACGACGAGGTCGTGGAGCGCGTCGCGGAGAAGGTGACGCGGATGGTCGTCGGCCCCGGCGACCAGCCCGGCGTCCAGATCGGGCCGCTGATCGACGAACGCGGCGTCGAGAAGGCCGACCAGCACGTCCGCGACGCCGTCGAGCGCGGAGCTCGAGTCGTGGTCGGAGGCGAGCGCCTGACCGAGGGCGGGTACGAGCGCGGCAGCTTCTTCGCTCCGACCGTGGTCGAAGGCGTCACCCCCGACATGCTGATCTGCACCGAGGAGACGTTCGGGCCGGTCGCCGGCATCTCGCGATTCGAGACCGAGGAGGAGGCGATCCGGCTCGCGAACGACTCGGTCTACGGGCTGTGCGCCTACTTCCACACGCGTGACTACGCGCGGCTCCTGCGCGTCGCCGAGAAGCTCGAGTACGGGATCGTCGGAGCGAACGCCGGCATCATCAGCGCGCCGAACACGCCGTTCGGCGGGGTCAAGGAGTCGGGCTACGGCCGCGAGGGCGGCTCGGTCGGGATCGACGAGTACCTCGACGTCAAGTACGTGCTGGTCGCGGACGTGGAGGAGTAAGAGCTCCTTCACAAAGGTGCGCTCGACAACCCGGCGATAGCTCGCAAGGAATCCTCCTATCCTTGCGACGATGCCGCCTTCGGTTCGGTACGTGCACAGCGGGGATGTCAGCATCGCGTACCAGGTCGTCGGCGAGGGGCCGCACGACCTGCTGATGATTCCCGGGTGGATCTCCCATCTTGCGCTCGACTGGGAGGAGCCGACCTGGGTGCGCTGGTGTGAGCGCATGACCTCCTTCGCTCGCCTGGTTCGGTTCGACAAGCGGGGTACCGGGCTCTCGGATCGGTCGCCGGGTGTGCCGACGCTGGAGGAGCGAATGGAAGACGCACGCGCGGTGATGGACGCCGTCGGGCTCGAGCGGGCGAACGTGATGGGCTGGAGCGAGGGCGGTCCGCTCGCCGTGCTGCTTGCCGTCGCCCATCCGGAGCGGGTGCAGAGCCTCGTCCTCTACGGCACGCAGGCGTGCTTCGCGCCCAAGGCGGATTACCCGTGGGGACTGGACGAGGGAGTGGACTCGAAAGCGCTCGCGGCCGAGATCGAGGAGACCTGGGGCGATCCGGAGCGCGCGCCGGGGGTCGGGGCGAAGGCGGACCAGCGCTTCATGCAGCGCTGGGCCGCCTACCAGCAGGCCGGAGCAAGCCCTGCAGCAGCGGCCGCCCTGATCGTCGCCAATCATCAGATCGACATCCGTCCACTGCTCGGCTCGATCGGCGTGCCGACGCTCGTGCTGAGCAGGGCCGGTGACCCCGTCGGGCCGCCCGAGGCGGCTCGGTACATGGCCGAGCGCATTCCCGAGGCTCGCTTCGTCGAGCTCTCGGGCGATCAGCACCTCATCTGGCTGGGCGACGTCGACGCGCTCGGTGCGGAGATCGAGGCGTTCGTGACCGGTGTTCGGCCTGCCATGCGCGAGCCGGGCACGGTGCGGGCGATCTTGCAGTGCGACATCGAGGGGTCGACAGCGCTCGCCCGCCGACTGGAGGACGAGCGCTGGGCCGACGTGCTTGCCGAGTACGGTCGCCTCGGCAGGCATGCCGTCGCCGCCTTCGGGGGCACGCTCGTCGACCAGACCGGCGACGGCCTCATGGCCGCCTTCGAGGGCCCCGTGAGCGCGATCCGAGCGGGCCGCCGCCTCCAGGAGGAAGCGCAGCACCTCGGTGTGCGTGTTCGGAGCGGCGTCCACATCGGTGAGGTACAGGAGCGCGATGGAGCCCTCCGCGGCATTGCCGTCCACCTCGCTGCACGCGTGATGGCGGAGGCCGCCGGCGGCGAGCTGCTCGTCTCGGAGACGGTGCGTGACATCGTGGCGGGCTCCGGGCTCCGATTCGAAGAGCGCGGCCTGCACGAGCTCAAAGGAATCGAAGGTCCCAGACGTCTCTTCGTCGCGTTCGACGGCTGACAACCTGAGTCAGAATGCGAGCGAGACGCCGCCGTCGACGAGGAGGACCTGCCCGTTCACGTACGAGGCCTCCTCGCTGGCGAGGTAGAGGAACGCGTGCGCGATGTCCTCCGGGCGCCCGTTGCGGCGCACCGGAACGCCGGCCGCAAACTCGCGCACGCCCTCCGGGCCGAGCGAGTTGACGGGATCGAGGCTCTGCGGCGTCTCGATCAGGCCGGGCGCGATCGCGTTCGTCGTGATCCCGTGCGGGCCGAGCTCGACCGCCAGCGTGCGGACGAGCCCGACGAGTCCCGCCTTCGCCGTCGCGTAGTGCGCGTGCTCCGCCCAGCCCTGGAACGCGCCCGCGATCGAGCTCGTCGCCAGCAGCCGGCCCCAGCCCGCCGCGATCATGTGCGGCATCGCCGCCCGGAAGCAGCGGAAGACCCCGGCGAGGTCGACCTGGAGCAGCGCGTTCCACCGCTCGTCGTCGAGCTCCGGCGACGGGACGTCGCGCGCGATCGCCGCGTTCGCGACGACGACGTCGAGTCTCCCCAGATCGGCGACTGCGCGACCGACCATGGCGTCGACCGAGCTCGTATCCGAGACGTCGACCTCGACGACGAGACACCGCCGGCCAGCTCCCTCGACGGCGGCACG
>DATBLE010000013.1:0-49266 GCA_036555585.1 Gaiellaceae bacterium
TGACGGGGGTGACCGGCACCGGGTGGTGGTGATCGGCTCCGGCTTCGGCGGACTGTTCGGGACCAAGGCGCTGCGTCGCGCCGACGTCGACGTGACGATGGTCGCCAAGACGACGCACCACCTCTTCCAGCCGCTGCTCTACCAGGTGGCGACGGGGATCCTCTCCGAGGGCGAGATCGCGCCCCCGACCCGTGAGGTGCTCGCCTCGCAGAAGAACGCGCGCGTGATCCTCGGTGAGGTCACCGACATCGACCTCGAGAAGCGGCTCGTCACCTCTCGTGTGCTCAACCGCGAGACCGTGACGCCGTACGACTCGCTGATCGTCGCCGCCGGTGCGGGCCAGTCCTACTTCGGCAACGACCACTTCTCCGAGTTCGCGCCCGGCATGAAGAGCATCGACGACGCGCTCGAGCTGCGCGGGCGGATCTTCGGCGCGTTCGAGCTCGCCGAGCTGTCCGAGGACGAGGACGAGATCCAGCGCCTCCTCACCTTCGTCGTCGTCGGGGCGGGCCCGACCGGCGTCGAGATGGCCGGCCAGATCGCCGAGCTCGCGCACGACACGTTGCACCACGACTTCCGGTCGGTCGACACGGCCACGGCCCGGGTCTTGCTGCTCGAGGCCGGCGAGCGCATCCTGCCCGCGTTCCCGGAGTCGCTCTCGCGGAAGGCGGAGCAGGCGCTCGAGCGGCTGGGCGTCACCGTGCTGACCGGCCACACCGTGGTCGGCGTCGCCGAAGGGTCGGTGGCCTTCCGGACACCTGCCGGCGACGAGGAGCACGTCGCCGCGCGGACAGCGGTCTGGGCCGCGGGCGTCACCGCGTCGCCGCTCGCGTCGATGCTGGCCCTGGCCGCGGGAGCGGACGCGGACCGGGTCGGCAGGATCTCCGTCGGGCCCGATCTGACCGTGCCCGGACACCCGGAGGTGCTCGCGCTGGGCGACATGGTGGGCGTGCTGGCCCCCGACGGAACGCCGACCCCGCTGCCCGGCGTCGCCCCGGTCGCCATGCAGCAGGGCCGCTACGCGGCGCGGGCGATCCGCGCGCGGCTCGACGGCCGCGCTCCGGACGCGTTCCGCTACCGCGACAAGGGCAACCTCGCGACGATCGGCCGGTCGAAGGCGGTCGCGGACGTCAAGGGCCTGCACGTGGCCGGGCTCGTCGCCTGGATGCTCTGGCTCGTCGTCCACCTCTTCTACCTGATCGGCTTCCAGAACCGGCTGCTCGTCGTGCTCCGCTGGACGATCAGCTTCGTGACGCGCGGCCGGGGAGCCCGGCTCATCCTCGAGCCGACCCCGCCGGCCGAGCCGGTCAGCTCTCGGCCGCCGCCCGCTCGAGCTCCCCGATCTCGATCTTCCCCATCTTCAGCATCGCGCTCATGACGCGCTGTGCCTTTGCCTGGTCGGGATCGCTCAGAAGCTCGACCAGCCGCGCCGGGACGATCTGCCACGAGAGCCCGTAGCGGTCCTTCAGCCAGCCGCACGGCCCCTCCTCCCCGCCCTCGGAGAGCGTGCGCCAGTACTCGTCGACCTCCTCCTGCGTCTTGCAGTCGACCTGGAAGGAGATCGCCTCGCTGAAGCTGAAGTCGGGGCCGCCGTTGAGGGCCACGAACCGCTGCCCGTCGAGCTCGAAGGTGACCGTCATCACCGTCCCCGCTTCCCGCGGGCCCGCCTCGCCGTACCGCGCGATCTCGAGCACGCGCGAGTTGGGGAAGACGGAGGTGTAGAACCTCGCCGCCTCTTCGCCCTCGGTGTCGAACCAGAGACACGGAGTGAGCGTCTGCATGTGGCTCCTTTCTGTCGTCGGTCTCCGGACGGAGACTGCCCGCGAGGGCGAAAGTCATCGGGGCCCTCGGTTTTCCGCCTTGCCGGGGCGGGCACGCTGGAGGCATGGGACACATGCCTTCAGCGCAGATCGCGTTCGCAGCCGGCGCCGAGCCGGCGACTCCGCAGCAGGTGGCCGTCCACGTCAACTTCGGCGTCCTCACCGGTCGCGAGGCCACGCTCGCCGAGATCGATCGGCTCGCGGGCTGGCTGCTCGACCGCGTTCCCCACGTGACGATCGTCTCGGAGATGCGCCACGAGATCGACAGGCATTCCGAGGCGGCCGTTCACCAGGTGCGAATCGAGGTTCCTCCCCACGAGGCAGATGCGCCGGCGGAGATCGAGACGTGGCTCGTCGACCAGGCCGAGCGCTGGGCGCGGATGTGCGTCGCCGATCGCGCGAACGAGCCGGTCTGAACCGGGTCAGCTGGGCGAGGCGAGCGGTGCCGGCGGGGGCTCGGCCAGCGCTTCGTCGAGCGTGTCGTAGATCGTGAACGCGCGGTCGAGCAGCGTGATCGAGAGGATCCGGCGGATGTTCAGGTCGGCGCAGACCAGGACGAGCTCGCCCCCGATCAGGCGTAGCCGCTTCACGGCTCCGAGCAGCACGCCGAGCGTGGTGGAGTCGACGAACGTGGCGCCACTCAGGTCGACAACGATCCGCGACGGGCCCTCTGCAACGAGCCGCAACAGCGCGGCCTTCAGCTCGGGCGCGGTGTACAGGTCGACCTCGCCGGTGAGCGCGACGACGAACGTCCCGTCGCCGATCTCCTGAGTGACGAGGTCGAAGTCGACCTCGCGCGGCTCGTCCGTGCCGAACGTCACTGTCGAGTCAGGGGACAAGCGCCGGGGTGGAGTTCGCGAGGCTCATGGCGCCCTCGTGTACCCGGTCGCAGCGGGCGGCAAACCGCCCCGAAAGGGTGATCTTGCGGATGTCGTCCCGCGTCAGCGCGCTGCGCGGGCGTCGACGGGCCGGTCGGCGTCCGTACTGGACGGCGGCGCATCCCGGTCCGGATCGTCCGGGCCTCCGGGCCCCAGCAGCTCGGGCCCGCCGAGCTCGCCGTGGCGCGCAGGCCGTCGCGACACGCCCCAGAAGAGGCCCCAGACCGCCAGGCCCACGATGCCGATCGCGATCAGCGCCGCCACCACGACGATCCCCGCTCCGAGCGGCGCGAGCAGGATCCCGACGATCAGGATCGCAGCGAGGACGAGGGCGATGATCAGCATGCGAGCGTGGGTTCCCGAACGGCCGCCTTCGAAACGCGGCCGCCCTCGCTCCGGGCTACGCC
This sequence comes from Gaiellaceae bacterium, assembly GCA_036555585.1. Lineage (GTDB taxonomy): Bacteria > Actinomycetota > Thermoleophilia > Gaiellales > Gaiellaceae > DATBLE01. The sequence goes on from DATBLE010000013.1 coordinate 3,106, forward strand.
GCCTCGACCTTCTCGTCGTGGGGGACGGGGACGACGGCTCTCGACGCCGGCTCGTCCGGTAGGCCGAGCACCCGCATCCCGTGCACGTAGGTGATCGCGCCGCCCAGCCAGCCGCCGCTGGTGAGCGCGCCGAAGCCGACCACCGTCAGCACCAGCCCGGCCGTCGAGACGCGGCCGTCGACGTAGGCGCCGTGGCCGATGCCGAGGGCGATCGCGAAGAAGACGCTCGCGGTCGCCATCGCCAGCGCGTGCAGCGTCGCCGTCTTCCAGAGCGGCGTCCACCAGGTGATCGTCAGCCAGTCGACCAGGCCGGTCCCGATCGTCAGCGCCGAGCCGATCAACCCGACGACCAGCGCGAGCCACCAGGCCGTGGCGAAGCCGTGCGAGGCGACGCCCGCCTTGCTCAGGATGGCCGCGAGGGTCGCGAACGCATAGGTGCCGATCGTCATCCCGGTCAACGGCGGATGGATCGGATGGCCCGGCAATCCGTGCACGAGGTACTTCGGCTGCATGCGGCTCATGTCACGAACGTTCCCGCGCACGGACTTTCCGAACCATGTTCGAACGTCGCGCGGACAGGCAACAACCGATAGTCGTGGACACGCGGACCGACGGCTTCGCTCCGATCAGGGACTACGCCTCGATCGGCGACGGCCGGACGTCGGCACTGGTCGCCCGCGACGGCTCGATCGACTGGCTGTGCCTCCCGAACGTCGACTCGCCGTCGGTCTTCGGCCGGCTGCTCGACCGGGGCGCAGGCTGCTTCGAGCTGCGCCCCGCCGGGCCGTTCGAGGTCGAGCGCACCTACGAGCGCGACTCCAACGTGCTCGCCACCACCTTCAGGACCGCCGACGGGACGGTCACGGTCGTCGACGCGATGACGCTGACCGGGTCGGGCCTCGCGCCCCTGCGGGAGCTCGTGCGCCGCGTCGACGGGATCGGCGGCCGCGTGCCGATGAGGTGGCGCTTCGAGCCCCGGTTCCGGTACGGGCGCTCGCCGGCTCGCCTGGTCGAGCGCGCCGGCTGCACCTTCGCGCTCGGAGCCCACGACGCCGTCGCCCTCCAGGCCTGGGACGCCGGCACCCCGCAGGCGGCGAACGGGGCCGTCAGCGGCGAGTTCGTCGCCGAGCCCGGCTCCTCCGCCCTGCTCGCGGTGGCCGCAGCGCACCAGGAGCCGACCGTGCTCTCGCCGAGGCGGCACGTCGAGGAGCGGCTGGAGCTGACCCGCCGCTTCTGGCCGAAGTGGGCAGAGCGCGCGAACTACGACGGGCCCTGGCGCGACGCCGTGATCCGCAGCGCGCTCGCCCTCAAGCTGCTCGTCTACGCCCCGTCCGGCGCGATCGTCGCCGCGCCCACCAGCTCGCTGCCGGAAGAGCCCCACGGCGAGGCGAACTGGGACTACCGCTTCGCCTGGCTCCGGGACGCGAGCTACAGCCTCGACTCGCTGGCCGAGCTCGGCTACCACGACGAGGCGCACGCGTTCTTCTGGTGGCTGATGCAGGCCTCCCGGCTGAAGCGGCGGCGCTTCCGCAACCTCTACCGGGTCAACGGCAGCGCACACGTCCGCGAGCGCGAGCTCGACCTCGAGGGCTACCGCGGCGCCCGCCCGGTGCGGGTCGGAAACGGCGTCGCCGACCAGCTCCAGCTCGACGTGTACGGCGACCTCGTCGGGGCGATCCACCTGTACGCGACCGAGGTGGGCAAGATCGACCGCGAGACGGCGCGTCGCGTCGCCCGGATCGCCGATTTCGTCGCCGACTGCTGGCGCGAGCCCGACTCCGGCCTCTGGGAGTCCCGCGGCACGCGGCGCCAGCACACCCAGGGCAAGGGCATGTGCTGGATCGCGCTGACCCGGGCCGCCGAGCTCGCCGAGCGCGGGCTCGTTCCCGACAAGCACCGGTCGCGCTGGCTGGCGGAGGCCGACGAGCTGCGGCGCTTCCTGGAGGAGGAGTGCTTCGACTCGGAGCGGGGCACGTACCTGCGGGCGGCGGGCTCGGACGAGCTCGACGCGAGCGTCCTCACCCTCGCGATCTTCGGTTGCGAGCCCGCCGACGGCGACCGGATGCGCGGGACGATCGCCGCCGTCCGGGACGAGCTCGCGAGCGGCCCGTTCGTCGCCCGCAACCTCGACTCGGACCGCGACGGCGCCTTCCTGGCCTGCTCGTTCTGGCTCGCCGACGTGCTCGCGCGCGCGGGCCGCCGCGACGAGGCCGCCGAGCTCATGGACGAGCTGGTCGCGGCGGCGAACGACGTCGGCCTCTACTCCGAGGAGATCGACCCGGAGACCGGCGAGTTCCTCGGGAACTTCCCGCAGGGCCTCACGCACCTCGCCCTGGTCGGAGCGGCGGTCTCGCTCGCCGGGGCGGCCGAGTGAGCGTCTGGGGCGCGCTGGCCGGCGGCGTCGTCGGGACGGCGGTGATCTCGATCGGCTTCGCGTTCGGGCAGGCGGCCGGCTGGTCGCGGATGGACGTGCCGCTGCTGCTCGGAACGGCGCTCGCCGAGGACCGCAATCGCGCCCGTGCGCTCGGCCTGCTCCTCCACTTCGGCTTCGGTCTGCTCTTCGCGCTCGCCTACGCCGGGATCTTCGTGGCGGTCGACCGGGCCGGTTGGCTGTTCGGCATGGCGCTCGGCGCGGTGCACGCCGGCCTCGTCGGCGGTGCGCTCGCGAACCTGATCCTGCCGGCGCTGCACCCGCGCATGGGGCGGCCGTGGTCGGACGCCAGGGACACGCCGCTGATCGAGCCGCCGGGGTTCATGCTCCTGAACTACGGGGCGCCGACCGTCGCGCTCCTGGTCGTGCTCCACCTCGCCTACGGCGCGATCGTCGGCGGGTTCGCCGCCGGGCTGTCCTAGCGTCGCTAGCCGGGCCGCGGCGCTGCAGGCTCCCGGGCGGCCGCCAACGCGGCGACCGCGTCGAGGGCGAAGCGGAGGTGCTGCTCATGGAGCGAGCGCGACCAGGCGGCCAGCCGGTGCAGGTCGCCCTGCGCGAGCTGCTCGACCGCCGACCACGCGGCCAGCTCGCCCGCCTCGCCCATAGCCAGGAACGTCCACGCCGTCAGGGTGTCGGTGCCCGCCTTGAACCAGGCGCCGGCCAGGTCCGCGCCGCGCTCGTCGACCGTGTTCGCCCGCGCGAGGATCTCCTCCCCCACCCCGCCGAGCTCCCGCTCGAGGGCCAGGCAGCGCCGGCGGATGTCGTCCGCCTCGCCGCGGATCCGCCGGACCCCGGCGCGGAGGCGATCGTCCGCCGTCCGCTCCTCGACCTGCGCCGCCGCCTTCGAGCCCGCCATCGTCAGCCCGTGGGCTTCCGCCAGCCGCTCGTGGAGCATCGAGAGCATGGGCTAGGCGGGCTCTCCCGCCCCGCCCTCGGCGCGCGCCTCGGCGATCGCCCGCTCCCGGCCCTGCTCGACCCGCTCGCCCTCGCGCAGCTCGACGCACACCCGGTGGGCGATGAACGCGGCGACCGGCGGGGCGACGAAGATCGCCACGCGGTAGACCCAGATCTGCCAGCCGTAGCTGATCCCGAAGAAGACGAAGACGCGGTCGGACGCGCCCGCCATGAAGATCAGGAACACCCAGACGAGCATCGCGACGCCGACGGCGGTGCGCCAGGGCGCGTCGCGCGGCCGGTCGAGCAGGTTGTGCACCGCCCGGTCGCCGCTCACCTTGCGCTCCAGCCACGGCCAGAGGTAGAGGAAGCCGAACACGACCAGCGGGAAGGCCACCCCGCCCCAGAACGGGTTGGGGACGAGCGTGTAGTTGCCGACCGTCCAGTCCCAGGAGGGCATCAGCCGCAGCGCGCCGATCAACCAGCCGAGGTACCAGTCGGGCTGCGCGCCGTTGGTCGAGATGTAGGTGTGGAAGGGCCCCCAGAGCCAGATCGGGTTGATCTGGACGAGGCCGCCGAGCAGGACGAGCAGCCCGGCGACGGCGAGGAGCAGCCCCAGCGAGCGCGGCGTCTGGCCGGGGAAGGTCGGGACGCCGACGATCTTCCGCTCGCTCTCGCGCCTGCTCTGCCGGAACTGCGTGTGGTGCTTGAGCGCGACCAGCGACAGGTGCGCGGTCAGCAGCACGGCGATCAGCGCGGGGAACAGGAAGACGTGCGCGATGTACATGCGCGGGAAGAACGCGCTCGTCCCCGGGAACGGCCCGCCCCAGATCAGCGCCGCCAGGTTGGCGCCCACGAAGGGAATCGAGAGGGCGACGCCGTTGCCGATCGCGAGCCCCATCCCCGACAGCAGGTCGTCGACCAGCGAGTAGCCGATGTAGCCCTCGAGCAGCGTCACCGTCAGGATCGTGAGCCCGAGCCAGTAGGTCAGCTCGCGCGGCTTGCGGTACGCGCCGGTGAAGAACACGCGCAGCAGGTGGAGGAGGATCGAGGCGACGAACAGGTCGGCGGCCCAGTGGTGGGTCTGCCGGATCAGCAGCCCCGCCTTGACCGTGAACGAGATGTCCAGCACCGACCGGTAGGCCTCGGTCATGTGCTGACCCTGGAGCGGCACGTACGGCCCGTGGTAGACGACGTCTGCGGTGCTGTCGGTGTAGAAGAGCGCCAGGTAGGTGCCGGTCGCGACCAGCACGATGAAGCAGTAGAGCGCCACCTCGCCGAGCAGGAACGACCAGTGGTCGGGGAACAGGTAGCGGAGCGTCTTGCGCACGAACGGCGCCGTGCCCGACCGCTGGTCGATGAAGCGGACGAGCTTGCGGATCACGCCTTCGCCCCCCGGTTGCGGACCCCCCACCACGAGGGGCCGACCGGCCCGTCGAAGGTTCCGGCCGCGCGCAGATAGCCGCGCCGGTCGATCGTCAGCGGCAGCATCGGCAGCTTCCGGCCGGCCGGGCCGAAGATGACCGTGCCGCCGGTGGCCGGGTCGAAGGTCGAGTAGTGGCAGGGGCAGACGAGCGCGGGCTTCGGCTCGGCGGGCGGGTAGAGCGGCGTGCGGTAGAGGGCGATCGCGCAGCCCGCGTGCGTGCAGATCTTCGAGAAGGCGACGATTCCCCGGGCTGCGTACCCCGCGTTCTCGGGCGGCAGGTCGAGCTCGCTCTGCCGGAGGCGGACGACCACGAGCGGGGAGCCGAGCTCCTCCTTGTCGGCGCCCTCGGGGAACGCGGTGTAGAACGTCCCCTCGTCGATCTCGGAGGCGCGGTACGGCCGACCGTCCTCGTCGATCAGCCGCCGGCCGCGCCGCCAGGGCACCCGGTAGAACGGGTTCATGTCGATCACCGGCCCGAGCGAGGCGAGCGGAGCGAGCAGGGCCAGGCCGAGCGTGCCGCCGGCCGCGCCGAGCCCGAGCGCGAACAGCCGGCGCCGGGTCAGCCGGCTACCGCTCTCCTCGGCCGTGCGGACGATCGTCTCCTGCTCCTCCGGATGCTCGAACGCCGGGTAGTCGTCCTCGAGCTCCTCGGTCACGACCAGCCGCTTGGCGGTCACGATCAGCGCGGCCGCCAGGCTGAGGAGGCCCAGACCGAGCGCGAGTCCGAGCAGCTGCGTCTGGCGCGGCAGGCGGTCGAGCGCGTAGACGGCGACGAAGGCCGCGAAGCAGACGACCGCGAACAGGAGCAGCCCGAGCGCGAGCAGCTCGGCCCGCGGCTGCTTCGACCCTTCCGGGACGATCGGCTCCTGCTCGGCGGGCAGGAGCGGCTCCGGCCGCCGCCGGCGCAGGACGAGCAGCCCGAGCACGACCGCCGCGGTCCGCAGCCGCTCCCTCATGTGCGCCGCAGCCGCTTTCCGATCACGACGCAGAAGACAACTGCCAGCGCCGCGGCGATCAGCCAGGTGACGAGGCCTTCCGGGACGGGGCCGAGGTGGCCGAGCGCCCAGCCGCCCCGGTCGTCCGGATGCTTGACGTAGTCGACGTAGGCGATGATCGAGTCGAGCGTGCGGTCGGAGATCTGCTGCTTCGAGAACGTCGGCATCACGTACGGGCCGATCCGCACCGCCTCCGCGATCTGGACGTCGGTCGCGTTCTCCAACGCCGGGGGAAGCGCGCCGGTCACGTACCCGCCCTCGGCGACGATCTGGTGGCAGCCGGCGCAGTGGTCGGTGAAGGCGTGCATGCCCTCGGCCAGGTTCCCCCGGCTCGGCCGCGGCTTCGGGATCGGCGGCCCCTGGCCGAGCGAGGCGACGTAGGCGGTGAGCGCCTGGAGCTCGCCCTCGTCGAAGAGCAGGCGCGTCCGGCGCGGCTGCGTCCCCACCTCGTGCAGGGGCATGTACCCGGTGCGCAGGTAGAAGTCCGCGGCCAGCGCCCCGGCGCCGCGCAGCGAGGGGGCCGTGTTCGGCGTCCCGGAGCCCTTCGCGCCGTGACAGGAGAGGCAGTAGCGGCCGTACAGGTGGTTGCCGCGCTCGACCTGCGCCGGCGTCGCAGCCGACGCGCCGAGCGGCAGCACGAGCGCGCCGGCGAGCACGGCCACGGTGACGAGGCGGCGCCTCATCCCTGGCGGCATCCGGTGGCGACGATCGAGGCGACGCCGTCGAGCACGATGATCAGGAAGAAGATCGCGTTGGCGGCGATCGAGGCGGCGGCGAAGAAATGCAGCCGCGTGCGCCGCAGCTCGCCCTCGTCGGACGGTGGGCCGTCGCCGAAGCCGGCGCCGCGCGTCCGCGCGAAGACCGTGATCGCGGCCGCCTCGGCCGAGAGCACCAGCGCCGCGGCGGCCAGCGCCAGCGCCGCCTGCCAGGCGTCGTTCGAGATCCCCCAGCCCGCCCCGCCGGCGCCGCAGTCGGCCTGGGTCAGGCCCGAGCCGATCAGGTGCTGGGCCACCCAGACGCCCGCTCCCAGCAGGAGGCCGAGCCACTGGAGGATGCCGAGCTGCCGCAGCGTCATGCCCGGGCCGAGAGCAGCGTCGCCAGCACGACGATCGTGAGCAGGTTGACGAAGTGCCAGTACCAGGTGATCACCCGCGCCGCGTTGACGCGGTAGGGGGTCAGCCCGAAGGCGAGCTTCCCGAGCAGCCAGACGACGAACAGGATCCCGACGAAGACGTGGGCATGGTCGGCGCCGAGCAGCGTGTAGTAGACGGACGTGTAGGCGTTGCGGTCGATCGGCGTCTCGCGCAGCTGGTCGGCGAAGTCGTGCACCTCGTAGGCGAAGTACCCGGCCTGCAGCACGAGAGCGACGAGGAAGAACGACCTCGCCGCCGCCAGGCGGCCCTGCTGCGCCGCGCGCGACCCGAGCTCCATCGGGACGCTCGAGCAGACGAGCACGGCGACGAGGATCACCGGCACGACCCACTTCGGCTCCGGCACCCCCCGCGGCGGCCACACCGCGGTCTCGAAGCGCAGGTAGTAGTAGGTGCCGATCATGGCCGCGAAGAGCGTCGCCTCGCTCGCGACCAGCACCGCCATGCCGAGCAGCGCCGCCGTCGGGCCGTTGCGGCGCGGGAGCGCCGGCCGGGCGGCGACGTCCATGCTCACGCCGTCTCCTCCGCCGGTTCGTGTGAGTGCCAGCCGACCAGGGCGAGCAGGCAGAGCACGCCCATGATCGCGGCGGCGCCGTAGCGCTCGATCACGAGCATGGTGAAGACGAGCGAGAGCGCGAGCGCGAGCAGGATCGGCCAGGGGGAGCCGTGCGGCATGTCGACGATCTCGGACAGGTGCCCGTCCACCGGCGTCACCGCCACCTGGCGGTTGCCCTCGTCGAGCACGAGCACCCCCTGCTCGAGCCGGCGCCGGTCCTCCTCGCGGTCCTCGTGGTCCCAGTTCGCGTACGCGCTCGAGACCTTCGGGATGACGGCGAAGTTGTACTCGGGAGGCGGCGAGCCGGTCGACCACTCCAGCGTCGGGCCGTGCCACGGGTCGGGCCCCGCCTCCTCGCCGCGGAACCAGCTGACCAGCAGGTTGCCGAGCAGCAGCACGATCCCGGCGGCGGTCAGGAAGCCGCCGATCGTCTCGGCGAGGTTGTACGCGCCCCAGCCGAGGCCGTCGGGGTAGGTGTACTGCCGCCGCGGCATGCCGAGCAGGCCGACGATGTGCATCGGGAAGAAGAGGAGGTTCGTCCCGACGAAGATCGTCCAGAAGCTGATCTGCCCGGGGAGCTCGAAGTAGAGCTTGCCGGTGACCTTCGGGAACCAGTAGTACATCCCGCCGAAGATCGGGAAGACGGCAGCCCCGAAGATGATGTAGTGGAAGTGGGCGACGATGAAGTAGGTGTCCGTGACCTGCTGGTCGAACGGGATCGCCACGAACATGATCCCGGTCAGCCCGCCGGTGACGAACATGAAGACGAAGCCGACGATGAAGAGCAGGGGCGTCCGGAAGCGCCCGCCACCGATCACCATCGTCCAGCACCAGGCGAACACCTGGATCGTCGACGGGATCACCACCATGGCCGAGGCGGCGGCGAAGAAGACCATCGTCACCGTCGGCATCCCCACCGCGAACATGTGGTGGGCCCACACCCCGAAGCCGATGAAGACGACCAGCAGCTCGGCGATCGCCACCAGCGGGAACGCCTGCATCCGCCGCTGGGTGAAGGCGGGGATGATCTCGGTCGCGATCCCGAAGGCGGGGACGATCAGGATGTAGACCTCCGGGTGCCCGAAGAACCAGAAGAGGTGCTGCCAGAGCACGGCGGAGCCGCCGTGCGCGACGTCGAAGAAGTGCGTGCCGATGTTGCGGTCGAGGAAGAGGAAGACCGTGTCCACGGTCAGCACGGGCAACGCGAACAGGAGGCCGAACGAGGCGGCGAGGAACGCGAAGCAGAAGAGCGGCATCCGGTTCAGCGACATCCCCGGCGCCCTCGACGTGAAGATGGTGACGATGAACTGGCCCGCGGTCAGGGTCGAGGCGATGCCGTTGAAGATGATCCCCAGGCAGTAGAAGTCGATGTTCGAGCCCGGGCTGTACGCGCGGCTGGCCAGCGGGACGTAGTCGAACCAGCCCGCATCGGGCGCCATGCCCATGAAGAGGCTGATGTAGATGAAGATCCCCGAGGCGAGGAAGATCCAGAAGCTGAGCGCGTTCATGCGCGGGAAGGCCATGTCCCGCGCGCCGATCATCAGCGGGAGCAGGTAGTTGCCGAACGCCCCCGTGGTCATCGGGATGATGAAGAAGAAGATCATCGTGATCCCGTGCATCGAGAAGAGCTGGTCGTAGGTGCTCGGCGACACGACGTCGTTGTTCGGCCGCTCCAGCTGCGTGCGCATGAGCAGCGCCTCGACCCCGCCGGCCCCGAAGAAGACGAGGGTCGTCCAGAAGTAGAGGAGGCCGATCCTCTTGTGGTCGGTGGTGGTCAGCCAGCCGAGCAGGCCCGGCCGGCCGCGCCACGCGAGCTCGAGCCGGGCCTCGCGCCGCTCGGCGGCCGGTCTCGGTGGGGCGACGACGGCCACTACCGGAGGTTGTCCAGGTAGGTGACGAGGGCGTCGAGCTGAGCGTCGGACAGGTCGAGATTCGGCATGTCGTTGCCCGGCTTCACCTCCTGCGAGTCGGTGATCCAGCTGCGCAGGTGCGGCGGGTCGTTGGGGATCGTGTTCGCGGCCAGCGTCCGGCGCGTGGCCACGTGCGTGAGGTCGGGGCCGGTGGTGCCGGCCGCCGACGTGCCCCGGATCGTGTGGCAGCTCTGGCAGGCGCCCGAGGTGAAGAGGTCGGCTCCCCTCCGCGCCCCGGCCGTCGCCGGCGGCTGCGCCGGCCGCTCCTGGCCGGCCAGCCACGCGCGGAAGCGCGCCGGCGGGTCGGCGATCACCTCCATGGCCATGTGCGCGTGCTGGAGGCCGCAGAACTCGGCGCACTGGCCCCGGTAGCTGCCGACCGCGTCGGCCTCGAGCTCGATCGCGTTCGTCCGCCCCGGGATCGCGTCGACCTTCCGGTTCAGCGCCGGCACCCAGAAGCTGTGGATCACGTCGGCCGTCTGCACGTCGACCCGCACCGGCGTCCGCACGGGAATGTGCAGCTCGTTCGCGGTCACGGCCCGGGTGCCCGGGTAGCGGATCTCCCACCACCACTGGTGGCCGACCACCTGCACCGTCAGGCGCGTCGCGCTCGCCGCCGGCGCCTGCGTCGTCCGGATCACGAAGATGTCCGAGATCACGAACAGGGCGGCGATCACCGCGATCGGCAGCGCGATGCCCGCGCCGACGACGACGTACCACCCCGCCCGCTCACCGGCCTTCGAGTCGTGCCCGCCCGCCGCGGCTCCCCGCGCGCGGCGCTTCCAGGCGACCACGAGCAGTGCGACGACGACGGCGAGGCCGATCCAGGCGGCGCCCATCATCCACCAGAAGAGGCTCGCGATGTCCGCCGCCTGATGGCTCTTCGGCGCGAGCGCGTTCTGCGAGCCCCCGCAGCCCGCCAGCAGCAAGACCGCCGTCGCGGCGGCCGCGCATGGGCCTGCCCTCATGCGACGCGGGTGAGGGGCACCGTGCGCTCATTGCCCGAACCGGCGACAGGAAAACCTGGAAGGGCGTGGAGGTTTCCGGGTCCGCCTGCCGGGAACGACACTGGCCATGGTCGAGGTCGGCTACGCGCTGTCGTCGGAGGAGCTCGGGCCGGCGGCGCTGGTCGAGAACGCCGCGCGCGCCGAGCAGGCCGGCTTCCGCTTCGCGCTGATCTCGGACCACTTCCATCCGTGGATCGACGAGCAGGGCGAGAGCCCGTTCGTGTGGAGCACGATCGGCGCGATCTCGCAGGCGACCGAGTCGCTGGCGATCGGGACAGGCGTGACCTGCCCCCTGATCCGGATCCATCCGGCGGTGATCGCCCATGCGGCGGCGACCACCGCCGCGCTGATGCCGGGCCGGTTCTTCCTCGGCGTCGGCACCGGCGAGAACCTGAACGAGCATGTCCTCGGCGACCGCTGGCCCAATCACGACGAGCGCGCGGAGATGCTCGAGGAGGCGGTCGCCCTGATGCGCGAGCTCTGGCAGGGCGGTCTCGTCACCCACCGCGGCGACCACTACACCGTCGACCGCGCGCGGCTCTACACCGTCCCCGAGGAGCCGCCGCCGGTCGCGGTCGCGGCGGCAGGACCCGAGGCGGCCGAGCTCGCAGGCCGCATCGGCGACGCGCTCGTGTCGACGGCGCCGGACGAGGAGCTCGTCCAGGCGTTCCGCGACGCGGGCGGCGACGGCAAGCCGTGCTACGGACAGCTGACCGTCTGCTACGCCGAGGACCGCGACGAAGCGGTGCAGACCGCCTTCGAGCAGTGGCCGAACGCCGGGCTGGGCGGCGAGCTCGGCCAGGAGCTGGCCATGCCCAGCCACTACCGCGCCGCCGCCGAGGTCCTCACGCCGGAGCAGGTGGCAGAGAAGGTCGTCTGCGGACCCGATCCGGAAGAGCATCGCGAGGCGATCGCCGAGTTCGAGCGGGCCGGCTTCTCCCGTGTCTACGTCCACCAGGTCGGCCACGACCAGGAGCCCTTCTTCCAGCTCTACGAGCGCGAGCTTCTGCCCGCGCTCCAGCCCGTGCCATGAGCAGCAGGGTGGTCGTGATCACCGGCGCATCGGCAGGCGTCGGCCGGGCAACCGCGCTCGCGTTCGCCAGGCAGGGCGACTCGATCGGCGTGCTCGCCCGCGGCGCCGAGCGTCTCGAGTCGACCCGCCGCGAGATCGAAGAGCTCGGGGGCGCGGCGGAGGCGATCTCCGTCGACGTCGCCGACGCCGACGCCGTCGACGACGCCGCCTCCCGCATCGAGAGCACCCTCGGCCCGATCGACGTCTGGGTGAACAACGCGATGACGACCGTCTTCGCGCCGCTCTCCTCCACGGAGCCGGACGAGTTCCGGCGCGCAACCGAGGTCACCTACCTCGGCTCGGTCTGGGGGACGATGGCGGCGCTCCGGCGGATGCGGCCGCGCGACCGGGGCGTCGTCGTCCAGGTCGGGTCGGCGCTCGCCTACCGCGGCATCCCGCTCCAGGCCGCTTACTGCGGCGCCAAGCACGCGCTCCAGGGCTTCCTCGAGTCGGTGCGGACCGAGCTCGAGCACGAGGGCTCGAACGTGCGGGTGACGATGGTCCAGCTGCCGGCGCTGAACACGCCGCAGTTCACCTGGAGCCGCGTGAAGATGCCGCGGCAGCCGCAGCCTGTGCCGCCGATCTTCCAGCCCGAGGTCGCCGCCGACGCGATCGTCTTCGCCGCGGACGGCCGGCGCCGCGAGGTGATGGTCGGCTGGCCGACCGTGAAGGCGATCGTCGGCAACGCCGTCGCCCCGGGGATCGCCGACCACTACCTGGCGGAGAACGGGTACGACTCCCAGCAGACCGACGTCCCGCTCGAGCACGAGCGGGCGGGGAACCTCTTCGAGCCGGTCGAGGGCGACCAGGGCGCACACGGGCCCTTCGGCGACCGCGCCAAGGCCTTCTCGGTCCAGCTGTGGGCGACCAAGCACCGGCGCGCCCTCGGGGCCGCCGGCGCCGCCGTCGCCCTGACCACCGCAGCCATCACGAAAGCCACAGGAGGGAACCACAGATGAGCCAGCTCGTCGCCGACTACATCCTCACCCGGCTGAAGCGCTGGGGGGTCCACCGCATCTACGGCTATCCGGGCGACGGGATCAACGCCATCCTGGGCGCGCTCGACCGTGCCGACGGCGACCCCGAGCTGATCCAGGTGCGCCACGAGGAGATGGCCGCCTTCATGGCGTGCGCGCACGCGAAGTTCACGGGCGAGGTCGGCGTGTGCCTCGCCACCTCCGGCCCCGGCGCCATCCACCTCCTCAACGGCCTCTACGACGCCAGGCTCGACCACGCGCCGGTGGTCGCGATCGTCGGCCAGCAGGCGCGTGCAGCCCTGGGCGGCGACTACCAGCAGGAGGTCGACCTCGTCACCCTGTTCAAGGACGTCGCGCGCGAGTACGTGCAGATGGCGACCGTGCCGGAGCAGATGCGCCACCTCGTCGACCGGGCGATCCGGATCGCGCTCGCGGAGCGGACCGTCACCTGCCTGATCGTCCCCAACGACCTCGCCTCGATGGAGGCCGAGGAGCCGTCCCGGGCCCACGGAACCGTGCACTCCGCCTCCGGCTACACCCGGCCGCGCATCGTCCCCGACGACGAGACGCTGCAGCAGGCCGCCGACATCCTCAACGAGGGCGAGCGGGTCGCGATCCTCGCCGGCCAGGGAGCGCTCGGCGCCGGCCAGGAGGTGCTCGAGGTCGCCGACACGCTCGGAGCCGGTGTCGCGAAGGCCCTGCTCGGACGGGCGATCGTCCCGGACGACGTCCCGTACGTGACCGGCTCGATCGGGCTGCTCGGGACGAAGCCGAGCTGGGAGCTGATGAGCGGCTGCGACACGCTGCTGATGGTCGGCTCCAGCTTCCCCTACTCCGAGTTCCTCCCCGAGGAGGGCAAGGCGCGCGCGGTCCAGATCGACATCGACGCCCGCCTGATCGGCATCCGCTACCCGATGGACGTCAACCTCGTCGGCGACGCGCGCGAGACGCTCCGCGCGCTCCTGCCGCGCCTCGAGCGCAAGACCGACCGCAGCTGGCAGGAGTCGATCGTCGACCAGGTCGACCAGTGGTGGCAGCTGATGGACGAGCGGGCGCACGACGACGCCGACCCGATCAACCCGCAGCGGGTGTTCTGGGAGCTGTCGAGCCGGCTGCCCGACGGCTGCATCCTCACCTCCGACTCGGGCTCGGCCGCCAACTGGTTCGCGCGCGACCTGCGGCTGCGCGAGGGGATGATGGCGTCGCTCTCGGGGACGCTCGCGACCATGGGCCCGGGCGTGCCGTACGCGATCGCGGCCAAGTTCGCGTACCCCGACCGGCCCGTGATCGCGCTGGTCGGCGACGGGGCGATGCAGATGAACGGCCTCGCCGAGCTGCTCACGATCGCCAAGTACTGGCGGCGCTGGAGCGACCCGCGTCTGGTCGTCCTCGTGCTGAACAACCAGGACCTGAATCAGGTGACGTGGGAGCAGCGCGCGCTGGAAGGCGACCCGCGGTACGAGGTCAGCCAGTCGATCCCCGACTTCCCGTACGCGCGGTACGCGGAGATGATCGGGCTGCGCGGGGTGCGCATCGACGACCCGGACCGCCTCGGCGAGGCCTGGGACGACGTCCTGGGCGCCGACCGGCCGGCGGTGCTCGAGACCGTCGTCGACCCGGAGATCCCGCCGCTGCCGCCGCACATCACGTTCGAGCAGGCGAAGCACTTCGCGGAGGCCGTGCTGCACGGCGACGCCAACCGGCGGGCGATGGTGCGCAACTCCCTCCGTCAGATGCTCGACGCGATCACGCCGGGGCGGTGAGGCTCGAGACCAGGACGGCAGGGCTGGGCGGACCGCCCGTCGAGATCGTCTCCGCGAGCGCCTACACGATCCCCACCGACGGGCCCGAGTCGGACGGCACGCTGGAGTGGGACTCGACCACCATCGTCGTCGCCGAGGTCCACGGCGGGCACCGCGTCGGCGTCGGCTGGACCTACGGCCCGCCGAGCGTGGCGCAGCTGATCGCCGACCTGCTCGCAGACGCCGTCGAGCAGACAAGCATCTTCGACATCGGCGCCGCGCACCGGGCGATGCGCGTGGCGCTGCGCAACGCGGGCACCTCGGGCGCCGGCGCGATGGCGCTGTCGGCGGTGGACGTCGCGCTCTGGGACCTGAAGGCGAAGCTGCTCGGGGTCTCGGTCGCGTCGCTGCTCGGCCCGGTGCACGCGGAGGTCCCCGTCTACGGCAGCGGCGGCTTCTGCTCGTACTCGCTCGGCGAGCTGGCCGAGCAGCTCGGCGGCTGGGTGGCGGAGGGGATCCCGCGCGTGAAGATGAAGGTCGGCCGGGAGCCGGCGGACGACCTCGAGCGGGTGCGGGCCGCGCGCGACGCGATCGGCCCCGACGCGGAGCTCTACGTCGACGCGAACGGCGCCCTGAGCGTCAAGCAGGCGCTCCGGTTCGCCGAGCGGTACGCGGAGCTCGGCGTCGGCTGGTTCGAGGAGCCGGTCAGCTCCCGGAACCTGGACGGCCTCAGGCTGCTCCGCGACCGCGCGCCCGCCGGAATGGACGTCGCGGCGGGGGAGTACGCATCGACGCTGCTCGAGTTCCGCGACCTCGTGGACGTAGTCGACTGCCTCCAGGCCGACGTCACCCGCTGCGGCGGGATCACCGGCCTGCTCGCCGCCGCGGCCGTCGCCGAGGCGCACGAGCTCGATCTCTCCGGCCACACCGCCCCGACCATCCACATGCAAGCGCTCACCGCGGTGCCGAAGCTCCGCCACCTGGAGTGGTTCCACGACCACGTGCGGATCGAGCGGATGCTGTTCGACGGCTTCGTCGAGCCCGACGGAGGCGCGGTCCGGCCCGACCACGACCGGGCGGGCCTCGGCGTCGAGCTGCGTCGCGCGGACGCGGAGCGGTACGCGGCATGACCGACACGAAGAAGCTGGAGCGCGACCTCCGCGGCGCGATCGAGGGCGAGGTGCGGTTCTCGGACGGCGACCGGGGCCTCTACGCGAACACCGGCTCGAACTACCGCCAGCTGCCGATCGGCGTGGTCATCCCGCGCACGGTCGACGACGTCGTCGCCGCGGTGGCGGTGGCGCGCGAGCACGGCGCGCCGATCCTGCCGCGCGGCGGCGGCACCAGCCTCGCCGGGCAGTGCGTGAACGTCGCCGTCGTCCTCGACTTCTCGAAGTACCTGAACCGCGTGCTCGAGATCGACCCGGAGCGGCGGCTCGCACGGGTCGAGCCGGGGTGCATCCTCGACCGGCTGCGCGAGGAGGCGCAGGACCGCTTCGGGCTGACCTTCGGCCCCGACCCCTCGACGCACAACCACTGCACGCTCGGCGGGATGATCGGCAACAACTCGTGCGGCGTCCACTCGGTGATGTCGCAGTTCTACGGCCCCGGGCCGCGGACGTCGGACAACGTCGCCGAGCTCGAGGTGCTCACCTACCGGGGCGAGCGCCTGACCGTCGGCGCGGAGGGCGCGGGCGTCCCGCCCGAGCTGGCCGAGCGCCTGCACAGTCTCGCCGACCGCTACGGCGACCTGGTCCGCGAGCGCTACCCGAAGATCCCGCGGCGCGTCTCGGGCTACAACCTCGACGACCTCCTCCCCGAGAACGGGTTCCACGTCGCCCGCGCCCTCGCCGGCACCGAGGGCACGTGCGTCACCGTCCTCTCCGCCACCCTCCACCTGATCGACAGCCCGCCCTGCCGCACGCTCGTCGTCGCCGGCTACGACGACGCCGCGACGGCCGCCGACCACGTCCCCGACGTGCTCGAGCACAGGCCGACCGGCCTGGAGGGCGTCGACGAGCAGCTGATCGAGGACATGACGATGCTCGGGATGCACCAGCACGACCTGTCGATGCTCCCCGAGGGACGCGGCTGGCTCGTGATCGAGACGGGCGGCGAGTCGAAGGAGGAGGCCGACGAGAAGGGACGGACGATCATCGCCGCGCTGGAGCGCTCGGGCGGCGGCCTCCGCGGCACCAAGCTCTACGACGACCCGCCCGCCGAGGAGCACATCTGGAAGGTGCGCGAGGCCGGGCTCGGCGCGACCGCGTTCCTCCCAGGCAAGCCCGACACGCACGAGGGCTGGGAGGACTCGGCGGTGCCCCCCGAGCGGCTGGGCGAGTACCTGCGCAAGCTGCAGGAGCTGACCGGCCGGTACGGCTACGAGAGCGCGCTCTACGGCCACTACGGCCAGGGCTGCGTGCACGCCAGGTTCAACTTCGACCTCGAGAGCGCCGACGGGATCGCGACCTGGCGGCGGTTCATGGACGATGCCGGCGACCTCGTGCTGTCGCTCGGCGGCTCGCTGTCGGGCGAGCACGGCGACGGCCAGTCGCGGGCCGAGCTGCTCCCCAAGATGTTCGGCGACGAGCTCGTCCGCGGCTTCCGCGAGTTCAAGGCGATCTGGGACCCGGACGGGGGGATGAACCCGAAGAAGGTGGTCGACCCGTACCCGATCACCTCGAACCTCCGCTTCGGGTCGAGCTACCGGCCGAAGGTGGTCGACACCCACTTCGCCTACCCGGACGACGGCGGCAGCTTCGCGCACGCGACCGTCCGCTGCGTCGGGATCGGCGAGTGCCGCCGGATGAAGGGCGGCGTCATGTGCCCGAGCTACATGGTCACCCGCGAGGAGAAGCACTCGACGCGCGGCCGTGCGCACCTGCTCTTCGAGATGATGACCGGGGACGATCTCGAGCTGTGGCGGTCGAAGGAGGTGCTCGACGCGCTCGACCTCTGCCTGTCGTGCAAGGGCTGCACGAACGACTGCCCGGTGAACGTCGACATGCCGACGCTGAAGGCGGAGTTCCTGGCGCGCCACTACCGGCGGCGGCTCCGCCCGAGGCACGCCTACGCCTTCGGACTGATCGACCGCTGGGCGCAGCTCGCGTCCTACGCGCCCGGCCTGGCCAACCTCGCCACGCAGTCGCCGGGGCTCTCGGCGCTGGTCAAGGCCGCAGGCGGAGTCTCGCAGTCGCGGCAGCTCCCGAAGCTCGCCTCGACGACGTTCCGCTCGTGGTTCGACCGCAAGGCCGGGCGTCCCGGCGGCGGGACGCGGGTGATCCTCTGGCCCGACACGTTCACCAACCACTTCGAGCCGCAGGTCGGCGCAGCCGCGGTCCGCGTGCTGCGCGAGGCGGGCTTCGCCGTGACGATCCCGCGCAAGCGGCTCTGCTGCGGCAGGCCGCTCTACGACTACGGCTTCCTCGGCCTGGCCCGGCGCTACCTCGAGCGGATCCTCGACGCGCTCCGCGACGACATCCGGCTCGGGACGCCGGTCGTCGGGCTCGAGCCGAGCTGCGTCGCCGTGTTCAAGGACGAGCTGACGAACCTGCTGCCGCACGACGAGGATGCGAAGCGCCTGTCGAAGCAGACGTTCCACCTCGCCGAGTTCCTCTGCGAGCACGCCGACGGCTACAGCCCGCCGCCGATCGACGGGCACGTGCTCCTGCACGGCCACTGCCACGGCCGCGCGACCGGAGCGTTCGAGCACGAGCAGAAGCTGCTCGAGGCCACGGGCGCGACGGTCGACGCGCCCGACACGGGCTGCTGCGGCATGGCCGGCGCGTGGGGCTACGAAAGCGGCCACTACGACGTCTCGGTCGCGTGCGCCGAGCGGGTGCTCCTGCCGGCCGTGCGCGACGCGGCGCCTCAGACGCCGATCGTCGCGAGCGGGTTCTCGTGCCGCAGCCAGATCGATCAGCTCGGCCCCGGCCGCGGGGCCGTGCACATCGCCCAGCTGCTCCACGGGCTCTCGGCGCGGGCCTCGTCGCCCGTCTCGACAGTCGCCGGAACGAGGAATTCGGGGGATGTTTCCCGAGAGAAAGCAGGGGTAATCCGAGAGTCCAATTCGAGGAGGTGAATTCCCGAATGATTCTCTTGGTCTTGCTGGCGCTGCTCGCGATCATCGCCTTCGGCGTCGGCTTCACCGTTCACTGGTTGTTCATCATCGCGATCGTGCTGGCCGTGATCTGGCTGATCTCGCTCCTGGCGGGCGGAGTCGGCGGACGCTCCCGCGGAGCGTGGTGGTAGCCGTGCCGCCACGTGGGATCCAGAAGGGAACCAAGCGGGCGCGGCAGTACGAGCACGTGAAGGAGAGCGAGCTCCGTGGCGGAGCCTCGACTGCGCGGGCCGAGGAGATCGCGGCGCGCACGGTCAACAAGGAGCGTGCTCGGGCGGGCGAAGCCCGCTCGAGCTCCCGCCTCTCGCGAACGGACATCTCGTCAGGGCGGCGGGGCGGGTTGCGCTCGGGAACGAAACGCGGCAAGGGGCGCACCTACAAGCAGCTCTACGAGGAGGCCCGGAAGCTCGACGTCTCCGGCCGGTCGGACATGAACAAGGCCCAGCTCCAGCGGGCGGTCGACCGGAAGAAGGCCAGCCGCTGACGAGGACGGGAGCGCCACGGCGCTCCCGTTTCCTACGGGGTCAGCGCCTCGTCGAGCGACTCGACGACGCTCAGAGGACCGGTCAGATGCGTGATGTCGAAGACGTTCCGGACCGCTCGGTCGGACGGGCTGACGACCCGGAAGGCGACGTCTTCCGCGGCGAGGCTCTTCTGGCAGTGGACGAGCGCGTTCAGCGCCGAGGAGTCGAGGAAGGTGACGTCGGTCAGGTCGACGACGACCCGGCTCGCTCCGTCGTGGCCCGCGTCGATCGCCTGCGCGACCTCCGGCGCGGTGGCCATGTCGATCTCGCCCACGATCGTGACGACGACGGCGTCCGCGACTCTGGACGACCTGAGCTCAAAGGGGGGATCGTTCACGGCTGGGCTCCGCTGAACAACAGTTGCGCAAACAGGTGCGCCAACGACGCTAGCACGGATGGGTCAGGTCGCGGCAGGCGCGGGCTCGGGCTCCGGCTCGGCTTGGACGCGCCGCTCGAGCGTGACCCTGGTGCCGTGCAGGCCCGACTGGATGTCGGTCGACTCCATCAGGTGCTCCATCAGGCCGATCCCCCGACCGCGGTCGCCCGTGGGAGCCTGTTCGCGCCACGTTCCCTGGTCATCGACCACGACTCGGAGGGTCCCCGCGCCGTCGCCGTCCAGGCGCACCCTGACCGGCCCGGTGCCGTTGTCCCGATAGGCGTGCTCGATCGCGTTGTTGCAGGCCTCGCTGACGGCCAGGACGACCTCCGCTGCCTCGCCGTCCTCGAGCCCGCGGCGGGCGAGCCACGCCCGCAGCCGCCGGCGCATGCCGCGCAGCATCGACGGGTCGGCCGGGAGCTCGAGCTCGAACGCGAGCCGCGGGAGGTCGAGCGAGAGCATGAGCAGCGCGACGTCGTCGTCCGGGCGCCCGATCGCAGCGCCGACCCGCTCCAGGATCGCGTCCGGCGTCAGGCTCCGCTCCGAGCCGAGGAGCTCCTCCAGGAGGCCGATCCCGTCCTCGATGTTCTGGCCGCGCCGCTCGATCAGGCCGTCCGTGTAGAGCAGGAGCTCGCCCCGCTCCGGCAGCGGCAGCCGCGCCTCCACGATGTCGACGGGGACGGCGACGCCGATGGGCGGCGCGCTGCCCTGGTCGAGCCTGACCACCTCGGCCGTGTCGTGGCCGGCGAGCAGCGGCGGCGGGTGGCCGACGCACGAGTAGGCCAGCTCGCCGCCGTACGGATCGAGCGTGACGACGGCGATCGTGATCATCTCCTCGCCGCCCGCGTGTCGCAGCATCCGCCGGATGATCTCGGCGGGGGAGACGAGGTCGTGGGCGTAGACCTCGAACGTGTGCCGCTGGCGGCTCATCACGGTTGCGGCCCCGATGCCCTTGCCGCTGACGTCGCCGACGCACAGGTGGACGATCCCGTCGGGCCGCCGCACGGCGTCGTACCAGTCGCCGCCGACCTCGACCGCGTCCGCGCCGGCGAGATAGTGGCCCGCCAGCTCGAGGCCGGTGCTGCTCGGCAGCCGCTCGGGCAGGAAGCTCCGCTGGAGCCGGACGGCGAGCTCGTGCTCCTGGACGAAGCGCCACGCGCGCTCGAGCGCGCGCGTCGACTGGTCGGCGAAGGAGCGCAGCACAGCCCACTCGCTCTGGTCCAGCCGGGCCGCCGTGCTCAGGAGCGCGATCGTCCCGGCCGGCTCCCCGTCGGGCCCGGGAATCGGCAGGCCGTGGACCGCCCTCATCCCACGTCCCGTCTTCGTGTGCAGGTCGCGCAGCTCCGGCTCGCTCTCGAGCGCCACCGTCCGCGGCCCGGAGGCCGCGAGCTTCGCAGCCAGCTCGAGGACCCGGGTGTTCTCGACGAGGCGGCGCGCCCGCACCATCCGGGAGGCCGCCCGTACCTGGGGCCGGCCGTGGCTCTCGACCCCGACGATCGCCACCGCGTTCGGAAACGATGCGGTCACCGAGGCGAGCACGGCGTCGGCGACCTGGCTCGGGGTGGACGCGGAGGCGAGCGTCCGGCTCAGGCCGCTCCACGTCCTGGCCCGCTCGTTGTAGATCTCCGCGTTCCGCCGCGCCCTGTGCGTGACGAAGGCGAGGATCGCGAGCACGAGCAGGACGCCGGCGAGCACCGAGCCGAGCTCGAGGAAGAACGCGTGCCGGGCCGACGCGTACACCGAGGACGCGGGCCGGTCGATCGCCGTCACCCAGCCGGGGACCCGGGAGGTGGCGAAGGCGACGACGTCGTCGCCCGAGCCGTCGAAGCCGTCCCCGGAGACGACGCCGGAGCCCAGCTTCCTGATGCGCTCGAGCAGCGGCGCGTTCTGCACGTGCGTCAGCCCGCCGAGCAACAGCTGCCCGTCGCGATCGATCAGCTGGAGGTTTCCGAAGCCGAGGTCGAGCGCCTGCCTGCTCTCGCCGACCGTTCTCAGCAGGATGCCCCCCGCGAGGACGCCGGTCAGCTTCCCGCGCGGGTCGAAGGTCGGAACGGCGACCACGATCACCGGCTGCTTGACGCCCCGGCTGACGAGGCCGGCGCTGATGTAGGGCTTGCGGGTCGCGAGGACTGCCTTGAAGTAGCCGCGGTCCGCGACGCTCGCCGTCTTCGCCTGCGGCAGGTTGCTGGCCCGCGCGATCCCACGGCGATCGACCCAGCCCATGCCGCCCGTGAACGGCGCGGTGCCCGGCGGGTTGACGCGCCGGAGCAGTGCGCTCAGGTCGGCCGGCCGCTCGGCCAGGGCGGGCTCGGACCTGCCGAGCGACGTGAGCGTTCCGATCTGCCCGGCGAACGAGGTGTCGACGAGCGCGGCTACGGCGGTGACGCGGGCGCGGAGGTCGGTCCTCGCCTGGCCCTTGGCGTCGTCGTACTGCCGCCAGGCGAGCACGATCGAGATGCCGGCGAGCAGCAGCACGGCCGCGCAGGCGGCGGCGACAAGCCAGCGGCGGACGGACGCGGAGTCCCGCTGCAGAACGTCGACCGGCCCTCTCTGGCCGGCGCCGTCGATCCGATTTCGTCTCGGCCGGCTCATCGATCGGGCGCCCCGGTCCCCATCGCGATGAGGGTACTCCAGACCCGCCGGGCCGGCCAGGAGAATGTTCAGCTGTTGTTCAAAGGGGTACGTTCTCCCCGTGGCCTCAGCCATGCGCAGGGGGATGAACGAAAGCCTCTTCCGGGTGGTCAACGAGCGCCTGGAGCAGCGCGCCGTCGATCGCGGCAAACGGTCGGGCTTCGAGATCGTCTGCGAGTGTGCGCAGGAGGACTGCACCGCCCGGATTCCGGTCTCGATCGGCGAGTACGAGGCGGTCCGGTCGGAGGCGACGAGCTTCATCGTCCTGCGGGGCCACGCGGACACTTCCGTCGAGCGCGTCGTGGCCTCTCGCGACGACTACGAGATCGTGGAGAAGCTCGGTGAGGCGGCCCTCGTCGCGGAGGTGGAGAATCCTCGCGACTAGGGACGAGGCGACGGCGCCGCAGGAGCCGGAACCGACCACCGCAGGCCTGCTCGAGATCGGAGCCGTGGCACGCGAGCTCGGCATCGCGCCGAGCACGCTCCGAACCTGGGAGCGCAGGTACAAGCTCGTCGTTCCCCACCGGGGGCGGCGGGGTCAGCGGCTGTACGACCGGGACCAGGTCGTGATCTTGCGGCGCGTGCTCGCGCACGTGCGCCGGGGCGCGCGGGCGAGTGCAGCCCACGACCTCGCGCTGGCCCCTCGGCCCCTGCGCACCAGCTGCGTCCGGATCAGGCCGTCGCCGCGAGCGCCGTCCGAGGCCAGGCGCGCGATCGACGACCTCCTCGGCGACTTCGACCACCCGAGATTCGCGTTCTACCTCCGGCTCGTCGCGAGCGAGCTGGTCAAGAACGCGTTTCTGTACGGCTCGGCTTGCGACCCGATCGTGCTGGACGCCAAGCTCTTCCGGGACCAGGCGGAGCTGCGGGTACGGAACGGCGGCGAGCGCCTGAGCCTGAGGAGCCTGCGGCGGCGCCGGCGCGAGGGCGGCCGCGGGCTGGACATCGTCGACGCGCTCGCCGACGCCTGGTCGATCGACACCGGCCCGCCGGGCACCAGCATCGCGATCCGCTTGTCGGTCGACGCCGCGGGCTGACCGGCTCACCCGCGTTTGGGACGGTCGGCGATGTGGGTAGGCTCAGCCGGATGAGGCCCCCTCGACGCTCGCCGGCGCGGTGCCCGACCGGCGTGTCCCTCTCCTAGCGGAAGGCGCATGGAGTTCAAGCTCGCCACCGCCGATCTCGGGAACGGCGTCTCGACTGTCAGCGTCGCCGGCGAGGTCGACCTCGCCACGGCGCCGGAGCTGAAGGAGGCGCTGGTCGAGGTGATCAACGGCGGCGCGCGGGGCGTGCTGGTCGACCTCTCCAAGGCGACCTTCATCGACTCGACGACGCTCGGCGTGCTGATGGGCGCGGTCAAGCGCCTGCGGCCCGGAGGCGGCGAGCTCGCGATCGCCTGCCACGACGCGAACATCCGCAAGATCTTCGAGATCACGCTCCTCGACCGCGTCTTCAGGATCTTCGACACGCCCGGCGCGGGCGTCGAGCACCTCCAGGCGGCGGGCGCGGCGGCCGCCTCCTGACGTCAGCTCTCGGGGCTGAACCGCTTCACGAAGGCGACGCGCGTCCCCGTGCCGGCGCTGGTCACGCTCAGCTCGTCGGTCAGCACGCGCATGATCATCAGGCCGTTGCCGCCGCCGTTCCGGTCGCCGACGGCCGCGGGCGACCCGAGCTCGAAGCCCGGGCCCGAGTCCTCGACCTCGATCGAGAGCCTGCCGGGCTCGACCCGGTAGCGCACGACGATCCGGCCCGCCCCGGCGCCGCCGCCGTACGCATGCTGGATGGCGTTCGTGCACGCCTCCGTCACCGCCAGCTTGAGGTCGGAGACGACCTCGCGCGGAGCCCCGGCGGTCGCCGCCACCCCGGCCAGCGCCAGCCGGGCCAGAGCGAGGTTCTCGGGCCTCGCGTCGAGCACCAGCTCGACCATCGGTGTCCGGGTGCCTGCGACGTCGGTCATGGCCTGTCGATCTCCTCGCTCAGCTTCTCCAGTGCCCGCCTGATCAGGCGAGAAACGTGCATCTGGGAGATTCCGATCTCGACGGCGATCTGGGACTGGGTCAGGCCCTCGACGAAGCGCAGGTGGACGATTCGGCGCTCCCGATCGTCGAGCGCCTTGAGCCCGGATGCAAGCAGCTCCCTGTTCTCGGCCGCCTCGTAGCCCCGTTCCTCGTCGTCGATCAGGTCGATCAGCTCGGCGCCGACGCCGTCATCGGAGTCGAGGGAACGGGTGAGCGACCGCGATGCGTATGCCCGCCCCACCTCCAGCGCCTCGACGACCTCTTCCTCCTCGACGCCGGCCTCCTCGGCGAGCTCGGCGATCGTCGGCGAGCGGCCGAGCGTCGCGGTCAGCTCCTCGATCAGGCGGGAGAGCCGGTAGTGCAGCTCCTTCAGCCGCCGTGGCACCGTGACCGACCAGCCGCGGTCCCGGAAGTGGCGCTTCAGCTCGCCGACCACCGTCGGGAAGACGTACGTCATCAGCTCGACGTCCCGGTCGAGGTCGAACCGCTCGATCGCCTTGATCAGGCCGACCGACGCGACCTGCTCGAGGTCGTCGATCTGCTCGCCGCGCCCCGCGTAGCGGTAGGCGATGCTGCGCACCACCGGGATGAAGCTCTCGATCAGGCGGTCGCGGGCCGCGACGTCGCCCTTTTCCCGATAGGCGCGAAGGAGCGCGCGGCGATCCGTCTCGGAAACGGACGCGGGACTCGTCAACCCCCAGGCACCACCTCGGCCGTCTCCCGCTTCTTGCGCAGGACCACGGCCGGAGCGTCGTCGCCGACGATGTCGACGCTGTCGACCAGCCGGCCGAGGCAGCTCAGCAGGTCGAGCCCGTCGTCGCTGTCCGGGAACCGGCGGTCGAGCGCCTTCCGGTCGGAGCCGGTGACGGTCACGGTCAGCTCGGCGTCGTCGCTCAGGAGCTCCACGCTCGCGTAGCCGTCACGCGCGGGCACGGAGCGCAACGCCAGCTCGATGGCGAGCTGGAGGTCGTCGATCGCCTCGAACCCGAGCGCGAGCTGCGATCCGAAGCCGGCGGTGACCAGGCGGGCGACGTTGACGAAGCCTTCGACGGGCAGGGTGATCGAAACCGCATTCCTGCTCGCCTCGTCCACTGGCGGGAGGAATACCACAGCGCTGCTCCGGACAAACGTTGCGGCCGGTGGCTTAGGTTGCGGCGGCGCGCGATTCGGCCTGGCCGACCTGCTCGGAGAGCGTGCGCTCGACGTCGCCCAGCGTCGCGCGGCCGCGCAGGCAGGCGAAGCGCTTGCGACCCTGGAACATGACGATCGACGGGATCTCCTGCACGCCCAGCCGCCGGACGAGATCCGGACGGTCGTCCGCGTCCAGGCGCGCCACGCGGACCCGATCGCGCTCGCGGACCTGGAGCCGTGCGAGCACCGATTCCATCCGCCGGCCGACTCCCGAGGTGCGCCTGGTCACCAGGAGAACGAGGATGTCGGACGGTACCTGGGCCACACCGCCTTGATTCCCTCGGTGTCGGCGCGGAAACCTGGAAGCGACCTCATCCCGGTAGGACGATGTCCGACCGGGCTGCTCGTGTTCGGCTGTGCGCGGCGTGGACACACCTCGGGAGGAGTCGCGCACGAAGCGCGACGCGGCGCTCAGCGCCGTCCGGTCGGGCGGCCACTGGGTCGGCTACGGCTGGTTCATGTCGTTCGGCACCGTCGTGCCCCTGTTCGTCTTCCTCGGCGGCTACGTCGTGCACGTCACCCTGGTCGGCGCGCCCGTCGCCCGCCGCCTCTACCGCTTCGGCATCTGGACGTCCACCCTCGGCCAGGACCCGCCCGGCAAGGACAAGGTCGACGCGAGGATGGCGGCCGCCGGCAAGAAGCCGTTCTTCGAGCGGGTCCGTCCCTACTCGCCGCCCGGCCTGCTGGAGCGGCGCGAGAGGCCGGTGCCGATGGCGGCCCGGGTGATCTGGTTCGTCCTCGTCGGCTGGTGGCTGGGCGCGGTCTGGGTGGTGATCTCGTGGAGCCCCTTCCTGCTCCCGTACCCGCTCTTCGACACGGTCGCCTCGCTGCTCGACGAGGTGCCGAGCACGATGACGCTCGCCGTGCCGCGACCCCGCGCCGGTCCGGCCGCCTGAATGAGCAGCAACGGTCAAGCACCGGCGAAGGCGGGAGTCGTCCTCGGCTCGCTGATCGCCGTCGCCGCGGTCGCGAACCTCGGCCTCGCGGTCGCGAACGTCGCGCTGCCGTCGATCGGCTCCCACTTCGACGCCTCGCAGACGGCGCTGAACCTGATCGCGGTCGGCTACTCGCTCGGCCTCGCCGCCTCGGTGCTGTACTTCGGCGCGATCGGGGACCGCTACGGCCGGAAGCTGCTGCTCGTCCTCGGCATGCTCCTCACGATCCCGGCCGACTGCCTCGCCGCCTGGGCGCCGAGCGAGGAGGTGCTGATCTGCGCGCGGATCCTGGGCGGACTCGCGGCCGGGATGGCCTACCCGACGACGCTGGCGCTGATCACGGCGCTGTGGTCGGGGGCGGCCCGCACGAAGGCGATCGCGCTCTGGGCGGCGATCGGGGGCGCGATCTCCGCGCTCGGGCCGCTCTGCTCCGGGATCCTGCTCGAGCATTTCTGGTGGGGATCGGTCTTCCTGCTCACGCTGCCGCTGGCCGTGGTCGCGCTGCTGATGGCCGTCCGGTTCGTGCCGGCCCACGTGAACGAGACGACCGAGGCGGTCGACAACCTCGGCGGCATCCTCTCCGTCGTCCTCGTCGGCGCGCTGATCCTCGGCATCAACTTCGCGCCCGTGCCGAACGAGACGACGCTCACGGTCGTCCTGCTCGTGATCGCCGGCGCAGGCCTGGTCGCGTTCTTCGTCCGCCAGCGACGCGCACCGAACCCGCTCTACGACCTCCACGCCGCCGCGCGACCGACGTTCTGGGTCGCCGCCTGCGCGGGGCTGATCGTCTTCGGCTCCCTGATGGGCGCGATGTTCATCGGCCAGCAGTTCCTCCAGAACGTCCTCGGCTACTCGACCGTCGACGCGGGGCTCGCGATCCTGCCGGCGGCCGCGTTCATGGTCGTGGTCGCGCCGCGCTCGGCGAAGCTGGTCGAGCGCAACGGCGCGCGGCAGACCCTGCTGACCGGCTACGTCTTCGTCCTGCTCGGCTTCCTGACGATGCTCCTCCTCTGGAAGGAGGGCATCTCCTACTGGAAGGTCGCCCTCGGCTACTCGTTCGTCGGAATCGGCGTCGGCCTCGCCGGCACGCCCGCGTCGCACTCGCTGACCGGCTCCGTCCCGGTGCAGCGGGTCGGGATGGCCTCGGGCACCGCCGACCTGCAGCGCGACCTGGGCGGAGCGATCATGCAGTCGATCTTCGGCGCCCTCCTGACCGCGGGCTACGCGGCCGCGGCCGGCGCCGCGCTCGCCGGCAGCCACACGAACAGCCAGGTGCAGAGCGAGCTGACCAAGTCGTTCTCGAGCGCGGCCGACACCGCCGCGCGCTACCCGCCCTCGGTCCAGGACGAGATCGTCGCCGCCGCCAAGTCCGCCTTCCTCCAGGGCGACCAGTGGGCGTACCTCGCGGGCATCGTCGCCGTGCTGCTCGGGGCCGCTCTGGTCTGGTTCGCGTTCCCGAAGCAAGCCGACGAGCGCCGGCTGCTCGCCGCCTACCGCGCCGAGGACGATGCGACCGCTCCGCCGGCTGCTGCTCCGCCCCTGGCCGAGCCGCCGGAAGGCGCCCCCGGATGAGGGAGGGCCTGGAGCGCCAGCAGCACCGGGTCGAGCTCGCCGCCACCGTGCTCCTGGCGTGCGCGGCGGTCGCGACCGCCTGGAGCACGTACCAGTCCGCGCGGTGGCGCGGCCAGCAGGCCGCGCGGACGAGCAAGGCGACCGCGGCGCGGATCCAGTCCTCGTCGGCGCAGACCCGCGGCGGCCAGCAGACCCAGATCGACATCGCGACGTTCATCCAGTGGGTCGACGCCACCGTCTCCGGGAAGCCGAAGCTCGCGCAGTTCTACCGTCACCGGTTCCGCCCCGAGTTCCGGCCGGCGTTCGACGCCTGGCTGGCGACCCACCCGCGGACGAACGCCAAGGCTCCGCTGACGCCATTCGCCATGCCGCAGTACGTCGTCGCCGAGGCGGTCAAGGCGAGCACGCTGAACACGACGGCCGGCAAGCTCGCGGACGGCGCCGAAGCGGCCAACAAGCGCGCGAACGACTACGTCCTCGGCGTCGTCCTCTTCGCGGCGTGCCTGTTCTTCGCGGGCATCTCGACGAAGCTCCACTCGCTGCGCCAGCGCGAGGTGCTCGTCGCGATCGGCTGGGCGATCTTCGCCGGGTCGTTCGTCTGGCTGGTCGTCCTCGCCGTCTGAGCGGCGGCCGGACGGATCCGGCTCGCTACCCTCACTGCGCGATGGACGAGATCGCCGCTGCGACGAGGCCCGGCGCCGTGCACCTCACGGTCACCGACCTGGCGCGCTCGCTCGACTACTACCGCGCCGCCGTCGGGCTCGGCGTGCTCGAGCGGGGGCCCGGCCGGGCGACGCTCGGCGCAGGCGACCGGGCGCTCCTCGTGCTCGTCGAGGAGCCGGGCGCACGCCCGGGTTCCGGCTACACGGGGCTCTACCACTTCGCGCTCGTCCTGCCCGAGCGCTCCGACCTCGCCGCCTGGCTCGCCCACGCGGCGCGCGACGCGGTCCCGCTCGTCGGCCTGTCCGACCACTTCGTCAGCGAGGCGCTCTACCTCGCCGACCCGGACGGGCACGGGATCGAGCTGTACTGGGACCGGCCGCGTGAGATCTGGGAGGGCAAGGTCGGGGCGAGGCTGACGACGATGCCGCTCGACGTCGACGACCTGCTCGGCGAGCTGGATGACCCTGCCGAGGCGCCGTTCGAGCGGCTGCCGGCCGGCACCGCGATGGGTCACGTCCACCTCAAGGTCGCCGGCATCCCGCCGACGATCGACTTCTACCGCGACGTCCTCGGCTTCGGGTTGATGGCGCAGCTGGGCGGCCAGGCCGCCTTCCTCTCCGCCGGCGGCTACCACCATCACGTCGGTGCGAACACGTGGGAGAGCGCGGGAGCCTCCTCGCCGCCGCCCGGCACGGCCGCGCTCCGGCACGCGACGCTCGTGTTACCCGACGACGCGGCCCGCGACGAGGTCGTCGGCAGGCTCGAGGCTGCGGGAGAGCCCCTGGAGGACCACGAGGGCGAGCCGCTGGCGCGGGACCCTGCAGGGAACGCGCTCGTCCTGAGCGTGTCCTAGTATCGGGCGATGAAGCTCCGGCTCGAAGCCCACCTGAAGACCTCGGACGGGCTCTCCGGCACGCTTGCCGACGTCGTCCTCGATCCCGTCAAGCGCGCGGTGACGCACGTCGTCGTCCGCGCCGGCGATCCGGACCCGACCGCCCGCCTCGTCCCGCTCGGGCTGGTCGCCGAGAGCGAGGCCGGCGACCTCTCCCTGACCTGCACGTCGCAGCAGCTCCAGCAGCTGGACTCGATCCAGGGCTACGCGTACCTGCCGGCCGACGAGCGGCCCGCTCCGGACTCGGAATGGGACGTCGGCGTCGAGGACGTCGTGATGATGCCCAGCATCCAGGGCGCCGACCTCGGCGTCTACACGGCCGAGATCGATCCGAACGTCGGCGTCACGTACGACCGCGTGCCCAAGGGGGAGGTCGAGATCCGCAGCTCGAGCATCGTGCTGTCGTCCGACGGCCACGAGGTCGGCACGGTCAACGCCTTCGTCGTCGACGGCGCCGCGATCGCGCAGGTCGTGGTCGAGCACGGCCACCTCTGGTGGCACCGGGTGACGTCCGTGCCGGTCGCGTCGGCGGCGACGCTCGAGACGAACGCGATCGAGCTCGGCCTGACGAAGGACGAGTTCGCCAAGCTGCCGAGCACGAAACGCTGACCAGATGGCTGACGACCTTTTCCGGTCAGCCATCTAGGAGGGCTTCGGCGAGACGATCAGCGTGAGGCCGTCGACCCGATCGACGACGACCGGGTCGCCGCGCGCCGCCCCCGTCTCGCAGCGGGCCTCCCACAGCTCCCCGTCCAGGCGGACCATCCCCGTCGGGCGGCACTCGCTCGTCACCTCGGCCAGCTTGCCGACCATCGCCTCGGCTCCGGTCGTCGCCCTCGTACGCCGGTCGATCCGCTTCGACCAGCGCCGCAGCAGCGCGATCTCGCCGACCTCCAGCACGCAGGCGACGACGAGCACGACGATGCTCCACGGCGAGGGCAGCAGGAAGATCGCGAGCAGGATCGCGATGATCAGGATCACGGGCGCACCCTCCGGCCGCGGGCCGCGAGGGCGGCTTAGGCGGGGCTCTTGGCGAACATGCCCGGCCGAGTGCCGATGTAGACGAGCACGCCGATCAGCGGCAGGAAGATCACGAAGACCGTCCACCCCGCCTTCGCCCAGCCCGAGTGGTCCGGCCGCCGGAAGTTGTCCGCCAGGACCATGAACAGGATCGCCAGCCAGCAGACCCAGGCGAAGAAGATCACCATCGTCCAGAACAGGTCCAGAAACGGATAGTCGGCAGCAAGCATCTCTCGCCCTCGCTTTCGTGGCTGGCGGTCGCCCGGAGCAAAGCGCCGCTCTCCGGCGCTCACATCACCCGAACGGGACGAACCGCGCCGTCAGCCGGCGCAGTGGCGGCACACGCCGGAGCGGAGGCGGCCGCAAGAGGGACAACGCCGCCAGCGGTTGCGCCACTCGAGCAGCTTCGACTGCACCCCGATCCGGAGCATCAACGCTCCCGCGCCGGCGCTGAGCACCATCGCCAGCAGCAGGTGCGAGGGCGAGTGCGTCATCGGTCGGGGAATACCCGATCCGCGATTTATGCACCAGGTCAGGGCTCGACGGCGACCGCCGTGCCCGCCAGGTAGTCCTGGAGCGCACGGCGCCGGCCGTCGAAGAGCACCGGCAGGAAGCCGGCGAACAGGGGAATGATCGCCAGGATCAGGCCGGCGAAGCGGACGAGCGACCGCCAGAACGACGGCGACGTGCCCGTTGCGGTCACCACCCGGAGCCGCAGGACGCGCATGCCGGGCGTCTGGCCGGTCGTCGACCAGAAGAGCACGAAGTACGCGACGAGCACCACCGCCCAGCCCGCGGCGAACAGAGAGCCGGTCAGCCAGGTGGAGTGGAACGCCCCCGCGAGCGACGTGATCAGGGCGACCGAGCCGGCGAGGACGAGGAACGCCGTGTAGGCGAGCAAGGCGTCGAGGACGAGCGCGATCCCCCGGGCGGCGAGGCCGCCGAAGGCCGACTCGGAGGCGTCGGCCGGCCGCCGCCCGACAGCCCTCCGCACCCGGCTCGCGACAGCGTCGTCCAGGGCGCGCGCCCACCGGCGCACCGACCCGGCCACGTCCGCGCCGAGTCCGGCGGTCTGGCGCGCGAGCGCGCTGCGTACCTCGGGGCTCTCCAGCACGCGCGACAGGGCCTTGCGGAACGCGGGGCTCTGCACGATCCGCTCGGCCGTCGTCTCGGCCAGCCGGCTCTCGACCGCGTCCGAGAGCCTGCGCTCGAGCGCCGGGCTCGCCAGCGCCTGCCCGAGCGCGCGCTCGAGTCGCTCGCGCTCGGGGCTCGTCGCCTCCTGCTCCGCGGTCATCGCCTCCAGCCACTCGGCCAGGACGCGCTCGACGACGCGGTGGTCGACCAGGCTGCGCGCGACGTGCTCCGGAAGCGGCCCGGCGAGCACGGCGTCGACCGCCCGCTCGGCCTCGCCCGTGAGCGCCGACCGGCCCGAGCGGGCAGCCGCCCGCGCGGGCCGCAGGGCCATCCGGCTCAGACGCGCCGTGAGCCCGTCGGGCTCCTCCTCGGCGTCGTCCGGCTGCTCGACGTCGGTGGCCATCCAGCGATGCTAGCTCCGACCCGGGACGGTCACGATTCCCGGCTGCGGACCCGCAGGCGCGAGACCAGCAGCGCCACCACCGTCACCAGGTAGATCTGCCCGATCAGCGCCTCGGCCACGGCGAGCATGTGGCCGAGGTTCGACGCCGCCGTGTAGTCGCCGTAGCCGAGCGTCGCCAGCGTGACGTAGCTGAAGTAGAGGCGCAGCGCCCGCGTCCCGTCCATTCCCTGCGCGAAGAACGGCCCCGAGCCGATCAGGGCGACCGCCCCGTACGCGAACAGGAAGATCATCCCGATCAGGATGTAGATGCAGATCGCGCCCTCGATCGTCTGCGCATTGACCTCGTGCTCGCGCCCGATCGTCCGGGCGATCACCCCGACGGCCCCGATGCTGAGCAGACCGGAGATCAGCCCGACCACGCCGATCAGCGTCGAGCCCCCGACGGCGAGCGCCACGGCCGCCGCGGCGATCGCGACCGCCAGCAACAGCAGGCTGATCCACGAGTCGGCCCCGGCCAGCCCCGACGTCCAGAGCGCGGCGGTCAGCGTCAGGCTCTGGAGGAGGACGAGCACGCTCGCCGTCCAGTCGGCGTCGGGTGCGGACGCGGCGAACACGAACGAGACGACGATCAGGACGAGCACCGTGCCGAAGCTGCGGCTCGCGCGGCGGCGGGCGACGCGCCACCCGAGGCGGCGCTTGGCCGGTTCGGCGTCCGTCGTCATCGGGCGGCCACGATCATAGGCCGCGGCATCTCATCCAATGTGGACGATCCGGAGGCGGTCGGGATCGTCGTAGACTGACGACGCTTCATCCGTTCCCGAACAAGGAGAGATCATGGAAGTCGGACCTGTCGACGTCTACATCATCGGCTTCCCGGGCAACAAGTTCTCCGGCCGGATCGCGCCGGCGATCAAGGAGCTCGTGGACAACGGGACGATCCGGATCCTCGACCTGCTGTTCGTGATGAAGGACGCGGACGGGGTCGTGACCACGCTGGCGATCGAGGATCTCGACGAGGACGGGGCGGCCTTCGCGGCGCTCGACATCACCGAGCCGGGCTCCCTGAACGAGGAGGACGCCGACGAGGTCAGCGAGGATCTCCCGGACAACAGCTCGGCCCTGCTGGTCGCGTTCGAAAACGTGTGGGCGAGGAAGGTCGTCGACGCGCTGCAGGCGGCCGACGCCGTCCTGATCGACTCGATCCGCATTCCCGCCGAGGTCGTCCAGCAGGCCCTGGTGACCAGCTAGCCGGCCGCTCACCGAAGAAAGGACAGAGAGATGGGACTTCTACGCATGGCAGCGAGAACCGCCGTGGTCGCCGGAACCGCGACCGCGGTGTCGGGACGCGTCGCGCACCGGCAGAACGAGAAGTGGGCCGCACAGGACCAGGCGGCGTACGACCAGCAGATGGCCCAGCAGCAGGCCTACGCGGCCCAGCAGGCGCCCGCCGAGCCCGACCAGAACGCCGAGCTGCAGAACCTGGCGAACCTGCACAGCCAGGGCGTGCTCACCGACGAGGAGTTCGCGGCCGCGAAGGCCAAGATCCTGGGCATCTAGCAGCAAGCGCGCATGAGCCAGGTCGAGGCGTACACGCGGCTGGCAGGGGTGTACGACGAGATCGTCGTCGACCCCTGCCACGGCGCGTGGGCGTCGTTCCTGGACGAGCTCTGGTCCGGGGACGAGACCGGCGTGCGCTCCGTGCTCGACGTCTGCTGCGGCACCGGCCTGCTCGCGGCCGAGCTGACCGCCCGCGGGTACCGGGTCGTCGGAGTGGACGCCTCGGCGGCGATGCTCGACCGCGCGCGCCGGCTCCTCGGCCCGGAGGCGGAGCT
The DNA here is from genome assembly GCA_036555585.1 of Gaiellaceae bacterium. Classification (GTDB taxonomy): domain Bacteria; phylum Actinomycetota; class Thermoleophilia; order Gaiellales; family Gaiellaceae; genus DATBLE01. The sequence goes on from DATBLE010000013.1 coordinate 36,578, forward strand.
GCTCCGGAGGACGCTGCCCGAGCTCGGCGTCGAGGGCGTCTTCGACGCAGCGGTGTGCACCTTCGACGGGCTCAACTACCTGCCGCCCGACGATCTGCGGCTGACCGTCGAGGCGGTCGCGGGCCGCCTGCGGCCCGGCGGGTGGCTCGTCTTCGACGTCCACACGGACGCGATGATGGCGTTCACGGAGTCGACGCCGGTCGTCTCCGGCCGGGCCGAGGGCAACCGCTTCGTGATCGAGAGCGTCGTCGACCCCGGGCTGCGCACCTGCGACACGAGGATCGCGCTCGAGCCGGCAGGCGCGGGCGATCCGTTCCGCGAGCACCACCGGCAGTACTTCCACTCGGCCGCCGACATCCGGGCCTCGCTCGCCGCGGCCGGCTTCGGGGTGACGGCGGTGCGAGACGAGTACTCGGAGCGCCCCCTCCATCCGTCCAGCTTGCGCGCGACCTGGATCGCTCGTCTCGGGCGAATCGCCCGGATAGGATGAGCGGCGGAGGAACGGCGCATGCGACGCTCTGAGCGATGAAGCGACCGGGACAGCGGCTCTGGCTCGTCGGCGCCCTCGCAGCGGTCGCAGTCGTCCTGGTGGTCGCCGCCTGCGGCGGCTCGAAGAACAGCGCGACGACCACGACGGCGTCGGTGCAGGGGTGGGCGAACGGCCTCTGCACGGCCACCAACACCTACGTGAGCTCGCTCAGGTCGATGGCCGACAGCCTGAAGAGCGGCAACCTGGGCAAGGGCACGCTCGACGACCTCGTCAGCCAGGCGAAGACGTCGACCCAGACCTTCGCGGACTCGATCAAGGACCTCGAGACGCCGGACGTGTCCGACTCGAAGGCAAAGCAGATCTTCGAGTCGCTCCAAAGCCAGCTGTCGGACGACGCCGACGCGATCAAGAACGCGACGTCGAACGTGTCCGATGCGGCCGACGTCCTCCAGGCGGTCTCGGTGGTCACCACCACGCTGAGCAAGGCGCGCACGCAGGTGACCGACGCCTACAACCAGGCGAAGCAGCTGGACACGAAGGACAACGTCGCCCAGGCGTTCAAGAGCGCACCGGCCTGCAAGGGCCTGATCGGCTCCTAGATGGCTGACCGGAAATTCGCGTGGTCGCGGGGAGGGCCTGCACCAAGCAGTGTGGTCGACTCGACCGGTGGCAAGGCTGGTGAGCCTTGGCGCCGGGCGAGGCGGCCGCAATGCGCCGCGTGCAGGCCCCCATCCGCGGCTGCGTGGAATTGCCGGTCAGCCATCTAGCCTCCCTGTGCCATGGCGGCTCGACAGTCGACGCGGGCGATGAACGAGGCCGTGCGGCGCGCGACCCGCGCGTCGCGGCGTGCGACCGCCGCCCGGCGCAAGGCCCAGGGCTTCCTCAACCGCGAGCTCTCGTGGCTCGACTTCGACCGCCGCGTCCTCGGGGTCGCCGAGGACGAGAGCGTTCCCCTCCTGGAGCGCGTGAAGCTCTGCGCGATCGTCTCGCGCAACCTGGACGAGTTCTTCTCGGTCCGGGTGGCGGGGCTGCGCGGCCAGGTGGCATCGCGCGTGTCGAGGCGGTCGCCCGACGGCCGCACGCCGGCCGTGACGCTCACGGACATCCGGGCCAAGGTCCTGGAGCTGAAGGACGCCCAGGCCGCTCTCTGGCTGGACGGGCTGAAGCCCGCCCTGGCCGAGGCGGGGATCAGGGTCGCCGCGGTCGACGAGTGCGCGCCCCGCGAGCTGCGGGCGCTGACGAAGCGCTTCACCCGCGAGATCGAGCCGCTGCTGACCCCGATCGCGGTCGGGCCGACCGCGCCGTTCCCGTACGTGCCCTCGCTCGCGCTGAACGTCGGCGTGCTCGCGCGGACCAACGGCAAGAACGAGCGGCGCTTCGTCCGCGTGAACGTGCCCGACGACCTGCCGCGCTTCCTCGAGGTCGGCCCGAAGGGCACGCACGTGCCGCTCGAGGACGCGATCGTCCACTTCCTGCCGGAGGTGATCGGCCCGAGCGTCGCTGCGCACGGGGTCTTCCGGATCACTCGCGACGCCGACCTCACGCTCGCCGACGACGTCGACGACCTGGTCGAGGCGATCGAGGACCAGCTCTCCCGCCGCCGCTTCGGGGAGGTGGTGCGGCTGGAGCTGGCCTCGCCGTCGCCGCCCGAGCTCCTGGACACCCTGTCGCGGGAGCTGGGCATCGACGAGAGCCGCGTCTACGAGAGCCCGGCGCCGCTCGGGCTGGCGGCGCTCTCCGAGCTCGCGGAGCTCGACCGGCCGGAGCTGAAGGATTCGTCCTGGAAGCCGGTCACGCGGCGGCCGTTCCCGGCCCGCAAGCCGGGCGAGCTGCTCTCGCAGATCCGCCGGCGGGACCTCCTCGTCCACCATCCGTACGACGCCTTCGACTCCACCGTCGAGGCCTTCCTCGCCGCGACCAGGGACCCGAAGGTGGCGGCGCTGAAGGCGACCGTCTACCGGACCGGCAATCCGTCGGCGACCCTCGAGACGCTGGTCGAGACCGCCGAGGAGGGCAAGCAGGCCGTCTGCCTGGTGGAGCTGAAGGCGCGCTTCGACGAGCGGCGGAACATCGAGTGGTCGCGCGCGCTCGAGCGGGCCGGCGTCGACGTCGTCTTCGGCGTGCCCGAGCTGAAGGTGCATGCGAAGCTGGCGATGCTCGTCCGCCGCGAGCAGGGCCAGCAGCGCCGCTACGTCCACATCGGCACCGGCAACTACCACTCGTCCAACGCCTCGATCTACGAGGACCTCGGCCTGTTCACCGCCGACCAGGACATCGGCACCGACGTCGCCGACGTCTTCAACGCCGTCACCGGGCAGGGAACGCCGGTCGGCTTCCGCAAGCTGCTCGTCGGCCCGTGGTTCCTCCGCGAGGGGATCCTGCACGAGATCGCGCGAACGACGCAGGCCGCCGAGGCGGGCGAGCACTCGGCGATCCGGATCAAGGTGAACGGGCTGGCCGACCCGGAGACGGTTGAGGCGCTCTACGCGGCGTCGCAGGCGGGCGTGCAGATCGAGATCGTCACGCGCGGGATCTGCATCCTGCGGCCGGGCGTGCCCGGGCTCAGCGAGAACATCACGGTTCGCAGCGTGCTCGGCCGGTTCCTCGAGCACAGCCGCGTGCTCTCCTTCCAGACCGGCGACCGCCTCGCGATGTGGATCGGCAGCGCCGACCTGATGCCGCGGAACCTGGACCGGCGGGTGGAGGTGCTCGTCCCGGTCGAGGACTCGCGTCTGCGCGCCGACGTCACCGCGGTGCTCGACGCCCTCGCCGCCGACACCCGCTTCGCCTGGGAGCTCGGACGCGACGGCACCTGGAGCCGCGTCCGCCCCGAGCCCGGAACGGCACCCCGGTCGGCGCAGGAGGTGCTGATGACACGCGCGTCCAAGCGCGCCAAGAAGCACGGCCGGCGGGCCTGACTCGAGCCGCGTTCGCTTTCCGCTAGGCCCGGCGGCGGGCCGTGCGCCGCACCTGGCGCCGCGCGACTCTGCGTACCGCGAACATGCTCGTTCCTCCCTTCCTACGCGGCCGGCGACGCCTGCTCGAGCGCCACCTGCTGCTCGGCCTCCTCGGCCGTGAGCAGGCCGATCTCCACCAGGTCGAGCGGGCTGATGAAGCCGTCGGCGATCCGGAAGCCGTTCGCCCGCGCGACCGCGTCGCGCAGCGGCACCGCCCAGTGGTGCTCGATCAAGAGCAGCGCCGCGGCCGTGTCGGGCGGGATGTCGTCGATCACGTCCCACGCGTCCTCGTCGGAGAAGACGTCGATCCCGTCCTGAGCCGCCTCTGCGCCGGCCGCCGCACCGCCCTCCATCCCCTCCTCGCCCTCGATGCCGAGGCCGATCAGCGCGCCGATCTTCGAGCCGAGCTCGATCGCCTCGTCGCGGGTCAGGTTGCTGAGGTGGGCGACCTCGATCTCCCCGTGGACGTCCTTGTAGACCGCGAGCGCGTCGATGACCTTGACGGTGTCGCTCGCGCGCAGCCGCTCGAGCTCCTGGATGATCTCGCCCTGGAAGTCCGGGTGGTCGAAGCCCAGGACGATCAGCTGAACGGGACCGATGGCCATGCTGCTCCCTCCTGCTGGGTGCGGCGTCTCGAGTCTGTGGCAGCGACCTTCGCCGCTGCCGGGGGACGAGGCATCCCCCCGATTGGATGAACGGCGGAGCCGTGCCGGTCAGGCTTCCAGCAGATCCTCCCGCGGCCGCGCGATCATGTAGATCAACACGCCGATCAGGGGCAGGAAGATGACGAAGAGCGTCCAGCCCGCCTTCGCCCAGCCGGAGTGGTCGTGCCGCCGGAAGTTGTCCGCCAGGACGAGGATCAGCAGGTAGATGAAGATCACCCAGGCGAAGAAGATGAACATCGACCACATCACGTCGAGGAACGGGTAGTCCGCCGCGAGGAACGTCAGGGCGAGCGCTGCCATTTGGTTTCCACCTCCGGGATCGCTGCTGTCGGCGCAACGATCTCGCGCCCGCCGGCCCGAGGCGTCATCCGGTTGGGATGAAGGGGCCGCCAATTCTCGGTTAGAGTCAGGAGCAGCGGTAGCGATTTCCCCACGGGCGACCCCGTACGCCCGGGAAAGGAGCGACTGGATGTCGCAGGTCGCCCTCACGAGCAGCAGCGGACGCAGAACCGGCGCGCCCAGGCTGAACCTGGTCGCCCACGCGCCCGGCGAGGCGGTCGTCTGGCGGACGGCGCTCGTCAACCGGCTCCGGGCCGCCCGCTCGGCGCCGGTCGTGACGATCGTCGCGCCGGCGGGATACGGCAAGACCACCGTGCTCGAGCAGTGGTCGATGCGCGACGAGCGGGAGTTCGTCCGGCTCGCCGCGGCCGGCTGTCCCGGCGATCCGGCGGTGCTCCTGCGTGAGCTCGACGCCGTGCTCGCGGCCCGGGAGGAGCAATCGGGCCGCGCCGTCGGGGCGGTGGTGGTCGTCGTCGACGACGCCCATCTGCTCGAGACGGACAGCGGCGGCGCGATCGCCGAGCTGATCCGCCGCGCGGGCGACGGCGCGCTGGTCGTGCTGTCGGGACGGAGCGAGCCGAGGCTGCCCGATCTCTCCCTTCCGCGCCTCCGCGCGCGCAGCGCGCTCCTGGAGCTCGGCCCGCAGGACCTGGCTTTCAGCGTCCGCGAGGCCAGAACGCTGAGCCGCGCCGCCGGCCACGTGCTGACGGACGCCGAGCTCGCCGCGCTGGTCGAGGAGACCGAAGGGTGGCCTGCCGCGGTTCAGGTCGCGGATTCTCCTCGACGTCTGGGGGCCCTCCAGAGCAGGACGCTCGCCGCGGTCACGCCCGAACAGCGCCTGTTCCTGCGTCGGACGTCGGTGGTCGACCGACTCTCACGGCCGCTCTGCGACGCCGTGCTCGGGTACGCGCCGGGAGGGCGCGAGCCGCAGTCGATCACCGAGCTGAGCGCCTTCCTCGTGCCGCTCGACCGCGACCGCGGCTGGTTCCGTCACCACCGCCTCTTCCGGGAGCGCCTGCGACGGGAGCTGGAGGACGCCGAGCCGGAGCTCGTCCCGGTCCTGCACGCGCGCGCGGCCGCGTGGCACCAGGAGCACGGCGAGCCCGCTGACGCGCTCGCTCACGCCGCGGCCGCGCGAGACGTCGGGCGGTACCTGACCATCTTCGCGACGATCGCCCTGCCGGCCCACGACCACGGCGAGCACGTGGACGAGTGGCTCAGCCGCGTGGCGGCGACCGACGGGCTCGAGCGCTATCCGGAGGCGGCGGCGCTCGCCGCCCGCCTGCATGCCCATCACGGGCACGCGCGCGCGACGGCGCGCTGCCTCGACGCCGCCGACCGAGGCATCGTCGCGGGCACGGCCCGCCCATCGGGAGAAGGCGCCGCCCTCCGCTCGCGCGCGCGGCTCGTCCACGCCGCCACCGGGACGAGGCGCCCGCAGGCGATGGCGGACGCGGCCGGCGAGGCGCTCGAGCAGCTCCCGACCGACGATTGCTGGCGTCCGTACGGGCTGCTCCTCTCGGGGGTGGCCCACCTCCTGCTCGGCGACGAAGAGCACGCCGACCGCATCCTCGCCGAGGCCGCGGAGACGGCGGGATGGCTCGACGCCACCGAGACCCGGACGCTCGCCCTGACCGAGCGCGCCCTCCTCGCCGGCGCCCGGGGCGATCACGCCGCCGCCGACGCCTTCCTCGACGGAGCGCGGGCTTCTGGCGACGGGCCGGCGCACCCTTCCTTCGCACTGACGCTGGCCGCCTCGGCCCGGTTGCTGCTCCGGCAGGGACGCTGGAGCGAGGCCCGCCGCGCGCTCGCAGCCGCCCAGCGCCTCCTGCCCGGCCTCACCGGGGCGCTGCCCTGGCTCGCCGTCCAGACGCGGCTCGAGCTCGCCGCCGCCAGCGTGATGCTCCGCGATGCCGCCGCGGCGCGTCTCCTCCTGCGCGAGGTCGACGAGCTGCTCCGGGGACGCGCTGCCCCCGGCATCCTCGCCGGCGAGCGCGAGCGGCTCGAGGCCGAGGCGGCGGCGATGCCCGCCGACGGAAGTGCCGTCCGGCTCACCGGTGCCGAGCTCCGGCTGCTGCCGCTGCTCGCGACGCACCTCTCCTTCCGGGAGATCGGCTCGCACTTCTACCTCTCGCGCCACACGGTGAAGACGCAGGCGATCTCGGCCTACCGGAAGCTCGGCGCGTCGAGTCGCAGCGAGGCAGTCGAGTGCGCGGAGCGGCTCGGGCTGATCGACGCGGCCGCCGACGGCGGTCACATCCTCATCCCGAGTGGGTGATGCAGGGCACGGCCGCCTCGTCTCCAATCGGGAGAACAGGCGACCGGCAAGGAGAGTCGTGACGACTGCGGAGACCATCGGCCGTCCGCGTGCATTCGACGACGCCAAGCTCGTCCGGCCACAGATTCGCGAGGGGATCGTCCCCAGGCCGGACCTCGTGCACCGGCTCAGGCCGACCGCCCGGTCGACGGTCGCGCTGATCGTCGCGCCCGGTGGGTACGGCAAGACCACGCTCCTCTCGGAGCTCGCCGCGCCGGGCGACGGCAGGCCGTTCGTCTGGATCAGCGTCGATCGAGCCGACAACGACCCGCTCAGGTTCGCCCGCTGCGTGACGAGCGCACTGGAGCGTGCCGGCACCATCCGGCCGCGGACGCCCCGAGCGAAGACGGCGCCCCAGGACTCGCATGCCGTCCTGGTCGCACGCCTGGTCAAGGCCCTGAAGGCGGCCGACCCGGTGATGATCGCGATCGACGATCTCCACCTGCTCACGTCGTTGCGCAGCCGCAAGATCGTGGAGGCCGTGGCGCACAACCTGCCGCCCCGGTCGCAGCTGTTGCTGGCGAGCAGGACGCCCCCGCGGCTCGGCCTCACTGCGCTCCGCGCGCAGGGGCGGCTGATCGAGCTCGGAGCCGACGACCTGCGGCTGTCCCCCGACGAGGGCCTCGAGCTCCTGCGCGCGGCGGGAGCCGAGGCGTCCGCCGCGGAGGCCGCCGACCTGATCGACCGCGCGGAGGGCTGGCCGGCCGGGCTCTACCTCGCGGCACTCGCCCACGCGGGCGACGGCATTCCGCTGAGCCTCTTCGACGGCTCCGACCGGTTCGTCGTCGACTACTTCGAGGCCGAGTACCTCGACGAGCTGGACGCCGCGGACCGCGACCTGCTGATCGAGGCCTCGGTGCTCGACCGCCCGTCCGGGCCGATGTGCGACGCCGTCCTGGAGACGTCGGGCTCGGCGACGCTCCTCGACCGCATCGCGCGCGCGAACCTCTTCCTCACGGGCGTCGGCTCCGGGAAGCCGCGCGTCTACAGGCTGCACCCGATGCTGCGTGACGCCCTGGCCCGCGAGCTGCGACAGCGCGACCCGGGACGGGCGGCCGCGATCGCCGCACGCGCGGCAGACTGGAGCGAGCGGCACGGCGACGCCGAGGCTGCGGTCGAGTACGCCTGGACGGCCGGCGATCGCGAGCGCTTCGCGACCCTGGTCGAGCACGCCACGCTCTCGCTCTTCCAGGTGGGCCGCCTGGGGACGATCGAGCGCTGGCTGACCCGGCTGGACACCGTCACGCTCGCACGGCGCCCGGCGCTCGCAGTCTACGGCGCGTTCGTGCACAACCTGCGCGGCCGCCCCGACGAGGCCGACGCGTGGGCGGCGATCGCCGCGCAGGCGCCCGACGATGCCGCGATGCCCGACGGCACGGCCTCGCACGAGCCCTGGCTTGCCGTGCTCCGCGCCGCCATGTGCCGCGGCGGCATGGAGGAGATGCGGCAGGACGCCGCCGATGCGCTCTCGGGGCTGGCCGAGGGAAGCACGTGGCGCCCGATCGCGCTGATGCTGCTCGGCGTCGGCCAGGTCCTGGCAGGAGAGCCGGCCGCGGCCGACGAGATCCTCGCCGAGGCGCATTTGGCCGCGACCACGGCGCACTGCTCGAACGCCGCTGCGGTCGCGCTCGCCTCGCGGTCGCTGCTCGCCGCCGCCGACGGGCGCTGGGACGCCGCCCTGGACTTCGCGGCCACCGCCCGCGACGCCGTCCAGGAGGCCCACCTGGAGGAGTATCCGACGAGTCCGCTCACGTATGTCGCGAGCGCCCGTGCCGCCGTGCACGCCAGCGACTGGGTGCGCGCGAGGAACGACCTGTCCCGCACCCGCGAGAGCCTGCCCGCGCACGCGCCGCCCTGGCTCGCCGCGCAGGTCGAGCTCGAGGCAGCCCGGGCCCACCTCGGACTCGCCGAGCGGGCCCAGGCGACGGAGGCGCTCGGCGAGGCGGAGGCGCTTCTCGCCCGCTCACCCGACCTGGGCGTGCTGTCGGCGCAGGCGGCCGAGCTCCGGGAGCAGCTCGACCGCGGCGCGCACCCGATCGGCCCGGGCGAGCGGCTGACCCCCGCCGAGCTGCGCCTGCTGCCGCTCCTGACCACGCACCTGACCTTCCGGGAGATCGGCGAGCTGCTGCACATCTCCCGGAACACGGTGAAGACGCAGGCGATCTGCACCTACCGCAAGCTCGGGGTCACCTCGCGCAGCGAGGCGATCGACCGGGCGATCGAGCTCGGCCTCGTAGCGAAGCCTGGCGTGCTGGGCGCGGCGGAGCGCACCTCGAGGGACAGTCCCTAAGGGACTGTCCCTCCCGCCCCTTCGTCCCGAGGGGGTGATGCCGCCCCCGGTCGCCGTCCGCACCCTTGCCCCAACTCGACAGAAGGAGGCCGGACGCATGCAACGCATCCCCAGGTACGGACTTGTGCTCACCGGCGTCGCCGTGCTCGGCGCCCTGCTCCTGGCGTCCGGCGCGCCGGGACGGAGCCAGACCAAGCCGTCGAATCAGCTGGAGCCGTCCATCGCCACGAAGGTCGCGGTCGTCGTGGGCGCGACGCTCACCGGCAACCGCGGCAACTGGAACGGGACGGAGCCGATCACGTACGCGTACCAGTGGTTGCGTTGCAACGAGGACGCGGTCTCGTGCAAGGAGGTCACCAACGCGACCGGGACCACCTACACCGTCACCAAGAGCGACGTCGACCACACTCTCAGGTTCCAGGTCACCGCGAAGAACGCGGACGGAAGCGACACGGCCGAGTCGAATGCGACCGCCACCGTCCCGGGCAAGGCGAACGCGCCGGCGGAGACCTCGCCCCCGACCGTGTCGGGTAGCGCGGTCGTCGGCCAGCAGTTGACCGCGACCACGGGGACCTGGCAGGGGACCGAGCCGATCAGCTACGCCTTCGCCTGGCAAGCCTGCAACGCCGCGATCACCTCGTGCGCGGGGACCGGGAAGAAGGGCTCCACCTACACGGTCGGCGCTTCCGACGTCGGCAAGCGCCTGCGCGTGAAGGTCACGGCGAAGAACACTGCCGGACAGTCGTCGGGGCTGTCCGACACGACCGCCGTCGTCGCCTCGAGCAGCGGAGGGGGAGGCGGCGGTAGCTCGATCGCGGTCGCGGACGTCGGCCCTGCCGGCGAGCGCCTGGTCGTCGACAAGGTCGTCTTCAACCCGAACCCCGTCACCTCGCGGAGCGTGCCGATCCGGGTGACGATCACCGTCAAGGACACGAACGGCAAGCTCGTCAGGGGAGCGCTCGTCTTCATCCGCTCGACGCCGATCGTCTCCTCGACGCCGACCGACGCGCCGACCGGCAACGACGGGACGGTCAGCTACAGCATCCAGCCGCGCTCGGACTTCCCGATCAAGAACGGCTACAGCGTCCAGTTCTTCGTCAAGGCGTATCGCCAGGGCGACCCGACGCTGGGCGGGATCTCCGGCACGAGGCTCGTCCAGGTCGCGACGCACCTGCCGTAGGCTGAACGCAGTCGCCGGGCCCGGCAGAGGCGCCGGGCCCGGCGCCCCGTTCACCGTCAGAATCCGACCATGCTCGACTCATGGCGCGACACCCCCACCGCGCGGCGTTCGTCGACGTCGCGACCGCGCCGGCCCGGTGGAAGCCCGAAGACCCGATCAAGGAGGCCTGGATGACCGAACGAGCCGACCTGCAGCGCGATGTCCTGCCGATTCCGGACCGTCGGTACGACGGTCCGGTGTTCGAGGACGCGAAGGACCCGGATGCGAGGTTCCCGCCGATCGAGCCGCTCCGGCCGCCGGCGGGCGCGCCGAACGTGCTCGTCGTGCTGATCGACGACGCCGGCTTCGGCAGCTCGAGCGCGTTCGGCGGGCCGTGCCACACGCCGACCGCGGAGCGTCTGGCCGCGGGCGGCCTCAGGTTCAACCGCTTCCACACCACCGCGCTCTGCTCGCCGACCCGCCAGGCGCTGCTGACCGGCCGCAACCACCACTCGGTCGGGATGGGAGGCATCACGGAGATCGCGACGTCCGCGCCGGGCTACAACTCGATCAGGCCCAACACCTGCGCGCCGCTCGCGGAGACCCTCAAGCTGAACGGCTACTCGACGGCGCAGTTCGGCAAGTGCCACGAGGTCCCGGTGTGGGAGACCAGCCCGATGGGACCGTTCCATGCCTGGCCGACGGGCTCCGGCTTCGAGCACTTCTACGGCTTCATCGGCGGGGAGACGAACCAGTACGCGCCGGCGATCTACCGCGACACGGTCCCGGTCGAGCAGCCGCGGACGGCGGAGGAGGGCTACCACTTCACCGAGGACATGACCGACCAGGCGATCGACTGGATCAAGCAGCAGAAGGCGCTGATGCCCGACAAGCCGTTCTTCGTCTACTTCGCGCCGGGCGCGACGCACGCGCCGCATCACGTGCCGCCCGAGTGGTCGGACAAGTACAAGGGGACGTTCGACGACGGCTGGGACGCGCTGCGCGAGCGGACCTTCGCGAAGCAGAAGGAGCTCGGCGTGATCCCGGCGGATGCGGAGCTGACCGAGCGGCCGGCGGAGATCCCGGCCTGGGACGCAATGCCCGACGACCTCAAGCCGGTACTCGCCCGCCAGATGGAGGTCTACGCAGGCTTCCTCGAGCACACCGACCACCACGTGGGGCGGCTCGTCGACACGCTCTCGGAGCTGGAGATCCTGCACGACACGCTCGTCTACTACGTGATCGGCGACAACGGCGCCTCGGCCGAGGGCACGCCCAACGGCTGCTTCAACGAGCTCGTGATCCTGAACGGCGCCTTCGGGGTCGAGACGACCGAGTTCATGGTCTCGAAGATCGACGACTTCGGTACGCCCGAGGCCTACAACCACTACGCCGTCGGCTGGGCGCACGCGCTCGACACGCCGTACCAGTGGACGAAGCAGGTCGCCTCGCACTGGGGCGGGACACGAAACGGGACGATCGTGCACTGGCCGTCCGGTATCCGGGCGAAGGGGGAAGTACGTCCCCAGTTCCACCACGTGATCGACGTGGCGCCGACGGTTCTCGAAGCAGCCGGATTGCCAGCGCCGCTCAGCGTCAACGGCGTGCAGCAGCGGCCGCTCGAGGGCGTCTCGATGGCGTACTCGTTCGACGACGCGACGGCAGACGACCGGCACACGACGCAGTACTTCGAGATGTTCTGCAACCGCGGCATCTACCACGAGGGCTGGACCGCGGTGACGCGGCACTCGACGCCGTGGGTGGCGACCGAGATGCCCGCGTTCGACGACGACGTCTGGGAGCTCTACGCGCCCGACGACTGGACGCAGGCGCACGACCTGGCCGCCGAGCAGCCGGAGAAGCTCGCCGAGCTCCAGCGCCTGTTCCTGATCGAGGCGGGGAAGTACAACGTCCTGCCGCTCGACGACCGCCGCTTCGAGCGGTTCAACCCCGAGCTCGCGGGCCGGCCGCAGCTCGTGCACGGCACGTCGCAGGTCCTGTTCGGCCGGATGGGCCGGCTGTCGGAGAACTCGATCGTCGTGATGAAGAACAGGTCGCACTCGATCACGGCGGAGATCGACGTGCCCGAGGGCGGCGCGAACGGCGTCATCATCGCGCAGGGCGGCGCATTCGGCGGGCTCGCGCTGTACCTGCACGACGGCAAGCCCGCGTACTGCTACAACCTCTTCGGCCTCCAGCGTTTCAAGGTCTACGGTGCCGACGCAATCCCTCCGGGCGCCCATCAGGTGCGGATGGAGTTCACGTACGACGGCGGCGGGCTCGGCAAGGGAGGCTCCGTGGCCCTCTACGTCGACGGGGAGCAGGTCGGCGAGGGCCGTGTCGACGGGACGGTGCCCGTCGTCTTCTCGGCCGACGAGACGACCGACGTCGGAAGCGATACCGCGACCCCGGTCAGCGACGACTACGGGCCCACGAGCAGTGAGTTCACCGGCACCGTGCGCTGGGTGCAGA
>DATBLE010000014.1:0-1887 GCA_036555585.1 Gaiellaceae bacterium
TCGGCAGGTTGTCGAGGACGAGCGGCACCCCGACGAACGAGACGAGCCCCTCGGCCTGCGCCCACTCCCGCTCGCGGAAGCGCGGGTCGACCAGCAGGTCCGGCAGCACGAGCGGCGCCAGATGCTCCATGAGCCAGCCCACCGCCCCCTCGCCCGGCGCGAAGTGTCGGCGCGAGTGAGCGGGCTTCTCCGCGAGGCCCGCCTGCGCGGCCATCCGGTACTCGGTGCCCGCCTCGTGCAGCCAGATCCGCACGACGTCGACGCCGAGGCGGGTTCGCACCAGCTCGGTGAACCGCTGGAGGACCTCGTCCACCTGCAGCGAGCTCGACAGCAGGTGCCCGGCCTCGACGAGGCTCTCCTGCTCGGCCGCACGGCGGACCACGCCCTCGTACAGCCGCGAGTTCTCGACCGCGATGGCGACCTGGTTGGCCACGATGTTGAGCAGCTGCTCCTCGTCCGCCTTGGCGCCGGGCGGCAGCACCAGCCGCGCCGTCATCTGTCCGAGCGGGCGGCCGCGTACGGCGAGCGGCAGGCGCCACTCCGCCTCGCTCCAGTCGTCGGCGGGCGCGACCCCGGCGCTCGCCAGCACGCTCCGCGGCCGGTCGCCGCCGGACGTGGCACTGATCTCGACGTGCACGTCGCTGTCGAGCATGTCGACGGCGAGGTACGTCGTGCCGAGTGCGCGGGCCAGACCCGGCAAGAGCTCCTCCAGCATGCGACGGATCCCGACCTCGGACGTGATGTCCTGCACGGCGCGGTGCAGGTCGGCGAGCTGTCCGGCGCGGCGCACGAAGTGCTGGTTCAGCCGCTTCAGCTCTTCCACCTGGTTGACCAGCCGGTAGACGAGCCGCTGGTTCAGCTCCCGGAGGTAGAGGCTCTGCTCCTTCTCCTCGACGTGCTCGCGCTTGCCCTGCAGGAACTCGGCGACCTGCCGCGGAAAGGCGTCGACGTCGATCGGCTTCTGGATGTACCCGTCGCACCCCGCCACCAGCGTTCGCTGCCGGTCGCCCTCCATCGCGTATGCCGTCACCGCGATCACCGGCGTGTTGGCGAAGGCCGGGAACGACTTGATGATGGCCACCACCTCGTAGCCGTCCACGGCAGGCAGGTTGACGTCGAGGAGGATGAGCGCCGGCTCCTCGCGGACGGCCGCCTCGATCCCGGCCAGGCCGTCCTCCGCGTCGATGACGGTGTAGCCTTCGGCTTCCAGCACCGCCCGTACCAGCATGCGGTTCTCGCGGTTGTCCTCGACGTGGAGGATCTTCGCGCGACTGCCGTCCCTCCGAACCGATGCAGGCATGCCCGAACCCTCTAGCTGACCGCCGCGCTCAGCGGCAGCGTGAAGTGGAACGTCGAGCCCTGGTTCTCCCGGCTCTCCGCCCAGATGCGGCCCCGGTGCAGCTCGACGAACTTCTTGCTGATGGCGAGCCCCAGCCCGGTGCCGTCCGCTTGCTGGGCGAGCGGATTGTCGAGGCGCTGGAAGGGCTCGAAGAGCCGGGCGAGATCGGTCGTCGAGATGCCGATACCGGTGTCGGCCACCGACACGTGGACGACGTCGGGCTCGCGACGGACCTGGACCAGGACGCGTCCGGCCGCCGTGAACTTGATGGCGTTGGAGAGCAGATTCAGGAGCACCTGCTTGACCCGCGTGCGGTCGGCGTACAGCTCGGGCAGGTCGACCGGCACGTCCTTCTCGATCTTCACCCGCTTGTCGCGTACGAGCGGCAGCGAGGAGTCGATGCACTCGTCGACGATGTCGTGGAGGTTGATCTTCTCGGGACGCATCTCGAACTTCCCCGCCTCGATGCGCGAGAAGTCGAGGATGCCGTTGATGAGCTCGAGGAGGTGCCGGCTCGAGTTGTGGACCGACTTCACGTACGCGTCCTG
>DATBLE010000015.1:0-18840 GCA_036555585.1 Gaiellaceae bacterium
GACGTGCGGCCCATCACCGGATGGGCCGCACGCCGTTCACTTCGAGTCGGAGCGTTACCCGACGCGCTTGTACGTGCCGTCGGACTGGATCTGGAAGATGCCGAACCCGCCGTAACGGAGCTCGCCGTTCTTCTGGTAGACGATCCTGAACCCGAGCACCGACTGGGCTGCGGGGATGTTCGTCTTGGCGATCTGCTGGCGGACCTCCGCCCGGGTCGCCTTGCCGTCCTTGCACGCCCGGGTGATCGCGCCGACGAGGACCTGCGTCGCCGCGTAGGTCGGAGCGCCGAAGTACTCGCCGTCTCCGCCGTGCGCGGCCGCGTACGCCTTCACGACCGCCGTGTTCGTGTCGACCGGGAAGAAGGAGTCGTACGACCCCGTGATCTTCCAGGTCGACGGGTCGAAGAGACCGTCGGAGCCGAACAGCGTGATGTTCTTGCCCGCACCCCTGAGCTGCTGCCCGAACGCCTGCGCGCGGGGCGAGAGCTGCCACGGGATGTAGATCACGTCGGTGTTGCCCGGGATCTTCGCGATCAGCGACGAGAAGTCGGTCGTGTCCTGGCTGACCGACTCGCGGGTGACGTTGACGCCCTTGGCCTTGAGCGCGGCCTGGACCGTGTCGGACAGGCCCTGGGAGTACGCCTCCTGGTCGTCGATGATCACGACGCGCTGGGCCTTGACCTTCAGGCGGATGTAGTTCGCCACCGTCGGGCCCTGGACGTTGTCGTTCGGCACCGTCCGGAAGAAGAACCCCTGCCGGTTGACGCCGTCAGTGTGGCCGTCGGTCAGCGACACGCGGGTCGCCGAGCCGCTCACGAAGCCGAGCCCCGCACCCTGGAGCGCGGACGTCGAGGCGACGACCTCCTGGCTCCCCGCGGGCCCGATGACGCCGAGCACCTTCGGGTTGGACGCGAACGACTGCGCGACCTTCACGGCGAACGCCGTGTCGACGCCCAGCTGCGTGTCGCCCTGGACGATCGCGATCTTCTGCTTCGCGTTCGCCTTCACCGCGTTCCACCGCTTGACGTAGTACTGCGCCCAGCGGAGCTGCTGCTGGCCGATCGACGCAGCCGGGCCGGTGATCGGCGCGGCCACCCCGATCGTGCGGGTCGTGCCGCATGCGATCGCCGCCGTGCCGCGCGAGGCCTTGCCGTCGGTGCCGGCGAACGCCGCGGCGACGACGACGAGCGACAAGGCTGCCGCCGCGACGAGCGTGATTCTCAACTTCATACCCTCAACCTCCTGTCGATCTGTTGCGGTCGTCCCGCTTCACGCAGACTGCTCGTACGCTCGTGACGCAGGATCTCCCTGTGGATGAAAGACGCCCAACACGCGCATCGGGTTAGAGCCGACGTTCTCGAGGCAATGCTCGACGAGCGGCGGTAGGTGGATGCACGTCCCTCGCCCGATCGGCGTCTGCTCGCCGCCGATGTGGAGCACACCCTCCCCCTCGATCACGTAGACGACCTCGTCGTAGACGTGGCTGTGCATGCCCGCCCGGCCGGGCGGGATGATCCCGACGAACTGGGTCACGTCGGGACAGCCGACGTCCTGGTTGACCAGGTAGCGGAACTCGCGGTTCGGGCTCGCCGGGAGCGCGGGCTGGTCCGCGTACCGCACGGTGACGCCGTGCCCGCCGCCCACCGGAGCCTCTCCGGGTGCGGTCACGGAGATCGCGAGCAGCTCCTCGGAGCCGTCGTTCTCGACCGAGTACCGGTCGCCCGGGGCCAGGTAGACGCCCATGTTCGGCTCGAGCGCGTGCTCGTCGCCGTTGACGTGCAGCGTGCCGCTGCCGGCGGCGACGTAGAGCACCTCCTGCCTGCCTTCGAGCGTCCGCTCCCGGGAGCGGCCCCGCCCGAAGCGGATCACCTGCTGCTCGAGCCGCTCGCAGCCGCAGGACGCGTCGATGGCGACACGGGTCGTGGCGGTATCGCCCTCGCGCGTCTGCACGGCGACGGCGGCCTCGTCGATTACATAGCCGGCCATACGGGGGAAGTCGCGGGATTGTCTCAGCCGCCGCGAGATTCGTCCAGCCTGTGCGATCTCAGGCGCCGACGGCGCCGAGCACCTCTTCCGGGTGCGCGGCTGCGTCCTGGACGTCCCAGATCCGCCTGACGACGCCGTCGCCATCGAGGAGATACGTCATGCGGCGGGCGAACGTTCCGTACTCGCCGTACTCCTTGAGCAGGTCGAGCTCGCCGGTCAGCGTGCTGTCCGGATCGGAGACGAGCGGAAAGTCGAGCCCGCACTCCGTGCGGAACTCGTCGTTCTTGTCCGCCGTGTCGACGCTGACGCCGATCACCTCGTACCCGGCGTCGCGGAAGCGCAGGTAGCGATCGTTGAACCCCTTCGCCTCCATGGTGCAGCCCGGGGTCAACGCGGCGGGGTAGAAGAACACGATCGCGGGCCCGTCCGGGACGGTCGAGAGCTTCTCGACGGGGAACCGGTCGCCGATCGCGAGCACGACCCGATCCTACCGCGGCGTCTCGCCCGCCAGGATGCGGGAGAGCACGGAGAAGTCGATGTTCCCGCCCGAGACGATGCAGGCGATCCTCCCGCCGCCGGCGCGGCCCGAGAGCGCCACCGCGAGACCCAACGCGCCGGCTCCCTCGGCGATCACGCGGACGCGCTCGGCCAGCAGGCGCACCGCGTCGGCGGTCTCGTCGAGCGACGCGACGTAGGCGCCGTCGAGCGCGTCGCTCACGTACGGCCACATCGAGTCGAGCACGCCGCGGCTGCCCGAGCCGTCGACGAACGACGGCACGTGCTCGACCGCAACAGGCCCCCTTTCGGCGAAGGCGCTGCTCAGCGCCGGCCCGGTCTCGGGATCCACGCCGTAGACCCGCGCGGACGGGCGCAGCGCCTTGACGGCGCTCGCGATCCCCGTCGAGAGACCGCCGCCGCCGAAGGGCACGAGCACGGTGTCCACGTCCGGGAGATCCTCGACCAGCTCGAGCCCGATCGTGCCGTTGCCCGCCATCACCAGCTCGTCCTGGACGGGGTGGACGAAGCGTCCCTCGACGCCGTCGAAGCGCGACTCGACGATCGTCTGCCACCAGCGCTCGAAGGGCACGGGAATCACGCGGCCGCCCAGCCGCTCGATCGCCTCGATCTTCGTGCGCGGAGCGTGGTCGGGGACGACGATCGTCGCCGGGACGCCGGCCTCCCTGGCCGCCCACGCGACCCCCTGCGCCATGTTGCCCGCGCTCGCGGTGACCACCCCGCCCCCGAGCTCGTCCGCAGAAGCCGCCCGGATCGCGTTGGTCGCGCCGCGGATCTTGAAGGAACCGACCGGCTGGAGGGTCTCCAGCTTCAGCCAGATGTCCGTGTCGGGGAGCCGGACGAGCGGCGTCCGCACCGCCGCGCCGGCGATCCGCTCGCGAGCGCGCTCGATCTCGGCGAGCGGGATCATGGGCTCAGAACTCGACGACGGTGCCGACGCCGCTCTCGCGTGCACGACGCTCGACGTACTCGGCGGCGGCCAGGTCCTCGACCGCCAGACCCAGGGACTCGAACACCGTGATCTCCTCCTCCGAGGTCCGGCCGGGCGTTTCGCCGGCGAGGACCTCGCCGAGCTCGGCCCGGATGTGACCCTCGGCGATCGCGCCCTCCGCGAGCGCGAGCAGGTAGTCGCCGGCCTCGTGCTCGCACGACTCGCGGCGGTCGACGAAGAGGGTGGCGCCGGCCACCGCCGCGCCGTCCAGCTCGCGCATGGTCGGCAGGCACGCTCCGACCGCGTTCACGTGCGCGCCCGGTTTGAGCCATTCGCCCAGGACGACCGGCTCCGCCGACGAGGTGACGGTGCAGACGACGTCGGCGTCGCGCAGGGCCTCCTCGGCGGAGTCGACGGCGACGGCGAGCGGCCACTCGGAAGCCAGCCGTTCGGCGCTCTCGATGCTGCGCGCCGCGATCCTGATCTGCTCGAACTGCCGGGCCTCCAGCATCGCGGCGATGTGCGGATGCGCCTGGTGGCCCGCCCCGACGATCGCCAGGATCTGCGAGTCCGCTCGCGAGAGCGCGCGCGTCGCCGCGCCGGAGACCGCGGCGGTGCGGATCGCCGTGATCGGGGTCGCGTTCAGGACCGCGATCACGTGGCCGTCGACGCCGTCGTACAACGTGACCGTCCCCTGGTGCGGGTCGAGGCCGCGGGCGGCGTTCTCCGGCGCGATCACGATCGTCTTCAGGCTGTAGAGCGGACGGGCGCCGCCGCGGAAGGTCGGCATCAGGCCGAAGAACGTCGGCTCGCCGGGCGGCTTGACCACCGGCCGGAGCGGAAGGTGGGCCTCGCCGCGCGCCAGCCCGATCAGCGCTTCCTCCATCGCGGCCATGCACCCGGGCATGTCCAGGAGGCGCTCGACCTCGCTCTCGTTGAGCACGAGGACCGCCATCAGAAGAACGAGCCTACTGCCTCGAGCTCGGCCTCCGAGAGCGACAGCGACAGCGCCTCGCGCACGTCCTCGAGATGCTCCGGCCGCCGCGGCCCGACGACGACGGAGGCGGCCGTGCCGAGCGCCCAGGCGAGCGCCAGCGCGGCGCTGCTCACGCCGCGCTCCGCCGCTGCCTGCGCGAGCCGCTCGAGCCCGGCGTGCACCGGCTCGCTGTCCAGATGCCGGTACGGCTCGGGCCGCATCGTCATGCGCGAGCCGGCCGGCGGCTCCCGGCCGCGGCGGTACTTCCCGGTCAGCCAGCCGCCCGCGAGCGGGCTGAACGCCTGGTACTCGATGCCGTGCTCGGCGCACAGCGGGATCACCTCCTGCTCGTCGCCCCGCTCGAGCAGCGAGTACGAGTTCTGCACCAGCGCGGGCGTGCCGAGCGCGAGCCACTCGCGCAGGTCGTCGGCCGAGACGTTGCTCACTCCCCAGCCGTCGATCAGGCCGCGCTCGGCGAGCACGGCGAAGGTGGCGAACGTCTCCTCGACCGGCGTGTCCGGGTCCGGCTCGTGCGTGAGATAGAGGTCGATGTGCTCGACGCCGAGCCGTTCGAGGCTCGTCTCCACCTGGCGGAGCACGCGCTCGCGCGCCAGCCCGAAGTCGGCGCCGTCCTCCATCGCGTTGAAGGTCTTGGACGTGATTCGCGGCCGGTTCCCGGTCGTGCGCATCCACTCGCCGATCCAGGCCTCGCTGCGGCCGCCGCCGTACGCGTCGGCGGTGTCGAACCGCCGCAGGCCGAGCGCCCAGGCGGCGTCCATCAGCTCGAACGCCTGCTCCTGCGTCTCGCCCTGCCCGAAGAAGGCCGGAGCCGAGCCGATGCCCCCGAAGTTGCCGCAACCGAGAACGACTCGCATCGCGACCATCCTACGTTTGCGAGAATCGGCTACGAGTCCAATCGAGGAGGAGCCCAGATGCCGTTCGAGCTGCCCGCACTGCCGTACGCCCACGACGCGCTGGAGCCGCACATCGACGCGCGCACGATGGAGATCCACCACGGCAAGCACCACCAGGCGTACGTCGACAACGCCAACAAGGCGCTCGACGGCACCGAGTGGGCCGACCACTCGGTGGAGAGCGTCCTGACCGAGCTCGACGTGATGCCCGAGGCGATCCGCACCGCCGTGCGCAACAACGCCGGCGGCCACGCGAACCACTCGCTGTTCTGGCAGATCATGGGGCCCGGCGGGGGCGGGGAGCCCGAGGGCGCGCTGGCCGACGCGATCGCCGACACGTTCGGCGGCGTCGACCAGCTGAAGGAGCAGGTCGTCGACGGGGGCGTGAAGCGCTTCGGGAGCGGCTGGACGTGGCTCGTCTGGGACGGCACGGGCCTCGCCGTCTACTCGACCGCGAACCAGGACAGCCCGATCATGACCGGCGACGTGCCGCTCCTCGGGATCGACGTGTGGGAGCACGCCTACTACCTCAACTACCAGAACCGGCGTCCCGACTACCTGGCCGCGTGGTGGAACGTCGTGAACTGGGCCGAGGTGGCGAGGCGCTTCGACGAGGCGCGCTGATCCGAGCAGGGCACGCGCGACCGGCGTGAGCCGCGCCGGCCGACGCTGCTCGACGCATCGGTCCGAGCTCGGCCCCGGGGAGTAATCACCCTCCGGGGGGATGAGAGCGCGTCCGGCCCTTCCTACGGTGCGGAGTGAGGGAGGGAGAGAGAGGAACGGTGCACGCGCTCGCTGCCCGACACCCGGGCGGAACTCGGTCGTGAGGCAGGCACAGTCGTGAGCGCGACGGGCGCCAGCTCGTCCGCTCGGACGCACGTCCGTCCGTCCGGCAACCTGACGCTCGGCCCCGTCGGGGCCGGGTACCTCGTCGCGGTCGTCGGCGTGGCCGCGATCCTTGTCGCGCCTCTCCACCTGTCGAGCGCGACGCACGCCGACTGGCTGCTGTTCGCCGTCCTCACCGCCTGCGCGGTCCCGGTTCAGCTGCTCTCCGTCGAAACTCCTGCAAATCAGGCCTATTCGCCGGCGCTCGTGTTCTTCGTCGCCGGCGCGCTCCTGCTTCCGCCCCAGCTCGTCGCGCTGATGGTCGTCCTCGCGCACATCCCCGACTGGGCCCGCGGCCGCTACCCCTGGTACATCCAGATCTTCAACATCGCGCGGTGGACCTGCGCGGCGGTGGTCGCCTCGTTGGTCGCCGGCGCCTTGATCGACCGTTCGGACCCGGGACAGGACGTCACCCGGCTCGTGCTGGGCGGCGTGCTCGCCGCGGCGACGTGCGTGCTCGTCGACGACCTGCTGCTCGCCCAGATGCTCAGGTTCGCCCGCGGGACGTCCTATCGCGAAAGCGGGCTCTTCGGCTTCGGGAACCTCTCCAACGAGCTCGTCCTGGCCGCGCTCGGGGTGGGTCTCGCCGCCGGCTGGGAGCTGGCGCCGGTGCTCGTCCCCTTCCTGCTCGCCCCCCTCGTCGTCGTCTACCGGGCGCTCCGCCTGCCCAGCCTGGAGCTGGCCGCGCGGCTCGACCCGAAGACGGATCTCTTCAACGCCAGGTACTTCACGACCGCGGTCGAAGCCGAGATCGAGCGGGCGAGGCGCTTCGGCCGGCCGCTCTCCATCCTCCTCGCCGACCTCGACCTGCTGCGCGAGGTCAACAACACCCACGGCCATCTCGCCGGCGACGCGGTGCTGCGCGGCGTCGCGGGCGTCCTGCGTGCGCAGCTGCGCCCCTTCGACATCCCGTGCCGCTTCGGCGGCGAGGAGTTCGCCGTCGTCCTCCCCGAGGCCGGCCACGAGGATGCGCTGGTAATCGCCGAGCGCGTCCGGCGCGCGGTCGCGTCCACGCCGTTCCGCATTCCGACCGGCGACAAGGAGATCCACGCCACCGTGTCGCTCGGCGTCGCGACCCATCCCGACTGCGAGTCCGCCGACGAGCTCGTCCACCAGGCCGACCTCGCCCTCTACCGCTCGAAGGCCCTCGGCCGGAACCGCGTGACGGGGAAGGTCGAGCTCAACGCGCCTGACCCGGACCCGGCCGATTTCCCCGCGCCGCGCGCCGTCAAGCCTGCCGACGGGCAGGGCGGCTGGCTCCAGGGACGGATCGAGGTGATCGGCCTCGGCGTCATGGTCGTGGCGATCGCCGTCACCGCCGCCGTGGTGCTGGCGCGAGGGCCGATCGTCGAGATCGTCCACGCGGCGACGGCCGCGAACGACCGTGTCTGGCCTCTGGCCCTGGCCGCGATCGTGCTCCCGGTGGCGGTCGGGCTCGGCATGCTCCGGACGCTCGCCCGGACGCGCGCCTCGGTCGAGGAGGCACGCCGCCAGAACGCGGAGCTCGAGCGGCGGAGGGAGCGGGCACGCCGCACCTACCTCGGCACGATCGAGGCGCTGTCGCGGGCGATCGAGGGGAGCGACGCCGCGCCGGGCCCGGACTGGGCGCGCCAGCTCTCGGTCGCGCTGGCTCGGGCGCTCGGCTACCGGCAGGAGGATCTCGAGGCGATCGAGATCGGAGCGCTGCTCCGCGACATCGGCAAGACCCGCGTGTCCGAGCAGATCGTGAAGAAGCCGGGCCCGCTCACCGACATGGAGTGGCTGGAGATGAAGTCGCACGTGCTCAGCTCGGACCAGCTGCTCGCCGACCTCGACGTCCATCCCTTCGTCCGTCAGATCGTCCGTTCCAGCCACGAGCGGATGGACGGCGAGGGCTATCCCGACGGGCTCACCGGCGAGGAGATCCCGCTGCCCGCCCGCATCGTTCTCGTGGCGGAGGCGTTCGACGCGCTGGCCCGTGACCGGCCGTACCGATCCGCTCGCGGGATCGTCGAGACGCTCGAGGAGCTCCGGGCGAACGCGGGCACGCAGTTCTGCCCCACCGTCCTCGCCGCGCTCGAATGCCTCTGGCGCGAGCGGGCCGACACCTTCGAGACCGCACGGGAGCGCGAAGAGGAACCGCCGGCCACGTAGGCGGGCGACGATCGCGGTGCCGTAGCATCGCGTCAGTGCAGAGTCCACCCGGTGTCGGCACCGCGCGTCAGACCGACATCTACCTCGCGGGCGTGCGCGGACGGCTGCCGGCGATCCCGTTCGACTACGAGCAGCTCGACCGGCGCGCCCGGGGCCGCATGTCGCCGCAGGCCTATGCCTACGTCGCGGGCGGCGCCGGCGCGGAACGGACGATCGCGGCGAACCGTGCCGCCTTCGACCGCTGGCGGATCGTCCCCCGCGTGCTGCGGGACGTGTCCGGTCGAGACCTGTCGGTCGAGCTGCTCGGCCGCAGCCTGCCGGCGCCCTTCCTGCTCGCCCCGATCGGCGTCCTCGAGCTCGCCCACAGGGACGCCGACGTCGCGGTCGCCCGGGCCGCGGCCGCCGAGGGCGTGCCGATGATCTTCTCGAACCAGGCCTCCCGGCCGATGGAGGCGTGCGCGTCCGCGATGGGCGACGCGCCCCGCTGGTTCCAGCTCTACTGGAGCACGTCAGACGAGCTGGTGGCGAGCTTCCTCGCGCGTGCCGAGGCGTGCGGCTGCGAGTCGATCGTGGTCACGCTGGACACCAAGATGCTCGGCTGGCGGTCCCGCGACCTCGGCTTCGCCCACCTGCCGTTCGCGACCGGCATGGGGATCGCGCAGTACACGAGCGACCCGGTCTTCCGCGGTCTCGTCGAACCGTCCGCGGCGCGGCGCTCCGGGCGGCCGACGCCGGCGGCGGTGCGCGCGCTCGTTCGGGCGACCCGGTCGTATCCGGGGAGCTTCCGCGCCAACCTGCGCTCCGGAGCCGGAGTCGCGGCCGTCCAGAAGGTGATGGAGATCTACTCCCGGCCGTCTCTGACCTGGGACGACTTCGCGTGGCTGCGCGAGCGGACCCGCCTGCCGGTCGTGCTCAAGGGCATCCTCCACGCCGACGACGCACGGCTCGCCGTCGAGCACGGCCTGGACGCGATCGTCGTCTCGAACCACGGCGGGCGGCAGGTGGACGGGTCGGTCGGCTCGCTCGACGCGCTTCCGGCCGTCGCGGAGGCGGTCGGCGGCCGGATCCCGGTGCTCTTCGACAGCGGCATCCGCGGAGGCGCGGACGCGTTCAAGGCGCTCGCGCTCGGCGCGACGGCGGTGCTGCTGGGGCGGCCCTACGTCTACGGGCTCGCGCTCGGGGGCGAGGACGGCGTCCGTGACGTGATCCGCAACCTGGTCGCCGACTTCGACCTGACCATGGCCCTGTCCGGGTGCCGCACGGTCCCGGAGATCGGCCCGGAGTGTCTACAGTTGGCGCCGTGACCGTCGAGATCTTCTACTGCCCGGTCTGAAGCGGGTACGACGAGCGGGCCGCGAGTCTCGTGGCCGAGCTGACGGCCGCGGGCTACGAGGCGGTCGACACGCCGGGGGAGAAGAGCCAGTTCGACGTCCTCGTCGACGGGCAGCTCGTGTTCTCGAAGCAGCAGGCCGGCCGCCACGCCGAACCGGGTGAGGTGCTCGCCGCGGTCCGGGCGATCGGCTGAGCGGCGCTCGGGGCGAGCCGCTCTAGCTCGACCAGGGGAAGTCGATCCAGAGGTCCGTGCGCCGCCAGACGTAGTCGCACGTCACGATCGAGCGCGGCTTCTCGTACAGGACCGCCGTACGTACCTCGCCGACCTGGCCTGCGCAGAAGCCCTTGACGAGGGCGAGCGTCTGGCCGGTGTCGGCGACGTCGTCGGCGATCAGCATGCGTGCGTCGTGCAGGTCGACCAGCTCGGGCACGGGCGGGAGGATCATCGGCACGGGCAGGCGCTCGTCGACGCCGGTGTAGAACTCGACGTTCATCGTGAACGTGTTCTTCACGCCGATCGCGTAGGAGAGGGCGCCGGCGACGAGCAGCCCACCGCGCGCGATGCCGAGGATCAGGTCCGGCTCGTAGCCGTCGCCGGCGATCGCCGCGCCCAGCTCGCGGGCCGCCTGGCCCAGGTCCGGCCAGCTCATCCGCTCGCGCGGCGGCGCCTGAGTCGGCGTGGCGGCGGTCTCCTGTCCCACCGGCCGATTCTAGGTAGCGTGACGGCCGCGATGGACCTCGAAGCGTTCTGGTCGGATCGGGCAGGCGAGCTCGAGGAGTACGCGAGGCTGGCGCTGCGGGTCGGCGTCAACGTCCAACCCGGTCAGGACGTCTCGATCCTGGCCGAGGTGGATCACGCGCCGCTCGTGCGCGCGATGGCGAGGGTTGCCTACGCCGAGGGGGCGCGGCTCGTCCAGGTCGAGTACGGCGACGCCTATGTGCGCCGGGCGCGGGCAGAGCACGCTCCCGAGGAGGCCGTCGGGTGGGCTCCCGGCTGGATGCTGCAGCGCGTCGAGGAGGAGGCGGATCGGCGGACGGCCCTGGTGAACGTCGTCGGCGAGCCGGATCCCGACCTCTTCGAGGGGCTCGATCCGAAGCGCGTCACCGAGTCGATCGTCCCGCGGCGCCGGCGGGCGGTCTGGACGGCCGTCGACCGCCGTGCCATCCCCTGGACGATCGTCGCCTTCCCGACACCCGGGTGGGCGACACAGGTCTTCGGCGAGCCCGACGTCGTGAGGCTGTGGGAGGCGATCCGGGCGACGGTCCGCCTCGACGAGTCCGACCCGCTCGCCGCCTGGGACGAGCACGTGGCAACGCTGAAGCGTCGCGCCGACCAGCTGAACGAGCGCTCGCTGGCTGCACTCCGCTTCCGCGGCCCGGGGACCGATCTGACGATCGGCCTCTTGCCGCAGTCGCGGTGGGTCGCCGCCGGCTCCGAGACGGCCTACGGGCAGTTCTACGTCCCCAACCTGCCCACCGAGGAGGTGTTCACGACGCCGGACTTCCGGCGCACCGAGGGCAGAGTGCGCTCGACCCGGCCGCTGGTGCTGGTCGGCGGGACGGTCGTCCGCGACCTCGAGGTCACGTTCGCCGGCGGGCGCATCGTCGACGTGAAGGCGTCCTCGGGCGCGGACGACGTCCGGGCGGAGGTTGCGCTGGACGATGCCGCGGCCTACCTGGGCGAGGTGGCGCTCGTCGACGAAGGGTCGCGCGTCGGCCGGAGCGGCATCACCTTCTGGCACACCCTCTTCGACGAGAACGCGTCCTCGCACATCGCCTACGGGACGGCGGTGCTCGACGCGGTCGACTTCGACGGCTCCGATCCCGAGCAGCTCGACCTGGCTGCCATCGGCGTCAACCAGTCGAGCGCCCACACGGACTTCATGATCGGCGGCCCCGAGGTGGAGGTGGACGGGATCGAACCAAGAGGCGCCGCGGTGCCGATCATGCGCGACAACCTCTGGCAGCTGGAATAAGCATCGGTGCCAGGCTTCAGCCTGGCTCCGATTCCTTTTCCTTTTCCCCTTCCCGCAGGTCTCGCTCGACCTCCTCGAGCCACCGCTCGTGCATGTCGAGCAGCCCCTTGCCGTAGGCGTGGACGAGGCGGAGGTAGCGCTCGCGGTGGGGAAGGCTGGAGGCAACGGCCTGTGCTGCCTCGAGGTTCCGTCTGGCGGCCGCGATGTCGTCCCGCATTGCCCGCAGGCTCGCGCGTAGCGACTCGTCGTCCGCGCCGATGTCGCCGGCGAGCACGCGCACGATCGCCTCGTTCTGGAACCGCGGGAGCGACGACGGCTCCTTCTGCCACGTGCGCAGCGCGTCGCGGCCCTTGCGGGTCAGCAGGTAGTGCGTGCGGGGACCCGTCTTCCCGGGCCGCATCTGCGAGCGGAGGTAGCCGAGCCCCTCAAGCCGCTTGGGCTCGCGGTACCACTGGCTCTCGGCCGCCGCCCAGTAGATCGCGCCGCGCCGCATCATCGAGGCGAGGTCGTGCGGGCCGGCGCCGCCCTCGCCGATCAGCGCGAGGACGACGTAGGAGAACGGAGTGAGGCGACGGCTTGACAAGACTCCGATTCGGAGTCTATCATCGCGTCAAGACTCCGATTCGGAGCTTTGAGACGAAAGGAGAGGAGCATGACCACCGCAACCGCAGCCGAGCCGATCTGGTTCATCGACACCCTTGCGCGGGTCCTGGTCGACGGAGAGGCCAGCGGCGGCACCGTCGCCGTCGTCGAGAACGAGGCCCGCCGCGGGAACATGCCGCCCCTGCACGTCCATCGCCGTGAGGAGGAGGTCTTCTACGTGCTCGACGGCAGGATCTCGATCCATCAGCCGGACGGCTCGATCGAGCTGGGGCCCGGCCAGGCCGCGTTCGCGCCCAGGGACGTGCCGCATACGTACCGGGTCGAGTCGGAGACGGCGAGGTGGCTCGCGATCGCCACTCCCGCCGGGTTCGACGCCTTCGTCCGGGAGGTCGGCGAGCCCGCGCACGAGGACGTGCTGCCCCCGGAGGGGCGGGAGCACGACGCGGCCCTCATCGGGGAGATCGCCGCAAGCCACGGCATCGAGCTGCTCGGGCCCCCCGGAACCATGCCGTAACGGTCGACGGCGCTAGGCGGCGGTCTCGAGCAGGTCCCGGATCGCCGCCTTCGGGTCGTCCGTGAGCGGCGGCCCGTGGTCGAGGCAGAGGATGGCGAAGTCGAGGTCGAGCAGGCGCTCGACGCTGCGGCGGGTCTCGTCGGGGTCGTCGTGGTACTCGAAGGGGACGAAGGCGAGCGAGCTGCCGTCGTGCCTCAGCAGGTCGGAGCAGAAGAGCACCCCCGGGGCGCGCCGGAGCAGGAACGAGTAGTGCGGCCACTCGGGACCGGGCGTGCGGATCGCCTCCAGGCCGCCCGGCAGCACGTCGCTCTCGGCGTAGCGGTGGTCGGGCTCCTCCTCGGCGGCGGGCGCGTCGTCGGCGAGCCAGACCCCGACCTCGAGCTCGCGCCGGTAGCGCCACGCCGAACGCTGGTGGGTGCGCGCGTTCAGCAGGATCGCCTCGGGCGGCGGCAGGGTGGCGAGCGCTGCGGGCGCGAGGCGGACCGGATCGATCAGCACGCAGCCGGTCTCGGTCGCGACCGCGTGCGACGAGGAGATCCCGCCGCCGATGTTCGCGTTACGGATCCGCCAGTGCCAGACCCCGTCGGCGACCTCCTCGACGGTGTCGGCGGTCTCTCGGGGCTCGGTCACGACCCGGACCTTGCCATAGCCTGGACAGCGTGACGAGGCGAAGAGTGACCGTGCAGGGCCGGGTCCAGGGGGTCGGATTCCGCTACGCGGTCGCGCGGGCAGCGGAGAGCCGAGGCGTCGCCGGCTGGGTGCGGAACCGGCCGGACGGGACGGTCGAGGCCGTCTTCGAAGGAGAGCCCGAGGCCGTGGAGGCGCTCGTCCGGACGTGCCGGGAGGGGCCGCGGGGCGCGGAGGTCGACCGGGCCGACACGATCGAGGAAGAGCCTGAGGGCCTCGCGAGCTTCGAAGTCCGCTAGCACCGCCGTCGGCCGCGGCGGAGCGCATCGAGACGCCGGCGGTCGCGCTTGGTCGGCCGCGCGGCCAGGTCGGCGCCGAGGGGTCGGGCCAACCGCCGCTCGTCTCTCCGCCGCCGCCGCTCCTCGACGGACTCCGGTGTCTCCTCGTACAGCGTCGCCGCCGCGCTCGCAGGCCCGCGCCGGTCGGCGAGACCGGTGACGACCACGGTCCAGCGCTCGCGCGAGCGGGTGATCTCGAGGCGGTCGCCGACGACGACGTCCCGAGCCGGCTTCACGCGGACGCCGTTCACCTGGACGTGCCCGCCGAGCACGGCCTCGGTCGCGGCGCCGCGGGTCTTGAAGAACCGCGCCGCCCAGAGCCACTTGTCGACTCGCACCGCGTCCATCGGCACACGTTCGCACACGTCGGCCGCCTGTGAGCCAGGCTCGTCGAAACGGTACAGTAGAAGCCGTCAATTTGTATCGATAAAATATGTCAATATAGTCAATCACAAGCCGTCGAAATGGTAATGTACTGAACACCATGGCAAGGAGGCCATCGAAAAGGGGATACATACGCCGCGTCGTCGACTCCGAGATCGACGATCTGCTCGGAAGCATCAGAGCAATCTCCCTGGAAGGGGCGAAGGCCGTCGGCAAGACCGCGACGGCCCTTCAACGTGCTCGGACGGTTCACGAGCTCGACGACGAGGATCAACGGAGCCTCATCGAGGCCGATCCCTTACGCCTCCTCGAAGGCGAACGTCCGATCTTGATCGACGAATGGCAGCGTCTACCTGCGTCATGGGATCTGGTCCGTCGCGACGTCGACGAGCAACCGAGGATGGCCGGGGCCTTTCTGCTCACCGGGTCGGCTTCGACGGCTGATGCGAGCACCCATTCGGGCGCGGGCCGCATCGTGACCGTGCGAATGCGACCGCTCACGCTTAGTGAGCGCGGCGTCGCCACGCCGACCGTCAGTCTGGCTGCGCTACTTCGGGGGAAACGATCTCGCCTGGGCGGCGTCACCTCGGTCAAGCTGCGGGATTACGCCGAGGAGATCCTGGCCTCCGGGTTTCCGGGCCTTCGCGGTCTCACAGGACGGCCTCTGCGCGCCCAACTCGACGGTTACATCGATCGCATCACCGAGCGGGACTTTCCGGAGCTCGGCGTCACGATCCGGAACCCAACGGCCCTTCGTCGGTGGTTGACAGCCTACGCGGCGGCCTCGTCGACGACTGCTTCGTACGAGACTATTCGGGACGCGGCGACCGGTGGGCAAGGGGAGAAGCCCGCCAAGGGGACCGTCGGTCCGTACCGCGACGCACTGCAGCGACTGTGGATCGTCGAGCCCGTTCCCGCCTGGGCTCCGACGAGGAACCAGCTTCGTCGACTGTCGCTGCCGCCTAAACACCAGCTCGTCGAACCGGCGCTCGCTGCCCGATTGCTCGGGGTCGGGGTCGGTGCACTGCTCGGAGAACAGCCTGCCCCGGCCTTGCCTGCAATCCCCCGCGACGGAACTCTCCTTGGCGCGCTGTTTGAATCGCTGGTGACCAACGACGTTCGCGTCGCTGCTCAGGCGGCTGAGGCAAGAGTCGGACATCTGCGCATCGCCGGCGGCGAGCATGAGGTCGACCTAATCGTTGAGCGAGACGACGGACGGGTGGTTGCCATCGAAGTAAAGCTGAGCGCAACGATCGCGGACCGAGATCTGCGTCATCTCAAGTGGTTGAGCGGCCGCATGGGCAACGATCTCCTCGACTCGATTGTTGTGACAACCGGGTCGTACGCGTACCGTCGTCCTGACGGAATCGGTGTCGTTCCTGCT
This sequence comes from Gaiellaceae bacterium, assembly GCA_036555585.1. Taxonomy (GTDB): domain Bacteria; phylum Actinomycetota; class Thermoleophilia; order Gaiellales; family Gaiellaceae; genus DATBLE01. Next base: position 15,500 of record DATBLE010000015.1, read on the forward strand.
GCTCTGCTGGGCGTCTAGGTGCGCGCGAACCGCTCGAACCGAACGGCGAGCCGCTCACGGTCTGGCTGATGAGCACGGCGCGTCGGCAGATGAAGAGCCTGTCGATGAAATCCTTTGAGCAGTTCGAGCATCGGCCCGTCTTCGTCCTCCAGAAGACGACGGGAGACGTGTACTTCGTAATCGGGCGAGACGCCGACGAGATCCTGATCGAAGGCTCGGTGATGGATGGAGCACATGCTGAGTCCGTTGGCGATCGTTGCCCTGCCGAAGGGGGACGTATCGGGCTCGATATGGGCCGCGTCGAGCAGGCTCAGCTCCTTCAACCGGCAGATCGCACAACGGTCGTCATATGCAGGTAGCACGACGCCTCGAAACTGGGCCTGATGGAGGCGCTGCTTGACCTGCCGAACGACGTAGCGCCGTTCAATCGGGTCGTCGATACGGGCAGCTTCGCGCTCGTCGTAGGGGCCTCGCATTTTGCCGAACGTGAGGACGACGGTACGTTCGGCGACGAGGTCTCGCTCGATGAAGGTGGGGTACTCGGGCCGATACCAGTTGCGCCTCGTGCCGACGAAGTAGACCAGCGGGACCTGAAGTGCGTAGGCCTCGCGCAGCCACCGGTTGAAGTGGTTGTTGGTCGGGCCGTCTTGGTAACGGTAGAGGATCCCGTCCGATGTTTCCTCATCCTGGTAGCGCCGCTGGGCGAACGAGCTGTTGACTGAGAGCGCTGCCTGCCCGCGCTGCACGTCAGCCGCCCGGTAGATGCCGAACGCACGGTTCATGAATGGGACGCGGCGGCCTCCGTAGCTGAAGCCCCGAGCAAGCTCACTGTAGGGGATGTCCGGTCCCCACTTTGCCTGGAGAACGTCCAGGGCGGCGAAGCACAGAGCTCGTACCGAGTCGTCTCGTTCCACGTGGCGATTCTAGGAATCGCTCGAGCTACCGTCTAAGGGATGAGTCATTCGATTGATATTCCGGCGTCCTGTTGGCGCTCTGACACTGAGGATGGGTCCGTGCGCGTCGCCTCTCTTGTTGTGAATGGCGTCGACATGCATTTGCTTGCCATCGCGGTGAGGGACACGAGCTGTCATCTCCAGGAGTTCGACGAGGGGTGGGATGAGCCGCTGGCCGGCTTGCATGGCGCGGTAGGGGCTGATGGCCACTGGCAGACGGTGGTCATCGAGGGGCGCGAGTACGTGCTCCTCGCCACGCCGCTCTGCTGATCGAACTGGCCGAGTCCGCAGCCGCTGCGGCGGACTCCCCGACGCTCACGCCGTCGGCCTCATACGCACACCTTCGCCGGACGCGCATCGACAATCCCGACGATCGCGTAGGCTGCGACGCCGATGGGCGTGCTCGTCGGGCTCGGGGTCTTCGTGGCCTGCCTGGTGGTCGGCGGAATCCTGCTCGGTCTCGGCCACTTGGTGGTCGGGATCGTCGTCCTGCTCCTCAGCCTGCCCGGCGCGATCGTCGCCTGGATCAGGTGGAACGACCGTTCCTACGGCTGACGAGGGGTCGCGTAGCTGTCGAGCCGGAAGAGCATCGCCAGGGCCATCGCCGGGACCATCAGCGCGCACGAGAGCGGGCAGACCGCGTCCGCCGTGATCGCGCCGGCCCAGTAGCACGCGAGGACGCCGAGGACCGGTACGAACATCGCACCGGTCATCTCCCAGGCCTCCCGCCAGGTATGGCGGCGGCGCATCCAGGCGACCATCGTCGTGCTCATGGCCGAGCCCATGCCGAGCATGAACAGCTCCGGCTGCGACCCGCGGATGGATTCGAGGCTCGAGCCGACCGCGGGCGCGATCAGTCCGAGCGCGATGCCGAAGACGAACATGCCGAGGAACATCGCGAGCGTCATCGCGCCCAGGTGGCGGACGAACGTGAGCGCCCGATGATGGCGGCTGGTCGCGTGCGGGACGGTGGCGGTGCTCAACGGCTCGACCTCGGTACGCGTTGGGAAGCAGCGATCGTCCGCCAAGGCAGGGCGTCTGCCATCAGCGTGGCCTCGGATCGGTGCTGCCTCGAACTACCGAGCTAGATCGTGCGAAAGCTCGAGGGGCCCGATCGGGCCCCTCGTCGACGTCAGCTGCAGCCGGTGTTCGTTCCGCAGTCGCGGCAGGTGTAGCAGGAGCCGGTGCGGACCATCCGTCCGCCGCACTTCGGGCACTCGACCGCGTCCTCCCAGGAGTTGAAGAGGGCGGTCTGGCCGGGCGGAGGTGGGTCGAGCGCGACCGCTCCCGGTTCTGAAGCCGACAGAGCGTCGCCGTTCGCATAACGCTCCGCCAAGCGCGCCTTCACCTCGGGCGAGAGGATCCCGGCCTCCTCCTGCTGGTCGGCGGTCAGGAACTTCTTGCCGAACCAGCGGAAGATGTAGTCCACGATCGACTTCGCCGAGCGGATGTCGGCGTCGTTCGTCAGGCCCGACGGCTCGAAGCGCATGTGCGAGAGCTTCGAGACGTAGACCTCCGGCGGGACGCCGTACTGGAGGCCCATCGAGACGGCGATCATCAGCGAGTTCATCAGGCCGGCCATCGTCGTGCCGTCCTTCGCGATGTCGACGAAGATGTCGCCCGGGGTGCCGTCCTCGAAGAGGCCGACGTGGATGTACCCCTCGTAGTCGCCCACGCGGAACTTGCGGCCGACTTCGGTGCGATCCTCGGGCAGCCTGCGCCGCTGCGGTGCAAGCGGGATGCCGGGCACAAGCGCCTGGGCGGCCGCCTTGTCCTTCGAGGCGAGCGGCTGCGCGACCTTGCAGTTGTCGCGGTAGATCGCGATCGCCTTCACGCCGAGCTTCCACGCGTCCGTGTAGAGACCGGCCACGTCCTCGACGGTCACGTCCTCGGGCATGTTCACCGTCTTCGAGATCGCGCCCGAGATGAACGGCTGGACGGCGCCCATCATCTTCACGTGGCCCATGTAGTGGATCGCCCGCTCGCCGACGGCGCAGTCGAACACCGGGTAGTGCTCCTTCTTCAGGTGCGGCGCGCCGATGATCGTGTTCCGCTCGTCGATGAACGCCTCGATCTCGGAGACCTCCGCCGGCGCGTAGCCGAGCTTCTCGAGCGCCATCGGCACCGTCCGGTTGACGATCGTGATGTCGCCGCCGCCGACGAGCTTCTTCGACTTCACCAAAGAGAAGTCGGGCTCGACCCCGGTCGTGTCGCAATCCATCATGAAGCTGATCGTCCCGGTCGGCGCGAGCACGGTCGCCTGCGCGTTCCGGTAGCCGTGCACCTCGCCTAGATCCAAAGCGTCGTCCCAGGCGCGGCGGGCGGCCGACAAAAGGTCGCCCGGCACCGCGTGGGAGTTCTCGATGTTGCCGACCGCGGCGCGGTGCT
>DATBLE010000016.1:0-18503 GCA_036555585.1 Gaiellaceae bacterium
GACCTCGCCGACGCGATCTGGGCGCATCCGAACGACACGATCAAGTTCGCCGACGTGCCGAAGACCGGTGTCAAGGTCTCGCGCGGGATGACGCACGACGGCATCGGCAAGTACCTGTCCGAGGTGGTCGAGAAGGCCCCCGGCGAGACGGACGACGTGGTCGGGATCCTCAAGGAGACCGGCGCGGACGTGGTCGTCAACTACCTCCCCGTCGGCTCCGAGGAGGCGACGAAGTGGTACACCGAGCAGATCCTCACCGCCGGCTGCGCGATGGTGAACTGCATGCCCGTCTTCATCGCCCGCGAGCCGTACTGGCAGCGGCGCTTCGAGGAGGCCGGGGTGCCGATCATCGGCGACGACATCAAGTCGCAGGTCGGCGCGACGATCTCGCACCGCGTGCTGACCACGCTCTTCCGCGACCGCGGCGTGCATCTGGACAAGACGATGCAGCTGAACGTGGGCGGCAACTCCGACTTCCTGAACATGCTGGAGCGCGACCGCCTCGAGTCGAAGAAGATCTCGAAGACGAACGCGGTCACGTCGATGCTCGATTACGACCTCGGCGCCGGGAACGTCCACGTCGGCCCCTCCGACTACGTGCCGTGGCTGACCGACCGCAAGTGGGCGTACATCCGCATGGAGGGCACGACCTTCGGCGACGTGCCGCTGAACATCGAGCTGAAGCTCGAGGTCTGGGACTCGCCCAACTCGGCCGGGATCGTGATCGACGCTGTCCGGCTCGCGAAGCTGGCCCTGAACGACGGGGTCGCCGGCGCGCTCGAGGCGCCGAGCTCCTACCTGATGAAGTCGCCGCCCGAGCAGGTCCGCGACGACGAGGCCCGCGAGTCAACCGAGCGCTTCATCAAGCAGCACGCGCGCAAGCCCGCGAAGGTCGCGGCGAAGACGTAGCGGCCCTCTCCTGTAGGGACAGACCCCGCGGGGTCTGTCCCTATCGGAACGGCGACTAATCTCTGGGCGGATGAGAATCTGCCTCGTCACGCCCTTCGCCTGGTCGGCTCCGCACGAGGTGAACGACCACGTCGCCGGCGTCGCGGCCGAGCTCCGCAACCTCGGCCACTCGGTCACCGTCCTCGCTCCGTCGAGCCGCGCGAGCGACCTCCGTGCGGGGCGCCGCTCGCTGCTGGGGGACGCCGACGCGGAGCTGATCGCGATCGGGCCGGCCGTCCCGGTCTCCCGGAGGAGCAGCATGGGCGTCCCGCTCGGGTGGCGCGCGAACCTGATGGTCGCGCTCTCCCGGGGGAGCTACGACGTCGTCCACGGCTTCGAGCCGGGCCTGCCCAGCCTCTCCTACCTCGCGCTCCGCTCCGCGCACACGATCTCCGTCGCGAGCTTCTTCTCGGCCGAGCGGCTCGGCTACCCGCCGGGCAAGGCCCAGCGCGCGAAGCTGCTCGGGCGGATCGACGCCCTCGTCGCGTCGTCGCCCCAGGTCGCGGCGGCGGCAGGAGAGCGCTTTCCCGGCGACTACCGGGTCGTCTCGCCGGGAGTCGACGGCGTCCTCTTCCGTCCCGGCCGGAAGGGGCGCCGAATCGTGCTCGAGTGGCGCGGGCTCGAGCGGCCCGTCGCGCGCGGCGTGATCCGGATGCTCGACGAGCTCCCCGGGTGGGAGCTCACGCTCCTCCGCACCCGGGCGCTCTCGGGCCGGCCGTACGTGCCGCGGCGCCTGGCCGACCGCGTGCGCTCGAGGCTCGGGCGCGACGCCGACACCCGTGCCGCGATCTTCCGCGACGCGGCCATCTTCGTGCCCGCGATCGAGGGCAGCGAGCGGCTCCGGCTCGAGGCGGACGCGAGCGGGGCGGCGACCGCGAGCCCGCCGGGCGTCGAGGCGCAGCCCGAGCTGGCCGCCGCGGCGGTGGCCCGGCTTGCGGAGAACGCCGACGTGCGCCGGCAGCTCGGCGCCGAGGCGCGTGGTCGTGCCGAGGACGAGAGCTTCGCCGCCGTCGCCGCCGAGCTCAACGCCCTCTACCGTCAGCTCAGCCGCCGCCGGCGAGGACGGCGCGACGGCGACCCGCTCGCCGGCCGCCCCTGGATCACCTGTGACCTGCACATGCACACATCGTGGTCGCACGACTGCTCGATCCAGACGGACGAGCTACTCGACCACGCCGAGGCGATCGGCCTGGGGGCGATCGCGGTCACCGACCACAACCGCTTCGGCGGCGCCGAGGAGGCGGTCCGGCTCGCCCGCGGCCGGCAGCTGGTCGTCATCCCCGGCGAGGAGGTGAAGACCGACGGCCAGGGCGAGGTGATCGGCCTGTTCCTCGGCGAGGAGATCCCCCGGGGCCTCTCCTTCGCCGACACGATCGCGGCGATCCGGGCGCAGGACGGCCTCGTCTACCTCCCCCACCCGTTCGACCGGCTGCACGCGATCCCCGACGCGCGGACGCTGCACCGCCACCTGGCCGACATCGACGTGTTCGAGGTCTACAACGCCCGTCTGCTCAGGGAGTCCTTCAACGACGAGGCGCTCCGCTTCGCTCGCAAGTACGGCCTGACGATGGGTGCAGGCTCCGACGCCCACGTCCTGCTCGGGGTCGGCGCCGGTGCGGTCAGGATGCGGGCGTTCGACGGGCCGGAGGAGTTCCTGGTCAGCCTGCGGGGAGCGGAGATCCTCCGCCGGCCGAAGTCGCTGATCGTCCAGCAGGTCCAGAAGTGGGCGGCGCAGGCCAAGGAAAGGGTCCGCTAGGAGAGAAGTCTGTCGTGCCCCACGTGACCGCCGTGCCCGCCGACGAGATCCACGAGAAGTACCTGCAGAAAGCAATCTCCGAGATCAACGAGCTCGGAGACGAGATCGCGCGCGCCGCCGGCGGCGTCTCGGTGCCCGTGCTCGGCTCGGGCCATCCACTCGCCGACATCTTCCTGCTCAAGCACCGGCCGCAGGCGTCGGAGGTGCAGGAGGGCGTCGCGTTCTTCGGTCGGTCCGGCCAGGCGGTGCTCAAGTCGCTGCAACGCCTGCACGTCGATCCGATGGCCGTGTACGGGACGAACTGCGTCAAGCTGGCCGAGGGTGCCGCCGACGAGGAGGCACGCGGCTGGCTCACCCGCGAGCTGCACATCGTCCAGCCGAAGCTGGTGGTCGCGATGGGAGACGACGCCCTGGCTTTCCTCAACGACCTCGAGTTCCCGCTCGCCGCCACGGTCGAGCCGGTGACGGGAGAGCTCCAGCGGTTCACGCCGACCGTCGAAGCGCTCGTCGTCCCGGACATCGATGCCTCCCTCGACGAGGCGCCGGCGAAGACCGCGTTCTGGAACGCCTTCAAGGTGCTCGGCTCCTGGTGGGCGGAGCTCCCGCCGTACTAAGTCGCTCGCGCTCGGTCGCGCTCGCGGCCTGGCTGGGAGCAGGGGCAGCTTGGTACTTCGCGGCCGACTCGATCCCGGGCATCTCCCTCTGGTGGGAGGTCGCGCTGCTCGCGTTCGTGCTGATCCCGGGCGTGTTCGCGTTCGACTGGATCGTGCTGCCGCTGTGCCGCGCCCGCGGGCTCCTGCCGCTGGCCGGCAGCCTCGCCGCGCTCGCGATCTTGGCCGAGGTCGGCGACCTCGAGGTGCTCGGGAACGCCGCGAAGCTCGCGGCGGTGACGTTCTTCGCCTTCTGGTTCCTCACCCTGTTCGAGGAGCTGGTCCTTCTGGTCGTCGTCGCGCTGATCGTCCCGTTCGTGGACGCGTACTCGGTGTTTCGCGGGCCGACCGGCAACATCGTCGAGCACCACTCCGAGGTCTTCACCTACTTCTCCGTGTACTGGGCGCTGCCGCACGAGCTGGACGATCCGCGGCTCGGCATCCCGGACGTCCTGTTCTTCGCGCTCTACCTCGCCGCCGCGGTGCGCTTCCGGTTGCGGCCGGCCTGGACGTGGCTGGCGATGGTCGCAGCGCTGGGAGCGACGATCGCGATCACGGCCTGGACCGACGTGTCCGGGCTGCCGGCGCTGCCGGCGCTGTCGATCGGCTTCCTCGTCCCGAACGCCGACCTGATCTGGACGCGGCTGCGCCGGCGCGGCTGGGACAGCCGTTGACGACTGTCCCAGCCCCGCGCGGGGCTCTACCCGTGGCAGTTCTTCGCGACCCAGGCGCTGATGTGCTGGGAAGCGGCGGTCAGCTTCTGCGAGTCGATCGACGTCGCGAGCTTCTGGAGCTTCGCGAGCGTCGCCGGGTCGGGCGTCTGTCCGGGCTTGAGATTGCCGGCGACGTCCGCGACCTTCGACATGTAGTCGGCGACCACCTGGAAGTCGGACTTGACCTCCGACGGCGCCTTGTCCGCGAACTCCTGCAGGATCTGGGCGGTCTTCTTCAGATCCGCGGTGCCGGCCCCGCCTGCGTTGAGCGCCTGCGAGTACTTCTGGCCGAGGTTGGCGAGGTCCTTGCACTTGCCGCTCGCGACGAGCCCGCCGAGCGCCGACGTCGTCGTCGCCTCGGTCGTCGCGGCCTCGGTCGTCGCGGCCTCGGTGGTGGCCGCCTCGGTGGTCGTCGCCACCTCGGTGGTCGCCTCCTCCGTGGTCGCAGCCGAGTTCTTGCTGCTGCTCCCGCAGCCCGTGGCCACCAGCAGCAACGCTGCCAGCAGCATCAGGCAGAGGATCGTCAGTTTCGTCCTGCGCATAGTCGAGCTCCTTGGGGTCGCCTGTCGTGACGGGGGACGGGCGGACGTTAGTTCACGCCGCCGACGGCACGCAACAAAATCACTCGAATGCGCGGACGACCTGCTCGCCGATCAGGCGGACCATGTCCAGGTCGGCGTGGTCGAGGTGCTGGAGGAAGACGCGCTCGACGCCGGCGTCCGCGTACTCCCGGAGCCTCGCGACCACCTGTTCGACGGTGCCGGCGAGCACGTTGTCCTGCCCGAGGAGATCGGACGGATCGTCGTCGCGCCCACTCCGCTCGAGCCGGCGGCGGACGCGCGCCAGCGCCTCCTGATAGTCGCAGCCGACGCAGCACGGCGCCATCAGCGAGAAGGGAATCGGCTCGCGCCCCTCGCGCTCGCAGGCGGCGGCGACGGCTGCTCGGCGCTCGCGGCACTGCTCGACCGAGGCGAACGGCGTGTTGTACTCGTCGGCCCAGCGTGCAGCGAGACGGGCGGCGCGCGGTCCCGCCGCGCCGCCCATCACGATCGGCGGGTGCGGGCGCTGGAGCGGCTTCGGCTCCGCCCGGCAGCCCTCCAGGCGGTAGTGGCGTCCGGCGAACGAGAACTCCACCTCCGTCCACTGCCGGTGGACGATCTCCAGCTGCTCCTCGAGTAGCTCCATGCGCTTTGAGAGGTCGGGGAACGGGAAGCCGTGGGCCTCGTGCTCGGCGGCGTTCCAGCCCGCGCCGAGACCGAGCTCGACGCGCCCGCCGGAGATGTGGTCGACGGTGGCGACCATCCGGGAGAGCACCGACGGCCGCCGGAAGGTCGCCGGCGAGACCATCGTCCCGAGCCTGATCCGGTTCGTGACGGCGGCGAGACCGGCCAGCGTCGCCCAGGCGTCCAGCGAGCCGCGGCCGGGGATGCCGAACACCGACTGGTAGTGGTCGGACCGGAAGAGCCCTTCGACCCCGTGCTCCTCGCACGCGCGGGCGAGCGCGACCCACTCGTCCCAGGAGACCCCCTCCTGGCCCTCGACCATCAGGACGACGCGCATGGTCTCGATCTTAGGGTCTGACCCCGAAGGGGTCTGACCCTGCCGGATGGTGACGCAACCGTTCCTTCAGGGACAGTCCCCTTCGGGGACAGTCCCTAGCGCACGAGCAGCGAGACCGACTCGACGTGCGGCGTGTGCGGGAACATGTCCACGGGCCGGACGCGCTCGAGCCGGTAGCCCCAGTCGGAGACCAGGTCCTTCGCGTTCCCCGCCAGCGTCGTCGGGTTGCAGGACACGTAGACGATCCTCGGCGCCTCCAGGCGCGCAAGCGCCCGCAGCGCCTTCCCGGACAGGCCGGCGCGCGGCGGGTCGACCACGGCCACGTCGGGCGGCCCCGCGCGCTCGGCCAGCTCCTCGAGCGAGCGGCCGACGTCGCCGGCGAAGAACGCCGCGTTCGAGACGCCGTTCAGGCCGGCGTTCTCGATCGCGCAGGCGACCGACTCCTCCGACGCCTCGACCCCCCACACCGTCAGCGCCCGAGACGCCATCGAAAGGCCGATCGTGCCCGTCCCGCAGTAGAGGTCGTAGACGGTCTCGTTCCCCGTGAGCGCCGCCTGCTCGATCGCCAGCTCGTAGAGCCGCTCGGCCATGGCCGTGTTGGTCTGGAGAAAGGCGTTCGGACGAACGCGGTAGCGCAGGCCGAGGATCTCCTCCTCGATCGCCTCGTCGCCCCAGAGCAGGTTGGTCGGCAGGTTCGTCACCTCTGCTGGCGAGTCGTTCACCGCCCAGTGGATCGAGCGCACCTCCGGATGCGCACGCAGCGCCTCGACCAGGCGGTCGGCTCCCTGGAGGTCGCCCGGCGCCGTGACCAGCTGGACGAGGGCCTGCCCGGTGTTGCGGCCCTCGCGGACGACGAGGTGCCGGAGGTAGCCCGTGTGGTTCTCCCGGTCGAAGGCGGGCAGGCCCTCCTCCTGGGCCCACTCCCGCACGGTGTCGCGGATCGAGTTGCCGAGCTCGGTGGTCAGCCAGCAGCGCTCCACCTCGAGCACCTCGTCCCAGCGGCCGGCGCGGTGGAACCCGAGGGCCGCCCCGCGCGGCGTGTCGGTGAACGAGTACTCCAGCTTGTTGCGGTAGTGGAACTGTGACTCCGCGGGGAGGATCTCCTCGAGGGGCGGGTCGGACACGCGGCCGATCCGGACGAGCGCGTCCCGCACCTGCTCGCGCTTCGCGGCGATCTGCGCGGCGTAGGCGAGGTCCTGGAAGCGGCAGCCGCCGCACGCGGGGAAGTGCGCGCACGGCGCGTCCACCCGCGGCGCGCCGGCGGCGACCACCTCGGTCGCGGTCGCCTCCGCGAACCCGCGCTTGACCTTCGTCACCGTCGCCCGCACCGTGTCGCCGGGCAGCCCTCGCCGGACGAAGACGACGAATCCGTTCAGCCGCGCGACGCCGTTCCCGCCGTAGGCGAGTGAGTCGACGCGGAGCTCCAGCTCGTCTCCCCTGGCGACGGGCGCAGCCATCGCCTGAGCGTAGCCGCCTCAGAGCTGCTGGCGGACGCCGGCCTCTTTCTGGTCACCCGCTGGAGCTGTTCGCCGAGGTCGCCCTCGAGCGCTCGTCTCGCGTCGCCGATCCGGCCGAGCGGCAGCACCGCCCGCTGCTTCGCGTCCTCCAGCAGCAGCGCGATCCCGCCGTAGAGGCCCAGCACGCAGAGGGCGGCCGCGATCACTCCGCCGATCTGGTCGGCGCGGGTCGAGCCCCAGATCTCCCAGACGCCGCTCAGCGCCGCCCGGGTGGCGCCGAGGCCGATCAGGACCGTGAAGAAGGGCTTGGCCATGACGGCCGCGGCTGCCAGCAGCGCCGCCGCCGCGAACGCCAGGAGGAAGAGGCCGACCGCGTTGCTCCGGGAGCCCGGCGGAGACTGCATCAGCCCGATGCCGAGCGCGAGCCACGAGGTGGTGAACAGCCCGACGCCGGTGGCGCCGAACGTGTCGCGGGCAAGGAACGCGACGACCGTCGCGACCAGCTCGAGCGGAAGGCGAAGGCGGCCAGCAGGAGGCCGATCGAGCGCTGGTCGGTCGGGGGCGCCCACCCGAGCGGAGAGGCGGCCAGGAGCAGCATCCCGATCCCGAAGGCGAAGAACCCCAGCGGCAGCCCGCTCCCGATCGGGCGGACGAAGATGCGAACCGCAGGGTCCACCGGCTCCGGGTTCCACCGTTGCCCGGCGGCGAAACGGTTGCCTCTGGCTCAGCTCAGCGTCGTGACGAAGACGTTCCGCTCGCGCGGACCGTCGAACTCGCAGAAGAAGATGCCCTGCCAGCGACCGAGGCCGAGCTTGCCGCCGTCGATCGGCACGAGCACCTGCGGGCCGATCAGCGAGCCGCGGACGTGCGAGGGCGCGTTCGGCCCGTCGGGGTCCTCGACGTGCTGCCAGGGCCAGCCGTCGTCGACGATCTTCTGGAGCGCGGCCTCGAGATCGCGGGCGACGAGCGGGTCGGCGCCCTCGTTGATCGTCACTCCGGCGGTCGTGTGCGGCACGTAGACGAGCGCCGCGGACGCGCCGTTCGCGTCCGCGAGAGCGTCCTGCACCTGCTCCGTGATGTCGACGAGCTGGGTCTTCCGGTCCGTGGTGATGGCGATCCGCCGCACGCGGGTATCCTAGGCGACCTTGGCGGCGGCGCCGACACCACGCGAGCTGGACGACTACCGCGAGCAGGCGGACCGGTTCATCGCCGCCATCGACGAGGAGTACTACCTCCACTTCGCCGGCCACAAGGACTCGCTCGACCTCGTTCCGATCTACGAGCGCTTCGGGGAGCTGACCAGCCTCGACCAGGCGAACCGCGTCGGCTCGGCGGTCGACGGCGACCGGCGCGTCCGGGAGCTGTGGAAGTTCGCGTGCTCCGGCTACCTGGGCAACCTGACGCGGGACTTCGAGGAGAGGACGGCGCGCCTCGAGGCGGAGCTGACCGCGACCGTCGACGGCGAGGAGATCCCGTACCGGATGCTCCGCCCGACGATCGCGAACGAGCCGGATCGCGAGAAGCGGGCGCGGCTCGAGCACGCGCGGAACGGCCTCACCGACGAGCACCTGCTCCCGCTCCAGCTCGAGGCGGCCCAGGTCGTGACCGAGGCGGTCCACGCGCTCGGGGCCCCCGACTACGTCGAGCTGCACCGCCGCTTCGGCTTCCGGCTGGACGAGATGGGCGAGCAGTGCCGCGCGTTCCTGGACGCGACGGAGCGGCTGTGGGAGGACGCCGGCGACAGGCTCTTCCGGCAGCGGGTCGGGCTGGGCCTCGCCGAGGCGCGGCGGTACGACGTCGCCCGCGTCTTCCGCGCGCCGGAGTGGGATCCCTCCTTCCCCGCCGACCGGATGCTCCCGGCGCTCGAGGCGACGCTCGCCGACCTCGGGGTCGACCTCCACGCCCAGGAGAACGTCGAGCTCGACGTCGAGCAGCGCGAGAAGAAGACGCCGCGGGCGTTCTGCTCGCCGATCGAGGTGCCGCAGCGCGTCGTCCTCGTCATCCAGCCGATCGGCGGCGTCGACGACTGGCGCGCGCTCTTCCACGAGGCCGGCCATACCGAGCACTTCGCGCACACCCGTGCCGACCTGCCGGTGGAGGAGCGGCGGCTCGGCGACTTCGCGGTCACCGAGGGCTGGGCGATGCTGATGGAGCACCTGGTCCAGGACGCCGCCTGGCTGAACCGGCGCCTCGACGTCCCGCGGCCGGGCGAGTTCGTCGCCGAGAGCGCGACCGGGCTCCTCTACCTCGTCCGCCGGTACTGCGCGAAGGTGCTCTACGAGCTCGAGCTGCACGCCGCCGAGGACCCGCGGCCGCTCCAGAAGCGCTACGTCGAGATCCTCGGCGACGCGCTGAAGATCGAGCCGAGCCCGACCGACTACCTGGGCGACGTCGACGCCGGCTTCTACTCGACGGAATACGTCCGCGCCTGGGCGTTCGAGGCGGCGCTGAAGCGCTTCTTCCGCGAGAAGTTCGGCTCGACGTGGTTCACCCGCCGCGACGCCGGCTCGTTGCTGCGCGAGCTCTGGTCGGAAGGCCAGCGTCCGACGGCCGACGAGCTGCTCAGGGAGCTGACCTCGGCCGAGATCGAGCTCGAGGCGGTCACCGAGTACGTGCGCGACGCCTTGGCCGCCGCCTAGACGACTACAGCGCGCCGCCGGCCGCGGGCGGTGCGGACGGGTCGACTCCCTGGTCGCCCACCGGCGTGCGGGCAAGCGAGTCCTCGGCCAGGAGGATGTTCGACTCGAGCGCTCGCTCGACGAGCCTGAGCAGGTCGCTCATCGAGGAGACCTCCTCGCGCTGCTCCTTCAGGAACCAGTGCATCGCCTCCTCGCCGACGAAGTCGCCCTCGTCGCGGGCCAGCCCGAGCAGCCGCGAGATCTGGTCGGTGACACGCCTCTCCTGGTCGAGCGCGAGCGCAACCGGCTCGGCCGCGTTCGGGAAGCCGGTCTTCGGAGCGGTCACCGCGGGAATGGCCACCGGCTGGTCGGCGTCGAGCAGGAACTGGACGAGCATCATCGCGTGATTGCGCTCCTCGACCGCCTGCCGGTAGAAGTGCCCGGCCAGGTTCGGCAGCGTCTCGGCGTCGAAGTAGACGGCGATCGCGATGTACTGCTGCGAGGCCGCGAACTCGTAGCCGATCTGCTCGTTGACAGCGTCGTGGAAGCGCCCCACCGGAGCAACTCTACCGTTGCTTTGCGTAGGCTCTTCGCGTGAGGAAGCGCGCGCTCCTCGCCCTCTCCCTGCCGCTCGCGGCGGCCGGAACCCTTGCGGGCCACGCAGCAGCCTATGCGCTCGTCGGGTCGAGCCGCCGGGACGCGCTGGCGCACGGGTATCTCTCCTATGCGCCCCAGTTCCTGGCTCTCTGCTTCGCCGTCCTCGTGCTCGCGCTGGTCCTGCGTGCGACCGGCCGACTCCGGGGACGGCCGTCGGCGTGGCCGTTCGCGCTGATCCCCCCGATCGCGTTCCTGGCCCAGGAGCTGATCGAGCGACTCGCCGCCGGCCTGCCGGCCCACGCCGTGCTGGAGCCGGCCGTCTACGTGGGCCTCGCCGCCCAGCTGCCGGTCGCGCTGGCCGGCTACCTCGGCGCGCGGGCGCTGCTGCGCGCGACCGACGAAGCCGTCCGCCGGCTCGTCCCCAGGCCGCTCTTTGCTCCGCGCTTCACGCCGGCTCTCGTGCCGGTCCGCGGGTCCGAGCCGGCGCCCACACGTCTCGCGTACGGGCGGCTCGGCCGCGCACCTCCTCGCTGAGCGGTCCGTCTCAGCCCCGGAACCCGAACTGCAGAGGAGGTCCCCGATGCGGTACACGATCCCGCTCCTGCTCGTCGCAGGAGCCCTCGCCCTCGCCGGTTGCGGCGGGGGCGGCAAGAGCTCGGCCCCGCCGACCACGCCAACGACGACCGGTGCGAACGCGACGACCACCACGAGGACGGGCACGACCGCCGCCCCGGTGACGATCCGCGTCCTGGTGAAGGGCGGCAAGCCGGTCGGCGGCATCCAGCGCGCGACGGTGAAGAAGGGCCAGAAGGTGGCGATCGTCGTCAACTCCGACGTCGCCGACGAGGTCCACGTCCACGGCTACGACCTGCACAAGGACGTCGACGCGGGCGGCACCGTGCGCATCGTGTTCCCGGCGACGATCACCGGCGTCTTCGAGGCCGAGCTGGAGAGCAGGAAGCTGCAGATCGTCGAGTTCACGGTCAAGTGACCTGGCTCCTCGCCCACGGGATCGGTGGCATTCGCGACCTCCCCGTCCCGCGGTACGTCTTCTACTACGGCGCGGCGGCGGTCCTGGTGGTCTCGTTCGCCGCGCTCGCGTTCCTGTGGCGCAGGCCGGTGCTGGCCGAGCGTCGGCGCGGCCGCCCCCTGCCGTCCGGGCTCCAGCGCTTCCTCCTGTCCACGCCGCTGCACGTCGTGGTCGGCGCCCTCTCGGTCGCCGTCCTCGGGTTCCTCTGGCTGGGGGCGCTGGTCGGCAAGAACGACAGCGGCGTGAACTTCACGCCGACGTTCGTCTACGTCTACTTCTGGATCTTCATGCCGATCGCCGTGGTGCTCTTCGGCGACGTCTGGTCGGTACTGAGCCCGTGGCGCGCCGCCGCCCGCGGGCTCGGCTGGACGCTCGGTCGGCTCGGGCTCTGGCAGGGGGCGCCGTTCGAGTACCCACGCTGGCTCGGCCGCTGGCCGGCGGCGGTGCTGCTCCTCTCCTTCGTGACGATGGAGCTGAGCTTCACGAATCCGTCCGACCCGCGCGCGCTGGCGCTGGCGATCGCCGTGTACAGCCTGGTCACGTGGGCGGGCGCGATCGCCTTCGGGTCCGACGCGTGGTTCCGGAACGGCGACGGGTTCTCCGTCGACTTCATGCTCCTCTCGCGGATCAGCTGGCTCGGACGGCGCGACGACGGTCAGCTCGTCGCGCGGACGCCGTTCTCCGGCCTCTCGGTCAGCGATTCGACGCCCGGCACGATCGCCATGGTCGCGGTGATGCTCGGCTCGACGTTCTTCGACGGCTTCAGCCGGACGAGCATCTGGCAGAACCGCTACTACAACGTCCAGGTCGACCTGATCGACAAGCCGAGCCTGGCCGATCTCGTCGGTCAGCTGATGAGCCTCGGCGGGCTGATCCTCTGCGTCGTGTTCGTCGGCGTCGCGTTCCGGCTCGCCGTGGCGGGGACGGAGTCGATCGCCGACCAGCGCCCGCTCTCGCAGGAGTTCATCGACAGCCTGATCCCGATCGCGTTCGTCTACATCATCGCCCACTACTTCTCGCTGCTGATCTACCAGGGCGAGGTCGGCGTGCGGCTGCTCTCGGATCCGTGGGGACGCGGGTGGGATCTGTTCGGCACGCACGGGTTCCAGCCGAACTTCACGTTCCTGACGCCGCACACGATCTGGTACGTCCAGGTGGGCGCGCTCGTGATCGGCCACGTGGCGGGGCTGGCGGTCGCCCACGACCGGGCGGTCGGCCTGTTCCACACGCCCAAGATGGCGCTCTGGACGCAGTACCCGATGCTGGTGCTGATGGTGCTCTTCACGGTCGGTGGGTTGTGGGTGCTCAGCCAGGGCTAGCATCGGTGCCAGAGCTTGCTCTGGCTCCGATTCAGCTTCTGATCGCCAACACGCAGCTCGTCCTGGCCCACGGCGGCATCCCGGGCCTGATCGCGGAGACCGGGAGCGTCTTCGTCGCGCTCGGCGTCTTCGGCTACTTCATCCGCCGCTCGGCGAAGAAGGAGCGGGAGCGCGAGGAGAAATCCGACCGCGAACGCGGCTAGCCCCGGCGCCGCGTCCACGTCCGTGGATCGACGTCAGTCGACCAGCCGCAGTACCGATCTGGTGTCGCGGGTGGCTCCGCTCGCGACGGCCGTGTCCATCCCCAGCGCGGCATAGGTCGCGAGCGCCTCTTCCTGGAGTTCGTACGCAAGTCCTTGGAGGCCGAGTTCGCCACGTGCAAACAGGAGCCGTGCGTAGTCGACCTGCGTGTGGGCAAGCCAGGGACGAAGGCCCATCCGGCCGTTCAGCTCGATCGCAGCCTCGAAGTGGGCAGCCGCCTCGTCCCAGCGCCCGGCGGTAGCCGCGAGCAGAGCGAGGTACCGGGAGACGGAGCCTCTCACGACCTCTGGATGGTCGAGAACGTTCAACGATGCCCAGGGCAGTCCAGCCTGGTACAGAACCATCGCCGGTTCGGCCTCGCCGAGCATCGCGCAGGTCTCGGCGAGCAGACTCATTCCGAAGAGCCACTCGTTGTCGAACTTGAGTGTGGCGAAGTCGTCCTCAGCCAGCTCGGCGAGCATCTGCCCCGCTTCATCCGTTCGGCCGAGTCGGGCTGTGAGGTGGACGAGTGCACAGCGCATGGCGGTTCGCGCTGGATACGCGTCGACCAGTTCGCGCAGCTCGGGCTCGACCTCCTCGAGACGCCCGAGGAAATCGAAGAGGGTGTATCGCTGGAGTCGGTAGACGGGAATCGCCATCGCCGGCTCGGACCTTTCGCCGACCGCGAAAGCGTGGTCGATGAGCTCCTGCGCCTCGTCGAGCCTGCCCATCGCCAACCCGAGCATCGCCTCGGCGGCGGCAACCTGCCAGAAGTCAGCGGGTTGTCTCAGCTCATCCGCCAGGCGGCTCATCGCCTCGAGATCGGCTTTCGCACCGTCGAGGTCTCCCTGCATGACCTGCGCTATCAGCCTGTGCAGGTGACCGTGGACGACTCGCTCCTGGTCGCCGATGCCGATTGCGATGTCACGCAGTTCGGTAGCGAGCAGGAAGCACTCTGCGACTGTGTCCGGGGCCATGACGGCGGCTGCGCGACCGTCGAGCGCGTACGCGAGGGCGGAGAGATCGCCCGCGGCGCGGGCGTACTCGATCGCTTCGCTGCTCAGCCTGTCGCGTCGCCTTCGCGACGGCTCGTCCCGCAGCGCGCCGGCCAGCCGTGCCGCGAGCCGCGCGCGCAGCGCCACGTCACTGTCTCCGAGTGCGGTCAGTGCCTCCTCGAGAAGCGGCACGAGCCGATCGTCGTCACCGGCCCGCCCGTACATGCTCCGTCCGTCGTAGCCGAACGCAGCGAGGGCGAGCTGCCGCGCCGCGCCGAGCTCTCGGGCGGCCTCGGCGGCTTGCCAGAACACCCGCTTCGCAGTCGGGATGTCCCCCGCTCGCGCATGCGACTCACCAAGCGAGAGGAGCAGCTCGCAGCCCGCCGCCTCGTCTCTCAGGTTCGACCGGGCGAGCGCGTCGAGCGCGACCTCGTACAAGCGCGCGGCCTCCTCGTAGGCGAGGAGCTCGAGAGCCCAGTCGCCGGCGCGGGTGGCGTAGTCGAAACCTTTCTCGAAGTCTCTTCCTGCAATGGAATGGTGCGCGAGCTCCGCGAGGTGTGGCCCCGGCTCTTCGCCGTGCTGTGTCGCGAGCGCCCCGACCACATCCAGATGTAGACCGATCCGGCGCTCCATCGTCAGCCCTTCGTAGAGCGCATCGCGGATGAGAACGTGCGCGAAGCGGTAGCGACCCGCAGCATCGGGAACGTTGGTCACCACGCCGGCAGCCGCCGCCTCGCGGACCGCATCGAGGATCGTGCTCTCTCGCTTGCCCTCGACGCGGGCGAGTGCAGCGGGCTCGAACTCTCGCCCCAATACCGAGGCGAGCACGAGTACCCGCTTGCACCCGGTCGAAAGATGCGCAAAGCGACGGGAGATCACGTCGCGAACGCTCTGGGGCATGGCGATCCCTGTGCCTGCCGATCGTGGCGAAACGCCCTCGAGCGCCAGGAGCTGCACTGTCTCGACGACGAAGAACGGGTTCCCCTCCGTCTCCTCGTGCAGAGCTGCAGCCAGCCGGGGCGACGCAATCGCCGATGCGGTCTGCTCGAGGTAGTCGGCCACCTCGGCCTCGCTCAGCCCCCGGAGCGACAGGCGGCGTGTTCCAGGCTCGCGCGCGACCTCGGTCAGCAGCGCCGTGAGCGGTTGGCCGGGGACCGGATCGACGTCACGCAGCGCGGCCAGCACGAGTACGCGGATCGAGTCGAGCTCACGCGTCAGGAATTGCAGGAGTAAGAGCGATGGAGCATCAGCCGCGTGGAGGTCGTCCAAGACGAGCACGACCGGCTGGGCAGCCGCCACCTTCCTGAGGAACTCGGTCGTTGCGTCGAACAGGCGAAACCGCGCGCTTTCCGAATCGGACGAAGGCGGCTCGGGGAGGTCGGAAAGCCTCTCCCGCAGCTCGGGCAGGATCTGAGCGAGCTCGCCCGCACCCCGGCCGAGCTGGTCACGCAGCTTGGCGTCGTCCGCAAGCCGAGCATACGAGCGGAGCAACTGACCCAGGGCCAATACGCCGGAGCACCGCCGGCTTCCCAGCAGCGGCCGACAAGGACCCGAGCATCGCGGGCTCTGGCTCGGGCGACCACCTCCTCTGCCAGGCGACTCTTGCCTATGCCGGGCTCGCCGACGAGCAGACAGAGACGGCCTCTTCCGGCGAAGGCATCGTCGAGTCCGGCGGCAAGCTGTTCGAGCTCCGCCTCCCGACCTACGAAGGCGCCGCGGCGTGCTCTGACCGTGGCGATTTCGAGCATACGGTCCTGGCGGAGGATCGCCTCGTGGAGGTCTCGTAGTGCCCGGCCCGGCTCGATGCCGAGCTCATGCACGAGGACGCGACGGCCGGTCTGGTATCGCTCGAGTGCATCCGCCTGGCGCCCCGATCGATACAAGGCGAGCATCAACTGCTCGCGGAGCCGCTCGCGCAGCGGATGTTCGACGACCAGCGCCTCGAGCTGACCGACGAGCTGTCGGTGTCCTCCGCGTGCGAGCTCGGCCTCGAATCGATCCTCGAGCGCCGCGAGCCGCATCTCGTCCAGCCGGGCGATCTCGACCCGGGCGAATCCATCGAACGTGAAATCCGCCAGCGGTGGTCCCCGCCAGAGCGCGAGCGCATCGCCGAGGAGGACACACGCCTCGGCAGGAGGCGCGCTTCTTGCTCGCCCCACGAGCGCTTCGAAGCTATGCAGGTCGAGCTCGCCATCGTCGACCCGTAGCACATACCCCGGGCTTCGAGTCTCCAGGCGCTCCGAGCCCAGCAGCTTGCGCAACCGCGAGATATGCACTCGAAGTGCCTTCTGCACGGTGCTGGGAGCGTGCTCCTCCCAGAGTGCGTCGATCAGGCGATCGCTCGAGACGACCCGGTTCGCGTTCAGGAGCAGCACCGCCAACAGCGCGCGCTCCTTCGCGCGGGCGAGCTCGATTCGACGCCCGTCTTCGCTCACTTCGAGTGGTCCGAGGATCCCGTACCGCATCGGCACGGCGCACGTTACGCCTGTGACGATCAGCGCACAATCGGCCGGTTTTCCTCCCGTTTGCCGCCGGTTAGCCGAGCGGCGTTCTACTCGCCGAGAGAAGCCGCAACGGCGGCTCGCCGGGAAAGGAGGAAGACCGTGAAGAGGCGCTTCGTACTCGCGTGCGTCCTGGTCGGGATGCTCGCGGCTGCTCTTGTGGTGCTCGGCTCCTCCGCGTTCGACGGCGGGCCCGCGAAGCCGGTCCCGCGCCGGCCTGCTGCGAGCGCGGCGCCGCCGGCCGCCGGGCTTTCCAAGAGAACACCCGAGCAGGACGACTTCGCGGTCGTCTTCCAGTCCTGGGTCGACGGCGGCCGAGCCAGGTTCGGTGGTGCTGCGATCCATGTCGTCGATTGCGTGACCGGCGCAACCTACACCCACCACTTCTGCGCCTATATCGTCGCCGGGAAGTGCCGCGGCGGCTCCCTGGTCGACGGCGCGAACGGCATCGAGATCGAACAGGCGGGAGACGTCGGAATTCCGGCGAGCCGGTGTTCCGCACGGAACTCGCTCAAGTGGATCGGGGCCAACGGCTGAGAACGTCGCGCCGCCGTAGGGCCCAGAACCCTCGTCCGTCCTCGTGAGCCACCTTCAAGGTCAGGCCCCTCCGATCCTGACCCTGGAGCACCGAACCGGATCGGCGGCTCGCGCGAATCAGCGCCCGTACGACGGCCACGACCAGACGCACCTCAACCAATCGGCCGTCAGAAAGGAGCCGCATCGGATGCGCAAGCGTTACGCATTCATCCTGCTGGCGGTCGTCGGAGCAGTGCTCGCCGCGCTCTCCGTCGCCCGCCTCGGCCCCGGTTCCGGCCACGCGTCCAGCCACCGCGAAGCGCCGCTGATCTCGGAAGACCCGACCGCGGACAACACGGACCTCTACGCGTTCCGGAGCCCGGACAAGCCGAACACCCTGACCATCGTCGCCAACTGGATCCCCGGCGAGGATCCTGCCGCCGGGCCCAACTACTACACGTTCTCCCAGGGCGCCCGGTACAACATCCACGTCGACCGGAACGGCGACGGCAAGCCGGACATCACCTACAGCTTCCGGTTCAAGACGCCCACCGGCCCGTACTTCCTCGGCAACACGCAGCAGACGTGGCAGATGTGGCGGAACAACCGCGGATTCGCCAACGGCAAGACCCCGATCGACAACGTCGGGCCGCGCTTCAACGGGTTCGCCGGCGTCAAGGACTACGAGGCGGCAGCCGAGAAGGCGATCGTCGACAAGCGCGGCCTCAAGATCTTCGCCGGCCAGCGCGACGATCCGTTCTTCGCCGACGTCGGCGCGATCTTCGACCTGGTCGCGATCCGCAAGGCCGGAACCACCGGCAACATGGGCGGAGGCCGTGACTTCCTGTCCGGCTACAACGTCCACACGATCGCCCTGCAGATCCCGATCGGGCTGGTCGACACCCCGAGCCACACCATCGGCGTCTGGAGCTCGACCGAGCGCCAGAACGTGACCGTGGACGGCAAGGTCCGCCCCGGCTGGACGCAGGTGTCCCGCCTCGGCGAGCCGCTGGTCAACGAGGTCGTCATCCCCACCGGGCTGAAGGACCTCTGGAACCGCACGAAGCCCGCGCAGGACGCGCAGTTCAAGCGCTACTACGAGACGCCCATCCTCGCGGCCGTGCTGAACAAGCTGTACAAGCTCGGCGTCCCGGAGACGGGCCGCGACGACCTCGTCGCGGTGCTCGGCACGGGCATCCCGAAGGTGACCTTCACCGGCAACACCTTCGCCGACGAGCTCCGCGTCAACCTCGCGATTCCCGTCACGCCCGCGGCGAAGGCCAGCCGCATGGGCGTGCTCGGCGGCGACAACGCCGGCTTCCCCAACGGCCGCCGGCTGGCGGACGACATCGTCGACATCGAGGAGCAGGCGGTCGCCGGCTTCCTCAAGGGGAAGAAGGTCCCCCTCGGCGACGGCGTCAACGCCAACGACGTGGCGAGTCTCGGCCATTTCCCCTACGTGGCCGCCCCCCAATCGGGCTACGAGAACGCGAAGGCCACGAGCTAGGCGCACGAACCACGGGGCCCGCCTCCGGGCGGGCCCCTCCCTCACCCATGCGCAGCCGCTTCCTGATCACCCTCGCCGTCCTCGCAGCAGCCGCGG